>NZ_MWVJ01000135.1 GCF_002087335.1 Pseudophaeobacter leonis
ATCCAGCGCCGTCTGGTCATAGTTTGGGCTCTCATAGATCACCTGGTGCAACGGATGCGCGCTGACCACCTCACCGGCATTGCCGGCACTGCCGCCGGACCTGCGGCCATCGGCCCATTGGACATTGCCCTCTGAGGTGCTGTCAGATTTGAACTGCAGCCCAATGGCAGACAGCGCCTTGTCTATAAGGGTCATGTCGTGGCTCCAAGTGCTGCAAAAAAGCTATTGCGACGGTCGGCGTCGCTGGTGTCTTCGGGCACCTGGCACAGCGGCCAGATGGCATTCATGGTGGCGATCATTCCGTCAATGGAGTCCTCAGGCACCTGTTTGGTTGGATAGATATAGTCGCCACCCTGCACCTGTTTCAGCAGGGTGTTACCCGCCATCCAGGTCAGAACCTCATTGCCGTCATTGACCACGCGGTGATCCTCGACGCTGGCGATCAGCTTGTTAAACGGCTCATTCAGGTTCGAGGCCCGCGAGCGCAGCTCTACTGCGGTGATCCCGGCTTTCTCCCAATTGGCCGCCATCTGGGCGGCAAAAACCGCATCATAAACCACCATCTCCACATCGAGCGCCGGCACATCCGACCAGCCCCAGCTGCCATCGCCAAGCCCAGAAAGCTGCAGCACCAGCGCCTCGACAATGTTCAGATCCAGTTCCGCCCCCGGCGTGGTGAAGACCAACCCCTGGTTCTTCCAGCCCCAAAGGTGCTCATTGCCCGGCGCGTCCACCACCTTTTCCGGCAGAAAATGCCAGCTGAACAGGCGGAACAACTTGCCATCTGGCACCAGCAGAACAACGCTGGCCGGGTCTCTGCGGGTGGCAAGATCAACGCCGATATAGGCTTTGCGCCCGGCATACTGCGCAAGCTGCATGCTGGGATCCTGACTTGCCCGCCAGGCATCCATATCGATGGCGGCAGCGCCAACGCTGGTCCAGATATCCAGATGCTTGCGCAGGAACTCTCCCATTGCCGCCGGGCTGGCTGCTGCCTTTTCCCATTCGTCCTGCATGTATTCCAGCGACTTCGCCGCATGCAGGCTGGGGTTTGCCTTGGCCCAGGTTGCCGGATCCCTGGGCTCATCGCCCTCATCGGCTTCAAAGATCAGGCCAAAGTAGCGCTCATTCTTGCGATCGCCATCCAGCAGGCTCTGCAGATACTTGCGCTGCTCAAAGCAGATACCGCCGGTGTTGTAGCCCGCCGTGGTGATGGCAATCAGCAGCGGCTGCTCCCGCGCCCCCAGGGCCGAGGCCATTGAATCCCAAACATCGCGTTTATCATGTTCGTGCAGCTCATCGACAAAGGCGCAATGCGGGTTTTTGCCATCCTTGGATTTGGTCTGGCTGGCGATCGGCTGGAACACCGCTGCCGGATCCTGCGTCTTGATCTTGTGTTCTTACCGTCAGGCCCAGCAGCTCATCCAGCCCCTGCCCCTCGGCCTCGCCAGTGATCGACCCATCGCGCGCCGCATCAAAGACAATGCGCGCCTGATGGGTCGAGGCCGCAGCCGAGTAGACCTTGGCCCCCGGCTCGCCATCGGGCACCAGAAAATACAGCCCCACTCCCGCCAGCAGGGTTGATTTGCCGTTCTTGCGCGGCACCTCAACATAGGCCGTACGGAACCGGCGCAACCCCGTCGCCATATGGCGCCAGCCGCCAATCTGGCTGATCATGAACGCTTGCCAGGGCAGCAGAGTCAGGCATTCCCCGCGCGCCGCCCATGCGCCCTCAATATGCGGCAGCGCTTCCAGAAAGGCGCACATGTGTTCCGAGGCCTCACCATCAAACACATAGGGAAAGGCATCCGTTCCCGCCCGCTTCAGATCGGCCTTGAACCGCTTGCAGGCCTGCTGGATCCGGCGGCAGGACGGCACCTTGCCCGCCAGCACATCCTCTGCCCAGTCCAGACCCCGCTGGGTCACAGACGTTGAGAATGACGCATCCAACATCAGGACCGCGACCCCTTACGGGTCATGGGGCGGAATGGCGTCACCACCTTGCCATCCTGACCGCCGCCCTCTGGCGATGGCTCCTGCAACAAGCCCATGAAAGAGGTCTGACTGGACTGGCCTTGCTTGGCGCGCACGTAGGGCGTGCCTAAAAGCTCTTTTTCAAGTGCCTTCAATTGGTTGATTTGAGATGCTCTCTGCTGACTAAGACCCGATAGGTAATTCCCTTCTGTCGCATCAAATCCCTCATCCACAATCAAGACCGATAGCCGATCAAACGCGGCGCGGTGAACTGCGTAGCGCACAACCTGGCCAAAGACCGGCTCATCAATCAGCCCGTCACGCTTCAGATAGCGCAGCAGGCTTTCGCCATGCGACCGCTCGACCTCGTCAAAATGAGGTGGCCAGCCACCAAGCAGATCAACCCCAGGTTCTGAATGTCCGTCCCAGTGTGGTGCATACCCCCCCCCCCTTAAATTTGCGCGCGGAAATCGCATTATACCCGCCGGTTTCAGGTCAGGAGGGCCCAGACTTTGAAAGCCCCCCTCCCGGTGTTCGCGCCGTTCGGCCCGCTGTTTCTTGCCGTCATGACAGCTCTTGCAAAGCGACTGCAGCGCGCCAAACCAGAACAACCCATGGTCATCCCGGTGCGGCACCACATGATCCGCGACCATGGCCAGTTGCTTTGAATGATCCGGACAAAGCCGACACAGCGGCTCTGCAACCAGCTGCTGCAGGCGCCGACCGCCTTTGCCGCGCCAGGCCTTGCTCGCATACCATTTGCGGCTGGGTCGGTTTGTCCGCCGCTTCGCCTCTGATGGTCGGTCCCGGTCCTGCTTTTCCGATCGCGCATGCGCATCGCAATAGCCCGTCCCGACCTCAATCAGTCGGAAACAGCCTGGATGCGCGCAGGGTTTCTTCGGGCATCCCGCGCCCCTTGGCCAATGTCAGGTGATACAACGCAAAAACGCCCGCCGGTTTCCCGTGGGCGCATTTCGTGATGATATATAGCTGATCGCATGTAGGTGAGTTAAGCGTCAAGAGGGTTTTGTGAGCGGCGCTTCTCCGAAGGTGCCGGAACGGTACCGATACAAGCCCTCAAAGGGCTGCTCCCAGCCCAAATGCGACATTCGATCCTAGCACAACACGACACTGGGTGCCGAAGTAATGGCGGCTTCCGGTCATTCGCTGCGCATCATGGATCCAACCACAGCATGGCAAACGCAGCCATTCATGAACCCAAAGGCAGGCCCACTATACTGCGATAGCATGTACCATTGCCCAGCCGTAAAACTTTATTTTGGAAGATACGCTGAAGGGGGCATGCCCGGGCTCGGACCTGCGCTTATCAGGTTACCCTAGCGGGGCGGGCAGTCCCCATGGACCGTCGGTTCCGAGACTTGCATGTCTCGCCGTGTCAGGCCGCCTCGTCCCACGGACGTCGCTGATCGTCAGCCCATCGCCACGCTATTCGAAGCGACCTATCAACGACCAATAGAAGGCTGCCAGCTTGCGCGATGGTTTGACGGGTGTGAGGTAGACGTCATAGGCATCCAACAGCGAACTGTCGGATTGCAGGACCTGCGCGGCAACGGTCTCACGAAACCGCGCCAGCGCCGCGCGCCCCGCATCATTAAGCCCGTCCTGTCGAGTGAAGATGGTATAGCGCTCATCCCGGTAGGTGCTGTCGGAAAGCTCGTAGCGGCAGTCTGGAAACGCTTCAAGATTTTTGCGCACAATCTCTAGATCTCCAATGTAGTAGATAATCTCTCCTGAACAGAGGGCTCGGGCGAGATCGGCGTGGCTGCGTTTGGTCAGCACCACCTCGGCGGTGTTCTGCTCGCATTCGACAGATAAGCTGTGCGCGCGGCTGCCGGGTTCGATCGCGCTCAACAACAGATCCCTCCATCGCGGGACTTCACCCGAGTTTGCAACCGCTCGGATCCCTGCATGGCTGGCGGTGGTATTGTCGGCGATGCCCGCGACGGACTGACAGAGGATGCCCTTGGGTATCTCCGCAGTCGTAGCATATCCGATCCCCGACAGATAGACTGGGACAGTCGGCATCTGGTTTCTCAGCCGCCTGGGCGTGATTGAGGCAGGATCACAGAGCACATGCCAAGCGACCTGAGCTTCGCCAAAACGAGTGACGGTATCCACGGGAACAGGCTCGATTTCAAGAGCGATGTCACGCTGAAGCTCGCGAAAGGCAGCATCGCAGATCTGGACCATATAGCCACGATATCCAGCACGATAGAGTGGGCCGGGAAGCGCCCTTTGGGGGTCGGTGCGATCATTGGCCGACGCGCGGTAGGAGAAGGGGGCGGCATCGGCGCGTACCCCGACTTTGAGCACCACGATTTCCTGTGCCCCCGCCTCCAGAGAGAGAAGCATCGCGGTGGCTATTACGCCCGCCAGCATCGCGCGCATACAGACTTTGACTGGGGTCTTGCTCTTATACGACATCGTTCATCCGTCCTTCTCCGGTTTCGACAATCGTTGCAAAACACAGCAGAAATGCCAAGCTGATCACACCAAAGATCGCTCCGTCCCTCAGAGCGTCCACGAGGCTATGGCCAGGATCGGCGATGAGGAACATTAGAAACACGATGGAGGACACGCAGGCCCCGAATACGGCGATTAGGCAGGTTTGGAGCGCCGGCAGGTTGTCGTGCTGATCGGCGACCAACAGCACGGTAGCGGCGACAAAGACCATAGCGCCGCCGTACATGAACGCCTCGCCCAGAGCGCGGCTGAGGCTTTCGACGGCGGTAGACCACACGAGGATGTAGCCGTTTTTTACCGTGGCGGCGACGAAATCCGGCAGGGACAACACGAATGAGCCAACGAGCACACCAACCAGTGCGCCTGCAGTCGAGAGTTGTAAGAGCCGACTGTAGGGCAGGTTTTGGAAGGTGTAACTGCGGTATCGCCCCTCACTCATTCGAAATCCTCGGATAGTATGGATCGTCATGGAGACGGCGATAAAGATGATCATTGATTGTAACGAGAGGGTCAGCGCCTTGCGGGCGCGATAGGCGTACTCTTCGTGCGACAGCGAGAACAGCGAAACGCCGTCAATGCTGCTCTTGACCCACACTTCGATGCCGAACCCGGCCAGCAGCGCGGTAAAGAACACCGCCACGGCGCCTGCGGCCAGCGCGTTGAGCACGAGGTCGCGGGGCTTATTGTTGAGTGCGTCGAGGACAAAGGCTGTCGGCGGGTGACTGACCAGCGGGCGCACGTTCGGATCCTTGAAGTACAGAACGGAAAATAGCACCTGCAGGTTACGCTTTTCCTGCTCGATACGGTTGAGCAGCGTTGTCTTGTCCGTGAACTCGCTCTCCAACTCAGCGTCGAGAGCATCCATGTTTTCCTTTTGCTTTTCGAGTAGTGATGACAGCGTGTTCAGATGCTCTTGCGCAAAGACAATGTTGCGCAGCGGAGTCACAATGGGCTCGGCGAGGGCATCGATCTCCCGCAACCCCTTGATGATGTAGCGATCTTCCTGTGGGGCATCGCCGCCGGTGGCCTGCGGAAAGCGGTCTAGGTAAGACCGAGTGCGGGGCAGGTGCGGGCTCAGCGCGGGCTCGGTCAGATCCAGCCGGTTCAACCGCGTCACCGTGCGAAAGATGCTGCTGGGGATCCCGGCAAGGCGGTGGGCAATGGCGCGTAGAACCTGCGCGATCCGGCTCGCCCAGCCGGTTGAGAGCAGAGTGATCAGTGCCAGCGTAATGTAGATGGGCCGGGCCATGCCCTCACGGTCCAAAAAAATGGCGTCGACTGATCCGAAAGGCAGGTCACCCTGAGCGCCGTTCTTCTCGCCGCCGATCATCGCTATGTCGCCTAGTTGTACACAGGTCAACAGCAGCAGGTAGACCATCAGATAGAGCGCCATGTAGAAAAGATAGCCACGCAGCAATACCCGTCGTGCCGCTAGATCTTCCAGTTCGATATTGTCCAAAATGCGGAACGCACTCTTGCTGTTGAGTTTGGTGGGGGTCGAAAACTGTCGATGCGCCTCAATCAGTAGGATCAAAGCGCCGACGGTGCACATGACAAAGTAGGCCAGGGTATCGCTCATAAGAATAACCATACTGGAAAGGGCCCTGTCGCAAGGCGGGGCGGATCAAAAAAACGTTCTAGAAAACTCAATCGCAGCGACGGACCTGCGGGTCGCAAGAGGCCACTTCGATGCTGTACTGCGGGGGGACCTGCGCTGAAAACGAGGTGAAGAGAGAGGTCCCGAGAATGACGGCGGCGAGAATAATACTTGGTAAAAACTGCATAAAACCTCCATCTCATCAATAATTATCTGCCTTTTCTATACCTGAACTCACCACAAATTTCAACCAGTGGCTGTGATCGCCGTGGGAACGCACCATATAGCCTTGACCAAGACTGCAGAATATTTGGGGGCCTTTTGGGGGCAATGTATTTGACTATCCGAAAACTTTTGACGCTGCTCCCGGACGCAGCGGGCTGGAACTACCCCGATATGCGTAGCTTGTCCAAGAGCGGAAAGAAGACCGCCTAAGTGGGGTTGATCACCCGGCAAGGCGAACAGATACGGTTCGAGATTTAGCCGTTCTAAGAAACTGAAATCAACTTTGCAAACTACGCTTCCTGCGCAGAGCTGCCATTGGTTCTAAGGTCCAAAGAACCTTCATGGGCTGGCACGTCTGGCCTTGGTTCCATCTTGATGATCTTATGCGGCCGGGTGGCTGTGAGAAAACTGGGCGGGCAAAAGACGATGGCATCAAGAGGACAGCGTTTTCTAGGTGAGTGTATCTGCTTACTGTCTGCAACACTTTTGGGAGGCATGTTTGCTTTTGCCGATGAAGCGGCGACTCTTTCGGGCAAGGCGAGTGTGATTGACGGCGATAATCTGAAAGTGGGGGTCGCACTGGTCCGCCTGCATGGTATCGACGCGCCTGAGACGGGGCAGCTTTGTGAACGCCCAGATCTGCCATCCTGGCATTGCGATGAAGCTGCAGTAAATCGACTTGTCGAACTGGCAGAAGGGCGTTTTACCATTTGCTCACTGCTAGAGGTGGATCCCTACGGACGCCTGGTAGCGACCTGCGAAGTGAAAGGGATCCAGCTCGGCCCAACTTTGGTCAAAGAGGGGCTCGCCTGGGCATTTTCCAAATACTCTCAGGACTATGTGCCGTTTGAGCAGGCCGCCCGTCGTTCCGGCTTAGGCATTTGGCATAATGGTGCGGAACCACAAACGCCTGCGGACTATCGAGCTGACCGGTGGGCGCGCGCTGCGGCTGCTTCCCCTCGTGAAGGATGTCCAATCAAGGGCAATATCGCCAGAAACGGAGAGCGCATTTATCATGCCCCCTGGTCGAAGTACTATTCGCGAACGAAGATCGACGAAGCAGCAGGAGAAAGATGGTTTTGCGATGAGGCCGAGGCTGCAAGTGAAGGGTGGCGCCCTGCTAGGTCAAGGTAACGGTTTCCAAGGGGCGTTCTCTGCGCTTAGCTGCCGTTGACGAAACCATCTTGTCGGCAGCTAAACGCGGAATGCTTTGATAGATATGCTAGCGGCTGCTCATTCGTTCGAGAGCCTGCCCCAAAGCCTTTGAGGCAGCTTGCACGGTCAGGCCGTAGACGGACCAGCCATGCGCCTTAAGGGCCTCGGTCACCCCGAGATCCTCCAAGCAGACCATATCGACCAGCCGACGATCACGGATCGATGTCCGCGACCTGCGCTTGGACGGGCGGATCCGGCGCACCACCATGGCGGATCTTGTCCCAATGCGAAGCCGCAGGCGCTCGATCTCTTCGCGGTCGCGCAGCACTGCATCCATAAAGTCGCCGCCTCGCCCGCTGCCGCCCGACCGGATTGCCTCGATCGAGGAACATTTGAGCCCTGCACAGGCATGGCGCTCGACCAGATCGCGGTAGTGGCGCCCCATGGCAACCTGCGCGGGTGTCAGCGGCATCAGCTTTTTGCTGCGCGCGGAACTGGCTGCCATCCGGTCAAAGACATCAGCACGCTGGATGGCGGACCTGCCGCGATACCCGGCTGGTTTGGCCACATAGCCATCGCCCCCATCCGGATAGAGCCTGGTCGGCTGGAACACCCGAAACGCTCCCCGTGCAGGCGCATTGGGGATAGCGTCGCCACATTCCTCCGGCACAGCCCCGCGGGCTTTTGCCACCGCAACACGCGCGGCTTCCGCCTCCAGGCGAGCCGCGCCATCTGGCGCGACGATCACAACAAAATCCTTCATGCCGAGATCTCCGCTGCCAGGGCCGCAATGCGTCGGCATTTGGCCTCCGGCCTGGTCACGGCGCTGGCGAAAGGTCCGGTCCTGACTGCTCAGCACGTCACCCCGACGCAGCTGCTCATTCAATCGGGCAATCCGACGGCGGGCCTCGGCAGCGCGCTCCTGCACCAGACGCAGATCATAGTCGCGCGGCCAAACACGAGCCCGGCGCAATTCCCCCAGCAATTCCGGCGCCCAGCCCTCGACTAGGGCGCGCTGCCCCAGCGCATGCGCAAAAACCGCGCGAAACAACGGCGAGGCGTCATCGGCCGGCGGTTGGATCTCGGCGGCCCAGCCAAGGATTTTGGCCGCGATCGGGAACCTGTCCCTTTCCTTGCCGCCTGGCATGTTGGCCACCTGCTCTGCCAGCGCCTGCAGGTTCAGCGGCGACATATAGGCCAGCTTGCCGCTGAGATCCGCGACCATGGCGTCAAACTGCGCCACCGTCAGGCTGGACGGCTTGGCCAGCCCCAACCGTTTCAGCTGCTCTTTCACCCGGCGCTCACCTTCGGCCTGTTCTTTGGCATCCATTGCTCTGCTCTTCCTCTTTCTCAGCATGTCCGAGTTATCCACAGGCTGGGCGCTGCAACTGGGGCGCAACCGTCCTGCTGTCATGTTTTGTCTTTGTCTTTGTCTATGTCGTGCAGGACAGTCTGAGACTGTCCGAGACTGTCTTGAACTGTCCGCCGGACACTGATGGACACTGTCGGACAGTGTCTCAGGCACCTTTTTGTGGGAATGCCCCCCCTGCCCGCCCGAGGTCGAAGATGTGGTTTGACCAGGCTTGCATCCCCCGCTCGATCCAGGCGGCACCTCGATACTCGCAGCCCTCTTTGACCAACCATTCATCCATCCAACGGATGGCGGCATCATTCTTGGCCAGATCGGCGTGATAGCCCGACACCGTGATGCGCAGCCGCTGCAGCCGCTTGGCGGAATTGGCCGCATCATTGCGGGCCCGGTGATCCTCGCGCCGGGCCATGGCCTCCGACAGGCTGCGCAACACCATCGGGTGCATCAGCCGGATGTCGCCATTGTCACAGCGACAAGGCTCCCATTTGTACAGCGGCCCATAGTCCAGCTTGCACAGTGAGCCAAAGTGCCCCGAATCCACCATCAGCAGCTTGGCAAGAATGTTCTGATCCATGGGCAGAGTGCCGACCGGGCTGTTGTCATAAGCAATATTGATCAGATCAAAATACAGCGCGCGGCATTCCGGTGTGGCGTTCAGACGCATACCCGAGGCCAGCCAGCGCCGCCGCTCCCAGGCCATAAAGAAATGGCTATCCAGCCGGTCATTGCAGGACAGCGGATAGTCCGGCAGATCGCTGATGTTGACGGGCTGCATATGATGCGCCACCGCCATCAGACGAAGGCCTCGACCAGGTCATAGACCTCGCAGGCCTGCGCAGCCTCAAACGGAGCCATCCTGCGCCGATCCGTCACCCGGCGCCGGTAACGGTTGCCCCAGCCCCGGTGCATGCAGATGTTGCGGCATGTGTTGGCACTGGCCCCGGTAAAGCGCGCCAGATCCGCCAGGGTACAATCGCCCGCAGTTGCGCGGGTCATCCACCAGATCTGATAGGCGATGCGTTGCGTCTGAATATTCATGCTGCCGCCCCTATCTGTCTGTGAAAGAAGCCCGGAGCCTCTGGGTCGGTCATGATCATCAGCAGTGCGATATGGCTGGCCGGGGCAGTCACCGCTGCCCACCAGTTCAGCGCCGTTTGAAAGCTGACATCACAGAACAGCGCCACCTCGCGCGGGCTGTTGAACCGGGCGCGAAAGTAGCTGGACCACAGATCCGGTGCCTCAGACTTGAGCCGATAGGGCTCAAACTGATTTGACCAAGAGCTTTGCCCCCGGTCTGTGCCAGCCTCGGCACATGACAGATTATTGCTCACAATCAGGGTCAGACGGGGGCGGCTCATGCGACCGCCTCCGATTTTGGCGCCGTAGAGTCAGGCACCATGTAAGCTCGCACCTTTTCGATTGTACTTGGGCGGCATTCGCCACCCTTTCTCAACCGATATACAAAGCTGGGATCATTGACTGCTTCGCGACCGAACCGAGACGGCGAAATGCTCGCTCGAACAAGGTGCTGTTCAATTTCACTTTTGAATTCAGACATCATCATGCCTGCAAGGGTGTAGGTTTTATCCCACGAAGTAAAGAGGATTTATCCTATTTGCGCGAAATGCGACTATGTAGGATATTACCTACATGGACACTAGCCAAATGATCGCAGACAGAATCGAACGCCTCGTGCAAGAACAGGGCTCCAACCCGCGCGCTGTCGCGCTTGCTGCTGGTATGAGCCCAACAGGTGTCCGCGATATCATCACCCGAAAGACCAAAAATCCAACCTTCGCCAATCTTCTGAAAATCTCTGAAGTCCTAGGCGTAGACATCTCAGAAATAGTCGGGGGAACAGCCCCCATACGCCCTTCTATCTCGATCGCTGGCAAAGTCGGTGCGGGCGCTCAAGTTCCCGTTTTTGATAGCTATGAGAAAGGGGATGGGCCTCAAGTCGAATGCCCACCTGGACTATCTCCACATGGGATTGTTGCCGTCGAGATCGAAGGCGACAGTATGGAACCTGTTTATTCCGCTGGTGATTTGCTCTTCTACACCCGAGCAACACACGAAGGTGTCCCCAATGACGTTGTTGGTCACCGATGCGTTTGCGAGTGCGAAGAGGGCTTGGGCTGGGTCAAGCAGATCAAACCAGGAGACGAGCCAGGCCTTTTCCACCTGATCTCTCTGAACCCTGGCGCTACAACCATGTGGAACAAGCGTTTAAGGTGGGCAGCTCGGGTAAGATTGCACTGGCCTTCTGAGCTTGTTGTTAAGCCCTGAGCACAACATGGCTTGCGGTCGATTGAATTCCCCCCCATTTCAAAAGCACGCCCTTCCTCCCACTGGTGCCGCAGCTCGCAGCATGCTACGTAGGTTATTTCCTATATTTGTATTGACGTAGGTTTTTTCCTACAATAACCTCAACCCCATCAACCGATGGAGGATTGAATGCAGAACTTTAAAAGCACCACGTTGCGGAACGCCCGCAAAATCACTGGATCACCCGAGTATTACATCGATGATCCCGCACAGTTTGCAGCCGCCTGGGCCGCACTGAAGGCAGGTCGCGGCCAAGGGTTTGACCCAGCCCGCCTGCAGCCGCAGCACTTGGTCGACCGACCCGCCCCAACTCCAGAACCGATAGACCAAACGCTTGATCGCGTCGGTCAACGCGTCCGCGACTTGATTGAGACGAAGGGCTATTCCGGTCAGCCGCCCTATGCAGCCTGACAACCTCACAGCTCATGCAGCCGCACTGGATCTGCAAAGGCACCATGGCCTGTACAAGTTCCTGCGGTTCTTCGATCTCGGCGGCACTATTACGCCGCCTAGCGACGATCCGCAGGACTGGTGGGAGCCCGAAAACCTCACCCACCGGGCCGAGCTTTTGGGCATCTGCACGTCCGGCCCCGATGGCCACGCAGCACTTTCAGCCTGGATGGCCATTGCCGCAAATACGCCTCCCAGCGCCGGGGCCGATCATTCGCCTGGGTCACTTCAAGCACAGGTGGCGTGAGCGCTGCACTTTCAGGCCCGGAAGCATCGAGCTGTCACTCCCAGGAGACCCTCACGCCCCCTAAAATCAAAAAGAAGGAAGCCTCGATGGCGGACCCCACAATGGAAAACATCAGCCTCAACGGGTCCATCAAATGGGCCGCCGCAAGGATTGGATGGACCCTCAACAGGTTCAGGCAACGGCGAGAACTGCTGGAAAGCGATGGCTTTCCAAAAGTCGACCGAATTACAAATCTCTATGTGAAAGCTGATGTTGATGCTTGGATAAACCGGCGCCGACAGTTGAGCGAACCAGATCGCTGCTGTCGGCAGCCAGAAACCCACAACAAAGGTCAATCTCAATGCGATTTAAAGAGGCATTATGGGACGGTTCAGATCCGCTCTATGCGCCAGGAATTAGCTGGAGCGGCAAGAACCCTAAACGCAGGTATGCACAGTGGAAGTGCCCTCCAAAGTACGTGAAAGCAGGCTATGCGATATCAAAACTGAAACTCGAACCTGCCGGGTGGGCAAGCGATGAACATCAGCCCAACCGCGCGTTCCGTTGCCGTGAACTCACCAGGGACATGCTCAAATGGTACGATGAACAGGACCAGCCCAGGATGGATCCAGGGACGTGGAAATACCTGATCGCCCGCTATCAGGCAGATGAGTTCTCCCCGTTTCAGGACGTAAAGGCAAACACCAGGGCCGGATACATTCAGCAGCTGGGGAAGCTCGAACAAGTCATCGGTCAAACAGTGATCAAAGACATGGACTATGAAGTTATCAAGACCATTCAAAAAGCCATGGAGGCCAAAGGCCGGTCGGCCTCATATATCCATCGGTTTTTCAACACCCTCCGCAGGGTGTCGAATTACGGCAAAGTCCTGAAAATCCACGCCGCACGAGAGGTGGCGGACATCCTATCGGAAATGCGGTTTGAAAACGGATCTGCCCGGCAAGTCTCCCCCACAAGAGAGCAAGTCTACGCCCTGATCCAAGCCGCTGACAGCGAAGGAAGGGAGCCCGATGCTCTCGGCAGCATGATACAGTTCGAGTTCGCCCTACGTGCCGTTGATGTGCGCGGCCAATGGCTCAAAACAGACGAGACCGCAGGCGGTATCATTCGAAACGGCAAACGGTGGCAAGACGGTCTGACATGGGACATGTTCGACGCCAACCTCACTACCATGACCAAACTGATCTCCAAAACGCGCAAGTCCATGCCCGAGCCATATCGATTCGATCTGATGTCAGTTCCCGAGATCCGGAGGCGCTTGCTCAACATCCAACCACTTGAACCCGTTGGGCCAGTGATTCTCTCAAAGAGAAGCGGTGACCTGCCCTACACCGTCACCGGATGGTCCCATGCCTGGGGGCGCCTAAGAAAGAAAGCAGGTATTCCGGAAAATATCTGGATGATGGATCTTCGTGCAGGTGCCATGACCGAAGCTAAAAGTCTTGGTGCGGACCCATATATGCTTCGCGATGCGGCCCAGCATAAGGAAGTATCCACGACCGACAGATATTCCCGCGGTCGATCTGATGGTGCGAACAATGTGGTTCGATTGAGACAGTCACAATAAAGTTGGATCATAGCCGAAACAAACACGTTCCAACAATGTTCCAACTCGAAACACCAGATCTGCTAAGCTATTGATTTAATGGTGCCCCCACACGGACTCGAACCGCGGACCTACTGATTACAAATCAGTTGCTCTACCAGCTGAGCTATAGGGGCTTCGAGCGGGGAATTAGCTGCATTGAACGGTCTGTGCAAGGGAGAAAATGCAGCTAAATGAAAAAAGGCCAGCGCGCCCCACAAAGGATTGGCACAGGCAGATGCGTGCCAAGCGGGGAGTTTGACCTGTATGACGCAGCAGAGTAAGCCTGAGGCGTCCCAAAATGACAGGAGACGGACAAACCGATGCAGGTGATTTTTCATTGCGGCGCACATGGAACCGAAGAAGACCGTCTGCTGAAGACACTCTTGCGGAACAAAGACCGCTTTCGCCGTCATGGCACCGTTGTGCCCGGCCCGGGGAAATATCGGTATCTGTTGAAGGATTGCATCGCGGCATTGCAAGAAGGCAGTGCTGCGCCTGAATCCCGGGATGTGCTCTGGGATGCCATTCTGGAAGAAGAACAGGCCGACCGGGTTGTGCTGTCAAATGCGCATTTCTTTGGCTCGCAACGCCAGGCCATCGAAGACAACCAGTTCTATCCAGAAGCCGAAGCCCGCCTGATGTCGATGCAAAAACTGTTTGCCCCCGATCAGCTGGAGCTCTTTATCGGGCTGCGAAATCCCGCAACCATGCTGCCTGGCCTTTTGGCAAACGCCAGTCCTCAGCGAAAATCAGAACTGCTGAGCGAGCTCGACCCCTATCATTTGCGATGGTCGGATCTTCTTATTCGCCTGCGCCACGCCGCCCCCAATGTCCCCATTACGGTGTGGTGCTTTGAGGATATGCCGCTGATTTGGGGCCAGATTATCCGGGACATGTCCGGGCTGGGTATTGACGAGCGCCTGGAGGGCGGCATGGACCTGCTGTCGGCGATCATGAACCGTGAAGGCATGCGTCGCTTGCGAAGCTATCTCGCGAAACATACCGAACTCTCTGAGACGCACCGGCGCCGGATCTATGCGGCCTTTCTTGATAAATACGCCAACGAAGATGAGCTGGAGGAAGAGATCGACCTTCCCGGCTGGACAGACGCCATAGTGGACACTGTCAGCGAGATCTACGAGGAAGACATCGATCAAGTGCAACGTATACCGGGCGTGACCCTGATCGCGCCCTGACTGCGTTGTTGTGGTCCGGGTGATGCACCGAGTGATATAAGCTGGCACAAGCTGGAACCAGTCCAGCAAAAACAAGCGCCTTATCTCGTCAGCCAACCTGATCAACCCGCCGAACACTGGCGCAAACGCCCGCGTACGCCCCGCCCCCGCCCCCGCCCAGCGGCCTCAGTTCTGCGGCCTCAGTTCTGCGGCCTCAAGGCGAAACCGGCTGCCCGGCCCGGTTGACCGTGACCGTCTCTACTGTCTCGTCATCAAACAACAGATCAATCGAAACCCGTGTGATCGTCTGCAGCGGATATCGTCTGAAAGGCAGGCCATCCTGCTCCAGGATGGCGTTGGGCGTTGCCAGGTCCATGTGGCAGGGTGGCAAAACCCAGGTTTCGGGCAACGCTCCATTGATGCCGCTACGCATCTCGGAAAGCCCGCAGCGCCAGGACCACAGATGCGTAACATAGAGAAGGTCCTGTCCGTCAAATTCACGCACAGAAACCCAATTGGCCTTGGTCGCCAGCAAAATGGGCTTTACCTCTGCGGCGGTTAAAGGGGGCAGCCTGCGCCGAATAGGGCAAGGTGGCCAATCCCAACGCGATCGCGGATAAAAATCTCAACATCAAAAACCTCCGAACTGAACTGATACCAACAAGACGCGGCTGGGGTCTTTGGCGCCTCTTCAGCAGGATTGGCTTTTGACCCGGAACCACTTCGAATATAGATCATAAAGCACCCAAGCCCCAACCGCTCGCAAGAGGTGGAAGACAGGAAAACCGATGGCGCAGCAGTCTTTTAACGTCATGATCATTGGCCAGGCCGGTCGTTTGCAATATGAGGCGCTGCTGTTTGCCGCCTCTCTGCGCCACAGCTCGCCCCGTTTTTCCGGCCGCCTGTTTGTGGCCACGCCCCAGCCCGGCCCTTTGTGGCAGAAAAATCCCAGCATCCGCAACGCTGGCGTTCTGGACGCTTTTGCGCGGCTTGGCGTCGAGGTGCTGCCGTTTGAAAACCAGATATTTGGCGAGGCCTACCCCTATGGCAATAAGATCGAGGCGCTGCAGGCCCTGCCTGAGGCCGAGCCCTTTGTCTTTTTTGACAGCGACACGCTGATCACGGGCGAGCTGACGGATGTGCCGGTTGATTTCTCCCGCCCCTCGGCGTCAATGCGGCGCGAAGGCACCTGGCCCAAGCCGACCCTCTATGGGCCGGGATACGAACAAATTTGGCGCGCGCTTTATCAGCGATTTGACCTTGAGATGGACAGCACGCTGGATCTGAGCCAGCCGGATGAGTACTGGCAGCGCTATCTCTATTTCAATGCGGGCTTCTTTTATGGCGCCTGCCCGCGTGCCTTTGGCGCACGGTTTGCCAGCTATGCGCACTCCATCCTGTCAGATCCCCCGATTGAACTGGTTGGCCAATCTCTGGACCCCTGGCTGGATCAGGTGGCTCTGCCGCTGGTGATCCATTCTTTTGGCGGTGGTCGCGATGCCCTACCCGCAGGATTTCTGGATGGAAAAACCAGCTGCCATTATCGCCTCTTTCCGCTGCTCTATGCCCGCGAAAGGGATGCGGTGATAGAGCTTCTGCAGACGGTCGCCGCGCCAAACTGGCTCAAGAAGGTCCTCAAAACCTACGAGCCGATCAAACGCCTTGTGTATCAGAATCGCGGCGAAAAGGTCCGCGCGCTGTTTGACCAGGCACATTTGCCACGGCGCGAGCAGGCCATTCGCAACAAGATAAAATCCGAAGGTCTCTGGATCCGCTGACCGCGCTTGGTCGGCAGGTGTTCCGCAACAAGCCTCCTAGCCTAGCGCCACAGGCGCCTTTGGTGGTGCCGCGGGATATTTTCCTGTGTTTAGCCGGTTGTGCCGCCTGAATGGTCCCATATGACTCGCCTGCGTTGATCCCAAAGGCAAGCTGTCCTACACATCTTGCAACAGCTTTGATGAGGGAGAAGACCACATGAGTGATGCACCAGCCTATGGCTTTGATACATTGCAAATTCACGCCGGCGCCAAGCCTGACCCGGCAACCGGCGCACGCCAGACACCGATCTACCAGACAACTGGCTATGTGTTTCGCGATGCCGACCACGCCGCCGCGTTGTTTAACCTGCAGGAAGTCGGCTTTATCTATTCCCGACTGACCAACCCCGTCGCCGTGCTGCAAGAAGTTCTTGCAACACTCGAAGGCGGCGTCGGAGCGGTCTGCTGCTCTTCGGGTCACGCAGCACAGATCATGGCACTGTTTCCCCTGATGGCACCAGGCTGCAATATCGTCGCCTCAACCCGGCTCTATGGTGGCACCGTCACCCAGTTCAGTCAGACCATCAAACGCTTTGGCTGGTCGGCCACCTTTGTCGACACCGATGATCTGGACGCGGTTGCGGCAGCGATTGACGAAAACACCCGCGCGGTGTTTTGTGAATCCATTGCCAACCCTGGCGGCTATGTCACCGATATCCGCGCGCTGGCGGATGTGACGGATGCGGCTGGCGTTCCGCTGATCGTCGACAACACCACAGCGACACCCTATCTGTGCAACCCCATTGCCAAGGGCGCAACACTGGTGGTGCATTCCACCACCAAATACCTCACCGGCAATGGCACCGTCACCGGTGGGGCCGTGATCGACTCTGGCAAATTTGACTGGTCCGCCAGCGACAAATTCCCTTCGCTTTCGGCGCCAGAACCCGCCTACCACGGCCTGAAGTTCCATGAGACCTTTGGTGGTCTGGCCTTTACATTCCACGGCATCGCCATCGGTCTGCGTGATCTTGGCATGACGATGAACCCGCAGGCCGCGCATTACACATTGATGGGGGTTGAGACCCTGTCGCTGCGCATGCAGCGTCACTGCGAAAACGCCATGGAGGTCGCCCAGTGGCTGGAGCAGGACGACCGGGTCGACTATGTCACCTATGCCGGTCTCGAGTCCTCGCCCTATTACCTGCGGGCCCAGGAATGCTACCCTAAAGGCGCCGGTGGCTTGTTCACCTTTGCGGTCAAAGGCGGCTATGACGCCTGCATCAAGCTGGTGGATTCGCTGGAAATCTTCAGCCCTGTGGCCAATCTTGGCGACACCCGGTCCCTGATCATCCACTCGGCGTCGACCACCCACCGCCAGCTGTCTGCTGAACAGCAAGAGGCCGCAGGCGCGGGCGCCAATGTTGTGCGTATCTCGATTGGCCTCGAAGATCCTGCCGATCTGATCCGCGACATGGATCAGGCCCTGACCAAAGCCTGCAGCTAAGACGGCACGCCAGATCAGCTAGAATGATAGAGGCCGGGCAAACACATGCCCGGCCTTTTTTCCATGTCACGAGGGTGGCTTCAGCCTAATCAGATGCCTGTTCAGAGTCAGGTATGAGCAAATCAAACACCACCTGAACGCTGTGCGAAAACGCAAGCTCTCCGGCCTCGACCGGCATTGCCGCGCTGCGGGCCATCTCCATTGCCATCATCGGCTGACCACCGCCCTGATTGTGATCTGTAATCACCCGCACAGGGCCCAGTGTCACGCCTGCGGCCTCGGCCAGCAGGCCCGCCTTATGGATCGCATCTGCTACCGCCTTTGCACGCAGGCTATCTTGCAGGCTGGCATGATCCTGCACATCAAAGCGCAGGCCCTGAAACTGATTGACCCCAGCGCCGAGCACCCGATCCAGAACTGCCGCCAACTGGTCCAGATCCCGCACCCGCAGCATCAGAGTGTTTGAGGCCGCAAACCCGGTGATCTTGCGCTCAGTCGGGCTGTCATAGGACCCTGATTTGGACCAGACCGGCTGCAGCGAGATCCGCTGGGTTTGCAGATCGCGCGGCGCGATACCAGAGGCGCGCAGCTCTGCGACAACAGCCGCCATATCCTCAGAAACCAGCGCCATGGCCGCACTCGCCTCACTGGCTTCTTTACTGACCCCGAGCGTAATCACCGCCAGGTCCGGTGCGACCTCGACACGGGCCTCGCCGGTGACCGTAATCTGGCGGTCTTGTCGGCTATCAGCAACCGCTGGGCCACCAAAGGTGAGGGCCATCGCCAGGGCGGTGACCAAAACTGTCTTTGTTTTCATTGCGCAGGCTCCATTGTTCTGCCCTAAGATGGGGATGGCAGATCGCCGCTGACAAGGGGAAGGCGCGCTCTTTTCCTTTCACTCGGCGAAGTCCTGCTTTATGATCGCCTCTGACGGCCTGAAAGGACTCCTCGCGGTCCCGGCTTTACAGAATTTGGATGGTTTGACCGCATCATGAAACCGGGGTTTGCTCTTTCTCTTTCCGCCGAGGGTATTGTTCTGCTGCATCGTGCTGCCGGAGGCTGGCGGAATGTGGGAATTGTGCCACTCGACAGTGCGGATCTCACGGCTGAGCTCGCAACCCTGCGGGCCAAGGGTGAGGCTCTGGAGGCCAGCGGCACCTGCAAACTGATCATTCCAAATGATCAGATCCGCTACCTTACCATTGAAACGGGCATTTCCGATCTGGAAAGCCGGCGGCGCATGGCCCGCGCGGCCCTCGAAGGGGCCACGCCCTATTCGGTAGATGATCTGGCGTTTGATCTGTCTGAAGACGGAAGCCAAACACATATCGCCGCAGTGGCACATGAGACTTTGGCCGAGGCCGAGGCCTTTGCGCTGGACAATGGCTTTACGCCAGCCTCTTTCGTTGCCGCCCCCGGCGATCTGGGTTTCCTTGGCGAACCATTCTTTGGCCCGGCCCCCTCGCTTGGGACCACCTTGGTAGAGCCAGACGGCATCGCCGTGGTCGATGTGGGTCCGGCAGAGCCGCCAAGCCCCCCCTCCGCACCGGATACGGACACAGAAGCACCGCAGACACGCCTCGAAGACGCGGGCTCTGTTTCAGTAGACCCTGAGCCCGCCTCCGGGGCGGGGCGCAACAAGAAAAATTCCGCCGCCCTGACCTTGCCAGAGGCCCCTGCTGCATCTGAACACGCTGGGGATAACGCAGAGCTGACCGCAGCTGATGCGACTGAAGAGGGGGAGGAAGAAAGCGGACCAATTCAGGGCTTTAGCAGCCGACGACGCAGAGGCTCTGCCCCGGCAGACACCTTGGTTACGGATGCCCCCCCGGCCCGCGCCGGTGCACAGAACGCGCCTCAACCTGCTGCAAACACGCCTGCAGGCAAGCTCGCCGTTCCAAGTGCCAGCAAGACCGTTCCAGCCTCTAGCCCCCACTCCAAAATTCGCTCTGGCGAGGCGTCTGCCAGGTCTGATGAGCACGAGATCGCCACCCTGCCGCCTGCGGCTGGCAGTGCGACGGCACAACTTACCGCTGCGCGCGCTCCAACCGAGACCAAAGCGGCGGGTGGGGCAAAACCGATTGCAGCCCTCAAAGAGGCTGACAATACCTCGGCTGCGTTCAGTATACCTGTGACCGGTGCGCCTGCTGCCAGTGTACCTGTGACCAGTGCGCCTGCTGCCAGTACGCCGGTCGGAGGCGCCTCCCCCCGCTCTGCCGCTCCTGCCTCTGCCCACCCCACAATCACCACCATTAGCAAAGCGGGTGCGCAGGCCTCAAACAGCCTGACGGCAGGCGCGACAAAGGGCAAGCCACGCCACCTGGGATTGATGCTGACGGCTGTGCTCTTGCTGGTGATGGCTGCGGTCGCAGCCTTTGCGCTGCTGTCCGAAGGCGGTTTGTTCTTTTCCTCAGAACGGCCACCACAAGACCGTCTTCACGATGGCGACCTTGGCGAGAGCCTTCTGCCCACCGAGCGGCCTCTCCCCCAGGAAACCGCGCCTCAGGAGACCGCGCCCCAGGAGACCGCCCCCCAAGAGGCCGACGACAGCGGTGATGTTGCGACTGAACCCGCCCCCCCTCTTGAGCCCGTCGCACCGATCCTGTTGAGCGAGACGGAAACCGAGCCTGTCAGCATCGCGCCACAGGTCAGTGCGATTCCCGGCCAGCCCGATCCGGGCGTTATTGAGCTGAGCGCGCTGGAGCAGCCTGATGCAGCTACCGCCTTTGAAACACAGACAGAACTGGATGCAAGCACGGGTCAGCCCGTGCTTGATACGTTTGAAGGCAGTCCGACTGAAGCAAGGCAGCGTCAGGAGCAAGAGACCTCGACTGCGTTAAGTGAGGCCGCACTTTATGCCGCGACCGGCATCTGGCAACAGGTGCGGGGGATCGCAGAGGCGCCTGCCCTGATCTCGCTGGATGAGATCTACATCGCCTCCATTGACAACAGCGACCTGTCCCAGGATGCGGTCGCCCTGCCCGCTGCGCCAGAAGTGGCACAGGACCCGGAACCGGACACGCTCAGCTCTCCGGTGTCTGTTGGCCGTGATTTCACCCGTGATAGCCGTGGGTTGGTTACCGCAACACCAGAAGGGACGCTGAACCCTGACGGGGTGATGGTCTATCTCGGGCGACCAGTTGTCGTGCCCCCCGCAACACCAGAGCGGGGCGAACCCGAGATCGCGGCGGCCGAGGCCGAGGCTGAAAACGCCCGGCTCGCCAGCCTGTCGCGCAAACGCCCCAAGCTGCGCCCCTCTGATCTGCTGGAAAGGGCTGAACGTGCCCTTCTGGGCGGCCTCAGCCGCGCGGAGCGGGCAAGCGTCCGACCCCGGGCGCGCCCCGCCAGCCTGAAGACAGAAGAACAGGAAAACCAACCGGTTAGTGCTCTGGCCATCGTGACATCGAAATCGCCGCGGCCGCGTCCCAGCAACTTTGCCAATCTGGTTGATCGGGCCCAAAGGCGTCAGACCAGCGTCCCCGCCACCGCTGCAGCTGCCGTGACCGTGGCGCCAGTGACCGTGGCCCCCAGCCTGCCCAGTTCGGCCTCTGTGGCCCGCCAGGCGACCGTGACCAATGCCATCAATCTGCGAAACATCAATCTGATCGGCGTCTCCGGGAAACCCTCGGACCGCCAGGCTCTCATCCGGCTGCCCTCTGGCCGCTACCGCAAAGTGCGCGTCGGCGACCGCATTGATGGCGGCACGGTGGTGGCCATTGGCAACAGTCAGTTGCAGTACCAAAAACGCGGCACCAACACCACGCTAAAGCTTCCCGGAGATTGATCCCATGCGAGACCAGGGCCTCTAACGCTGTCAGTATTGGGGTAGGTATTCTTCCGCCCAAAAAGCAAAATGCCGAGCCTCATCAAGGCCCGGCATTCTGAATTTAGTCTCTTCAGCAGCCAGACGCTGCCTGCTCTCGCTGCCTACTCTGCGGCGTCGAGCTCCCCATTGGCGATCTGTTCGCGTTCGATCGACTCGAACAGAGCCTTGAAATTGCCCTCGCCAAAGCCATCATCGCCTTTGCGCTGGATGAACTCAAAGAAGATCGGGCCAATCACTGTCTTGGAGAAGATCTGCAGCAGAATTTTGGTTTCGCCGCCATCAACAACACCTTCGCCGTCGATCAGAATCCCGTGTTTCTGCATCCGGTCCAGCGGCTCATCATGGCCCACCACTCGATCATGGCTTAGCTCATAGTAGGCGGCTGGGGGCGCTGGCATATAGGTGATGCCGCGCTCTGCGATCTCGTCCGTGGCGCTATAGATATCCTCGGCGCCAACCGCGATATGCTGGATGCCCTCGCCTTTGTATTTCTTGAGGTAGGCCACAATCTGGCCGGTCTCACCGCGGTCCTCGTTGATCGGGATGCGAATCCGGCCACAGGGAGAGGTCAGCGCCCGGCTCAACAGGCCGGTGAACTTGCCTTCGATGTCAAAGAAGCGAATTTCCTTGAAGTTGAACAGCCCCTCATAAAACTTGAACCACTTGTCCATATTGCCCTTGTAGACATTGTGGGTGAGGTGATCGAGGTAGTAGAAGCCAACGCCACGCGGCTTGGACTGTTTGGTCCACTCGAACTCGGTATTGTAGGGGGATGTCTCGTAATACTGGTCGATGAAATAGATCAGCGAGCCACCAATGCCCTTGATTGCAGGCACATCCATTGTCTTGTCAGCGCCCTCATAGGCCTCGGCCCCTTTTGAGATCGCGTGATCAAACGCCTGTTGCGCATCAGCCACACGCCAGCCCATCGCAGGGGCGCAGGGTCCGTGCTCGGCGACGAACCTGTCCGCAAAGCTGCCCTTTTCGGCATTGAGAATATAGGTGATGTCACCCTGCTGCCAAAGCTCAATACCGGGTTTGGTTTTGTGGTGCCCGACCAGCTCGTAGCCCATCTTGGTGAAGAGGTCGCGCAGCTCCTGGGGGTCTGGGCTGGCGAATTCCACGAATTCAAACCCGTCGGTTCCGGCTGGATTCTCTGCACTGATCACTGTTTTCGGGGCGTTATGCGGGAATGGACCCATGTTGGTTTCCTCCAATTGTCGCGTGCTGCAGTCTGGCTGCGCTCTGGCTGTCTGTTCCTGAACAGAATACCGCAGTTCACATGCATGTTTTGCGCGTTCTTCGTATGTTTACGCTTTATTGATACGCAATTTACGCGCACTATTGGCAAAAAACAGAAAATCAACGCATATGATCGACCAAACTGACACCAAACTCCTCGCGGCTTTGCAAAAGAACGCGCATCTCACCGCGCAAGAGTTGGGCGAATTGCTCAATCTCTCTCCCAGTCAGGCCGGCAGACGCAGGCAGCGGCTTGAGGCTGAAGGCTACATCCAGGCCTATTGCGCCCAGCTTGATCCGGCAAAGCTGGGTCTGACGGTGCAGGGATTTGTACATGTGAACCTTGCCAGTCACGGGCCGGAACAGTCAAAAAGCTTTAGCCGTTTGGTCAGCACCCGGCCCGAGATCACCTCGGCTTGGACGATGACCGGAGAGGCCGACTATCTGCTCCGGGTCTACTGCAGCGATCTGCAGGCGCTCAATCAGCTGATCCACGAGATCCTGTTGCCGCATCCGGCAGTGGCCCGCGTCCAAAGCCAGATCGTCATGGCACAACTGAAACGCGACGCGCCCCTGCCAACTTAACAAAATTTTCGACTTAACAATAAAGGAAGGTTTCCAGTTTAGAGGTCAGTTCAGCCTGATTTAGAAGTGGAACGCTCCATTGTCCTTTGTAGACCGTCGCATAGAAACCCGCCCCTCCAATGGTGAAGCTCCCTTTGCCCTAAACGAGGTTTTCTTTTCACGTACCGACGAGAGAGGTGTCATCCAAGCTGGCAACTACGTTTTCAAACGCGTCGCCCACTACGACTGGGAAGAGCTGATTGGCGCCCCACACAAGATCGTTCGTCATCCAGATACACCACGTGGTATGTTTCACTTGATTTGGGATTTGCTCAAACAGGGCTCTCCCACCACGGCCTATATCAAAAACAAGGCAAAGGATGGCCTGTATTACTGGGTCTTGGCCGTGATCACGCCCTGTGAAGGCGGCTTTGTATCGACACGGATCCGTCCAAGCAGTGCCCTGTTCGAAGACGTAAAGCGCTTCTATGCTGAAATGCACAAAGCTGAAGCCTCCGGGGAAGTCAGCCCCGAAGACAGCAGCGAAATGATGATGGAGTGGATCCGAAGCAGAGGATTTGAAAATTATCATCAATTTGCCACCTATGCCCTCAGCGAGGAATTGCTGTCGCGTGACATGAATCTAGAGCGCGCCAAAGACCCCAAAATCGTAGAGCTGCGCAAAATGCTCAACCAATGCTGAAACGCTGGTGGATGAGACCCAGGGCCTGGTCAAAGATTTTGATGCAATGCACACGATCCCGCATAATTTGCGGGTCATTGCATCACGTATCGAGCCCTCGGGCGGCCCTGTCACCGTATTGTCCCAGAACTATGGCGCTATGTCGCGCGAAATGTCGGATTGGTTTGCTGCGCACGTTATGGGTGAAAACAGCAACTTCAACACCATTAAACTGGCTGTGACCAATAGCCTGTTTATCGAAGGCATGGCGCGCATCCTGATTGAATGCAATGCGCAGCTCAAAACAGAGAAACGCGGCCTTGGTGATGTTAATCTTGAGGCGGAAAGAAAGATCCTCAACGATCTGGTCGCGACGGAGAAAGAGCGTGGCCGCAAAGGCGTGGAAGAGGTCGACCATGAGGCCGATCGCATCATGCGCGCCTGCCAGGTTATGCACCGTCAGTTCCTCGGGCTAAGCTCTACCCGTGTCCTGTGTAAAATCGAAAGCGCGCGTCTGCCAGAGTCTGGTGAGACCCTGTCTGACATCATCGACCAACTTGGCGTTTTTCAGGAGCGCATCTCGCGCCGCCTGGAAAACATCACCAAACTAAGTAATGAAATCAGAATGATGGATCACTAGTCACAGTCTGGCGCCGCCTGGACACTCCAACAGGCACCACAGGAAAATGAGCGGCGGACAGGGCAACCTGGCCGTCGTTTTTTATTTGCCAAAGCATTTGCCACCCCCTTTTGCAGATGGCCCGGAATGTTTCCCCCTCCGCCTGTGTCGCTAAAACCGTTGCCAAGGCGCAAGCCGCTTGCGATACCAGTGCCATGGACGTTTTTCTGTATCAGGCTACCATCTATCTCGCAGCCGCTGTCATCGCCGTACCCATTGCCGCGCGCCTTGGACTTGGCTCTGTTTTGGGCTACCTGGCAGCCGGTATTTTCATCGGCCCCGTTCTTGGACTGGTGGGAGCAGAGACCGCAGATCTTCAGCACTTTGCGGAATTCGGCGTTGTCATGATGCTGTTTTTGATCGGGTTGGAGCTCGATCCCCGTGCCCTTTGGGCCATGCGTCACAAACTGATCGGGCTTGGCGGTTTGCAAATCCTGCTGAGCACGCTTGCTCTGATGGTCGCGGGGCTGTTTGCAGGCGAAACCTGGCAGGTTAGCCTTGCTATTGGCCTGGCGCTGTCGCTGTCTTCCACTGCGATTGTGCTGCAGACACTGTCAGAGAAAGGTCTGATGCAGACAGGCGGGGGGCGTGCCTCCTTCTCGGTGCTGCTGACCCAGGATATTGCCGTTATCCCAATCCTTGCCTTTCTGCCGCTGCTGGCAATGGGGCCGACGCCTCAGTTCAGCTCTGATGGATCAATCGCGCGCGGTGATGCGGCCCATACGGCAGCCCATGAAACGCTCTCTCTGGTGGCGGGTCTGCCGGGATGGGCCGTAACGCTCACGACCCTCGGCATGATCGGAGTGGTTGTTCTGGCGGGTATCTATCTGACACAGCCCCTGTTTCGCTTTATTCACGCCAGCAACCTGCGCGAAATGTATACCGCGCTGGCGCTGCTGATTGTGGTTGGCATCTCCTTTCTGATGACCTTGGTAGGCTTGTCTCCGGCGCTTGGAGCCTTCCTTGCCGGGGTGGTTCTGGCGAACTCCGAATTTCGCCATGAGCTGGAGAGCGATCTCACCCCCTTTAAAGGCCTGCTTTTGGGGCTGTTCTTCATCACTGTGGGCGCAGGCATCAACTACAGACTGTTTCTGGCCGATCCGGCGGATCTGTTGGGTCTGGCGCTTCTGGTCATCCTCACCAAGGGCGTAATCCTGTTCTTTGTTGGCCGCGCTTTTGGCCTCAGAGGCCGCAACCACTGGCTCTTTACCCTTGGCCTCGCCCAGGCAGGCGAGTTCGGCTTTGTGCTGCTTGCCTTTTCCCTGCAACAGAACGTCATTCCGGCGCCTCTGGCAGAAAAGCTGTTGCTTATCATTGCGCTGTCGATGCTGATCACGCCGCTCCTGTTCATCATATATGACCTGCTGTCCCACTATCAGGGCGAGGCCCGCGTCGAGCACGAAGACGATGAAATCGACGAACAGGGGCCAGTGATCATAGCCGGCATTGGCCGCTTTGGTCAGATCGTTCACCGCCTGGTGCGTGCCAGCGGCTTTAAGACCGTTCTGCTGGACAATGACATGCAAGCGGTACAGCTGATGCGCCGGTTTGGCGTGAAAAGCTTTTTGGGTGATCCAACCCGCCCCGAACTGCTGAAAGCAGCCGGCATTGCCAAGGCACAAGTCCTGGTGGTGGCGCTGGATGACCCGGAACAATCGGTCAAGATGGTCGCCTATGCACGCCGTGCCTACCCAGATCTGCACATCATTGCACGCGCCTATGATCGCAACCATGTGTTTGAACTCTATAAGGCCGGCGCCAATGATATTGTGCGCGAGATGTTCGACAGCTCCCTGCGCGCCGGGCGCTATGTGCTCGAAAAAATTGGCCTCAGCGAATATGAGGCGGCTCAGGCCGAACAGACCTTTTATGCCCATGACCGTGTCACCCTGCGGGAGCTGGCGGCTCTATGGGTGCCGGGAACCCCGGCAAGCGAGAACCAGGCCTATATTGAAAAAGCGCGCGAGCTGGAAAAAGAGCTTGAGGTCGCCCTGCTGGAGCTGGCCGAAAGACAGGACCGCAACGCGCGCTGAACTCTGCGCTGGCAGCAATAAGAGCAATCCAGCCCAGCCTGCCCTCCCAGTCCGGCATGGTAAGGTAAGGTAAGCCTGCCTTCTTGGATGCAAAAAGGCAGGCCGCCAAAAATCAAAATCGGGAGGCCTGTTGCTACCTTGTAAAGACTGATCTCAGCCGTCGGTAACGCCCGCCTCGGCAAAAGTGGCCATGCCGCTGTGGCAGGCAACAGCGCCTTTCAGGATCTGGATCGCAAGGGCTGCCCCGGATCCTTCGCCAAGACGCAGCCCCAGCGCCAACAGGGGCTCTTTGTCCAGTTTCTCCAATAAGGCGGCATGGGCGCTTTCGGCGCTTTGGTGCCCGGCAACAGCATGATCTAGTGCTGTGGCGCTGAGCTGCTGCAGACAGGCCGCAGCGGCGCAGCAGATAAAGCCATCCAGAATCACCGGAATATGCAGGATGCGCGCCGCAGCAATTGCGCCGACCATAGCTGCGATCTCACGCCCGCCAAGCCGCCCCAGTGCATCCAGACCATCGGTGATCGCTGCTGCATGCAGGGCTACCCCTTCTGCTACGACGCGGGTTTTATTGGCCAGTCCTGCGTCATCAACGCCGGTGCCACGCCCGGTCCAGTCGGCAGCCGCACCGCCAAACAGAGCATGGGCCAGCGCCGCAGCCGGAGTGGTGTTGCCAATGCCCATCTCGCCGACAACCAAAAGATCTGCCTCGGGGTCAACCGCGTTCCAGCCGGCCTGCAGCGCCGCCAGCAGGTCAGCCTCGCTCATTGCAGCGCCCTGGGCGAAATCCTGCACCGGAGTGTCGAGATCCAGCGCATGCACATCCATCCGCGCGCCTGCCAGACTGGCCAGCTGATTGATCGCTGCGCCGCCCTGTTGAAAATTGCTCACCATCTGCGCCGTCCCCTCTGGAGGGAAGGCCGAAACGCCCTGCGCCGTCACGCCGTGATTGCCAGAAAAGATGATCCCCTGTGGCGATGCAATCGCGGGCTGGTCACTGCCGCGCCAACCGCCATACCAGATAGCCAGCTCCTCAGACGCCCCAGCGCCGCTGGTGGTTTGGTCAACTGACTGTTGCGCGCTGCAGCCCCAGCCAGCGCAGTCTGGTCAGGGGCGCTGGCCTGGGCCAGCTGGGCGCGGAAATCATCGAGAGAAGAGAGTGATGGCAGCATGTAAAGCCTCGTTGCATCTGAGCGGCGGACGCGCGTAAATCGGATTTCATTCTGTTTAGCGGCTCATGGCTGCTTCGCAAGTCCCGCAAGAGGCCCGCACATGCGAAAAAACGACATATCTCTGGTGGATATTCCCCTGGCATTGGTGCTGCTGACCCGATTGCCGCTGCCGAAACTGGCCAGCAGTAGCTTTCAGCGCCAATCGCAGGCGGTCTGGGCCTTCCCGCTGGCTGGCCTGGCGGTGAACCTGCCTGCTGCTCTGGTCGCGAGCGCGGCACTGACGCTCGGCCTGTCCACATCACTGGCGGCAGGGCTGGTTTTGCTGGTTCAGGTTCTTTTGACCGGTGCCATGCACGAAGACGGGCTGGCAGATTGTGCCGATGGGTTTTGGGGTGGCTTTGAGCCCAAGCGTCGGTTGGACATCATGAAAGACAGCCAGATCGGCAGCTACGGCGTGTTGGCTTTAATATTGGGGATTGGCCTGCGCTGGCAGGGCATAGCGCTTTTGATGGAACAGGGGCATGTCTGGAGCCTGCTGGCCCTGGCGCTGCTCAGCCGTGCGATGATGCCGGTGCTGATGCATTGGCTTCCCAATGCCCGCCAGTCTGGACTTTCGCAAAGCGTCGGCCGCCCGTCCCGGCGGGCGGTGGGGCTGGGCCTTGGCCTCGCCGTCGCGCTGTCCCTGCCCTTGCTGGGGGCGGGCGGCTTTGCTGTTGTGGCGATGCTTTGCCTTATGACCCTTGGGTTTGGACATCTGGCCCGGGCCAAGATCGGCGGGCAGACTGGCGATGTCTTGGGCGCGGGTCAGCAGCTCTGTGAAATCACCGGGTTGCTCACCCTGGTGTGTGTTTTGGGCTGAGCCCCAACAAAAAAGCCCGCGGCCAATGGCGACGGGCTTTTGGATTTAGCAATCGAGCCCTCGCAGGCTGCGGAAATCGGGAGTGCGGATCAGGCGGCGACCCGTGAGGTAAGGACATCTCCGACCTGCTTGGCCGCAAGGATTTCATCGCCGCCGGCAACAGCAGCCACTTCGCGCGTCAGACGCTCCAAAGCCGCCTCATAGAGCTGACGCTCCGAATAGCTCTGCTCCCGCTGATCGTCAGTGCGGTGCAGGTCGCGCACCACCTCAGCAATCGCGATCAGATCACCCGAGTTGATCTTTTGCTCATATTCTTGCGCCCGGCGAGACCACATGGCGCGTTTGACCTTGGCCTTGCCTTTGAGCGTCTTCATCGCCTGATTGATCACATCAGGCGAGCTGAGCGAGCGCATGCCGACTTCGATTGCCTTGTTGGTTGGCACCCGCAGGGTCATCTTGTCCTTTTCAAAGGTGATCACGAAAAGCTCCAGCGCAAAGCCGGCCACTTCCTGCTCCTCAACTGAAATGATCTGTCCCACCCCATGGGCAGGATAAACCACAAATTCGTCAGGGCGGAATGCGAGCTTCTTCGATTTTGTCATACAGATCTTTCCTTGCACTTGAGCCCGGAGCAGCCCGGCAGGCTGCGCATCCGACACAACAACGGCAACGCTATCGCTCCGGATCTGCAAAAGCAGGTCAAGAGGTCAATCGTCGCCGTGGGTCAATCCCCCGGGACACGCCCTGCAGTGAATGCACGGCGCGACAAGGGTTCTATTTTTTCACACATCTTGAGAGAGTGTATCACAAAAACAGCCCCCCCGAAAGGCAGGGAAACTGGTGTTGTGGCAAATTTCCACAAGAAACCGCGCAATCCGGGGTTAACTCAGCGCAAAAACAGCGCCAAATTTTTCCAATTCAGATGTGACGCAGTCGGCTCAGCCGCCTTCGCCAGGCGCTTCGGAGAAGTATTTCTCCAGCTTACCCTCTTCACCATCGCGCTCTTCTGCCTCTGGCATCGGGTCCTTTTTCGAGATGATCACGGGCCACATTTCGGAGTATTTCCGATTGAACTCAACCCATTTATCCATATCCGGCTCGGTGTCCGGGCGGATCGCATCTGCCGGGCACTCGGGTTCGCACACGCCACAGTCGATGCATTCATCCGGGTGAATCACCAGAGTGTTTTCACCTTCATAGAAACAATCGACCGGGCACACCTCGACACAATCGGTGTATTTGCAGGCGATGCAGTTATCCGTAACGACATAGGTCATGTGGGCTCGGTCCCATTTGCTGTTTGGCCACTAGCTAATCCAGAGTCGCGCGACCTTCAAGACGTCACGTTGGGGCCCTGTCCCGAGAAAGATCAAGCGCCCTGCGTGTCTTCTTATCCGGGCGCCCTTTTCCCTCAAAGCCGGGATTTGCAGGTACGATGTCCTGCTTAGGCGTCTTATCTAGGTAAAGGGCCTGGGCTTCGGGGGCCGGGCCGCGCCGCTCGCCAATCGCGACAACCTCAACCAGGCGGGTCTGTCTGCCTTGCGGAAAACTCAGAACATCCCCCTGGGTGACGCTCTGAGCTGTTTTTGTGATCTTACTGCCATTGAGGCGCAGATGTCCGGCTTTGACCTGTTTCGCGGCAAGGCTGCGTGTTTTGAAAAACCGCGCATGCCAAGCCACTTGTCGATCCGGATCTTCTCTGCCGGTGCCTCCATCCGGGATCAGTTCCCCTGCTTCAGCCCCATCAGAGCTGCCGCAAAGGGGTTGTCCGGATCGATTTGCTTCTCTTTTTTCGGTGGGCGCGCAGAATAGGTCTTACTGCCTTGCTGCTGAGGGCGACCGCCCTTTTTGCCACCGGGTTTACCAGCTGGACGACCGCCCGGCTTGCCACCGGCTTTGTCATTTGAGCGTCCCTGACCGCCAGCGCCACGGGGTTTGCCACCACCGCGTCGGTCCTGACCAGCCTGGGTGTCCTGACCGGATGCAGCCCCTTCGGCGCGTGCGTCCTGTCCCTGATTGCCACCCTGGTTGCCTGCCTGGCCTCGGCGCTGGCCACGATTGCCACCGCCCTGACGGGCGCGACCACCCCAGGCGAAGGTGTAAAACACCTCCATTTCGACAGGTTGCTCTGCCTCTTTGGCCTGATCTTCCGCAGGAGCCTTCTCAGCAGCAGCTTCCGGTGCAGAAGCTTCCGAAGTTTCAGCCTCGGACGGCGCCTCGCTCGCAGCAAGCGCTGCATCAACAGGTGCAGCAGATACGGATGCGTCATCCGCAGGCGCGTCAGACGCAGATGCGTCCTCAGGGGCTGCCTCGGGTGCGGCCTCAGGTTTCACCTCGGCTTTTGGCGCTTCAGGAGCCGCTTTCACCTTGGCGCGCTCGCCTTTTTCAGCCCGATAGCCAAGACCCTGCATCAGGTCGGAAAACTGCTCCAGCGTCATGCCAGTAATCGACAGCATATCCGCCTTGGCTTCAAAGCCACCACGGCTATCTTCAGCCCGCAGCATATCTGCCAGACGCTCAAGCATGTCGATACGGATCATCCGCTCGCCCGCTTCGCGGTAGCCGGACATGGTGTCATAGCCCTGCGGCGCATCCTTGGCGGCCGGGACGGTGACCAGGCCGGGAGGCGGCGCTTCGGGGAATTCCTGCACGCCATTTGCCAACGACCACAGCACCAGACGCAGACGCGTCGGAGCCGGTTTCAACAGCAGCGGCATAAAAATAGTGAACTGGCCAAACCGGATGCCGTGCTTGCGCAGCGCGCCACGTGCGTCCTGATCCAGATCTTTGACCTCTTGCATCACCGATTGGCGCGGCAACAGGCCAAGCCCCTCAACCAGACGGAAGGCAAAGCCACGGGCAAGCCCGGTCAGCTCTTCGTCTTTTTGCAGATTGATCAGCGGTTCAAACAGCGCCTGCACCTTGCGCGAGATAAAATGCTGCAGACGGCGCTCTACCTTTTGCGCCACATCTGCACCGGCAGTGTCGTCGACAAAAACCTCAACCTGTGGCGACAGCGGGTCAGCACCCGCAACCAGTTTACCCACGGCAGCATCGCCCCACATCAGGCCACCCTGCTCGGTGAAGTCGATCTCGGTATCGGGCGCATTGTAAAAACGGTCGGCGCGCAGATGGAATTGCGGCGCCAGCGCCTGTAGCGAAGCAGACATCAATGTCTTTGCCTCGGCACCCTGCGCACTTTTGTCCGGGGTAAACCGGAACCCGTCCAACCGTCCGACGAATTCGCCTTCGACGGTTACTTCACCCTTGTCATTCACTTCGGCCAAAAGGGCCTCCTTCTGTTTGAGCCGGCGCAAGAGCACGGATGTGCGCCGGTCCACAAATCGCTGAGTCAAGCGCTCGTGCAGCGCATCTGACAACCTGTCTTCTACAGCGCGCGTCACGCCACGCCAATGGCTTTCGTCACGCAGCCAATTTTTTCGTTGAGAAACATAAGTCCATGTGCGGATAAAGGCGAGTCTCTTGGAGAGGGTATCAATATCGCCGTCGATGCGGTCGATCCGTTTCACCTGCCGTGCGAGCCAGTCGTCCGGCACCACGCCACCACCATGCAAATACTCGAATATGCCACCAATAAGAGAGGCATGCTCGCCGTGAGAGATGCCGCGAAAATCCGGAATACGGCACACATCCCACAACAGGCGCACAGATTGCGCATTGGTGGTGCGCGAAATTATGCCGCTGTCGCGGGAGAGGTATTTCAGCGCCCCCAGATCATCCGCCTCGCGGGCCCGCACCAGCACCTCGTCCCTGGGGGTTGATTCGAGCGACCGTATCAGGGCGTCCACCGTGCCAAACTGAAGATCTGTTGAGCGCCAGTTGAGCTTTTTCAGCGGCTCAAACTGGTGGTCCATAATCGCCTCGGCCACCTCAGGCTGCAGCGGACGTGCGTCGCCGGTGACGCCAAAGCTGCCGTGGCTCATGCCGCGCCCGGCCCGGCCGGCAATCTGCGCCAGCTCGCTCGGGTTCAAAGGACGCATGCGCTGGCCATCAAACTTGCTGGTGGCCGAGAACGCCACATGGTCGATATCCAGATTGAGGCCCATGCCAATGGCGTCGGTGGCCACCAGATAGTCAACCTCGCCGTTCTGATACAGCGCCACCTGCGCGTTGCGGGTGCGGGGCGACAGCGCCCCCATGACCACGGCCGCGCCGCCCTTTTGCCGCTTTAACAGCTCGGCGATGGCATAGACGTTGTCGACAGAAAAGCCGACGATGGCGGTACGCGGCGGCATTCGGCTGATCTTTTTTGATCCACCATAGACCAGCTCTGACATGCGCTCACGGCGCAAAAAGTCCACCCCCGGCACCAGCGCTGCAATCGGCCCGCGCATGGTGTCGGCCCCCAGAAACAACGTCTCATTGGTGCCGCGTGATTTTAACAGCCGCTCGGTAAAGACATGCCCCCGTTCAGGGTCGGCACAGAGCTGGATCTCATCAATCGCGAGAAAATCACAGCCCATGCCCGGCGGCATCGCCTCGACCGTGCAGATCCAATATTTCGCGCGGGGCGGCACGATGCGCTCTTCACCGGTGACCAGCGCCACCACTGAAGGTCCGCGAATGGCGACGATCTTGTCATAGACCTCCCGCGCCAAAAGCCGCAGCGGAAAGCCCATGATGCCGGTGCGGTGCCCCAGCATCCGCTCGATGGCGTAGTGTGTCTTACCGGTATTGGTGGGCCCCAGAACGGCCACGACGCGAGATGTGCCTGCCATCAACTCTAGCCTCCGCGCACGCCTGAAAGGCGGTTATAGATCCTTGCCTGCAGCCAGCGGCCGCAGTCTTTCCAGCGCGTTGAGTACTTCCTCATGATGCGGATGTATAGCCTTGGCCCGCAAATAGGCCTCATAGGCGCGCTCAGGCTTGCGGAACTGCTCAAACACCGTGCCCAGCGCATAGATCGCATTGTAGTCATTTGGGTTCAGCGCCAAAGCGCGCTCCAGATCGGCCACCGAGGGCCCATACAGCCCGGCCGCATGATAGGCGCGGGCCCGCTCGAACCAGCCGCGGGCAAAATCGGGCGCATGATCGGTAAGCGCGGTCAGATGGTCGATGGCCGCGGCAAGATCATGCGCCTCAAACGCCTTGCCTGCGCGCTTGAGCAACAGGTCCATCGCGGGTGATCCGCTCTTGCGCCACAGCGCCTGCAACTCGCGGTCGAGCGCGCGTGCTGCAGCCGCATCAGCGGAAACCAGCGCAGTCAGCAATGCGCTTTCCTCCGCTTTTTCGGACGCAGATGTTGCCAAAGGCATGGAAATCGTGACTGTAATCAGCGTTGCCGCCACGATAGCTTTGAGGTTCAGGTGATTTGCAATCATGATGGCCCAGTGTAACCTTGCGGCATGATTTTTCTAGTGCCGGAAGCAGCTGCTTCACGCAAAATTGCAGTTTTCGGTGCGACGTGCTGCACAAATGACCAAAGGATGTGACAATGAGCGAAACGCTTGAACAGGCCGCAGCGGCCATGAATGAGAAACTGGCGGGCAGTGAATTTAGTGCCTCGGCAAAATTCGAGATCGAAGGCATGGGCGCCATCTTTCTGGACAGCAACGGCGCGCGCGTCAGCGATGATGAGGCCGATGTCACCATGTCTGCCGATGCCGAGACCTTTCAGGGCATCCTGACCGGTGAGATGAACCCCACCAGCGCCTTTATGTCTGGTAAACTGACCATTGATGGCGACAGGGGCACCGCCATGCAGCTGGCCTCGGCGCTGGCCTGATGGATAAAAGCCTGATGGACCTGACCCCCGCGCCCTATTTTGCCGAAATTGCAGAAGGACCCGAAACGGGACAGGCCCATTGGGCAACCACCGATGACGGGCTGCGTATCCGGGTAGGCC
>NZ_MWVJ01000014.1 GCF_002087335.1 Pseudophaeobacter leonis
CCCCTATCTGATCCCCGGATCCTTTCGCCACGCGCGCAGCGATATTGACGGGCTAAAAGCCCGAATTGGCCACCGCCCCTGCGTCCTTACCTGCCAACGTGGCATCAAACTGTCTCAGGGGCTCGCCTCCTGGCTGCGCAGCGATGGGATCGCCGCTGAATACCTTAAGGGAGGCATGTTTGCCTGGCGGGATCTGCCAGGCGCACCCCGGATACCAGCGGCTGAAATTCCGCAAAAGGTCGCCGGCAATACGCTCTGGGTCACCCGGCACCGGCCCAAGATCGACCGCATTGCCTGCCCCTGGCTGATCCGCCGCTTTGTCGACCCTCAGGCCAGGTTTCTGTTCGTCTCCCCCGCAGAAGTCGAGGGAGTCGCGGCCAGATATGACGCCACGCCGTTTGACATTGAAGGCAGCGAATGGTCCCACAACGGCCCCCTGTGCACCTTTGACACCATGCTGGACCGGTTCGGGCTGCGCACCGAAGCGCTTGACCGACTGTCCATCGTGGTGCGGGCCGCTGATACCAACCGCCATGATCTGGCCCCCGAAGCCGCCGGGCTACTGGCGCTTTCCGTTGGCCTGTCGCGACAGTTTCGCGATGACCACCAACAACTGGAGGCTGGACTTGGCCTCTATGATGCTCTTTACCGCTGGGCAAGGGATGGCCAAGGCGAAGGGCATGACTGGCCTGCGGACAAAAAATCATGACGACAGTATCTTGGGGTGACATGTGGCGGGTCTTTGGCAAGATCGGTCTGATGCGCTTTGGCGGACCCGCCGCGCAGATTGCGGTGATGCACCGGGAGCTGGTCGAGGAACGGCCCTGGCTGGACGAAGAGTCCTTTTTGCGCGGGCTGTCCTTTTGCATGCTGCTGCCCGGCCCCGAGGCCATGCAGCTTTGCACCTATACGGGCTGGCGCCTGCGTGGCTTTGGCGGCGGGCTGCTGGCGGGCTTGCTGTTTGTTCTGCCCGGCGCGCTGGTGATTGCATTGCTGGTTTGGCTTTATGCCCCCTTTGGCACCCTGCCTGCGGTGCAATCCGCCTTTTTGGGCATCAAGGCCGCGGGTGTTGTCATCGTATTGCAGGCTCTGTGGCGGCTCAGCAATAAGGCGCTGAAACGGCGACAGGACTGGGGCCTGGCGGGTTTTGGATTTGTCGCCTTGTTTGCCTTTGGCCTGCCCTTTCCGGCTGTTGTTCTGGCGCCGGGATCTTTGGTCTGTGGAGCGGATCGCGTGGCGCGACAGTACAGGACGAGCCGAAGACTCAAACGCCCGCCACCCCCAACCCCAACCTCAGCGCCCGCCACGCGCTGCGGACGGTTGCGATCTGGGGCGGGCTCTGGCTGCTGCCGCTCATCGTGCTCAGTGGTATGGGCGCCGGATTTCTGGCCGAGATCGGCTGGTTCTTTGCCAAACTGGCGGTGGTTACCTTTGGCGGCGCCTATGCGGTGCTGGCCTATATGAGCCAGACCGTGGTGGAGCATCATGGCTGGGTCAGTGCCGGTGAGATGATCGACGCTCTGGGACTGGCTGAAACCACGCCGGGGCCACTGATCCTGGTGACACAGTTTGTCGCCATGCTGGCCGGTCTCAAGGAAGGGGGCCTTGCCCTCTCCCTCGCCGCCGGGGCAACCGCACTCTGGGCCACTTTTATGCCCTGTTTTCTGTGGATTTTTGCAGCCGCCCCCTATGTAGAGCACCTCAGTGCGCAGCCTCGTCTTGGCGCGGCCCTCAAAGCGATTACCGCAGCGATCACCGGCGTCATCCTCAACCTGATGGTCTGGTTTACCCTGCATGTTCTGTTTCATCAGGTCACGGTTCTGCAGCATGGCGCGCTGGCGATGCCCTGGCCCAGCCTGGACAGCCTGAACACATCAGCCCTGCTGCTGACCCTGCTGGCGCCGCTGGTTGCCTATCTGGTGCGGGGACGTCTGTTCTGGCTTTTGTTCCTCATGGCCGCATCAGGGCTTGCCGTGCACCCCCTGATGGCCGGTCTTTAAGCTAACACTCACCAAATCAGCGACGACAGTCTGCGCGCCCTAGAGCCCCAAAATAATTGCAAAACATGTGGCCATGCCCTTTAGTTTTCGGCAGAATCCCCTATGCTGATGCAGCAATTTAACAGGGTGTCTTTCATGTCCAGTGAAATCGACTATGGAAATCTGATGCACTCCGCCATGCGCGGCCTCATTCGCACCGTCCTTTTGGAGGTTGCGGATCACGGCCTGCCGGGAAGTCATCATTTCTTCATCACTTTTGACACCAACCATCCAGACGCCAAGCTGGCGGATTGGCTGCGCGACCGGTATCCCGGCGACATGACTGTGGTGATGCAGCATTGGTACGACAATCTTGAGGTCGGAGAGGATGGCTTTGGCATCACTCTCAATTTTGGCGACGCGCCAGAGCCCCTCTATATTCCCTATGACGCAATCCAGACTTTTGTGGATCCATCCGTGGAATTTGGACTGCGGTTCGAATCTGCTGATGACAGCGACGATGAGGAAGACGCCAACCAGACAAAGGCGGCGGACGAAGCCCCCAATGACGAGGCGCCAAAATCCTCTGAAGGCGATGTTGTCTCGCTGGATAGCTTCCGCAAGCCATAAATCAGACCGGCGGGAGGCCCGAAACAGGCAGGACGCAGTCCGGATAGGCAGACGGGCTGGCTCTTCACCCCACATCAGCGCCACCTGGTGAACCGGCAACAATACAAAATGCGCCTCGCCTCCTGCGGGGCGTTTTTACAGTCTGGCTACTACATTCTGGCTATTACATTTGACTGTTGCTGCTGCTTTCGCTTTTGGTCCTGCGCCAAACACGCGCATCGGCAGCTTGCTCTGGACAGCCACGCTGTACCCCAGCCCGGACCGGTTGTTGCGTCACATCACGCCAGTGCCAAGTCGCTAGTGCCGTATCAGTTCGGTTTCCAACTGACGCGTAGGGCGGCCATTCAGATGCGAGCTGAAGACCAGGTGCAATCCCTTCTCGGACAGGCTGCGGTCGTACTGCTGCATCTCATAGTCGCCGTTTTGATGGATGTACAAGGAAAACACCGTCAGCGTTCCCTCCGTAATGCGCGCCCAAACATAGGGATGCCCTTTCATCGGATCCAGCTGAACCTCATGGCCAAAGACATTGCGCCCCATAGCGGCTGAAAAAATTCCAGCCCGGTCACTTTCACGAAACTCTACTTTGTAAGATTTCTCCTTGCGCCGCCCGTCGTTCTTTTCGGTGATCGAAGTCCAGCGCACAGAAAAACCTTTGCGGGTTTCGGAGATTTCCACGCTCATATCACGCGGGTCAATATCGCCATCCGCGTGCACTACCTCAACAGAGCCGCTATAGCGCCCGACAAATTGCGACACATCCTGCGCCGCAACAGGCGGCACAAACAAAAACAGCGCTGCGAGCAACAAAACGCCCCACCCGATCACCGCGTACAAGGGCCCGGGAAATGGCGTGGAATATAGCACGGCGCAGCAGCCTGCCTGTTTTGGCGGCGTTCGAGTACAGGTTTCAAAGGCTTTGATCACTGAGGTCATCCCTGTTTTACGTTCCTGTTTTACGTTGTCCGGTGTCGCATTGCTCATTGTAGTGCACTCTAGCCCGCTGACAATGACATGGAACAAACCGCTTGTCGTGAATTCTCCCTATACCCCGGCGCATGATTGTCTAAGATGCGCGCAACTGGCCAATTGCGCCGCGAGGGCGCACAGGCTAGATGGCATGCAACGGCATACCAGACAGCATTCCAGACTGAGAGAGAGACAAGATGTCCGATACCCGCACCGAAACCGACAGCTTTGGCCCACTTGAGGTTCCATCCGACAAATACTGGGGCGCGCAGACCCAGCGTTCGATCATGAACTTTCCCATCGGCTGGGAAAAACAGCCCGTCGCGATTGTGCGCGCGCTTGGCGTGATCAAACAGGCCTGCGCCATGGCCAACAAGGCCTCTGGCAACATGGACGACCGCATCGCGGATGCGGTGATCGCCGCCGCAGGCGAAGTCATCGAGGGCAAGTTCGACGACAACTTCCCGCTGGTGGTCTGGCAGACCGGCTCTGGCACCCAGTCCAACATGAACTCAAACGAGGTCATCCCCAACCGCGCCATTGAGATGCTGGGCGGCACCATTGGCTCCAAAGACCCAGTGCACCCCAATGACCATTGCAACATGGGCCAGTTCTCGAACGACACCTTCCCCGCCGCGATGCATATTGCCACCGCCATGTCGGTGCGCGACGTGTTGCTGCCGGGTCTGGAGAAATTTGCCGAAGGTCTTGAGAAAAAATCAGCCGAGTTCAAAGACATCATCAAGATCGGCCGCCCCCATCCCCAGGATGCAACTCCGCTGACGCTGGGGCAGGAATTTGGCGGCTACGCGCATCAGATCCGTCAGGGCATTGCCCGCGTGCAGCTGGCCATGCCCGGCATCTACGAGCTGGCCCAGGGCGGCACCGCCGTTGGCACCGGCCTGAACACGCAGGTTGGCTGGAGCGAGACAGTGGCGGCCAATATGGCCGAGATCACCGATCTGCCTTTTGTCACGGCTCCCAACAAATTCGAAGCCCTGGCAGCCCATGACGCCATGGTCTTCCTGTCGGGCGCCCTCGCGACCATCGCCGGCAGCTGCTACAAGATCGCCAGCGACATCCGCTTCCTCGGCTCTGGCCCCCGTTCCGGTCTGGGCGAGCTGATTCTGCCCGAGAACGAGCCGGGCTCGTCCATCATGCCCGGTAAGGTCAACCCAACCCAGGCCGAGGCGCTGACGCAGGTCGCCGCCCATGTCATGGGCAATGACGCCGCAATCAAGTTTGCCGGCAGCCAGGGCCATTTTGAGCTCAACGTCTATAACCCGATGATGTCCTATAACCTGCTGCAGTCGATCCAGCTGCTTGGCGACGCCACCGACAGCTTTACCGAGCGCATGCTGGACGGCATTCAGGCCAACGAGCCGCGCATCGACAAGCTGATGAAAGAGTCGCTGATGCTGGTGACAGCCCTCGCGCCCACCATCGGCTATGACAATGCCACCAAGGTGGCCAAAACCGCCCACAAGAACGGCACCACCCTCAAAGAAGAGGCCGTAGCGCTTGGCTTTGTGGATGAGGCGACGTTTGATGCGGATGTGCGTCCCGAGCAGATGATCGGTCCCAAGGACTGATGGGTAAGCCGGTCAATCTGAACCGGTATCGCAAGACACAGGCGCGGGCCAAGGACAAGGCCCGCGCTGACCAGAATGCTGTGACCTTCGGCCTTAGCAAACCTGAAAAAGAGCTTGCGAAGGCCCGCGCCGCCAAGACGCGTCGTGATCTGGATGGCCACAGAGACGAGGATAGCGGCGAGGAATGAACGGACGCCCGCGCAAACACTCTCTGACCCTGCGGGGCCACCGGACCTCGGTGTCGCTGGAAGATCCGTTTTGGCTGGCCTTTCGTCAGATTGCCGCTAAAAATAGACGCCCAATCAATGAATTAGCTGCCGAAATTGATGAGATCCGCGGCGCAGATTGCGGCCTTGCCTCGGCCATTCGGCTGTTTGTATTGCGCGAGTTGCAGGCCCAGCTGGCGGATCACACCTGATCCTTTTCTGTGCGCGGGGTGATCTGCAACCAGATGCCGTCTTTTGAGCGTACGGTCAGATGCGCCACCGGCACTGGCTCTTTGCCCACAACAGGCGTGACATGAAAATGGCGCAGGATCATCGACCGGATCAGCGGCCCCTCTACCATAGCAAACCCCGCCCCGGTACAGACCCGCGGCCCGCTTGAAAACGGAATATAGGCGTCGCGCTGACATTGTTTGCCGTTTTCCGTGTGCCACCGGTTGGGATCAAATCCATCGGGGTTGTCCCAAAGCCGCTCGTGCCGGTGCAAATGCCAGGGGCTGAGCACGATCTGCGCCCCCTTGGGCACTGTGCGGTCCCGAAAAGTCACCGGACAGCTGGCCTCGCGCACCATCATCGGCACCGGCGGATACAGCCGCAGCGCCTCGCGAAACACATCGCGGCTGAGGCGCAGTTTTGCGACGGCCGCAAAACTCTCATCCTCAAGGGCCGAGGCCTCCTGCGCCAGCTTTTCTTGCCAGTCGGGATAAAGCGCCACCAGATAAAGCGTCCAGGCTAGGGCCGAGGCACTGGTCTCATGGCCTGCGAGGAAAAAGATCGCAACCTGATCCACCATCTCCTGGGTCTCAAAACACGCGCCGGTTTCCGGGTCCGCCGTGGTCATGATTTTGGTCGCCAAATCATCCGGCGCGTGGCCCTGCGCAATTGCCTCCATGCGGGCTTCGGTCAGCTCCGTTATCAGAGCCCGGATCTTGGTGGCATTGGCGCGGGTGCCGGGGCGAAAGAGACGCGGCACCCATTTGGGCACCGGCAAAAAGGCCGCCAGATTAAGCAGCGGCTGGCTGCGCTGGTAGTCGCGAAACCGGGAAAACACCTCTGCTGCAACAGCATTTTCAATCGGGATCGAAAACAGGGTCCGAAAGATCACATCCGCAGCCACATGGCTGGTAACTTCCTCAACCTCGACCTGCGCGCCGCCTTGCCCAACCGGCCCGACCTGTGTGCTGAGCCGCGCCACGGCTGCGCGGCCGAGGCCCGCATTGCCGGAAAGGTCTCCTTCAGCCGCCCCCCCTCAAAGGCCGGATCAATAATGCGGCGCTGTCGCTTCCAGGTCTCGCCATTGGTCAGAAACACCGAATTGCCCAGCAGTGGTTTCAGCCATTCGGCAATACGGTCGGATTTGGGAAAGGCGTCAGGCTCCTCTTTCAGGACCCGTTTTATCAGCTCAGGCTGGTTGATCAGAAATGAGCGAAAGCTCGGCGCGCGAAATTCAGCCATCCAGGCGCGGTAAAGCTTGGCCGGTTGCGCCGACAAAATGTCCTCGCGAAACAGTTTTACATAGCGCCAAAGCGAGACCTTATCCGCGCGGGCGGGCGGCTTTGGCGGCTGAGGGTGCTGCGCAGTCATGCCTTGGGCTCCGCAGCGGCGCGCACCGAGGCGTATTTTGACACGCTTCGCTCAATCCGCGAGGTTGAGGCCCGGCGCCCCTGATAGCGCGCGCGCAGGGTCATGGCGCCAGCTGTGATGCGAAAATAGTCATAATCCCCGGGGCGGTCAAAGGCACACATATACTGAAAATGCAGCCGGAAGAACCGCCAGCGCAGGGCGGCCCACCGCGCCGGGCTCAGGGTTTGGCTGAAGGCTGCCGAAAACACCAGCGGCCAGCGCTTGCCAACAGGGGCGACACCGCTCACGGCGACAGGATCACAGAGCGCAAAGGCGCAGCCATCACCGGGGGCTGAGACATCGACCCAGGCGATTTCATCGCGCAGCGACAGATAGCGCAGATCGCCGCGCAAGCGATCAGCCCGCGGCAGAAACGACACCATCGGAACCACCTGCCCCAGCGTGAGAAAGCCAATTTCCGGATGCGTCTCAGGCAGCCCCTGCGGATCAGATCCGCCAGCACCGACACGCCAATATGGGCCCCCGAAGAATGCCCAACCACCAGAACCTCGTCGACCCCTCCCGGCGCCAGAGCCAAACGGAACTGCGCCGTGAACTCGGCGATCCGCGCCTCCAGGGCGTGCGAATTCTCTCCACGAGAGGCCGCCGAATAGGCGTAGTCATGCATCAGGTAATAGGCAAAAAACTTGCCGTCCTGCTTTTTGAACCACCGCAAAAGAGCAGCCCCAGCCAGCGCACCAATGCCCCAGCCGGGCAGTAACAAATACCAGGCAGGCTGGGGTACAAGGGTCGTCAGCCCGATTGTCCAACCCACCACGCAGGCCCAGAACAGCAGCGCGGCCAGCAAGGCCTGCCCCAGCAGCATCGCCACCGGGTAAAGCGCCGCAATAACCGGCCCCTTACGCAGTCGCATCAGGCGCGCCAGCGCCCCCGTGCTGATATAAACCCAGGCAGTGCGCAGCAATTGCAGGTAGGTGCCCAGTATGGAGGCCTCCATACTGTCGCGCACGATGTCGGACCAAACCAAAACGCTGACCTCGGCATGGGTTTCCTGACCCTCGTTTTGCCCAGAAACGAGCCATCCATGGGGGCGCCTTTTGCTGCCTGCCGCAGGCAGATCGCTGCCCTGGGCAGGCGGCAGGGCTTTCAGGCTGATCTCATAGCCACTGATCTCGGCCTGTGCCAAAGATTCCTTGCGATAGAGCTCGCGGTAGCGGCGCGGATGGTTGGGGTCATAGCGGGGAATGTAGAACACCCGCCGATTGCGCACGGTGCCGTTTTGCACAGGGCTGTTGCGCACAGAACTGTTGCGCGCGACGCTCTCGCCTGTGCCTTGCACTGTCTGCTGACCTACAGTCTCGCCCATGTTCCCGCCCCAGGTTCCCGTCCCATGTTTTCCTGGCAAAGCTTAGTGTGGATTTAGGACCAGAGTAAGGCCATGTCGTGGAATGACCACGCAAAACAACGGGCTGAACAGAAGGTCAGAACCACCAGACCACCACCGCTGCGATCTGGCAGGAATGTGAAAGGCGCCCTGTTGTACCAAGGGCGCCTTGTGCGTGCTGCGGCAAGGCGCGATCCTAGCCGAGTGTTGCGAGGAAAGGGAAGGCTTCGAGCAGCCACCAGGAGAAGCTGGAAAACAATCCGGTCACCAGCATAAAGCCAACCACCAGCAAGAGCCCGCCCATGAGCTTTTCAATCAGGCCCATGTGGCGTTTCATGGCATTCATCACCACCATAGAGCGGTTGAGGAAGATTGCGG
>NZ_MWVJ01000015.1 GCF_002087335.1 Pseudophaeobacter leonis
CTATATCGCGCAGAGCGGCGGTAGAGCCGATTTTCCTCAGATCGCGCTGCGTTGGTATAACCTCGACACGGAAGAAGTGGAGGTGATCACCCTGGAGGGGCGCGTGGTGTCCGTCGCCATGCCGCCACAGCTCAGAACACCTATGGACCGAAAGGCCGCGGCGCGTGTGGCGGTGTTGCTGGCGCTTGCCGCGGGGCTTTTGTGGTTGGGAAAGCGCTGGCTCTGGCCTGTTGTCCACCCAAGGCTGCGTCGCATGCGGCTGGCCTATGATGTCTCGGCGCATGCAGCGCATCGTGCTGCTGTGAAATCCGCCCAGGCGCGCGATCTTACGGGTTTCATAAACGCCCTTGCAGCGCGAAATTCCCGTGGATATCCGCCCTCAACAGAGCTGCTGGAAGCGGTCGAGGCCTTGACGCGCGCACGCTATAGCGACGCGCAGGCTGGGCCGCAGAGCCCGCGCCAATGGCAGAAGGTTTGCCAGCGATTGAGCCAGGACAGGCCAGCTGTGTTCTATAAGAAGCCGCGCGCACAGGCCGATGGGCTTGCGCCTTTGAATCCCTTTTTGTGACCTATGGGACTGGCATCATGGCAATTTCGTCACTCAAGCGCAGCCTGTGGAGTTTGCGGTTGTCACGAAAGGCCTGGTCTTTTAGCTCGGTTGAACCGTTTGCCGACTATCGACCCGTTTGCCCAAGTGCGAAAGTAAATTGTGCGATGACGCCATGACCTCCCGTTTCAGGCCCGTTTTTGTCAGGCCCGTTCTTGCCGCCGTGGCTTCACTGCTGATCAGCGGCGGCGCGCTTAGCGCTCGGAGGATGGCGCCACGCCCGCCTATGTTGGCACCCAGGCCTGCGCCGAGTGCCATGTCGAGGCCATGGAAGCCTGGCAAACATCGCACCACGCCAAAGCCTGGACCGAGAGCAAACCGGAAAATGTGCTGGGCGACTTTAATGATGCGACGTTCACGCACAACGGTATCACCTCGCGGTTCTTTCGTGACGGCGAGACCTATATGATCGAAACCGATGGGCCCACTGGTCGCCTGACGCGCTATCCGGTACACAGCGTGGTCGGGATCGAACCCCTGCAGCAATACCTGCTGGAAACAGAAGAGGGCAAGCTGCAATCGTTTGATGTGGTTTGGGACACGCAAGAGGCGCGTTGGTATCACCTGTATCCGGATCAGGAGCTCTATGCAGGCGATGGGTTGCACTGGACCGGGCCCTATAAAAACTGGAACGCCCGCTGCGCCGAATGCCACGCCACGGATTTCGACAAGAACTATTCGCCTGTTGATCGCAGCTATGCCAGCACGCAGTCAGAGATCGGCGTCGGCTGTGAGGCCTGCCACGGCCCCGGCGAAGCGCATCTTTCTTGGGCTGAAAAGCTGGAGGTGACGCAATCGCCATGGACCGGATCGACAGGCGCTGGTCAGACAGGAACTGGTCTGACTAACACCGGCCTGACTGAAACGGGGCTGACAATTGATATTGGCGCAGGCGGCGAAACCTATATTCAGCAATGGCCAGCTGCCACGCCCGCCGCGAGCCTTTTGAGGACGGCAATCCGCTGCCAGGCACACCGTTTCATGAGGCCTACCGCCTGAGCACGCTGCGGCAGGGAAGCTATCACGCCGACGGACAAATTCTTGATGAGGTCTATGTTTACGGCTCGTTCTTGCAGTCCAAAATGTATGCCAAAGGTGTCAGCTGCAACAACTGCCATGAGCCGCACTCTGCCGAGTTGCGCGCTGAAGGCAACACTCTGTGCACACAGTGCCATTCAGAGGCCGGCAACCCCGCATTTCCCACGCTGTTACAGAAACCCTATGACGAGGCGTCGCACCATTTTCACGCAGAGGGCAGTGAGGGCGCTCAGTGCAAGAGCTGTCACATGATCGAGCGCGACTACATGGGGGTCGACGGCCGCCGCGATCACTCGTTTCGTATCCCGCGCCCTGATTTGAGTTTGGAAACAGGCAGCCCGAATGCCTGTACTGACTGCCACGCTGACCAGACGGCTGCCTGGGCTGCGGGTGCGATCCAAGGCTGGTATCCCGAGAGCGAAAACCGCGGGCCGCATTATGGCCAGGTCATCGCGGCGGGCCGCCGGGACCCTGGCAACACTGTTGGTCAGCTGGCTGATCTGGCCGAATACACAGCGCTGCCGGGGATTGTCCGCGCCACGGCGCTTGAGATGCTGACACGTACCGCCACGCCTGAGCTGGCCACACGGCTTGCGCCGATGTTGCAGGACCCCGACCCATTGGTGCGCGCGGCGGCCGCAGGTTTGCAACGGGGCGCACCTGACACCGAACGCCCGGCACGGCTCGCGCCGCTGCTTGATGATCCCGTAAAGACGGTTCGCATTGCTGCCGCGCGTGAGTTTCTGAGCCTTCGCATCGCGCGGATGCCCGACCGCATCACGCGCAACCTCAACAGGGCGATGCAGGACTGGCAGGGGTCATTGCTGGCCAAGGCCGATTTTCCGGAAACCCAGATCGTGATGGCGGGGGTTGGCCTGACCACGCGCAGGATGGGGGCGGCGTTGCAGGCCTTTGGTGAGGCGGTCACGCTTGACCCACAACTGGAGCAGGCCTGGGTGATGATGATCCGCATCCATGCCGCAATGGGCGACGCTGGGGCGGCAAGGCAAACAGCGGACCGTGCGATCGCGCGCAATCCCGAAAGTATTGAACTGAACTTGATGCGCGCCGATCTGAACTGAGCTCAGCTCAGCTGATCTGACCTTTGGTAACGAGAATTTGTCGCGTAACTGTCGTCTGTCCTGTGCTAACATCATTTACATGAGACGGATCATACAGGGCACCATAGGCGGGGCGAGATAAGGGTGGAATGCTGCCAAAGCAGACGGGAGGATGGTTCCGGGGACCAAAATTTCCGCGTGATCTGTCCAGGTGATCTGCCAAGCGGATTTCGGCGTAAGGCGTTCCGAAGTCAGATCTTTCGGTAGACTCTGTGACGCATAGTGGCAATAAATGAACATCGCAGTATTGGGTAACGTAAGTATACTGAATTTCCGAATTAAAAGGGATGCGCTGTTTGTTTTCTACCCGTGCTCTGCCTGTGCGCCGCCCATGTGTGCTCGGAAAAATTAGGAGGATCACCTATGAAACTTAAATTCCTTTTTCTCGCAGCTCTTGCAATGGCTGGCCCAGCCTTTGCTCAGGATGCGGAGAAACCCAATATTCTTGTGATATGGGGGGATGATGTGGGCTGGATGAACACCAGCGCATATAGCCGTGGCATGATGGGGTACCGCACGCCGAACATCGACCGTATTGCCAACGAAGGTGCGCTGTTTACCGACTGGTATGGCCAGCAAAGCTGCACCGCCGGGCGCGCCGCGTTTATCACCGGGCAAAGCCCGTTTCGCACGGGTTTGCTGAAAGTGGGTTTGCCGGGCGCCGATGAGGGTCTTTCAGAGCTTGACCCGACGATCGCTGGTTTGTTGAAAAACCATGACTACATGACGGGTCAGTATGGCAAGAACCACCTTGGTGATCAGGATGTACACCTGCCCACCAACCACGGTTTTGACGAATTCTTTGGCAATCTGTACCACCTGAACGCTGAAGAAGAGCCCGAAAACCCTGACTACCCACAGTCGGCTGAATTTCGTGAGCAGTTTGGTCCGCGCGGTGTGATCCGGTCGACATCGGATGGTGAGCTGGAAGACACCGGACCGCTGACGAAAAAGCGCATGGAGACCGTGGACGAGGAAATCCTCACTGGTGCCATCGATTTCCTTGATCGCGCAGCGCAGGACGACCGCCCCTTTTTCTTGTGGTTCAACACCACGCGGATGCACGTCCACACCCGCCTCAAACCTGAATCCGAAGGGTAACCGGCCTTGGCATCTATGCCGACGGTATGGTCGAGCATGACAAGCACGTGGGGCAGTTGCTCGACAAGCTGGATGAGCTTGGCATGGCGGACAACACGATCATTATGTATTCGTCCGACAATGGGGCCGAGACCTTTACCTGGCCGGATGGTGGCACAACACCGTTCCGCAACGAGAAGAACTCTAACTGGGAAGGTGGCTACCGCGTCCCGACCATGATCAAATGGCCGGGCGTGATTGAGCCGGGCACGGTCTATAACGACGTCTTCAGTCATGAAGACATGCTGCCGACCCTGCTGGCCGCCGCAGGCGAGCCAGACGTGTCGGAAAAGCTGATGGCAGGTCATTCGGCCATTGGTCGTGACTACAAGGTGCACATCGACGGCTACAACCTGATGCCCTATTTTAAGGGCGACGTTGATGAAGGCCCGCGCAAGGAGTTCTTTTACTGGACCGATGACGGTGAGCTTGCCAACCTGCGCTATGGTCGCTGGCAGATGGTGTTCATGGAACAGCGTGTCACGGGCTTTGGTGTATGGGAAGAGCCGATGGTGACCCTGCGTCTGCCCAAGCTGTTCGATTTGATCGGGGATCCGTTCCAGCGGGCCGATTTTGAATCCTCTTACTACGATATGTGGCGCTTTGACCGGGCGTTCCTGATCCTGCCAGCGGTGAACTATGTCGCCCAGCATCTGGCGACCTACCGGGAGTTTCCACCGCGTCAGGAAGCGGGCAGTTTCAACCTGAATGCCGTGCTTGAAACGCTGCAGAGCAACCCAAGCTCGAACTAAGTAAGCTGTGAAAAGACCCGCTGGCGCTATGCTGGCGGGTCTTTTCCGGGCTGGTATACCGGTTTTACATTCCAGCCGAAACTTGGCCAAAACTTAGCCAAAGATCTGTATTTTAACTTGGGGAAAGATCATGCTCCGCATCCTTGCCGCCGCTGGCGTCACAATTTTTTCAGCTGGACCGTTACTCGCACAGCAGGCGGCCTCTCCGCCCAAACTGGTGCTGCAAATTACGGTTGATCAGTTGCTTGGCGATCTGATGCATCGCTTTGGCGCCGGGTTTGGGGAAGGTGGGTTCAACGCCCTTCTGAACAATGGGCTGCACTATGCCAACGCACATCATCGTCACGCCAATAATGAAACCATCGTCGGGCATACGACGCTGTCGACCGGAACGGATCCGGGCATCCACGGCATGGTGGCAAATCTGTGGTTCGACCGCGATAGCGGGACGACGTTTTACAATGTGAAGGACCCGGATAATCCGCTTGTTGGTGCCGCCGGTATCGACGAGAGCACCGAGATCGACCCGACGCAGCGGGCTGCCACCACGGACGGCCGGTCGCCGCGTAACATCCTGACCTCGACGATTGGCGATGAGATCAAATTGCATTACGGGCCAGAGGTGAAAGTGTTTGGTGTCTCCGTCAAAGACCGCGGCGCGATTTCCTTCGCGGGTCATTCCGGTCAGGCCTATTGGTTTTCCAAGGCTGAAGGCCGTTTTGTGACCAGCACGTTTTACCGCGAGGACTATCCGGCATGGATGCGCGCATGGGCTCAGAAAGGCGTGGTGGAAAGCTATGCCAATACCGACTGGACTCTCATGCTGCCGCCAGAGACGTATTCTTTTGCCGATCGCGATGATCAGGCGTGGGAAACCGATTTTCCTGGATGGGGTCAGACCTTTCCGCATAGTTACGGTCCGGTCGATGCCAAATATTACACCACGCTTTTGACGCTCAGCCCGGCAGGCGATGAAATTACGGTTGATTTTGCCAAGGCGCTGATTGACGCGGAAGGCATCGGTCAGGATGAGGTGCCGGATTTCCTGTCGGTCAGCCTGTCCTCTACCGACTATGTGGGACATCTCTTTGCCCCTCCAGCTTTGAGTCGGAGGATAACCTGAAACGGCTAGATGCCGCCCTGGCGGATTTGCTTGGCTTTGTTGATGAAACCGTCGGACTTGAAAACACGCTGGTGGTGCTGTCGGCCGATCATGGAGCCCCCGAGGCTCCGGGATACCTGGCGACGCTTGGAATAGAGGCGGAGACCTTCAGCTTTCAGGAGGTCGATACTACGTCGGGCTTTGCGCGCCTCGGGCGTGAATTCGGGCTGAGTAATGAGCTGATTGAGAGTTTCACCAATCCCTATCTCTATCTTAATTACGGCGCGATTGCCGCGGCTGGCCTGAATGTGGCCGAGGTTGAGGCTGCGGTGGCACAAGAGTTGCAGAAGCTGCCTGGCATTGCGCTGGCTATCGGGAGCTCGGCATTGCGGGCAGGTGCGGCCCCCGACACGGCTGTCGGCAAGGCGGTGATGGCCAACTTTCACCCTGACCGGTCGGGCGACATTTATGTAGTCTTTGAGCCGCATTGGTTCGTCGCGGATTTTGACGGTTTGCACGTGGCCTCGGCGCATGGTTCACCCTGGACCTACGACAGCCATGTGCCGGTCATCCTGTCAGGAGCAGGGGTGCGCTCCGGTGTTGTCCATCGGCGGGTGGAAACGGTTGATGTCGCAGCAACCATCGCGGCGAAAATGCGGGCTAAAATGCCCAGCGGTGCAGTCGGCGTGCCGCTTGCAGAAGCGGTTGAGCAATAACGGCTGAGGCCAGTGCTACGGCTGGGGCGCAAGCATTTTGTAGATGCCCGAAAAGAAGAAGAGCCAAGGGAGGGGCTGTCCAGCCCTAGGTCTCTTTAGCAGCGCTGCCAGTGGAAGTCGTGCCAGTGGAAGTCGTGCCAGTGGGAGCCGTACCAGTTGCAACCTTGCGGATTTCGGACAGTAACACGGACTTTTTGACTGGCTTGGCGATGTAGCCGGCAATGCCAAGCGCGAGATATCGCGCCCGATCCTCTGGTGCTGCGTTTGCTGTGAGCATGATCACGGGCGTGGCCGCGATCCGACCGCCGCGCCGCGCCATTTCCGCCAGGGTTTCTTGGCCGTCCATCACGGGCATTTTCATGTCCAGCAGCACGAGGTCTACGGGCTTTTCCTCGAGGCACGCCAGGGCTTCGGCTCCGTTGCAGGCTTCTGTGATCTCATAGTTGCCGTGTTTGAGAAAAGCACGCACCACCGTTCGGTTTGATTTGGTATCATCAACGAGCAGAATTGATTTAACCCCCAGACCCGAAGGAACGCCTGCGTGGAGCTGAGGCTGGGTTGCTACGGAAAGGGTGGGATCTTCGCTGACTTCGAGGACTTTTACCGGACAGGTGAAGGTAAAACAGCTCCCCTGCGCAGGGGTCGAAACGACGGTGATATTGCCCCCCATCATGCGCGCAAAACGACGTGCGATCGACAGCCCAAGGCCGGTACCCGGGACGGTTGGGGCGTTCTTGTCTTCGACCCGGTAGAAGTCGGTGAACAATTGCGACGTCTGATTTTTGGTCATACCGCGCCCGGTGTCAGTCACCTCGATGGTGAGGGTAGACAGAGCGCCATTCTGCGTGCCGCGTGCCTTGACCAGGACTTGCCCTGACTCGGTGTATTTAATGGCATTTGAGACAAGGTTCCCAATCACCTGACGCAGCCGCAATGCGTCAAACTCTGCGTAGGTCGGGATGCCTTCACCCATGGTCAGGTCGAGCTGCAGACCCTTTTTGTCGGCTGAGGTCCTGAACATCTCCACGGCGCTGGAGATCTCCAGCGAGGGTGCTGCCGTGGCAGCGCTCAGCGTGATATGACCAGCCTCGGCCTTTGCGTGGTCGAGGACATCGTCCAAAATACCCGTAAGCGCCTGGGCCGACTTGCGCAGCAACAAGGTCCGCTCGCGCAGCGTTTCCGTGTCGGTGTCTTCCTCGTCGATCAGTTCCGACATGCCGCAAATCGCGTTAAGAGGCGTGCGTATTTCGTGGCTCATGGCGGCAAGAAAGCGGCTCTTTGCGCGACTGTCTGATTCTGCGGCGCTCAGCGCTTCGCGCAACTCGTCCGTGAGAATGTTAAGAGCCCACATGCTATGCGCCACATAGCCTGCGCCAAGAACGATAACGATCACCGCTATGACGCTTTCTGCCGGGCTAGCAATTGGCGCAAGAACACTGACAACCATGTAGCCCACAACGCAGATAATGGGCACTGCAGTGAGAATGCCAAAAAACATCCAGGCAGAGCGCGCGACCACGCAGTGATTGAGGGCGATAATCAAAAGCATCGTTCCCATCAGCTTTGGAAACGGCTCTGGCTGCAAAAAGAGCAGCAAGGGGATCAGATTGAACACCCAAATCCCGATAAATGCAGAGGTGGTGAGCAGGAGGATCCCGCCCAGCGTCACGCCGCGCTTTAGTTTTCTATGCGTATAGATGCCGACAGCCTCAACCAGAGCGTAAGCAAAGTAGACGGTTGCAACCGTCACTAGAGGCAGGTAGTATAGCGAAAGGAGAGAGACGAGCGTTATCGAGGCAACCCTGGAGGGAAGGTCTTGTCGGACCAATTCATTCTGAGCGGCAACGGAGTTTGTGAGTTCTTGCGATAAAATTGGCATGCGCATCCAGGTTCCAGTGTCCGTCATGTCGTTTCTTACCATGGCGGCCTAACGCCAAAGCTTACCACTGGCCGTATTAATGGACAGTAGACTCCTCTTTATTCTTTGAAATTGCGGCTAAAAAATGACGTTTTACTTCGCGTGGCCAGGTTTCGCCACTGCGTATAGATCATGCAACAGCCATCCGAATCAATCGAATCTGCGTCACTCGAATCTGTATGGTGTAGGAGACGCTTGGCACTGCAATGTGCATATCCTTTACGTCCTCCGGCGTCGATGACCCTGTGACCCCTGTGACCCTGTGATCTTTTGTGCATGGGGGAAAAGAGCTGCGAGAGACGGGCGAGGTCGCAGTCACCAATTTGACTGCTCCAGCCAGACCCAAGTCTTGTGACATGTGTTTTTACCGGCTAAAAAATCGCAGGAGCGTATTGGCCGTCAGGGATGGATTTAGCAGCGTAATCCCGGTTTCGGTGCTGCGAGACCTCATGTCAGAGCTGTCGATAAAGCCCTTTAAGATATTCATATCACCCGTTGTAAGGTCCATTCCCGCGATGCTTGGTGTGTCTTCAACGGCTATGGCCTCCGCCAGCGGGCCAATCGTGCGCTCAAATGCAGGCGCGGTCAGAACCCTCAAGGTGCCATTGGCCGTTTGGTACTGAAAGCCGCCCTCCAGCGCCTCAAACCCGTTATACAACCCGTCAAACCGCAATCTGAGCTCTGCGTGGTGGGGCTCTCTGGCCACGATATTGACGCCACAAATACCGTTGACGGTATTGGGATGCTCTAACCAGTCTGGCACGTAGATCAGCTCGGGGCGGTGTTGCTGACACAAAAAGAAGGACAAGCGGGGAAACTGCGCGTCCGGCAGCAGAGCAAGCGTGGTTTTGGTAACGCCCGCGGTGCCATCAGGCAGGGTCACGTCGCGCCCGAACTCCAAATGCCCCGCCACACAGAAGCCTGCAGATTTGGCGCGGTTTGCGTCCGCTACAGAATTGGTGCTGTGTAGGGCCGAGAGTGCGACGCCCTCGCGCTCTTGCAAATGCGCATGGATATGGCGTCCAAACCGAAAGTCCCCGGCGGGCACCTCGTCCAGCAAAGTCTCATCGTAGATGCCCATGATTTCCAGCAGGCAGCCATCAAACATCGCAAGACTGGTGCTGGTTCCCCAGGGATGTTTGCCAATCTCTGTCATGTTGAACCCCAGCGATATGAGCCGGCTGCGCAGTGCTGTGATGTCACGCGTGGCCAAAAGGGGGTGATCTATGCCAAAGGACGCGTTCATGTCTGAGTACCTTTTATCGGTGTGAAGCTCACGCCTGCCGGGCCGCGGAGTGTTGCCTTTGCACCCGCAGCGACCCTACCATCTGGTATGTCTTCGACAACAATCGCGCCGGCAGCGATGTTGGCGCCAGCCCCTATCGTGATACCGCCCAGCAGGATTGCACCGGCGCCAATGACAGTACCGGCGCCGATATGCGGGTGTCTGTGCGGGCCACTGTCATTGAGCGTGCTGCCAAGGGTGACGTTGTGCCAGATTGAGACATCTTCGGCGATGACGCATGTTTCGCCCACAACAAACCCAAGACCGTGATCAAGCCAAAGCCCCGCGCCCATCTGTGCTGCGGGGTGAATGTCGGTGGCAAAGGCGCGGCCGCTGGCCGCTTTTATCGCAAGCGACAAAGAGGTGTCTCCGGCGACCCATAGCTGATGCGCCACACGGTGCGCCATAATGGCCTGAACGCCGCGCGAAAACAGCAGCGTTGCCGCTTCTCCGCCCGGCTCAAAGTTGCGGCGCGCGGTCTCGGCGATATCATAGAGGGTCATCTCGACAAGCTGCGCCTCAGAGGCATAGACCCTGTGTACGATATCGCCGATGGCGTCGCTGAGGCACAGCTGACTGAACAAGGCCCCCGCCAGTTGCGGAAAACCGTCAAAAGGTTGCAGGCTCCCAAAGTTCTGGCCCCCAAGATTCAGGCCCAGAACCTGTGCCACCTGCGGCGCGTCCTCCAGCAGGGCCTGCACATCTTTAACAAGCGTCATCAGCTTTCCCTTTAAGATACATAGCCGAAAGCGATGCGTGGTTTAGGCGCGCTGTCAAGCCAGATGCTCTTGGCGCTGGTGTATTCCATCAGGGCATCCGTGCCGCTGGAGCGTCCAAAACCAGAGCTGAGGGAGCCGCCAAAGGGCGAGGATACATGGATTGCTTTGTAGCTGTTGATCCAGAAGGTGCCTGCGCGAACGGCCTCTGCCATGCGGTGCGCGCGGCCGACCTCTGCTGTCCAAACCGCCCCGGCCAGACCAAAATCGGTGGCATTGGCCAGGGCTACGGCTTCGGCTTCATCCTCAAAGGGTATTGCGGTCACGACGGGTCCAAAGATCTCTGATTGTGCGGGGTGCGCGGCGTTGGCAAGCCGTTCAAAATTGTGGGCGCCACAAAATAGCCCTGCGTCGGGACCGCTTCGCGCGTGAGGACCGTGGCACCTGCCTCTTTGGCCTGGGTCACCATGCCTGTGACATGGGCGAATTGACGGGGGTTGCTGATCGGCCCAACTTCTGTCGCCTCATCCAGGGGGTCGCCCAGTTTAATGTTGTTCATCCCGCGCGCCAGCATATCGACCAGCTCTGCGTGGATAGATTTATGAACCAGCAGGCGTGATCCCGCGACACAGCTTTGCCCCGCGCCTGAGAAAATCGCCGCCTGCGCCCCCAGGCAGGCCTGCGCAAGGTTGGCATCCTCAAAGACGATATTTGCCGACTTGCCACCCAGCTCCAGCACCGCAGGTTTCAGCGCTGCAGCAGCCGCCATCGCAACCCGGCGGCCTGTTTCAGGTGAGCCGACAAACACGACCTTTCGCACCGCAGGATGCGCGATGGCGGCTTGCCCAGATGTTGGCCCCAGGCCACAAAGAACATTCACCAGCCCCTCTGGCAGACCGGCGCCTTCGGCGAGCTTGACCAGAGCAACCGAGGTAATCGGTGTCAGCTCACTGGGTTTGAGGACCACAGCATTGCCGGTGGCAATGGCGGGGGCGATCTGCCAGCCGGCGGTGAAGATCGGCGCCTTTCAGGGGGGAATCTGAAACACCACCCCAAGCGGCTCTCGCCAAGTGTAGTTGAGATGCCCCGAGGGGACCGGAATGACCTCACCATGCAGTTTGTCGGCCCAGCCGGCATAATAGGCGAACATCTCGGCCACCTTGGCGACCTCTATGCGGCAATCACGGATCGGTTTACCTGCAACGATGGCCTCGACCGTGGCGAGCGGCTCTAGGTGTGCAAGAACGGCACGGCTGATTTCTTGCATGACCTGCCCGCGTGCTGCCGCAGAGAAGTCATGGACCCAGGCGCGCTGTGCGGTCTGTGCGGCCGCGCAGGCACGTTCAGCCAGCGCCTCATCGGCATCGGGGTAGCGCAGCAGCTCCTCTTCGGTGAAGGGGTCAACCAATGTGATCGCAGCACCCGCTCCTTCCGTTAAGGTGCCGTTGATCAGGCTTTGGGGCTGCGTGCCCAGCCCAAGTGCGCCCATTGCATTGAGCAGCGTTTGTTTCCGGTTTGTCATCTCAAACTGCCTTTGGAGTATGTTTAACAATTGCGTTGAAATCAGCGCTGTCGGCAATTTCAGCTGAGGTGTTCAGCCAAATATCAGCGATCTGCGAAAAGCCATGCAGCGCAACGCCTGACCCTTTGGCGAGATCCAGCGCCAGGCCTACGTCCTTCCGCATGAGCCCCATGGTAAAGCCTGAATCAAAGGCCTCATTGAGGATCCATTTGGGAAAATTGACCTCACTCACGCCGCTCCGGCCAGAGCCTGCGTTGATCCCTTCGAGCAGATCTTGCGGGCGTACACCTGCGGCCTGACCCAGCCGAAGCGCCTCGCCGACCAGCACAAGGTTTGCGGCACAGAGCATGTTATTGGCGATCTTGGCCGCATGGCCCGCACCAGAGCCGCCGACAGTGACCGTTTTTGCCGTCAGTATATTCAGCAGGGGGCGGAGCGTTGCAATCGCTGCGGCGTCGCCCCCCAACAGCATCGTCATGGTCCCTGCATGCGCGGCAGCGGGTCCGCCGCTGACAGGTGCGTCGACAAAGGCAAACCCGTGCAGCTCCCCCTTGGCACTGAGGGCTTGTGAGGTCTCTGGCTCAGAGGTTGAGGTGTCCAGAATGATCGTGCCGCTCTGAATATCAGGCAAAATCTCGTGCATCACCGCCGCAACCACCGCGGCCTTTGGCAGGGATAGGATGATAACATCGCAGACCCGGGCCAAGGCCGCTGCTGACGGAGATATCACCGCCCCGAGGCTTGCCATTTTGGCGCTGTTGTCTGGACTGGGGTCAAAGCAGGTGAGCTCAATTCCACTTTTGATAAGCGGGGTGGCCATGCCACCGCCCATATTGCCGCATCCGATGATCCCAAGCCGCATAGCCACGCTCCCTTTGTCCGAGTTTCTCAGGAGTATGCAGTAGACGTGTGGCGCGAAAATAGCGCCAATTAGATAAATTCGTTGCGCCAAGCGCAACACTGGGGGCAGGGGGGCACGCACCATAGGGGGGCAGACCTGTTGCGCTATGAAAACGCCGACATCGATTTAAGATGTTTGATCAGAAGCTGGGCAGCCTGCGGCAGCTTGCGACCCTCCTTGCGGATAAGGGAGGACTGACCGTCTGGGAATATCTCGGTAGGGATAGCGCGCGCGACCAGGGTGCCTGCCGACAATTCGCTCTCGACCACAAACCTTGGCAAGATGGTATAGCCCATATCGTTGCGCACAAAAGCCTTGAGCGCAGAGATTGATCCGGTCTCAATCACAGCCCGAAACCTGACGCCCTGCTGTGCCTCAACAGTTGCGAGCAGTGCGCCAATGCCAAAGCTTTGAGGCGGGATCGCACAGCGCATCTCTGCCAGCTCATCCAGGGCGAGCGGCTGCGCTATGTCATAAATGCCCTGTCGTTTGACCAAAGCCACAAGCGGTTGCGTTGAAGTCGCGTGCACTCTGATCTGCGGCGTATTTGGGACATTATAGGCTAGGCCTAAATGCGCCTGCTCTGAGGTCACCTGATACAGGACATCTTCGGTTGACCCAACGGTCAGTGCAAATGTGATGTCCGGATATGTTGATGAAAACGCTGCCAGAGCATTGTCAAAAAAATCCCCGATAAACCCCTCGCCAACGGCGATAGAGACCTTGCCACGCTTCATATTTGCCAGTGCGTCGAATTCAGATTGCAAAAGATCCAGCGCCCCTTGCTGCTGTGACAAAAACGCGACCAACAAGGTACCGGCCTCAGTTGCGCGAACCCCAAGGCGCCCGCGTTCGATCAATGTGGTGGCCAGGACCTTTTCAAGCGCGGCAATATTGCGGCTGATTGTCGAGGGCTCCAATGCAAGCTGTTCGGCGGCTGCCCGAACGGTTCCGCGTTGAACGGCGGTCAAAAAGCAAGAGGTTTGTCTGGGATCAAGGTTTTGCATGCCTTGCTTGTAGCGCAGCAACACAGCGATTTCCAAGCATACCAACCCTGCAGCCCCAACCCTGCAGCCCCAACCCAGCAGCGCATACCCAGTAGCCCAAACAGGCAAGCCAGTGTTCGCGTTGAATTTGTCTGCACTATAGCGGTCTGTTCTGGGCAATAGAGAGCCAGCTTTGCTGTTGATGATTGCCAGATCATGGCCCGCGGCAATGTTTTCAATCGTTTTGTCTGAGCAAGGCTCCCGCAGGCGCGCGTGTTAAAGGATCGCGACACGTGGTGGCCCATTTGTCATTTCGTCCGGTGTTTATCTGTGCGACATATGCGCCAAGGCCTGCTTTGTGGTGTTCAGGCAGCATCAGGCGGGCAAAAAGGTATGCAAAATATGCAGCTGCAAAATCTAAGTTGAGGGCATGAGGGTGAGCAAAGACTATACTAATACAAAGGCTTATCGGTCTGCCCGTCTCTCCGTAGCCCCCATGATGGAATGGACCGATCGCCATTGTCGGTATTTGCATCGTTTGCTCAGCCATGACGCCTTGCTTTATACTGAGATGGTGACCTCTCCGGCGCTGGTGCGTGGAGGCGCTTTGCATTTGTTGGATTTCAGTCCGCAAGAGCATCCCGTTGCCCTGCAACTTGGCGGATCCGCCCCTGAGGAGCTGAGCCGTGCGGCGCAGCTGGGGGCGCAGGCTGGTTATGACGAGATCAATATCAACTGTGGCTGTCCAAGTGATCGGGTGCAATCGGGGGCCTTTGGCGCGATCCTGATGCAAAGCCCTGATTTGGTTGCGGAATGTGTGGCCGAGATGCGGGCCAGGGTGGAAGTGGAGGTCACCGTGAAATGCCGCATTGGCGTCGATGAACAGGAACCGCGTGAGATTTTACCGCTGTTTCTCGAAAAAATTCGCGCAGCTGGTTGTCAACGTGTCACGATCCATGCCCGCAAGGCCTGGCTCAAGGGGTTGTCACCAAAAGAAAACCGGGACATCCCGCCGCTGGACTACGAGCTGGTTCACGAGATGAAAGCCGCCTTTTCAGACATGCATATCTCGCTGAATGGCGGCATTGCCACGCTGGACGCAGCGGTCGAACATCTGGACCGGGGTCTTGATGGGGTGATGGTGGGGCGTGCGGCCTATCACCAGCCGACAGATATCCTTGCCGCCGCTGATCTGCGGGTCTTTGGCACAGGTGCAGTTCGCGACCCGTTTGAGGTGGTGCTGGAGATGTTGCCCTATATCGAACAGCAGCTGTCAGACGGCGCCAGGTTGCATCAGATCACCCGCCATATGCTGGGTCTTTTTGCCGGTCGCCCCGGGGCGCGTGCCTGGCGGCGCAGGTTGTCCGAAGAGGCAAATCGCCCGGGCTCCGGACCAGAACTGGTGCAGCAGGCTTTGGATCTGGTGGCAAACCCGCCGGTTGCGGTGTGAGACAGCGGCCCTAAGGGCCGCAGGTGGCAAGACGCAGGCATGCCCTGGCGACGCGTTGCCGTTGCCGCGCCGTGGCCTTATCGTTTGATGCGGGCCGCGCGGCCGCCGCGCCGTTTGGTCAACCCGGCAGCCCGGTCCGGAAGGGCCGCCATGACCTCGGCGCGTGCGTCATTGGAAAGCTTGGACCATTTGGTGATCTCTTCGATTGAGCGATAACAGCCGGTGCAGATGCGCGCCTCGGGATGGACGACGCAGATGTTGATGCAGGGCGACTGAACCTCGTCGCGTTGCCAGACCTCTTTTCCATCGCTCTTAGTCATTTTTTATATGCCTCATGCGGTCCAGTGCGCCCTGCAGAATATACGATGCGGCCACGTGGTCGATCAGCTCTGCGCGACGTTTGCGGGAGGTATCCGCCTCTAGCAGCGCCCGTTCCGCTGCGACAGTGCTGAGGCGTTCGTCCCAGAACCCGATGGGCAACTCGCTCAGCCGCGACAGGTTGCGGGCAAAGGCGCGGGTCTTTTGACAGCGCGGCCCTTCAGAGCCATCCATATTGCGCGGCAGACCCAGCACAAGCCCGCCGATTTCGCGTTTCTTGACGATCTCAAACAGATGCTCTGCGTCCTGCGTGCACTTTTTGCGCCGAATGGTTTCCAGCGGCGTCGCCACCGTGCCCATACGGTCCGAGATGGCGACGCCGACGGTTTTGTCGCCAAAATCCAAACCCGCAAGAGAAGTGAATGCAGGAATGGCCGCGGCGAAGTCTTCAAAGGTATCATAGATCATGGGGTCAGACCTGCCTGCTGGGCTGCGGCTTTGATCCGGCCCATCGCGGCGGCATCTCCGGCAAATCGGTCTTTTGCCTCAGAGTAGATGGCTTCGGCGCGGGTTTTGTCGCCCAAAACGCCAAGGGCGCCAATGAGTTGTGCCCATTCAGCAGCACTTCCTCCCTCGGTGGCCAAACGCTCAGACAGGCGGGACACCATTCCCCGGGTCATCTCCTGGCGCTCCTCCATGCTCATGTCCTGGGCGGCCGACAGATCCTCGGCGCTGGGACCGGCCAGTTCTGGCGGGCCAGGTGCTGGAGTGCCGGGCGCAGGCGCGGGTGGCGCGATAGGGCTGTATTCAACACCGGCCCGAAGAGCCATGTCTTCAATCTGAGATTCGATGCCAGCGATCCAGGGCGCGCCTTTGGGGCCCATGCGCAGGGTGTCAGCCCAGACCTGATAGGCGATATCAGGACGGTTGAGCTGGCCCTGCATCAGACCATAGTAATAGCGGGCGGGGCCGTTTGCGCCATCCAGCTGCAGCGTGCCATCCAGCAGGTCTTCGGCCTCGGGAGAGACATAGCCTCCGGCGGCCATGATCATCAGCTCTGCCAGCTCACCGTAGTCCTGCGCCACCAGATCGCCGCTCATGATCTCGATGTAATTTTGCTTTGCCTTATAGGCTGCGACAAAATTACCAAGGTTTGCCTCGTGTTGCGCCAACAAAGCCTGTCCCTGGGCGTCGTTCGGGCGCTCGCCCGCCGTCTTGCGCAGCTGCTCTACCAGATCGGTATAGCCGGGCTCGACGTCGAGCGCGGGCAGGGCGGGCAGTTTGCTCTCTGCCTCTGCCTGACTGGGACGCGTCTGGGCATAGTCTTTGGCGTCGGCAATGCGACTGGCCAATCCCATGTCGCCATAACCGGGGGCGCCAAGGCGCGTATAGAGCGCAAGCGTGCCTGCAATAAGAAACACCGAAGCCAATGCCACCGTTACACGGCTAAAGGTCTTGGGCTGGCTGCTGCCGGTGCTTTGCTGCTGCAACTGCGCGTCCGCGGCCAGAATGCGCCGTGACACCTCGGTGCGGATCCGCTGGGCATCCGATTGATTGATGACGCCGCGCACCAGATCCTTGTCCACATCGCTCAATTGTTGGCGGTAGACTCGCAGATCATAGGCGGCAGGGGGCTCGCCCTGGGAATGGGCCTGCAGCAGCACAAGCCCCAAAAGAGCAGTCATCGCCAGAGCGACAAAGGAAATCAGGATCCAAAATACCATAGTCACTCCGCTGATGGTCTCGTCGTAGGGGTCTTGCAGTCAGTCTTTCCCATCTATAGGCGCAGGCACCGGGAAAAAAGACCTAACTGCTCAGGTGCGCGCTCCTGTCCGAATTGGTATAGAGGAAGGGCATGTCGCATGTATGCAAAAATGCGACGATAAACGGCGTGGGGATTGCCAGCCTCTGGGGCATACCTGTGCTCAGTCTCGAACCATCGGATTCGCCATGAAACGCTATTCAGCCTTTGCCGTCGCGCGGGAAGCCCTGCGCTATCACACCGGATGGGAGCGCGCCTGGCGCTCACCAGAGCCAAAACGTCACTATGATGTTGTTATCGTGGGGGCTGGCGGACATGGTTTGGCCACCGCCTACTATCTGGGTAAGAACTTTGGCATCACCAATGTGGCGGTGATTGAAAAAGGCTGGCTGGGCGGCGGCAATACCGGCCGCAACACCACCATTATCCGCTCAAACTACCTGCAGGACCCGTCGGCGGCGATCTATGAGAAAGCCCGCAGCCTTTATGAGACGATGTCGCAGGATCTCAACTATAATGTGATGTTCAGCCCGCGCGGCGTCATGATGCTGGCCCAGACCGAGCACGAGATTCGTGGCTATAAACGCACCGCCCATGCCAATGCGCTGCAGGGGGTTCAGACCGAGTGGATCGAGCCTGCACGCGTCAAAGAGCTGGTGCCCATCATCAATCTGCACGGCCCGCGCTATCCGGTTCTGGGAGCCCTCTGGCAGGAACGCGGCGGCACCGCGCGCCACGATGCGGTGGCCTGGGGCTATGCCCGCGCCTGTTCCGACATGGGCATGGATATCATCCAGCAATGCGAAGTGACCGGTGTGCGCGTCGAAGGCGGTCGCATCGCAGGGGTCGATACCTCAAAGGGCGCAATTGAGTGCGACAAGATCGGTATGGTCGTGGCCGGCAATGCCTCGGTGCTGTCCGAGATGGCGGGCTTTCGGTTGCCCATGGAGTCTGTGGCGCTGCAGGCGCTGGTGTCAGAGCCGATCAAACCCTGCATGGATGTGGTGGTGATGGCCAATACGGTGCACGGCTACATGTCACAGTCCGACAAGGGCGAGATGGTCATCGGCGGCGGCACCGACGCCTATAACAACTACACCCAGCGGGGATCGTTTCATCACATCGAGGAAACCGTGCGCGCCCTGGTCGAGACCTTCCCGATGGTGTCCCGTCTCAAGATGCTGCGCCAGTGGGGCGGCATTGTCGATGTGACCGGTGATCGCTCGCCACTGATCTCAAAAACCCCGGTAGGCAACTGCTTTGTGAATTGTGGCTGGGGCACCGGCGGGTTCAAATCGATCCCCCGGATCCGGCTGGGCCCCTGGCCGAGCTGATGGCCACAGGTCATTCGCCTTTGAGTGAAGAGTTCACCATGAACCGCTTTAAAGAAGGCAAATTCATCGACGAGAGCGTTGCAGCAGGGGTGGCTCACTGATGAGACGACCTGCCTTCAAAGTCCTCACCAAATCTGAAGAGTTCATCTTCAATTTCGCCGCGCTCGGAACGGATATGAGAAACTTTTTTGTGGGTAGTTCGAAAGCTCTCCCTGGTAGTAGCCTCGGCTTGATCGGCGGCGTTATTGGGCGTTTCTATAAAGCTTTCGGCGACAGAAAACGCTCTTTTCCAGGTGCTTTCGTCTTGCGAAGCTACTTTTTGAGCTGCGCGTTCTTTGTCACTGAGGTGGTTAAGTTCGTGCTCCAGGTGATTTCTGTAGTTGCTGCGCAATCTAATTCTCCCATTTCGAATGATCCCTTTTTGTTCTCACCTACACTACGCCGGAACGCCCGGTTGTGTCCATCTGTAAATGCTGTGGAAAAATCCTTCTTCTTCCAATCGGGTATTTTTCACAGTCAAATTTGGATGAAACAATGCTGATCCTTGAATGCCCCTATTGCGGTGTCAAAGCCGAAGAAACTGAACTCTCCGCAGGTGGTGAGGCGCATCTGACGCGCTTTGGCCCGGGCTCGGATGACGATCAGTTCCACGACTATCTGTTCATGCGCGAAAACCCAAAAGGCGTGCATTTTGAGCGCTGGCGCCATGCCAATGGCTGCGGCAAGTGGTTCCATGCCGCCCGCTGCACTACTTCGCTTGAGGTTTTTGGCACCTATGCGGCCCAGACAACTGAGCCGCCGCAAGAGATCAAAGACAAGATCACCGCCAAGCGCCCCGGCTGGAGCTGGCGCGAATTTTCGGATGCCTCCGAATGATCCGCCCTGCTGAAACACATGGCTTTATGTTGAAAGGTCAGACCACATGAGCACGCGTCTCGCCAAACAGGGCCGGTTGATTGACCGCTCCAAACAGATCGACTTCACCTTTAACGTCAAGCGCATGACCGGCTTTGCCGGCGACAGCCTTGCCTCGGCGCTGCTGGCCAATGACCAGATGATGATGGGGCGCTCGTTCAAATATCACCGCCCGCGCGGCGTGGTGGCCTCGGGCGCGGAAGAGCCCAATGCCCTGATGCAGCTGGGAACGGGCGATCGGTACGAGCCGAACCAGCGCGCCACCACCACCGAGCTGTTCTCGGGGCTGACTGCGGCGTCGCAAAACCACTGGCCCAGCCTTGAATTTGACGTGCTGGCCATCAACAACAAGCTCACCCGGTTTTTGACTGCGGGCTTCTACTACAAGATGTTCATTCATCCGCGCCCCTTCTGGAAACACGTCTACGAGCCGATCATTCGCAAATCTGCGGGTCTTGGTGCGGCACCTGATGCAGAGCTGAAAGACGCGGATACTTACGAGCATTTCTATTTCTTTGCCGATGTGCTGGTTGTGGGCGGCGGTGTGGCCGGTCTGCAGGCCGCAAAGGCAGCCGCCGCAAGTGGTGCCAAGGTTCTGGTGCTGGAGCAAAACGCCCATTGGGGCGGCCGCGCGCCGGTTGATGGCGGCACTATTGACGGCGACACGCCAGAGGCCTGGGTGCAAAACACCCTGGCAGAGCTGCGCGGCATGGACAATGTCACCCTGCGGGATCGCTGCATGGGGGCAGGCGTTTATGATCACGGCTATGCACTAGGATATGAGCGACTGACAGATCATGCTCCGGGGCAGGGTGGTCCACGCCATCGCCTCTGGCGGATCCGGGCCAAACAGATCGTCACGGCCACTGGCGCGATTGAACGGCCACTGTCCTTTGCTGGCAATGATGTGCCGGGCGTGATGCTGGCTGCGGCGATGCGCGACTATGTGGTGAACTGGGGCGTGACCCCGGGCCAAAAGGTCGTGGTTGCCACCAATAACGACGATGCCTATCGCACCGCACTGGCGCTGCATGACGCAGGCGTCGAGGTGGTGCGCGTGGTCGATGCCCGCGACACGGGTGGCGGTCCCCTTATGGAGATGGTGCGCGAAAAAGGTATCCGGGTCGAGCTGGGCCGCGCCATTGCCCGCGTCAAGGATGGCCCGCGTGTCACCCGGGTTGCGATCTGCGCCCAAAACGGCGAAGGCGGCGCGCAGGAAGAGATCGAGGCCGACGCGGTTGCCATGTCGGGGGGCTGGTCTCCGGTTGTGCACCTGTGGTCTCATTGTGGCGGCAAACTCATCTGGGACAAGGATCACGCTTTTTTCCGGCCTGATGCGCCCCGCCCGCCACTGGGCGACACCGGCGAAGGTTTTGTGATCGCGGCAGGCGCTGCCAATGGTCCCCTGGGGCTGGGGGCTGTGCTGCAGGATGCCGCCGCCGCAGGAACTCGCGCCGCTGAGGCCGCAGGCTTTGCGCCCCAAACCGTGGCTGCGTCTGCAGGCGTTGCTGAGGACGAAAGTCCGATGCAGCCGGTCTGGCTGATGCCTGCCAAGGCAGATATCACGCTGCGGATGAAAACCTGGCTCGATTATCAGAACGACGTCAAGGTCTCTGATGTGCAACAGGCTGCCCGCGAAGGGTTTGAAAGTGTGGAGCACACCAAGCGATATACCACGCTTGGCATGGCGACGGATCAGGGGAAGCTAAGCAATATCAACGGTCTGGCGATCCTTGCTGACAGCCTCGGGGCTGAGATCCCGCAGGTCGGCACCACCACGTTCCGCCCGCCCTATCATCCCATCTCGATGGGGGCGATTGGCGGTGAGGCCCGGGGCGAGATCTTCCAGCCGGTGCGAAAGACGCCGATTTATGACTGGAACGACGCCAATGGCGCCGATTGGGAACCCGTAGGCCAGTGGCGCCGTCCCTTTGCCTATCTGCGCAGTGGTGAAAGCCGTCATGAGGCGGTGAGTCGCGAAGTCAAAAACACCCGCGAAAATCTCGGGGTGCTGGATGCCTCAACTCTGGGCAAGATTATCGTCAAGGGACCCGACGCGGGCCGCTTTCTGGACATGATGTACACCAACATGATGTCGACGCTGAAGGTCGGCAAATGCCGTTATGGCCTGATGTGTTCTGAGAACGGGTTTTTGATGGATGACGGCGTTGTCGCCCGCATTGATGACGACACCTGGCTGTGCCACACCACCACCGGCGGCGCCGAGCGCATTCATGGCCATATGGAAGAGTGGCTGCAGTGCGAGTGGTGGGACTGGAAAGTCTACGTGGCCAATGTCACCGAGCAATATGCCCAGATCGCGGGTGTGGGCCCCAATGCCCGCAAAGTTCTGGAAAAGCTCAATACGCAGGCGGGTGGTGGCATGGATCTCAGCAAAGAGGCGCTGCCGTTCATGGACTGGCGCGCGGGCCAGATCGGCGGCTTTGACGCACGTGCCTTTCGGATCTCATTTTCCGGAGAGCTGTCCTACGAGATCGCCGTTGCGGCCTCAGAAGGTCAGGCTTTTTGGGACGCTTTGATGGCCGCGGGCCAGGAGTTTGGCGTCATGCCCTATGGCACAGAGACGCTGCATATCTTGCGGGCCGAAAAGGGATTTATCATGATCGGCGACGAGACCGACGGCACCGTCATTCCGCAGGATCTCGGGCTGAACTGGGCACTGTCGAAAAAGAAAGACGACTACCTGGGCAAGCGGGCGCATCTGCGCTCACATATGGCGGATCCCGATCGCTGGCAGCTGGTGGGTCTGGAAACCACCGATGGCTCGGTTCTGCCGGATGGCGCCTATGCGCTGGGAAATGGCATCAATGCCAATGGGCAAAAGAACATGATTGGCCGGGTGACCTCGACCTATTATTCCGCCACGCTGGAGCGCGGCATTGCCATGGGACTGGTGAAACATGGCCCCAAACGCATGGGCGAGGTGCTCGAGTTTCCGGGCACCGATGGCAAGGTCTATACCGCCAGGATCATCGATGCGGTGGTCTATGACAAAGAAGGGGAAAAGCAGAATGTCTAATCCTGTGACAGCCATCAATGGCGCCCAGTTTGCGGGCATGGCCACGGTCAAAGACGCAGGCCTGCAGGGGATGATCACGCTGCGCGGCGATCTTGGCTCAAAGCCCCTGATGGCGGCCGTGAAGGCAGCCACGGGCGCTGATGTTCCCGACCGGGGCCGGATCTCGCGCGTCGCAGACGGTGCTGTCGCCTGGATGTCGCCGGACGAGCTGATGCTGCTGGTGCCCTATGAGGTCGCGCAGATCAAAACTGCCGAGCTGGCTCAGGCCCTGAAAGGGGAGCACGCGCTGGCGGCCAATGTCTCGGACGCGCGCGCCTTTTTCTCTGTTTCAGGGCACGGCGCGCGCGAGGTGCTTGCCAAGATCGCCCCTGTGGATTTTTCTTGCGAGAATTTTGCGGCAGGTGACTTTCGCCGCAGCAGGACAGCGCAGGTGGCTGCGGCCTTTTGGCTAGAGGAAGATGACAGCTTTCGGCTGGTTTGGTTCCGCTCCGTTGGCGCCTATATGTTTGGGCTTTTGTCGGCCGCAGCGCACCCGAAATCGCAGGTGGGTGTCTACTGAAAACCAGTTCAGTTTTAGGTTGAGTTTTTACAAATTGAAATCTAGGGTGCTCCCAATTGGTTTTGGGGGCGCTTTTTTTGCGAAAACTTTCTGCTGCGTTCACTGGTTTTGCAGGCTCCCACGTCGCTCAACCCCCTGTGTTGGATGATAGATGAGCCGGGACATATTTCGTCGGCCGATCGTCTTGCGCTGTGGGGCAGCCGGGGCGCCTGCCGATATGGCGCAGTAGGGGTTTGAGACGTGAGCACCCCAAATTGGTATCTGATATGAGGCTTTTTTCAGATGCCTGGAACGGGCGTAAGTCTCATGTTTTTCTTTGGTGCGCAAAGAAGTCGTGATATTTGTGTTTAGTAGGTGTCGTATGTTTTTTCTCGTTCTCCCAAGCGTCCTCGTTCGTCATGTGTATGTCGAAAAATGACGCCCCAATATGAGTTTTTCCTGAGGGTATGATGGCAGGGTCACTGATAAAATTTTTTCTATTGCTCGCACCTCTATTTGGCAGCCAAGCATTTGCATCCGAAACTTTTGTCTGCTCGTTCCACGCACTCAGCAAGGCCTCATGGATTCCTCCAAGGGTGGCCATGCAGTTTTCAGAGCATCGCGAAACGGCACGGATTTGGGCTTCAAACGAAGGAACGCCGATTTCTGCCGTTTTGCAAAAACGTAGCGATAGTTCCTATCTTTTGGACTGGACCGTGCCGCGCACTGCCGTGGCAAAGGCAACCAGTCTGAGCGCTGACCGCTATCGGGTCATCCTGAATGTGGACAACCTGAAGGTCTCGCTTCAGGTGCTGGCAAAGAAATCTGCGGTAGCGCCGTCATCGCGTGGGGTTGGATCCTGTATCATGGTGGAGGATCTTACCAAATATGGGGAATAGATGAGCGATTCAATCGTTGGTAGGCATGGCCGTTGGAACGCTGGTCTGACTGAACACTGGCCCGTCGGAACCCTGGCCCGCTGGTAGGCATGGCCATTGGAACGCTGGTCTGACTGAACGCTGGCCTGACAGAATACTGAGCTGATTGTATGATGGTGAAAATGAGACTTCTCTGGGTTGCATGCGGCCTGCATTCAGAAGATGTACGATACATCACCCAAGAGCGGGGCATCAGACCGGTGTCCGGCTTTGCAACATAAGTTTCACTCACTAAAGGGAAATGGATGAAGAACTTTTTGGCAGGCACGCTTTTGGTGCTCTCAACACTGCCCGCGATGGCAGCTCCCACAGCGTATCAATGTCATTATGAGGGTCACACAGGTCGCAATGGTCTGCAGAAAAAAGCGGTCTATGTGATTGACCCAGAGGCCGGCACAGCAATGGCCTATGATGGCTACATTCATCACACCAACAAAGCGCCAATGCCCACCAGCTTTAAAGAGCTGCAGCCTGGAAAATACCTGTTGAAGTGGAAGCTGGACAATATTCCCAGCAAACGGGGGAACACCAGCTTGACCGCGACGTTCTCTGCCAGGGTCAATACTGGGAAGAGGTCCTCTACCATCAGTGTTCGGATTCATGGGGCAGACAATGATATCCGCGGATCGGGTCCCTGCACCGCTGTCAGGCAGTAAGGCGCCTTTTGGCTGTGCTAGCCGTGAAACAGGAAGGTGGGAAACTGTTCCAGTGCCCTGGGCGCGGTTAGCGCGGCAAATCCTTTGCCGCTTTGTCTGTCATCTATGCAACTCCCGTAAAAGGACAACTGCTCTGCCAGTTTCTGCATCCGCTCATGGCGGGTCTCAGCGCCCAGAAAGGGCGCATGGGTTGACAGGTAAAGGGCGGGTCGCTGCTGTTTAAGCCAGGGCAGCAATGTGGCAGCACATCGAATTCGGCCCCCTCAATGTCCATCTTCACCAGTGAGACGCGGCTCAGATCCGCAGAGGATGCGAAATCCTCCCAGCCCAGAGTGATCACATCAGATCCGTGCTCGCCATCATTCAGCAGGCTGGTCATACTGTCGCCGGCCTCGCCGCCAAACGAGGCCATGCGGGCAATGCCAACGCCCTGGCTTAGCGCGGCCGAAAAGGCCGAGACATTCGCCACTTTGTTAAGTTCCAGATTCCAGGCGAGATAGCGAAAGGCGACGGGGTCCGGCTCAAAACAATAGACCCGGCGGGCACGGGCGGCACCATAGAGCACTGTGGGGCCGATCCATGCGCCAATGTCGAGATAGTCGTGGGATTTGTCCAGATGCGCGTCCAGCACGGCAAAGGTCTCGGGCTCCCAGGAGCCGCTTGCGGCCTTGCGCCAAAATTTGGAATGATAGGGATCAAGACGAAAGGGGTGGCCGTTCAGGCTGCCCGCATAGTAACCTCTTGCGCGGTAAAACATCTTGCGCGCTGCGGTCCAGGTCTTGGCTATCATCCCGAGTTCCCTCATATTTGCACATGGCACATGCGCGGTTTTATTGTCTTGGCTCTTGACCTGCCTTGGCGCGCACCGCATGTATCTGCTCAGGAATGCAACATTAATTGACAGGGGGCCAATATGGCTTTTGAACTTCCCGATCTTCCTTATGCACATGACGCGCTGGCCGCCAAGGGCATGTCGGCAGAAACCCTGGAATATCACCACGATCTGCACCACAAGGCCTATGTCGACAACGGCAACAAGCTGATCGCCGGCACCGAGTGGGATGGCAAGTCGCTGGAAGAGATCATTTCCGGCACCTATGACGCATCCTCGGTGGCGCAAAGCGGTATCTTCAACAACATCTCCCAGCTGTGGAACCACAATCAGTTCTGGGAAATGATGGGCCCCGGCGCCAGCGCCATGCCAGGCGATCTGGAAAAGGCTCTGGTTGAGAGCTTTGGCTCGGTTGACGAGTTCAAATCGCAGTTTTCTGCGGCCGGTGCTGGCCAGTTTGGCTCTGGCTGGGCCTGGCTTGTGAAAAACGCCGATGGCTCTTTGGCTGTGACCAAGACCGAAAACGGCGTGAACCCTCTGTGCTTTAACCAGACTGCACTGTTGGGCTGTGATGTATGGGAGCACTCCTATTACATTGATTTCCGCAACAAGCGTCCGGCTTACCTGTCGAACTTCCTCGACAATCTGGTGAACTGGGAAAACGTCGCCTCGCGCCTCGGCTAAGGCTGACGGATCAGACAAACTGTTTTTGCAACGCCCGGTCCTTGGCCGGGCGTTGATCATTTCAGAACCCGGGCTTTTCTCTGATACGGCCTTTCTTTGACAGGGCTTTCTCAGATACGGCCCGTCTGTGACACGACCTGTCGCTGACACGACCCGTCTTTCAGCGAATGGCGGTCTCCACAAAAAAGCCAAAGGGGCTACAATGACTGATGCGGCAAAAGGCGTCTGTGCGATGATTGTCGCCTGTACAATGTGGGGGCTGACGGGGCTTTTTTACAAGCTGCTGACGCATATCCCGCCGATGCAGGTTTTGTCCCACCGGATTTTGTGGTCAGCGGTTTTTTTCACCTGTGTACTGGCCCTGCAGGGCCGGTTCAATCTGTTGGCCGGAGTGCTGAGGGACTGGAAACAGGTTCGGGTGCTGGCTTTGGCGACCGCGATGATCTCGGTGAACTGGTTTCTCTTTATCACCTCGGTGCAGATCGAGCGCGCCACCGAGGCCTCGCTGGGGTACTATATCTTTCCTCTGGTCAGCGTGGTTCTGGGGCGGATCTTTTTTGCCGAGCAGCTCAGCCGTGCACAGGGCCTCGCCATTGCGCTGGCTGCGACGGCTGTGGTTGTGCTCACCTGGGGGCTGGGGGTGGCGCCGTGGATATCGCTGGTGCTGGCCTTTAGTTTTGCCTTCTACGGCGTGGTCAAAAAGCGACTTGATCTGGGGCCGGTGGTCTCGGTCACCGCCGAGGTTTTGCTGCTGGCGCCACTTGCCTTGATCGTGGTCGCCAGCACCGGGTTCAGCGGCTTTCAGGATGTGGGCGCGACATGGGGTTGCTGATGCTGGCAGGTCCGCTGACCGGTGCGCCACTGATCCTGTTCAGCTATGCAGCCCGCCGGGTTGCCCTGGGCAGTGTCGGGGTGCTTCAGTACATCAACCCAACACTGCAAGCCCTTGTTGCAACGCTGGTTTTTGGTGAGATCTTTACCCCCTGGCACAGTGCTGCCTTTGTCTTGATCTGGGCCGCCGTGATCGTATTTTCTGTCGGTGCTTGGCGCAAATCACGCCACGAACCCGGCAAGACCTAGCACCGCTTTAGCCGGGTTGGTGGCCAAGGGCCCTCAGTGCCGCCTCGGGGGTGTCGACCCATGTGATGAAACTCTCAAGCGAGGCGTCGGCAAAGCCCTGCGCCAACATGTGCTGGATGAGGTCGCGCAGCTTGTCCCAGTATCCTTCGACGTTCAGCACGACGATGGGCTTGGCGTGCAGCCCCAGCTGGCGCCAGGTCAGGGCCTCAAACAGCTCGTCCAGGGAGCCGGGGCCGCCGGGCAGCACAACCACGGCATCCGCATTATAGAGCATCACCTTCTTGCGCTCGTGCATGGTCTCGGTGATCACATAGGTGTTGAGATCGCTCTTGCCCACTTCGCGCCTGACCAGATGTTCCGGTATAACCCCAAAGGTTTCGCCTCCGGCCTCTTGCGTGGCGCGCGCGACGACCCCCATGAGGCCAACATCTCCGGCGCCATAGACCAGCCGCAGCCCGCGTGCTGCGAGCATCACTCCGAGGCTTTTGGCGGCGCTTTCATAGGCGGGCATTGCCCCAGACCGGGATCCGCAATACACACAGACGGATTTTATGCTCATGAGGGGGCCTTTCATAGAAATATCAAGGGGAAACACAACTGGTGTTTTGACCCTTGATAGCGCGATTGATAGGCTGCCTCAACCAGGCGCATAGTGGGATTCCGATGCGGAACCAGATGGCGCGCTGAAGGGAAGGACGAAGATGGCTGCAACAGGTGGAACAGGCGGGCTTGGGGCTTTGCCGCTGGCAGGTGTTGGAGCGGCAGTTGTCGTGGTTGGTGGTGCTGTGATGGCCTGGCTGGGCGTTTTCGACAGTGACGATGTGCGCCGGATTGTCGACCGGGAGAGTTCAGAAGAAAGCACGGTTGTGATTTCTCCGTCAGCGACGAACCCGGTGATCACCGAGGGTCTGTCGCTACAGCCCGACCCGGATGCCAGCGACCCTGCTGACACGAGTGTTACCAGTGACACGGCCAGTGATCCCGCCAGTGACCCGGCCAGTGATCAGCTCGCGGAGCAAGCCAGTGATGTCGCTGTGACACAGATCCAGCCAGGAGGCGAAACACAGGACGACCAACCGCCTGCACCGGTGGCGACACCGCAGGTCGCCGCACCACTTGGGCAGGCCGCGGACTCTCAGTCCGCCGAAAACACCGCTGCGGCTGAGGCAAATGCCGACACCGGTGCAGCTGTGATCGCCACACCAGAGGCAGAAGCGCCCAGTGTTGCGCCGTCTCCAGCTGTGGTGCCTGTCTCGCCCGTTGAACCTGCAGTGACAGATCAACAGGTAGCTGCGGCAGATCCGACTGCTGCTCCCGCGACTGGTGATCTGGCGCAGGTCAAAACGGATGACACCAATGCCAGCGTCGAACCTGCCGACACTCAAACCGCCCAGGCCCAGGATGCCCTGCAGAACGCGCAAGGCCTTGACGCCCCCAGTGCTGCAGAGCCTCGTGTTGCAGAGCCAGCTGTTGCGAAGCCAGCGCCTGAGACGACAGTGGTTGAGGCCCCAGTTCTTGAGGCTCCAAGGCTTGATCTGGTGCGGGTCGATCCAACCGGACAGACGGTTATTGCCGGACGTGCGGCGCAGGGTGTGCAGGTTTCCATCCTGCTGGATGGGGAGTTCTGGAAAAGGTCGACGTTCAGCCCGGCGGCGATTTTGTCGCTTTGACCTCGATCCGCCCCAGTGCCACGGCACGGGTGATCTCGTTGCGGGCCGAGGCCGATGGGCAGCAAAGCCTGTCCGAGAGCAGTTTTATCCTGGCACCCGCGAGCCCGGTGCCCGCGATGGCCAAGGTGGGAGAGAACCGAGCCACCCGCGAGGCTGGCAGCAGATGCTCTGGCCAGTAATGAGGTCGCCAGTGAAGAGGTGACCGGTAATGAGGTTTCCAGTGACCCGGTGGGCAGCGCTGCGCAAACCGCGGATGCAGCGCCCAGCAATGATGCACCCCCTGCTGACACCTCTCAGGCCCCCGTTGCAAACACCGCAGCAGAGATTGCGGCGGCAAACACCACAACAGCCACAGTCACAGCTGAGGAGCTGGCTCAATCTGCCCCTGCTGCTGCAGAGCAAAGCTCTGATGCACCGTCAGATTCTGCGCCTGTTGCCAGCGTTGCCCCTGCGGGTGTCGCCACAGCGTCGCCAAAGGCGACTGCGCCGACGGATGTGGTGCAGGAACCTGATACAAATCTGCGTACTGCTGAGACAACCGACCTGTCCCAGCCGGATGCGACCTTAGCGGGCAGCACTGAGGAGGAGGCCGAGGCGGAGCAGCAACCGGCGCCCCGGCCAGAGGCCACGCAGGTTGCGGTTTTGCGCGCCGATGCGGATGGCGTGGTGCTGGTGCAGCCCGTCGCCCAACAGCCTCAGGGCAAGGTGGTGCTGGACACCATCAGCTATATTCTGACAGTGGTGAGGTACAGCTGGCAGGGCGTGCCCGGGCTGATGCACGCGTTTTGGTCTATCTCGACAACGCCGCAGCCGGGCAGTTTGTTGCCGCAGCCAACGGCAGCTGGAGCGGCGGACTGGAGGCTGTGGTGCCCGGTGTCTACACGCTGCGCCTTGATGAGGTGAACGCCGAAGGCAAGGTTCTGAGCCGTCTTGAGACACCGTTCAAGCGCGAAGCCCCCGAAGTCCTGCGTCCGCCGGTCACGGATGTGGCCGGGCAGGAGGCCGCCGCGCCTCTGGTGCGGGCGGTGACGGTGCAAAAGGGCGACACGCTGTGGGCGATCTCGCAAGAGCGCTACGGCAGCGGATTTCTCTATGTCCGGGTCTTTGCCGCCAATCAGGATGCCATTCGCAATCCGGATCTGATCTACCCCGGTCAGGTCTTTACCATCCCTGAATAATCTTGCCAGAATAATCTTGCCGGAAGAATTCCGAGGACCAGACGGCAGACGCGCCCTTTGCGGCGCGTTTTGCCTTTGGCCACTGGTGTTCATCGCATCAGAGGCCTATCTCTCTATTCCTGAGCCAGGAAAGCGCGCGCTATGACCCAACCAGAGACTTCTATTGCCAGCGACGAACGTCGCTCTGGCCTGCGCACCCTGCGCCGGATGGGGCCCTATCTGTGGCCTAGCAAACATCTCTGGGTCAAACAACGTGTGGTGCTGGCCATTGCGGTGCTGGTTTTGGCCAAGCTGATCGCGGTCTATACGCCTATGCTCTATAAGGGCGCGGTAGACAGCCTTGCTGCCGAAGGCGTGCCGCCCCTGGCCCTGGGCGCGGTTGGGCTCACTGTGGCCTACGGGGTGGCGCGGATCTTTACCACCGGGTTCCAGCAGCTACGCGATGTTATTTTTGCACCCGTTGGGCAGCGCGCACTACGGCATTTGGCGCTTGAGACCTTTACCCATATTCACCGCCTCTCGATGCGCTATCACATCACCCGCAAAACCGGCGGGCTGTCGCGGATCATTGAGCGCGGCGTTAAAGGCGTCGAGTTTCTCCTACGCTTTATGCTGTTTTCCATCGGGCCTCTGGTGCTGGAACTGGTGCTTGTCGCTATCATCCTGACGGTGCTTTTTGACGCCTGGTATCTGGCAGCTGTTGGCATCACCATCGGGCTCTATGTCTGGTTCACCTTTGCCATCACCGAATGGCGGGTAAAGCTGCGCCGCGAGATGAACAAGCAAGACACCGATGCCAACCAAAAAGCCATCGACAGCCTGCTCAATTTTGAGACGGTGAAATATTTTTGCGCCGAGGCGCGGGAAGCCGCGCGCTATGATGGTGCCATGCGGGCCTATGCCAAAGCGGCGCTTAAGACTGCGTATTCGCTGGCTTTTTTAAATTTTGGCCAGAGCCTTTTTATCACCACGGGACTGGTGGCCGTTATGGTCATGGCCGCAATGGGTGTCCAAAACGGCGAGTTGACAGTGGGCGATTTTGTCATGGTCAACGCCTATATGATCCAGATCACCGTGCCTTTGAACTTTCTTGGCACCGTGTACCGCGAGATCCGTCAAAGCCTGGTGGACATGGGGGAGATGTTCGATCTTTTGGAACAGCCAGCCGATGTGAGCGACGCCAAGGGCGCCAAGGTTTTGCAGGTCACCGGCGGAGAGGTCCGGCTGCAGGATGTGCGATTTGGCTATGAGAGCGATCGTGAAATTCTAAAGGGCGTGTCAGTGCAGGCCGGTGCCGGGCAAACGCTGGCCATTGTGGGCTCTACCGGGTCGGGGAAATCGACCATTGGGCGGCTGTTGTTTCGGTTTTACGACGTGACCGGCGGCAGTCTGACCATTGATGGTCAGGATGTGCGCGAGGTGACGCAAGAGAGCCTGCACGCAGCCATTGGCGTGGTGCCGCAAGATACGGTGCTGTTCAACGATACCATTGGCTACAACATTGGCTATGGCAAAGCCGAGGCCAGCCAGGAGGAGATCGCGCAGGCGGCGCGGGATGCGCAGATCCACGATTTCATCATCAGCCTGCCACAGGGCTATGACACCCAGGTCGGCGAACGTGGACTGAAACTCTCTGGTGGTGAAAAGCAGCGGGTGGGGATTGCCCGGACCCTGCTGAAAAATCCGCCAATCCTGCTGCTGGATGAGGCAACCTCGGCGCTGGATACTGACACCGAACAAGAGATCAAGGATGCGCTGGAGCGCGCCAGCGAGGGCCGCACCGTGCTGACAATTGCGCATCGGCTCTCTACCGTTGCAGAGGCTGACCTCATTGTGGTGCTGGAACAGGGCGAAGTGGTGGAGCAGGGCAGCCATGAGGCGCTGCTGGCCCGTGACGGGCGCTATGCGCATCTGTGGCAGCGCCAGCAATCGGATCAGGCTGTTGCCTGAGGCTAGTTTTCCACAGGAAAAACCCACTGATAAGTGAGGATACAGAGCGTGCTGCATTACTTGGCTGTGTTTTTCTTTGTCTGTTTTGTGCCGCTTTTAACGCTGCTGCCATTGCTCCGAAATGAGTCCTGGTGGGTACGTGGGCTGGAGTTTCCGGCGCTGCAGATCGCCGGTCTGACCTGTGTGGTGCTGCTGGCCTATCCGGTGGTTTTTGGCTGGCAGGGGGCATGGAATACCGCCGCCATCGGGCTATTGAGCGGCTGCAGTGTTCTGCAACTAAGTCGAGTTATCCGCTACACGCCCTTGTTTCCAAAGCAGATCCAGACAGCGCGCCAGCTGCGGCCGGACGACCAACTCAGCGTTCTTGTCGTCAATGTCTTGACGCCCAACAGGACAGCACAGCCCCTGCTTGACCTGATCCGCGCGCGCAAGCCTGACATTGTTCTGGCGGTTGAAACAGATGACTGGTGGCAAACGCAGCTGGACAGCATTGGGCCTGAATACGCCTGCCGGGTGAAGCAGCCGCTGGATAACCTCTATGGCATGTCGCTTTTCTCCCGCTTTGAACTGATCGACCCCCGGATTGCGTATCTGGTCGAGCGGGCGGTGCCCTCGATCCACACCGGGGTGCTATTGCCCTCGGGACACCGGGTTGAGCTGCATTGCCTGCATCCGGCCCCACCCAGCCCGACCGAGAATGCGACCTCGGCCGAACGGGACGGTGAGCTGTTGCTGGTGGCGAAAACTCTGGATCCGCAAGCGCAACCCACAGTGGTGATGGGGGATTTGAATGATGTGCCCTGGTCAGCAACACTTCAGTTGTTTCAAAAGGTTAGCGGGCTGCTTGATCCCCGCATCGGGCGCGGCCTCTACAGCACTTTTCATGCAGGATATGCGATGCTGCGCTGGCCGCTGGACCATGTGTTCTGTTCTGGCGATTTCACTTTGGTTTCGCTTGACCGGCTTGACCATATTGGCTCGGATCACTTTCCCATTCTGGCGGTTCTTCAGCATACGCCGCGGGCGCAAAACCTGCACCGGGAACCCCGGGGGCGAGCGAGGGGGGGGCAGGGGTGGCGCTGGTTAAAATCGCCAAGGTTGGCGCCGACGAAGACGCGCTTTTGTAACACGGGTTCGTAACACAGGCGCACTTGATCTCACCGTGAAGACGGTCTGCAAGGCCAGGACCATAAGGCCAGGTCATGAACTCAGTCTTTGCAGGTAGTCTTTGCAGGCAGTCTTTCAGGGCAGAGTGCTGTACTCCCCAATGGTCCCCAATGTTCCCTAGTGGCCCCTGAATGTAAAAAAGGCCCCGCCTGCGCGGAGCCTTTTTCTTTTTGATATCAACAGCATTACTCGGCTGCGCGCAGCGATCTGTTACCCTGATTGCTCCGGGAGCTTGCTGAGTTTTTCGCAGGGCTTGCAGTATTTTCACTGTCCAATTCATCCCAGAGGATTTCACTGGTGGGGAGCCGGCGCGCCTTTTTGGCAAGGCGCATGTCCTGGGCAATCCGGCTGGAGCGTCCGCCTGTAATGCGCGCCAGCAGCCGTCCCATCCAGCTCAGATAGGTCGAGAGCAAAACCCGGATCGACAAAAGCGAGGGCGTCCCCCCCAGGGTGAGGACGGTTGCAATGCCCAGGCCAAAGACCACGGCGGTTGCCAATTGCTTCCACCAGAGCGCGGTCGGGCTGTCGATGGAGTAGCCACCGCCGATGAAGTCCAGGCTGATGCCGAACATCATAGGTGCCAGGCCGGCCATCGTCGTGACAGTGGTGAGCAAGACCGGACGGATCCGGGCCTCGGCGGTGCGAATGATGGCCTCGATCCGGGGCATATGCTGACTGAATTCCTGATAGGTATCAATCAGAACAATGTTGTTGTTCACCACAATCCCCGCCAGAGCCACGATGCCGGTCCCGGTCATGATGATCGAAAACGGCTGTTGCATCACCATCATCCCAATCAGCACGCCCGTGGTGGACAGCACCACCGCAAGCAGCACCAGAACCGCATTGTAAAATGAGTTGAACTGCGCCAGCAGGATCACAAACATCAGCGCCAGTGCCCCGGCAAAGGCCTTGGACAGGAAGGCTCCGGATTCAGCCTGTTCATCCTGATCGCCGGTCCATTCCCAAGCGACAGCCCGGTTCAGTGGCTCGGTCTCCAGCCATTTTGTGATCTCTCCAATGCGCTCGTTGGCATTGACAGGCGAGATTTTTGCCCCGCTTGCAAGAGCATCCTGCACGGCTTTTGGGGTCTCGGCCTCGACCAGCTGATACAGGGTGTAGTCCACGCCGTTGGCGCCGCTAAAGAAGATCTCTTGTGTCGGGGTCAGCCCCTCGGGAACCGCCTTGAGGAAGGCCAGTGTCACCTCATCCTCAGCAGTCGAGCCCGCCTGCACAATCCGGTGAAGGCCGGGTTCCACATCGGCCTTGACGTCATAGTAGCGTTCCTGGTCGACACGGCTGATTTGCGCCAGTTTCGGCACGGGCTTGCGCGTGATAAAGTTGGACAAGGGCACCAGCCCATCCGAGGTACGAACCTTGAGCGTGTCCAGCGTGGCCAGCACCCGGTCCTCATTTGGCAGGCGCACCCGGATTTCGATCTCTTCGTCAGAGCTGTCGACGCGCATGGTGTCGAGCAAAATACCACGGGTCACCAGCTGTACCATCGCTCCAACCGTCGCGACATCGGCGCCGTAACGGCCTGCTTTTTCCACATCGACGTCGATCTGCCAGTCAATGCCGGGCAGTGGCAGGCTGTCTTCGATCAGAGTGAGGCCGGGGGTTACGTCGAACCTGGCGCGGGCGGTCAGAGTGGCCTCTGTGAGGGCCTCCCAGCTGTCGCCGCGAATGCGCAGGTGGATGGGTTTGCCGGAGCCGGGTCCCTGTTCCAGCGCGTTGATCTCAACAAAGAATCCGGGGATTTTTGCCAGTTCAGTATTGATCTCTTCGATCACTGTATTGCCGTCGAACTTTGTCGCGGTGATTTCGCGGCTCAGGAGGCCAAAGAACCAGGTCTCGGTCTGGGTCGGGCGATCCTCCCAGGGGATGATTTCAAACTGAACCTGTCCCACGGTATCGGCGGGCGACTGGGTGTTGCTTGGGCCTCCGGTATCAAGCCCGCCTTCGCCGGCAAAGGAAAACACGTTGATCACCGCAGGATGCGCCAGAATAACCTGTTCGGCCTGTTGCACCATCAGATCCTGTTCCGTGAGGCTGAGGTTGCCGCGGGCGCGCACATAGGCGGTTGCCTGTTCAGGTTCGGATTCAACAAAAAATTCAACACCATAGTTGTTATCGCCAAACATGGTAAAGACCGTGCTGATGCCAATGGCAACGGCGGCCAGAGTGACGATCGGCATGTCCGGGTTTCCGGCGATGAATTTGATCACATAGCCAAAGGCGGTGTGATGATAGCCCGCCTCGACGCTGCGTTCTTTGCGGGTGAATTTGGTCGCGCCTAGGGTGATCGAGGCGGCAAAGGCCGAAGCAATGAAGACCAAGCCGCCGAAAGCCAGGCCAACCTGCGGCGCTGTGCCGTCGGGCAGCAGGTAGCCCGCGTTGAGCATCTGCATGGCCCCTGCAAACATGCCCCAGAGGGACGGCGGCACCAGCAGGGCCCGCAGCCACCAGGGCGCAATCGCGCGCAGCCCGTCAGAGGTATGTTCAAACACCCGGCTGATACGGCCAGACAGGCCACCCATGACCGGCAGGTAGATCAGCGCCACAACTAGCGAGGCGGACAGCACAAAGATCAGCGTGACAGGCAGCATGCCCATGAATTGGCCGGGAACACCTGGCCAGAACAGCATGGGCAAAAAGGCACAAAGAGTTGTCGCGGTGGACGACACAATCGGCCAGAACATTCGCTGGGCCGCCTCAACATAGGCATGCATCGGGCCTGTGCCCTCACTGATGCGTTTATCGGCGTATTCCACCACCACGATGGCGCCATCCACCAGCATGCCGACCGCCAGGATCAGGCCGAACATCACGATGTTCGAGATCGAAACACCCAGCAGGGCCAGGAACGCAAAGCACAGCAAAAATGAGGTCGGAATGGCAAACCCCACCAACAGGGCGGCACGACTGCCCAGCGAGGCCAGAACCACGATCATCACCAGCGCCACGGCCGTCAGCACAGAGCCCTCAAGCTGACCCACCATCGAGCCGACAACCCGGCTCTGGTCGTTGGAGGTGCCCAGCGTGACCGAGGCCTGCAGTTCAGCGGGCCATTTGGCCTTGGCCTCCTCAAGCGTCTCTTTGACCAGATCTACCGTGTCGATCAGGTTGAAACCCTTGCGTTTTACCACCTGCAGAGCAACCGTGTCAGCGCCATCAAACCGGGCGGTTCCAGCGCGGTCTTCAAAGGTGAAGTTGATGGTGGCCAGCTCACCCAGCGTGACAATACGGTCGCCGTTTGTTTTCACGGGCAGCCCGTAGATGTCTTGTACGTCGTTAAACGAGGACGGGATTTTGACCGAGAATGTGCCCTGTTCCGTTTCCACTTCGCCCGCAGCAATCAGCTGATTGTTGTTTTGCACAACATTGATCAGTTCAACCGCGGTGATGTTGTAGGATTCCAGACGCAGCGGGTCGATCACCACCTCGACCATCTCATCACGGTTGCCGGCAATGCCAGCCTCAAGAACGGCATCAAGCGATTCGATATCGTCCTGCAACTCCTTGGCAATGCGGGCCATGGTGCGTTCCGGCACAGCCCCCGTCAGGTTGACGATGACGATTGGAAATTCGGAGAAATTGATCTCGTTCAGCGAATAGGTTTCCGCCCCATCGGGGAAGCTGGCCTCGGCCCGGTCCATAGCATCGCGAACATCCGCCATCACAGCGGTCTTGTCCCAGCCAAAGTCGAATTCAAGCGCGACGCCGGCATAGTTTTCAGCGGCCGTCGCGCTCATCTTGTCGAGCCCGTCCAGATCGGCCAACTCGGTTTCCATCACCTTGACCAGCAGGCTCTCAGAGTCCTCGGCCGAGATGCCCGGGAAAGGCACCGAGATGAAGAGGGCCGGAATTTCGATATCCGGCTCGCCTTCTTTTGGCAGGCTGGAATAAGCAAAGCCGCCAACCAGAATAGAGATCAGAATGAAGGCAATGACCATACGGGCCCGATTGGCGGCCCAGGCGACGACACCGGTCATTGTGCGGCCTCGCGGTAAGTGGCGGCCACAGCAACACCTGAGACAACAAAGTCCTGGCCCATGATGATCACATCCGCCTTATCGGGCAGGCCGCCGACCCAGATCCCGTCCGCCTCATCGCGCAGCAGCTCTACGGCGACAGATCCGGCTGTCTGATCTTCGCGGACAATCCGGACGCCCAATTGCCCGTCATTGTTCAGGGTCAGGGCAATTGCGGCAGCTTATGCGCGTTGGCGCCCTGTGCTGAGATGGCAATATCCGCCGTTTGGCCATCTCGAATTGCCAGGTCCGGATTGGCGACAGAGATTTCAACTTCAAAGGTGCGCGTTGCCTGATCCGCTGAGCGGCTGACAAATGTGACCCGGCCCTGCACCCGCGCGCCAGTGGCCAGTTCGGCCCCGGCCATGGCGCCCAATGCGACTCGATTGACCTGGGTTTCCGGCACAAACCCCACCACTTTGATAGTGTCGAGCTGGATCACTGTGGCACAGTGATCTCCGGGTAGCATCAGGCTGCCCAGCTCGGCAGTGTCGCTTTCGAGCAGGCCGTCAAAGGGTGCGGAAATGGTCAGACGCTCGAGTTCCTTATGGGCAGCGCCCACAGCGGCAATTGCGGATTCAATTCCGGCGCGTGCCGTTTCCAACCCGCCTTTGGCGCTGGCAACCCCCGCCACGGCGGCGCGTTCAGCGGCCTTGGATCCGGCAAGTTTGGTCTCTGAGGTGTAGCCGCCTTCAGATAGCTTCTGGGCAGCGGTCAGGTTTATCTTGGCTTCGCTCAGTTTGGCGTTGGCCTCGTCCAGGCGCGCTTCTGAGACGGGCATGTTTGCACGCGCTTCTGTCAGACGGGCCTGGGCTTCCAGCAGGGCAGCAGGGCGGGTGCCTGGATCCAGTTTGCACAGCACATCGCCGGCGGAGACCTGTTTGCCCTTGCGGAGGGGTTCGGAAATCACTGTCGAGGAGGTCTCGGCGCGCAGATCCACCTGACGCACCGCTTGGGTCATGCCGCGCAGGATCACAGCGCTGTCAAAGGGCTGGGCCTGACTGTGCAGCGCAACAACGCCGATGCGGTTTTCTGCTAGCTGCTTAGCCTGGGCTGCGGTCATGGCGGCAGCGCCCTGGCCTGCGGCGTCACCTGCGTCAACAGAGACTGACCTGGATGTGGGTTCAGAATCTTCACACGGGCAAAGGCCAGCAGGGTCTCTCTCTGGATGACCAGAAAATACAGGCCAAGGGATACCAAAATGGCAGTAATAAGGGGGATCAGTCTCATCTCGGGCCTTTCAAAACAATCTCTCGTCGTCTCAATTTGGTAATCAATGGTGACCAAACACACCGGAGATCCCGCCAGATCTGATGTGAACTGATAGTGGTGATCTATGTATTGTCCATACTAAACGGAACAGTTCAGATAACATTTCTTGCGAAAATCTTGCGAAAATGTGGCTCCGTGCGCAGATTCTGCCCGCAATCGGGCACTTGGCTTGATGCAACAGGCAGGATATGAGAGGCAAAAGAGGAATAATTTCTGGCTCCGGTTTCGGCAGCAGGATGGCACTTCAGGGACATATACCATGAGCGACACTGACAGCTTTATCGATGAAGTGACCGAAGAGGTCCGGCGCGATCGTTTGTTCGTGATGCTAAAACGCTATGGCTGGATTGGCGGGCTTGCGGTTGTGCTGATCGTTGGCGGCGCGGCCTACCGCGAGTATAGCAACGCACAGGACATGGCGGCATCTCAGGCGCTTGGCGATGGCATTGTTGCTGCTTTGGCAGCCGATGACCCAGCGGCGCGGGCTGCGGGCCTGGACGCGGTTACGGCTGAAACACCCGGTGGGGCTGCGATTCTGGCCATGCTGCAGGCGGGGGCTCTGTCCAATACCGACCAGATCGAGGCGGCCGTGGCGCGCCTTGAGCTTTCGCCCTCAACACCGAGCTGCCCCTGATCTATCGTCACATTGCCAGTTTCAAGGCGCTGGGGCTGCAACAGCAGAGCCTGAGCAGTGCCGAGCGTCGTTTGCAGTTTGAAGCGCTGGCGCAACCGGGGGCGCCGCTGGCGCTGCTCGCATCAGAACAGGTCGCGCTGATTGATATCGAAGGGGGCACCCCGGAGGCGGCGATTGCGCGCCTGCAGATGATTGTCGAAGACGCAGGCGTGACTGCGGACTTGAAAGAACGGGCCACGCAAGTGATTGTGGCTCTGGGTGGCGTGCCGGATCAGGCTGCGACTTCCGAAGGATAAAGAAAACCGCCAGCAAAACCGCGGTGTCAACTTGCGGCAAAGACAAGCGGCAAAAACTATGAGTACGGGGCAGGGTAATGACGGCAGCTAACTCCTTTTCTTTGGTTCGGGTCCTGCTATGCAGCAGCGCCCTGGCGCTGGGGCTTTCCGCCTGCACCGAGCCCGAAGTGATCTTGCCGGGCAAGCGCGAAGCGATCCGGCCTGACGTAGATCTCGACGTGCTGAACCAGTCAGTGGCCATATCGCTGCCAAGGCAGGTGTCCAACGCCTCCTGGGCGCAGGGCCATGGTGACCCGAAACACCGCACCTCACATCCCGCCCTGAGCCCATCGCCGCGACTGGCCTGGGCGGGGCGGATTGGTGCCGGAGACAGTCGCAGGCAGCGCATTACCGCGAGTCCCGTGGTGGCTGCAGGACGGATTTACACCATGGACAGCGCGGCGCGGGTCTCTGCTGTGTCTCCTGCTGGCCAGGTTCTTTGGCAGAGCGATCTGCTGCCGGCGCGCGACGATGAAGGTCAGGCCACCGGCGGCGGTATGGCCTATGAGGATGGCGTTCTCTACGTGTCCTCTGGCTACGGTGTCTTGACGGCGCTGGAGGCGGCAACCGGCAAACAGGTTTGGCGCCAAGAGCTTGACGCGACCGGCTCTGGCGAGCCGACCGTGCGCGACGGACTGGTCTATCTGGTCGCGGGTGACGATACCGGCTGGGCGGTGAATGCGCGTGATGGCCGGATTGCCTGGCAGATCGAAGGCACACCAAGCCCGTCAAATGTGCTGGGAGCACCCGCACCGGTTGTGACCAAGGATCTGGCGATCTTTGCCTTTGGCTCGGGCGATCTGGTGGCCACGTTCCGGCGTGGTGGGCTGCGACGCTGGAGTGCGTCTGTGTCAGGACAGCGTACAGGATCAACCCTGGCGCGGATCAGCGATGTGACCGGCTCTCCTGTGCTTGTTGGCCAGCGCGCCTATGTCGGCAATCACTCTGGTCGCACCGTTGCCTTTGATGTCGCCAGTGGCGACCGGCTCTGGACCGCGCAAGAAGGGGCTCTTGGCCCGGTCTGGCCCGCAGGCGACAGCCTGTTCCAGATCAGTGACCGAAATCAGCTGCTGAGGCTGAAGGCGGACAGCGGCGAAATCCTCTGGGGCCGTCGATCTGCCCGGATATCTCAAAGACAAGCCCGGTAAGCGTGGGGCCATTGTCGCCCATTATGGCCCAGTTCTGGCGGGCGGGCAGCTTGTGGTGGCCTCTAACGATGGGCAGCTGCGCTTCTTTGATCCCCGTGACGGCAGCCTTGCGCAGAGCATCAGGTGCCCGGTGGGGCAAGCTCCGCTCCGGTGGTTGCTGGCAGTACTCTTGATGTGGTGTCGAGCAAGGGGAACCTGCTCGACACCCGCTAATGCGCAATCGGCTCTGGCCGTGGACGCCGAGATGCGCTATTGGGCGCGTCTCAAACGCTGAAAGTTGGGTCCGATGTCTTTTACCCTCGCTATTGTGGGCCGTCCAAATGTGGGCAAGTCCACCCTGTTCAATCGCCTTGTGGGCAAAAAGCTGGCGCTGGTCGATGACCAGCCCGGCGTGACGCGTGATCTGCGCGAAGGCGAAGCCCGTCTGGGCGATCTTCGCTTTACGGTGATTGATACCGCGGGTCTGGAAGGCGTCACGGACAACTCGCTGGAAGGGCGCATGCGGCGCCTCACCGAGCGGGCGGTGGACATGGCTGATATCTGCCTCTTCATGATTGATGCCCGCACGGGCGTGACCCCGGTGGACGAGATGTTTGCCGAGATCCTGCGTCGCAAGTCAGCGCATGTCATTCTTGCCGCCAACAAGGCCGAAGGCAATGCCGCCGAGGCAGGTGTGCTTGAAGCCTATGGTTTGGGTCTGGGCGAGCCGCTGCGTCTCTCGGGCGAACACGGCGAAGGCATGACCGATCTCTATTCAGAGCTGGTGCCGCTGGCAGACCAGTTCGAGGCCGATGCGGTGGATCATTCTCCTGTGGTTGATGTGGAACTGGATGAGGACGAAGACTGGGACGCAGACACGGCACCGCCAGCGCCTGTGCCCACACGTGAAAAACCGCTGCAGGTGGCTGTTGTGGGTCGGCCCAACGCGGGCAAATCCACCCTGATCAACAAGATCCTTGGCGAAGACCGTCTGCTGACCGGCCCCGAGGCGGGGATTACCCGCGATGCGATCTCGCTGCAGATCGACTGGGCCTGCACGCCGATGCGCATCTTTGATACAGCAGGCATGCGCAAAAAGGCCAAGGTGCAGGAAAAGCTGGAAAAACTATCGGTCTCTGATGGTCTGCGCGCGGTCAAATTTGCCGAGGTGGTGGTGATCCTTCTTGATGCCGAGATTCCGTTTGAGCAGCAGGACCTCAGGATTGCTGACCTGGCCGAACGTGAGGGCCGCGCTGTGGTTGTTGCGGTGAACAAATGGGATATTGAAGACAATAAACAAGAAAAGCTGAGCGCGCTGAAAGAGAGCTTTACCCGGCTGTTGCCACAGCTGCGCGGCGCACCTCTGGTGCCGGTTTCGGCCAAAACCGGCAAGGGGCTTGATCGTCTGCATGCGGCCGTCATGCGCGCCTATGATGTCTGGAACCGACGTGTCCCAACGGCTGCGCTGAACCGCTGGCTGACGGGCATGCTGGAGCAGCATCCGCCCCCCGCACCACAGGGCAAACGGATCAAACTGCGCTATATGACCCAGGCAAAGACCCGACCACCGGGATTTGTGGTGATGTGTTCCCACCCTGACAAGATTCCTGCAAGCTACACCCGGCATCTGGTCAATGGGTTGCGTCAGGATTTTGACATGCAGGGCTCCCCCAGCCGCCTGACGATGCGCGGGCAGAGCGACAAGAACCCCTTTAAAGGGCGCAAAAAGGCGCCTCCGTCCAAGCTGCGGAAACATCTTTCCGGGCGACGCGACTAGACCACTGCGCCCGGCGGTTTTCAAAAATCATCCAACAACACTCCGGAGCTGGCGTTTCGGGGTGTTTTTTTTGCAGCTCTACCTTATGGGGAGGTGAGTTGCACTAATCCCCCTGTGATTGATTGAAGTTTTGCAATGTTTTGCTAAATTAACTTTCAGCAACTCTGGTGGCCTGTCCTGCCATTTGGGCTGGCTTGCGGGGCTGTGACGATGCCCGTTGGTCGCCCGAGAGTGTCAAGCAGGTGTTACACCGCCTATTTAGTCTGTGAATTTAATCTGTGTGTTTAAGGGGATGCAATGGACCTGAGAAGCTACACGCGCAAATTTGCCCAGCAAGACAACAGACTGGCTGCGGCCAGCTTTTTTGGGACATTTATCGTCTACTTCAGCGCTCTTGCTCTGGCGATTTCTTTTCGCGAAACATGGTATGTGTTGCTGCCTGCCGGGGTCATCTTTGCCTTTGCCTCTGTGCGGCTTTACGTTTTGCAGCACGACACCGGCCATCATTCGTTGTTTGAGAGCCGTGGCCAGAATGAACTGGCAGGACATGTGCTGTCGCCTTTTACCTTTGCACCTTTTGAGGTGATGAAGCAGAACCACAATCTGCACCACGCCAATATTGGCAATCTTGAACATCGCGAAACCGGTGAAATTCATACCATGACCCTGCGGGAGTGGCGCGAGTCCGGACCCTGGCAGCGGCTTTACTACCGATTGTACCGCAATCCGTTGATTATGGTGCCGGCTGGCGCGGTCTTCACCTATTTCATCCGCTATCGCTGGCCCAAGAACAGCAGCCGCTTCGGCGCCCTTGGGGTTGTGTTGCACAATCTGGTGATCCTGGCGCTGCTTTGGCTCTTGTACCGGGTTGCGGGCGGGCAGGGGCTGTTGATCTGGTTTGTCTTCTCACTGCTGGGTGGCATGATCGGCGTGTTTCTCGTCTACCTGCAGCATAATTTTGAGGACACCTATTGGGACCGCCGCCCGGATCTGAACCCGGCCGAGGCAGCGCTACAGGGGTCTTCCTGCCTGGATTTTGGCTGGTTTTTTGATTTTGCGGTGGCCAATATCACCCTGCATGACATCCACCATTTCAACGCCCGCATTCCCAGCTATCGGTTGCGCCAATGCCACTACAGCCTTCCGTCAGAATATGCCCTGCGGCGCATAAAATTTGGCGAGGCGATCCGCGCGCTGTCGCTAAAGCTTTGGGATGAAGACAATAAGCGACTTGTGCCCTTTCCCGCCTAAGCCTTGTTGTGCAATGATCGGTTGCAAGGATTGACGCGCGGCAGGGAATTTTTTTAGGAGTACGTGTGGAATGACCGATATCACCAAATTGACTGGGCGTAGGGCCGGCACTGGCCAAAGTTTTGCAGACGCATGGTCTGAAAACGGGCGAGGCCATCGCAATGACCTCCCTTGAGGATCTGAAGGCCATTCCTGGTATCGGTGCGGCGCGTGCTGCGCGACTGAAACAGGCCGCCGCAGGCCTGGGCGCGCCTGCAGCGAAACCGGCGGCTCCGACCACCACAAAGAGAGCAGCCAGACCTGCTGTGAAGCCCAAAGGCAAAGTACCGGCAAAAACTGCCGGGGCGCGATCTAAACCCAAGGAGGCTGCAAAGACCCCGGCCAAACCCCAGCAGTCTGCAACACATCTGGCAGCAAAACTGTCGGAGGCTGAGAAGACCCTGGTGTCGGAGGCCGAAGAGGCGCTGAGCGCAGCCCTGGCGGCCGCGGAAGCCGCACGGGCCGCGGCCGAACAAAAGGCAGCCAAGGCCAAGGCCAAGGCAAAGAAGGCCGCGCGCAAGGCAGAAAGCCTGATGGAGGAGTTTTCCAAAGCCAAGGAACAAGCCCGGGCCAAAGCGAAGAAAATGAAGGCCGAAGCGCGCCGAGCGATTGAGCGCGAAAAGGCCAAAGCCAAGGCCATTCTCGAAAGCCTGGAGCAGGGCAGCGAGCCTGCGAAAAAACCCAAGTCAAAATCAAAGGCCGATAAGAAAAACAAAGCCGCAAAATAGCCGCGTCCCCTGTCCCCGATTAGTCGTCCCAAAGACGTCACACTGGGCCTTAGAACAACACTGGCCTGGGAATAGCACTGGGCCTGATAATATGACAAAAGCCGGCGATCTCCTTCGAGACGCCGGCTTTTGTCATATTATCACAGGCATTTTTCCTTGTGCGGTGGCAGGTTAGACCAGCTCACCACTGGCCGTCAGGGTCAGTTTGTTTTTGAGATAGGGCGCCAGCACCTCGGGCAGTTTCACCGAGCCGTCCTGTTGTTGGCCGGTTTTCCAACACGGCGATCAGGCAACGCCCGACAGCCAGACCAGAGCCATTCAGGCTGTGGACGAAGTCTGGCTTGCCGCCCTCCGCAGGGCGAAAGCGGGCGTTCATGCGGCGGGCCTGAAACGCGCCGGTTGTGGAGACAGAAGAGATCTCGCGGTAGGCATCCTGCCCGGGCAGCCAGGCCTCGATGTCATAGGTGCGGCGGGCGCCGAACCCCATTTCACCGGTGCAGAGCACCACGGTACGGTAGGGCACGCCCAGCTTCTCCAGCAGACCCTCAGCGCAGCGCAGCATGCGCTTTTGCTCGGCATCCCACTCGTCCGGGGGGGTGATCGAGACCATCTCGACCTTTTCAAACTGGTGTTGACGCAGCATCCCCGAGGTATCACGCCCCGCGCTGCCAGCTTCAGAGCGGAAACACTGGGTATGCGCCGTCATGCGGATTGGCAGGTCGCTGGCCTCTAGCACATCCCCGGCGACGGAATAGGTCAGCGTTACCTCTGAGGTGGGCACCAGCCACCAGCCATTGGTGGTCTGATAGCTGTCTTCGCCAAATTTGGGCAGCTTATCTGTGCCATACATGGCTTCATCGCGTACCAGAACCGGGGTCTGGACCTCGGTGAGGCCATTCTCATCGACATGGGTGTCGACCATGAACTGGGCCAGCGCGCGGTGGATCCGGGCAACACCGCCCTTAAGAAAGACAAAACGGGCGCCACTGGTCTTGGCGGCGGTTTCAAAATCCATGCTGGCAGAGACGCCGGCGATCTCAAAATGCTCTTTCGCGGCAAAACCCAGCGTGGGCGGGGTGCCCCAGCGGTTTACCTCGACATTGTCATCCTCGTCAGCGCCATCTGGCACATCATCGGCCGGCAGGTTGGCAATGCGGGCCAGAATGTCGGTCTGCTTGGCGTCAAGCTCTTTGGCTTCAACCTGCAGCGCGGCCACTTCGGCCTTTTTGGCAGCCACCTCGCCGCGCAGGCGCTCAAAGGTCTCAGTGTCGCCCTTGGCTTTGGCGGCACCAATTTCTTTGGCGGCTTTGTTCTGTGCGGCCTGCGCCGCCTCAGATTCCTGAATTTTGGCGCGGCGCGCTTCGTCCAGCGCCAGAATCTCTGACGACCCGGCCGCATCCCCACGCCGCGCCAGAGCGGCATCAAAAGCGGCTGGGTTTTCGCGGATTGCGCGGATGTCATGCATTGGTCTGCTCCTGTCGTGCCGTTTGAATCAATCACGTCAGCTATGCCCGACAGGCGACGGAAGGGAAAGGGGATGATTACCGAATAGAAGTTGTTGTTGCAGCGGCGCGGAAAGCATCGCTCATGCCGGGCAAAAAACTGCGCGTAGCATTTGACCAAGGCCCCCGCTTAGGGCTATTTTTTCGCCTTTTTACTCGCCTCAATGGCCTTATTGATTTTCTCAAAGGCCTGGATAAGTTTTGCAAACTTCGGATCCAAGGTCTTTTCGACCGTTTCGAGTTTGTCCGCGACGGGTTGCAGCTTGCTCACCTTGGCTATGGTCTTTTCCAGTTTAGCGGCTTCGGCCTTGTCCTTGGTCAGAAGGGCAGAGATCTCCGCCTCGACCTTTTTCAGCTCGCTTTTTCCCTTCATCAGCTTGACGACGCTGACACAGTCATCGCGCTGTCCCTTGGCCTCAATTTTCTTGAGCAGGTCGAGAACTTTCTTATCGGCTTTGGCATCGGTGGCGGCTTTCAGCCAGCCTTTTTTCTTGAAGTCCGGCGAGAAGGGCTTGGCGGATGTCAGAGAACTTTGCAGTTTGCTGATTTCCGCAAGGGTTTTTTTCGCCAGGGAGTCGAAAGCCTTGTAATCGGAGGCCCCCTTGTTGATGAGTGCTTTTAGCTGTGCGTCGCTATTGGACATGGCGTTTCCCGTCCTCCGAAATGAGCAGGTTGAAATTCAGACAGTTCAAATTCAGATCGGTAGCAACTGTGCTTGTCGAACCGCGCCACCTGCACCGCCAACCTGGTCTTTTTTGGCTTGCTCGGCTTTCAGAAGCGTCGCCATGAGCTTATTCGTCTCTTCGATGGCTTTGATGGTGGCGGCAAATAAGGTGAGGTAATTTTGCGGAATTTCGCTGACGCCGGCTGTCAGTCCTGTGTAGCCGGACTGGGCTAGAGCTGCCAGTTCTAGCGCCGCGCGGGGCCGTTCCATGGCTTGCCAGCCCTTATTGATACGGTTGTACATGTCAAGCAACCTTCGCAGGAGCGCTATCAACTGTTGTCTCGCTGTTTCTGCCAGCCATCCCATAATCAAAACTCCAAATTTTAACTACAATCAATGGGAGAGTATGTGGAGCATTCCCTTGCGTCAAGCTGCGTGTCACCGGCAACGGAGCCGGGTCCGCTTGAGGAAAATCTGGCGCCAATCTGCGGCGCACAAGAGTAGCTCGATGCTGTATGAATTCGGGCTTGCAATCAGTATATGTGGCCCGCTGTTGCGCTGGATTAGACGTGCCACCGCGCCAGAGTAAAAGTCTTCTTCTGTGTAACGCGGTCCCTGCCTTGCAATGTCCCGGTTCACCGCATAGGTTCCCGGCCAAATAGGGGCCTGAAACAGAGCTCCCGCCAGACAGAAGGAAGACCCCCGTGGATATGAACCAAATCGGCCAGTTTCTCCCCCTCATCCTGATCTTTGCGATCATGTATTTCCTGCTGATCCGCCCGCAGCAGAAAAAGATGAAAGAACACACGCAGATGGTTGCCAATGTGCGCCGCGGCGACCAGGTGGTGACCCAGGGTGGTCTCATCGGTAAGATTGCTAAGGTCAAAGACGATAATGAGGTCGAAGTTGAACTGGCCGAAGGCGTTAAGGTGCGTGTGGTGAAATCCACCATCGCACAGGTGCTGAGCAAGACCGAGCCGGCAGCTTAAGAAGCCCGTCATAACACATTGAAAAGGCAGGGCAATGCTTCAAATTGATCTCTGGAAAAGGGTCGTAATTTGGCTGGTTTGTGTGACCGGCCTTTTGCTTGCCCTGCCAAACGGTTTTTATACCCGCGTTGAGCAGTCAAACGACGCCGCCGCGGAAATCATCGCCATGGGCGACACGGCTGAACGTCAGGCACTGGTGGAACAATGGCCGTCTTTTCTGCCATCGTCTCTGGTCAATCTGGGTTTGGATCTGCGCGGTGGTGCGCATCTTTTGGCCGAAGTGAAGGTCGAAGATGTCTATGCCGCCCGCATGGATGCGCTCTGGCCCGAAGTGCGCGATGCACTGCGTCCTGAACGTGCGGCCGTTGGCAGCTTTCGGCGTCAGCAGGCCCCCGAGGGCCAGATTCGCCTCAAGATCACCAAGCCGGAAGGCATGGCACGCGCGCTGGACGTGGTGCGTGGGCTGGCCAATCCGATTACCAGCCTGACTGGGGCCGGGGCCTCGGATATCACGGTGTCCGGTGCCGGTGACATTATCACGATTGAGCTGAGCGAGGCCGAACGTCTTGCCTCTGATGACCGCACCGTGCGCCAGTCGCTGGAAATCGTGCGCCGCCGTATCGACGAGGTTGGCACCCGCGAGCCGACCATCCAGCGCCAGGGAGCCGACCGGATCCTTATTCAGGTGCCGGGCATTGGCTCAGCCTCCGAGCTGAAAGCCATCATTGGCACCACGGCACAGCTGACCTTTAGCCCTGTTGTCGGGCGTGGCTCTGACCCGGACGCGCCTGCCGGTGTTGGCAACAAAGTCATCCCTTCGGTTGATGAGCCGGGCGCGTATTATACGGTTGAGGCGGCCCCGGTGGTCACCGGCGAGGAGCTGGTGGATGCACAGCCGACCTTTGATCAAAACGGCAGCCCGGCGGGGAATTTCCGCTTTAACACCTCCGGTGCGCGCAAATTTGGCGACTACACCGCTGAAAACATTGGCTCTCCCTTTGCCATTGTGCTGGATGACGAGGTCGTCTCGGCGCCGGTGATCCAATCTCATATCCCAGGTGGCTCCGGTATTATCACCGGGAACTTCACCATCGAGGAAAGCACCCATCTGGCGATCCTGTTGCGGGCGGGTGCCCTGCCTGCCGGGCTGGAATTCCTCGAAGAGCGCACCATCGGGCCAGAGCTGGGCCAGGACAGTATTGATGCCGGCAAGGTTGCCACCATCGTGGCCTTTGTTGCCGTGCTGGTCTTTATGGCGCTGAGCTATGGTCTGTTCGGCCTCTTTGCCAATGTGGCGCTGATCCTGAACGTGGCACTGATCTTTGGCATTCTCAGCCTCATTGGCGCGACGCTGACCCTGCCGGGTATCGCTGGTATCGTGCTGACGGTTGGTATGGCGGTTGGCGCCAACGTGCTGATCTTTTAGCGTATTCGCGAAGAGCTGGAAGCGGGCCGGGGGCCGGCACGTGCCATCGACGAGGGCTACTCCAAGGCGCTGAGCGCCATTCTTGATGCCAATATCACCACCTTCATCACCGCCGTTATCCTGTTTGCCATGGGCTCTGGTCCGGTGCGGGGCTTTGCGATCACGCTGGGGCTGGGGATTATGACCGCGGTCTTTACCGCGATCTTTGTCACCCGGCTTATCATTGTGATGTGGTTTGAACGTCGCCGTCCCAAACAGATTGAGGTGTAATCATGCGGCTTAGACTTGTTCCCAAGGAAACCTCATTCGATTTCTTCAGCAAGTGGAAGATCTGGCTGAGTATTTCCGCTCTTATGATGGTTGTGGGGCTGGTGTCCTTTGGCCTGCAGGGGCTGAATTTTGGTCTCGATTTTCGCGGTGGCACCACGGTTCGGACCGAAAGCACCACGGCGATTGACGTCAAGGTCTACCGCGACGCCATAGCGCCGCTTGAGCTGGGCGATATTTCAAACACCGAGGTGTTTGATCCTACTTTTGAAGACGACCAGCACGTCGCGATGATCCGCATCCAGGCCCAGGCCGACGGTGAGGCCATTTCCGGCGAGGTGATCGAAATTCTCAAAGGCGCACTGGACGCGGTGGCGCCGGGCATCAAGTTTGTTTCGGTCGAATCCGTGGGACTCAAGGTCTCAGGCGAGCTGGTGCAGACGGCGGTTCTGGCCGTGATGCTGGCGATTGGCGCGGTGCTTGTCTATATCTGGCTGCGGTTTGAATGGCAGTTTGCCCTGGGCGCGGTTGTTGCACTGGTGCATGACGTGGTCCTGACCATCGGCATTTTCTCAGAGTTGCAGATCAAATTCGACCTGGCGATCATTGCGGCCCTGCTCACCATTGTGGGCTATTCGCTGAACGATACGGTGGTGGTGTTTGACCGGGTGCGCGAAAACCTGCCCGCTATAAGAAAAAGGATCTGGCCGAGGTTTTGAACCTGTCGATCAACGAAACCCTCAGCCGTACCATGATGACCTCGGTCACAACCCTGTTGGCGCTGATATCGCTCTATGTGCTCGGCGGTGATGTGATCCGTGGCTTTGTCTTTGCGATGATCTGGGGCGTTATTGTCGGGACGTATTCGTCGTTCTTTGTCGCCTCGACCATTTTGCTTTGGCTCGGTGTCAAACGCGACTGGAGCAAGCCGAGCAATACATCTGGCAACCAGTTTGCCAATGTGGATGCCTGACGCGCGGGCTTTTGCAGCTGAGCAGACCTTGCCTTTGCCGGGTCGGGTTGGGATGATACTATCTAACGGAGCCGTGGGAATTTCCTGCGGCTCCAATTGTTTTCAGCCTGCGATTTTGGCACCGCAAGTCTCTGTCCAAGGCAGTGCGCAACAGATCTGAGAAAGGACATGCCGATGCAACTCAATGAAGTCACGTTTACCGAGGCAAGGCCGGTCGATGGCTATGGTCCCGGATTTTTTCGCATTGCAGGTCAGGTGCATCAGGGGGCGGTATTGGCCAGCGCGACCGGAGTTGTCTCCTGGCAGGGCTACGCCGACGATGCGGCGCTTTTGGCGCTGGCGGGCACGGTGGATGTTTTGTTCATCGGCACTGGCGCTGAGATTGCCCATATCCCGGCGGATCTGCGGCAAAAGCTTGAGGAAGCCGGGCTTGGGCATGAGGTGATGAACTCTCCTGCGGCCTGCCGGACCTATAATGTGCTGCTCTCTGAGGGGCGGCGCATCGCTCTGGCTGTTCTGCCTGTTTGAGATTGGGCCAGTCTGAGATGGCCCTTAACTTCGGGGAGCTCACGAGTGAGTTTCTCTGTTTCAGCCGCTCCAGCCTGGGATTTGATCTGCCACAAGGTCTTTGCCGGTGCTTTGTGACTTTTGTGCAGCCAAGCAATGAGATAAGCCTGTATTCATGACACTGAATGTATCAAATCTGCGCATCGCCCGTGGCGGGATCCCGGTGCTCGACGGGATCAGTTTTGCGCTGAAGCCCGGGCAGGCTTTGATTCTGCGTGGGCCAAACGGGATCGGCAAAACCACCTTGTTGCGCAGCATTGCCGGGCTGCAGCCGCCGCTGGCCGGAACAGTGACAGGTGGCGAAGATCAAATCGCCTATGCCGCCCATTCTGATGGGTTGAAACCCGCCCTGACGGTTGCTGAGAACCTCAGCTTCTGGGCCAGCGTTTTTGGCACCCGCTCCATTGAGGCAGCCCTTGAGGCCTATAACCTCACGGCGTTGCGCAACCGCCCGGCCGGTGCGCTGTCAGCGGGGCAAAAACGTCGGTTGGGCCTGTCGCGGATGCTGGTCACGGGGCGCGCAATCTGGGTGATGGATGAGCCAACCGTGAGCCTCGATCAGGCCTCTGTCGCACTGTTTGCCACGGCGGTGCGCCACCACCTTGCGGCGCAGGGATCGGCCCTGATAGCCACCCATATCGACCTGGGGCTGGATGCGGCGGTGTGGATGTCGGCCCCTATAAGGCCAAACCGGTGGGGCTGGGTGATTTTGACGGGGCGTTCTTGTGAGAGCGCTCTTGGTGCGGGATCTGGGCCTGGGAGTGCGGGCGGGTGGGGGTTTTGGCCTGGGACTGGCGTTTTTCCTGATTGTCACCGTGGTGGTGCCGTTTTCTGTTGGGCCTGAATCCGATCTTTTGGCGCGGATCTCCCCCGGTGTTTTGTGGCTGGGCGCGCTGTTGTCTTGCCTGTTGTCGCTGGATCGCCTGCTGGCGCTTGACTGGGAAGATGGCTCGCTCGACCTGCTGGCCACGGCTCCCTTGCCGCTGGAGGCGGTTGTCAGCATCAAAGCCCTGGCCCATTGGATCACCACCGGGTTGCCGCTGGTGCTGGCCGCACCTCTGTTGGGGGTGCTGCTGAACCTGCCGCCTGAGGGCTATATTTGGGTGGTGATTTCACTGCTTTTGGGCACACCGGCCCTGTCGGTGATTGGCACCTTTGGCGCCGCCCTCACGGTGGGGCTGAAACGCGGCGGGCTGTTGCTGTCGCTTTTGGTGATGCCGCTCTATGTGCCAACGCTGATCTTTGGCGCCGAGGCCGCGCGGCGCGGTGCTTTGGGCATGGGGGTCGAGACGCCCTTGCTGATGCTGGCCGGAATTTCCGCAGCAGTTATTGCATTGATGCCCTTTGCCAGCGCCGCTGTCTTGCGTATCAATCTTCGCTAGCTATGTAGTTAACCAAACCACGGGAACGAGAGAGCCACTATGTCGATCTGGGAATATGCCAACCCGCGAAAATTCCTGCGGACCTCGGAACGGGTTATGCCTGCTCTCTGGGTCAGCTCAGCTCTTTTGATGGCTGTGGGGCTGGTCTGGGGGTTCTTTTTCACCCCGGATGACTTCCGGCAGGGATCAACCGTCAAGATTATTTTTCTGCATGTGCCTGCGGCCCTTATGGCGATCAACGCCTGGTTTATGATGCTGGTGGCCTCGCTGATCTGGGTGATCCGCCGCCACCACGTCAGTGCGCTGGCCGCCAGGGCCGCAGCACCTGTGGGGATCGTGATGACGCTGATTGCGCTGGCGACGGGCGCCATCTGGGGCCAGCCGATGTGGGGCACCTGGTGGGCCTGGGATCCGCGTCTGACCTCGTTTCTGGTGCTGTTTTTGTTCTACCTGGGCTATATCGCCCTGTGGGAAGCCATTGATGACCCGGATACAGCCGCCGACCTTACCGCGATCCTGTGTCTGGTGGGGACGGTTTTTGCCGTGCTCAGCCGCTATGCGGTGAATTTCTGGAACCAGGGGCTGCATCAGGGGGCCTCGCTGTCGCTGGATAAAAAAGAGAACGTGGCCGATGCCTTTTCCAACCCGCTCTATATCTGCATGATTGGCTTTGGGTTGTTTTTCATCGCCATGGTGTTTTACCGCACCGGCACAGAGATCCGGGCCCGGCGGATAAAGGCGCTTTTGGCGCGTGAGCGGCAGGGAGAGTCAGCATGATGCCAGATCTTGGAAAATACAGCGACACCGTGCTTGCGGCCTATGGGGCGTCAATCATCCTGCTTGCACTGCTGGTGGGGATGACCCTGTGGCGCGGTCGGCGGGTGCGCCGCGAGATGGATGCGCTGGAACAAAGGATGCGCCGCGATGGCTAAAGTCGCTCCATTGATGGTTCTGCCCATTGTGGTTTTGCCAGCTGTGTCGGGCTTGCGCTGACAGGCATGTACCGGGATGACCCCGAAAGCCTGCCTTCGGCGCGCGAAGGCCAGCTGGCACCAAAGGTGGAGCTGAGCGCGTTGCCCGGCAAACTCCCCTTTGATGATGCGACCCTGCGCGATGGCGAAGTAAAGCTGGTCAACTACTGGGCCAGCTGGTGTGCGCCCTGTCGCGTGGAACACCCAAATCTGGAGGCTCTGAAACAAGAGGGCATCAAGATCTACGGGGTGAACTACAAGGACCAGCTGGAGAATGCTGCGTCTTTCCTGGCGGAACTGGGCGACCCCTACGCCGCCATTGGTCGCGATGATAAGGGCCGTATGGCGCTGGACTGGGGCGTTTACGGTGTTCCGGAAACCTATGTGATTGATGGATCCGGCAAAATCATCCTGCGGTTTGCCGGGCCTTTGACCACGCGCGCAATCGAAAGCACATTGCGTCCCGCACTGGAAAAAGCGCGCGGCGAATAGCTGCGCGCAACAAAAGTCTTCAGCCAAACACCGTCAGATCAAGCGCCAGACCTGTGCCCAGCCAGATGCCGTGATCTCGGTGGTCTTCCAGCTCATTGCCCGTTTCGGGATGGGCAAAGACCACGAGATCCTGCCGGTTCAGGGCCAGCCAGGGCAGCAGCTGCGCGAACTGATCCGGGGTGGCACCCAGTTGGCAGGACCACATAGGGTGCGGCCCGACGGCTTTTTCATGCACCCGTCCCATTTTTACACCAAAGAGTTCAGCGGCTCTTTGGCAAAGGCTGCGTGCGAGCTCAAGGCCGTCGGCATCGAAGTACACATGGGCATGGTAGCCCGTGATAGAGTTGATCTGTTTCATGCCTGCAGTCTTGCTGTTTTTACCGGTGCAAACAATAGCGTAGCGCTCCACAGTTGATGTGCACAGGGCCTGACAACGCGCTACAGGTCGCGCTACAGGTCGCGCTACAGGCCGCGCTACAGGCGGTAGCCGCCGGAGACGCCGAGGATCTCGCCGGTGATGCTGCGGGCGGCTGATGATGCGAGAAAGCGGACCGCCTGGGCAACGTCATCGGCCTCGGCCAGCCGTCCCAGTGCGGTGTCTTTGACAAACAGCTCTGTCAGCTCCGCGTCGCGCGGCTTTTCTGCCACGGTCACAGCCCCGGGGGCGACGGCGCTGACGCGGATGCCGCGCGGCCCAAGCTCTTTTGCCATGCCACGGGTCCACAGATTGAGCCCTGCCTTGCTGGCGCCATACGCCACGGCACCTTTGGGCGGCAGTGCTGCGTTAACAGACGAGAGGCTGACGATAGCTGCTCCTGGCTGCAGATGCGGCAAGGCGGCGGACAACAGCGCCGCAGGCGCCAGAAGATTGATATCCAGAATATCGCGATAGGCGGCGGCGTCAAAGTGATCAAGCGGTGTTGCGGCGGCGCCATCTGCATTGTTGACGATGACATCGAGGCGGCCGAACCGGGCGATCGCCCCATCGACAACCTGCTGTGCCGCGCCGTCCGTGGTGAGGTCGGATTTGAGCGCGAGGATGTCAGGGGCCTCTTTAAGCAGAGCCTGCGGCGCGGTGTTGTGCCAGGTGATGGCGACATGGTGGTCGGGCACAAAGGCTCGGGCGATGGCGCGGCCAATGCCATATGCGCCGCCTGTGATAAGAACCGTCTTCATGCGCAACCTCCGTGTAGATAAATCCCATGGCCTGTAAACACAGAAGGGCGCCCCAAGGGGCGCCCGTCAAGAGTGAGATGTCAGATTGATTTATGACTTGGCAAGGTTGCGCAGCACGTAATGCAGCACACCGACATTTTCGATGTATTCAATCTCGGGTGCCGTATCGATACCGCACTTCAGGGTGATCTCTTTGACAGAGCCATCGCCCATTGTGATGGTGCAGGGCACCTCTTGCAGCGGCTTGATGGTGTCGAGGCCAGAGATGGACACGGTTTCGTCTCCGGTCAGGCCCAGGGACTTGCGGCTGTCGTCACCGGTGAACTCGAACGGGATAACACCCATACCAACCAGGTTGGAACGGTGGATCCGCTCAAAGCTCTCGGCGATCACGGCCTTGACGCCCAGCAGGGCTGTGCCCTTGGCAGCCCAGTCCCGCGAGGAGCCGGCGCCATACTGTTCACCACCAAAGATCACCAGCGGCGTGCCGGCGTCCTGATAGGCCATCGAGGCGTCATAGATCGCCATCTGGCTGCCATCGGGGCCTTTGGTATAGCCGCCTTCAACCCCGTCAAGCATCTCGTTCTTGATGCGGATATTGGCGAATGTGCCGCGCATCATGATCTGGTGATTGCCCCGGCGTGAGCCATAGGAGTTGAATTCACGGGGCTGCACCTGACGCTCGGTCAGATATTTGCCCGCAGGTGTGGTGGTGGCAAAGCTGCCGGCCGGAGAGATGTGGTCGGTGGTGGCCATATCGCCCAGAATTGCCAGAACCTTGGCGCCTGTCACGTTGGAGATGGTGCCGGGCTCGCTGCTCATACCCTGGAAGTAAGGTGGGTTCTGGATATAGGTCGAGGCGGAGGGCCAATCGTATGTTTCCTGATCCGGAACATCGACAGCCTGCCACTTTTCGTCGCCTTTGAAGACGTCGGCATATTTCGACAAGAAGGCCTCACGGGTGACAGTCGCCTGCACCAGATCTGCAACTTCCTGCGTGCTGGGCCAGATGTCTTTCAGGTAGACGTCATTGCCGTCACGGTCCTGACCGATCACATCGGTTGCGAGGTTGATGTCCAGCGTGCCGGCCAGCGCATAGGCCACAACCAGCGGCGGTGAGGCCAGGTAGTTGGCGCGCACATCAGGGCTGATACGGCCTTCAAAGTTGCGGTTGCCCGACAGAACAGAGGTCGCAACCAGATCGCCTTCGGCAATGGCTTCGGAGATTTCCGACTGGATTGGGCCCGAGTTACCAATACATGTGGTGCAGCCATAGCCAACAAGGTTAAAGCCAACCGCATCGAGGTCTTTTTGCAGATCAGCCGCTTCGAGATAGGCCGAAACAACCTGCGAGCCGGGGGCCAGCGAGGTTTTAACCCAGGGTTTTCGATCCATGCCCAGAGCGGCGGCTTTGCGGGCAACAAGACCGGCGCCGATCATCACATAGGGGTTCGACGTGTTGGTACAGGAGGTGATCGAGGCGATCACGACCTTGCCGCTTTCCATGGTGTAGTCTTCGCCTTTGACAGCGACTTCTTTGCCCATGGGACGCTTAAAGGTCTCTTCCATCTCGCGACGGAAGGCGGTCTGGCCGTGGTCAGCGCAACATAGTCCTGCGGACGTTTCGGACCCGAGATGGCGGGAACGATGCTGCCCATGCGAGATGCATGGTGTCGGTGTAGATCGGAGCATAGTCCGCATCACGCCAGAAACCGTTTGCCTTGGCATAGGCCTCAACAAGGGCAATACGATCCTTATCGCGGCCGGTGTTTTCCAGATAGCGGATGGTTTCCGCATCAATCGGGAAGAAGCCACAGGTGGCACCGTACTCAGGCGCCATATTGGCGATTGTCGCCCGGTCGGCCAGCGGCAGACGATCAAGACCGGCACCGTAGAATTCGACGAACTTGCCAACAACGCCCTTGGCGCGCAGCATTTCGACAACTTTCAGCACGAGGTCAGTCCCGGTGGTGCCTTCGACCATGGCGCCTGTCAGCTCAAATCCGACAACTTCGGGGATCAGCATCGAGATTGGCTGGCCCAGCATGGCAGCTTCGGCCTCAATACCGCCAACACCCCAGCCCAGAACGGCGGCGCCGTTGACCATGGTGGTGTGGCTGTCGGGGCCCACCAGCGTATCAGGGTAGGCGACTTCATTGCCGTCCTGGTCCGTGTCGGTCCAGACTGTCTGTGCCAGATATTCCAGGTTCACCTGGTGGCAGATACCGGTTCCGGGGGGGACCACGCGGAAGTTGTTAAAGGCGGTTTGGCCCCATTTCAGGAAGGTATAGCGCTCCATGTTGCGCTCATTTTCACGGTCAACGTTCATCTGGAACGCGGTGGGTTGCCGAACTCGTCGATCATCACCGAGTGGTCAATCACCAGATCAACCGGCACCAGCGGGTTGATCTTGGTGGCGTCACCGCCCAGCGATTTGATGCCGTCGCGCATGGCTGCAAGATCCACAACGGCGGGAACCGGTGAAATCCTGCATCAGAACGCGGGCAGGGCGATAGGCGATTTCGCGGGGGTTCTTGCCACCATTGGCACCCCATTCGGCAAAGGCTTTGATATCCTCTACCGAGACCGAAAAGCCGCCGTCCTCAAAACGCAGCATGTTTTCCAGCACAACCTTCAGGGCTGCCGGCAGTTTCGAAAAGTCTCCGAGACCCGCTTCGGTTGCGGCGGGGATCGAGAAAAATGAGATTGATTTGCCACCTGCGCTCAAGCTGCGGCGCGGTTTTGCATTGTTCTGTCCGACGGTAATAGGCATTTTGGCCTCCCTCTGGAGTGTGAATTAGGGAATTCGCTGCATGCTATCTGCATCAGGTTACTCTTTCGTTCAATAGCTGAAACGCCGCAGGGGGCGTTTTTGTATGCGATAGTACACAAATTTTTCATCAAAGCGCTCTCGCCGGGCTCAAGAAGGAGTGATTGGCGTTAATTTGCGGGGCGAAGTAGATCTGAAGGGTCTGCAACAGAAAGATCCGGATATGAGTATTTTTGCGGCTCTTGCTACCAATGTGTCCTCCGCCCTGTCCAGGGGCCTGTGCACTAGCCTGTGCACCAGCCTGTGTTTCCTGCTGCCCAGCCTGACCTCGGCGCAGCATCTTGAGGGGGCGGCCCCAGAGCCAGTGGTGGTTGAGTTGTTTACCTCGCAGGGCTGCTCGTCTTGTCCCCCGGCGGATGCAATTCTGAAGCAGTTGGCCCAGCGACGGGATGTTCTGGCCCTGGCGCTGCACGTTGACTACTGGGACTACATTGGCTGGAAGGATATTTTTGCCAGCCCTGCCTTTAGTCGTCGCCAAAAGGGCTATGCCCATAGGGCGGGTCGCAAAATGATCTACACGCCGCAAATGATGTCATGGGGCACCAGGCCATCTCGGGCGCTGATGCCATGGCGATCTCGGAGGCAATTCAGGCGCATCAGTCAACGCCGCGCCCTGTGGCGCTGGACATCAAAAGGAGCGGCAGGCACCTGACCCTGTCGCTGGTGCCGCGTATTGCGCTGCCGGATCATCCCATCTCTATTCAGATCGCGCGCTATGCGCCGCTTAAATCTGTTGATATTGCGCGCGGAGAGCTGGCGGGCCACCGGATCACCTATGCAAATGTGGTGGAGGAGTTGCAGCAGATCGAGGTCTGGGACGGGCAGCAGGCAATCTCCATCACGGTTGACTTTGATGGCGCGCAGCCGGGGGCTGTTTTGGTGCAGCAGGGCCCCTATGGGGCAATGCTTGCCGCCGCGCATATCGCACCGGACTGAGGCAGGCTTGGTTTGCGACCTCTAAGGTCCGAGCCAAAGTTCTAAACCTTTGAGGCCTGTGCCTTTGGTAGTCGGCTAGCTGGTCGAAGCCGGGTATTGTGCCGGGTTATCTGCCGGGTTTTCTGTCGGCGCAGCAGGTTTTGGAATCGGAACATAGGGTTTCCAGCGCCGGTGGATCCAGAACCAGTGTCCCATGTGGCGACGCACAACGCCTTCTAGGTCATCGCAAATGGCTTTTGTCATGGTGATAGGGTCGGATGCAGGAATTTCCGCGTTCAAAAGCACCTCAAAATCCAGGCCGTTTTCCTGCCGGATCGCATAGACCGGAATAAGGGCAGCGCCATATTTCAGAGCCAGCTCAGCAGGCACCGTTGAGGTCACAGCTGGTTTGCCAAAAAAGTCGATCAGCTCGCCGCCATGAACATGCAGATCAGCGACGATGGCAATGATTCCACCCTTTTTGAGATGGCGCACCATTTCGACCATGCCGCGGCGCCCCTGTTCGAACATTGGCGTGCCAATCCGTTCGATGGTCGCCACATAATGGGCGTTGAAAAAGGGATTAGCCATGCGGCGGTACAGGGCTCCCATGGCAAAGCCACGCGAGATCAAACCGGCACGGGCCGCATCGTAATTGCCAAAATGACCGGTGACCAGAATGACCGGCCGCCCCGATGCCCGCGCCTCTTCCAGAGCCTTTAGACCCGGCCCGGTGATTGGGGCCGCATGGGCACGTTTGAGAAAAGGAGCGCCAGCGTAAAGCTCTGTAATGGTACGCCCCGCATTATTGCCGACTTCGCGGCAGAGACGGGACACATCTTCGTCAGTCAGCTCCGGGCAGGTGAGAGCAAGGTTTTCGCGCACTCTGCGGTCAAACCCGATGACAGACCCCAGCGCGCTGATCAGCTTTCCCATCAAAGGGATGCGCCAGCGGTAGGGCACAAGACCCGCCAGTCCCAAAACACCCCGCGGGCAATGTTTTCGGCAAAATAGGAGGCCCGTTTTCTGGCCGAAAGTTGCGAGGGGGCTAGGGGCATATAGGGCTGGCCTGCGGTGGTTAACGATCACAGGTAAATCATACTCCCCGCTGAACTGGGGCACAACCTGTGACCTTCTGAGCCGTCCAAGGCGCGAAACATCTGGGAGTGTCCGCCGGGCAGGCTGCGCTGAGGTCCGCGAAAGGCCGTGAATCACGGCCTTGACCTGATGTTTCACCGGGTAACTCACCCGGTGGTCACGCTATGGGGCAGAGAAAAGGGACGTTAAGCCTCCTCTTCCTCCTCATCCGCTTTAAGCTCTATCTCACCGCTTGTGATCAGATCACGCATCGCAGAAACGATCAGACCAAACGCAGTTTCACCATCAGTGCGTTTGACCTTGCCGCGTTCTCCCACTTCTTCGCGGATGTTCGTGGCCATCCTGCTGGACATATTGTCGAGCAGGAAATCATTGGTGGCGATGTCGTCTTCATCGGTGGCAAAGGCGATGGCCGTGACCAGTTCGGGAATTGCCAGAACACGCATCAGTTTTGGTACATCCAGCGGCTGCATACGCTGTCGATCAGACCGTAGGTGAAGATCGACTTGCGCACGTCGGTGGCAAACTCTTCATCTTCTTCTACCAGCGCAATGAGAACTTCTTCTCGCTTGGCCGCGGCGGCCTCGGTCAAGATGGCACCAACCCGTTGACCCGGCGTGGCATCAAAGGCGAGATCTGGGCGGGCATCAACCTGGGCTGCAAGGGATAGGCCAATGCGATCAACGGTTTCTGGTGTGACGTTGCTGGTGTGGCTAACGGCGTAGGTGATCTGGCGCGCGACTGGACCCGGAAGGTGTACCAGCATTTGGGCCGCCTTGGCGGTGTCAAGCTTTGACAGCAGAACGGCTGGAACCTCGATGCTTTCGCCCTCTGCCAATGAGGCGAGGTCTTCTGGTGGCAGCGCCTTCAAACGCTCCCAGGGATCGCCAAACTGGCGCACGCCTGCCTCTTTGCGCAGACGACTGGCGGTCTGGCGACTGATGCGCCCGTCCATGGCGGTCAGCGCACCGGCCAGTCCATTTGGAAAAGTCAGGCCAACATTGTCGAGCATTTCGGCAAATTCGCTGGCCACCGCATAGAGCGTGTCACGATCGACCAGACGCATCCGGCCCATCTGCTGGGTCAGTTCCATCTGTAAATCGTCCGGCAGATCCTCGATTGGGATGTCGGCGCCTTCATTGAGCAAGAGACGCACAACAATCGCAGCCTTCGCCTTGCCGCTCAGTTTTGTGGCGCCCATAGACGATCCCCCCATGCCAGCAGGAGCCGGAGGAGAAAAGTCTCCCATCCCGCCGCCACCGGTGGTCATTGGTAGAGCCAACATATCGTCTTGCAGCATTCTAGCACCCTAGCCAAAAAGATTCTTTTTCGGTCAGGTTCAAACTACACCGTAAGCGGTAAATAAAAGCTGAAGTTCAATAGCTTGTTGTGGCACCGGTTTCCAAAGCCTGCCGCAATGCGGCTTCTGGCCATGTATTTATACCGCCGCGGGCGCGAATTTCTTTCCACTGGATCATCGCCAGACCGAATTGACCTTCTTCAACAAAGCCTTGCCCCATGTAAGAGCGCGCCAAAAGGTTGTCGGGGTCCTGCGCAATGGCCTGATCATAATAGGCATTGGCAAGGGACCGGTTGCCCAGCTTGCGATGGGGTAAAGCCCCAGTAGGTCAAAACACGCGCAGCGCTTTGGTCGCTCATGGCCGCCAGTACCGCCTGGGCATCCTCATTGCGTCCGGCATAGGCCAGCTCGCGCACCGCATCAAACAACCCGTCCTGGTTGAGCGAGGACTGCTTGGGGCGCACGCAGCGGCCCTTTTCCTCATCCCAGACCCTTTTGCCTTTGCAGGTTTTTGTCGTGTCTGTGGGTTTGGGGGGATTCCAGTCATTGTCACCAGCCGCGAAGGCCGCAACAGGCAGGGTTAGGGCCGCGGCAAGAACGAGAAAACGCATGAAAAAACTCCGGCTGATTTGAATTGCCCCCAGTATAGCCCCAAAAGGTCGCCGCTGCGAAGAATCATCGAATTAGCGACTACTCACGTTGCTGTGATTTGCTGCGACTTTGGCCTCGCGGATAAAGGGCCGCGCAGATTAAGCGCCGCGGGGCACAAAAAAAACGCCCTGCTGTTCAGGCAGGGCGTCTCTGGTATAGCATCTGGTGTCTCTTGTCTGGCCAGCGGGCCTAGGCGCCAAACACCCGCTTAAAGATCGTATCAACGTGCTTGGTGTGATAATCCATGTCGAATTTTTCCTCGACACCCTGTTCGCCGAGGGCCGCAACCACTTCGGCGTCCGCCAGCAGCAACTCGCGAAATCAAGGCGCTCTTCCCAGACTTTCAAAGCGTTGCGTTGCACCATGGAATAGGCATCTTCACGCGAAACACCGGCCTGTGTCAGCGCCAGAAGAACCCGCCTGGCTCATCACCAGGCCAGGAAACTTATTCATGTTGTCCAGCATGTTGTCGGGGAAGATCAGCATCTTCTCAATAACACCTGTCAAACGCGCCAGGGCAAAGTCCAGCGTGACACAGCAATCGGGGCCAATGGCGCGCTCAACAGACGAGTGCGAGATATCGCGCTCGTGCCACAGGGCGACGTTTTCCATCGCGGGGATCACGGCAGAGCGCACCAGACGGGCCAGACCGGTGAGGTTTTCCGTCAGAACTGGGTTCTTCTTATGCGGCATGGCGGACGAGCCTTTTTGTCCCATCGAGAAGAATTCCGCGCCTTCCAGCACCTCGGTGCGCTGCATGTGGCGGATTTCGGTGGCGACGTTTTCGATCGACGAGGCAATGACGCCAAGGGTGGCAAAGAACATGGCGTGGCGGTCGCGCGGAATCACCTGGGTCGAAATGGGCTCGGGGCTCAGGCCCAGCTCGGCGCAGACGTGCTCTTCAACAGCAGGGTCGACATTGGCAAAGGTGCCGACAGCGCCCGAAATAGCACCGGTTGCGATTTCTTCACGGGCCAGTTTCAGACGTGACAGGTTGCGGTCCATTTCGGCATAAAATCGCGCAAATGTCAGCCCCATGGTGGTGGGCTCGGCGTGGATGCCATGGCTGCGGCCAACACGGACAGTGTTTTTGTGTTCCAGCGCGCGTGTTTTCAGAGCAGCCAGCAGGGCTTCCATGTCCTTGATCAGGATATCCGAGGCGCGCACCAGCTGCACGTTGAAACAGGTGTCCAAAACATCGGAAGAGGTCATGCCCTGATGCACAAAGCGGGCCTCTTCAGAGCCCACATGTTCTGCCAGATGGGTGAGAAAGGCGATGACGTCATGTTTGGTGACGGCTTCGATTTCGTCGATGCGCGCGACATCAAATTCCACGTCCTTGGCTTTCCAGACCGCGTCGGCGTTTTCGCGGGGGATGACACCGAGGTTGGCCATGGCCTCGCAGGCATGGGCCTCAATCTCGTACCAGATGCGGAACTTGGTCTCGGGCGACCAAATGGCGACCATTTCGGGGCGTGAATAGCGAGGGATCATGGGCGAAAGCACCTTTATGGGAGTGTCCAGTTGATACCGCGCGTCATAAGCGAGGTGAGCCGATTGGGCAAGTCTGGCCACGCTTTGGTGGAAAATGTCGCAAGAGGAAGGGATTGGGGGCGGGCGGCGGCTGGCCGCTGCCTAGCCGCTGCCTAGCGGATCACCCTGACGTGGCGGGCTCCTGTGCCAATGTCGTGGTGACCTTAGAGCTGTGCTCAAGAGTGCGATGCACCGGGCATTTATCGGCGATCTCCAGCAGCTTGGCACGCTGGTCGGCGTCCAGAGGGCCACAGATCCGAATGGTCCGGGTGAAATGGTCTATTTTGGCAGGCCCCGAAGGCTGCGCCTCCTGCGCGTGTACCTTGTCGTGACAGCCATCACCGCTGATGCTGTCCAGCGGCCAGCCTTTACGGCGGGCGTACATCCGCAGGGTCATCGATGTGCAGGCCCCGAGGCCGGCCGAGACAAAGCCGTAGGGCGACATGCCCTTGTTGGTGCCGCCATAGGCCAGAGGCTCATCGGCAAAGGCGTGATGATGGGGGCCTGACTGAATGTCTTGCAAAAATCCTGCCGGATCGGCCTCGCTCACCCGCAAAACGCCCTCTGGTGCACCGGGGGGCGGGGCAGGTGGGCTCAGATCGATATAGCGGCTGGCCCAGGCCGAAATGACCTCGGCGGCATATTCCGCATCCTGTGCCCGGGTGATCAGGTGATCCGCATCATCCAGGGTGACAAAGCTTTTGGGATGTTTGGCGGCGGAAAATATCTCGGAGGCATTGTCGATGCTGACCGTGGCATCGCGCGGTGCATGCATCACCAAAAGCGCGGCGTGCAACTCTGCAATGGCGGGCGTCAGGGCTTCGGCGGTGATATCTTCAACAAAGTCTCGGCTGATCACAAAGGGACGTCCCCCCAGACTGACCTCAGCCTGCCCCTTGGCATTGATTTCCGGCAGGGCGGCGTCAAAATGGTGCGACACATGGCCAGGGTCAAAGGGCGCGCCCAGGGTGACGACGCCTTTAACCGAGGGAATATCCGCACGTGCGCGCAGCACGGCGGCCCCGCCCAATGAGTGCCCAATCAGTAAGGCGGGCGCCATGCCGCGCCCGGTCAGGTACTGCGCGGCGGCGACCAGATCCGCAACGTTTGAGCTGAAGGTGGTATTGGCAAACTCGCCTTCAGAATGGCCCAGTCCGGTAAAGTCAAAGCGCAGCACCGCAATGCCCATGGCAGCAAGACGCCCTGCTATCCGGCGGGCGGCAGGGATGTCTTTCGAGCAGGGGAAGCAATGGGCAAACAGGGCCGTCGCCAGCACAGGCCCGGTGGGCAGATCCAGCCGCGCCGCCAGCATTTCGCCGGAATGGCCTGCAAAGGTGATAGGGTCTGTCGGCATGGCGGCGGCCTCTTGGGTTGCTTTGTGGCCAACAGTGCGCATGCCGGCCGACTGAGGCAAGTGACCTGCAAGAAACGTCACGCGAAGGTGATACAAGAGGTGGTACTGGGCGAGAGGCACCACAGCTTACTGGTCTCTTATGCTGCGGCGTGCAATGCGGCGGGAACCTCTGCGCAATTTTGGTCGGCTGTGGTCCATTCTGTTTCAGCATGAAACCGCCGGTTGCGACGGTCGGCAGAGGGTTGTGCAATTGCAGCTCTTTGGAACAGGCAGTAGGTTGCGGAGCTATGAAACCACTCATATTCCTCATGGGCCTCGCCTTTCCTGCCGCTGCAGTGGCGCATCCGCATGTCTTTATTGATACTGGCTTTACGCTGGGGTTTGACGATGAAAACCGGCTAAGTGAGATTAAGGTCACCTGGCAATATGATGAATTTTATTCTCTTTTGATCACCGAGGACCTGAAACTGGACAGCGACGGTGACGGCGTGCTGACCCCGGATGAAAACGCGCGTCTCATTGGTTTTGACACCAATTGGGATGAAGGTTTCAACGGAGATCTTGAGGTTCAGGCCGCGGGCATGCTGTTGCCGCTTTCGGGGCCACTCTCGGCCACCACAGAGCTGAAAGACGGGCGCATTGTCAGCAGCCACATTCGGCAGCTGCAGCAGCCGGTCGCGATGCAGGCCGGGCCCTTTTCCCTCAGGGCATTCGACCCTTCCTACTATACGGCCTATGAGATCAAGCTGCCGGTGACGCTGTCTCCGCATCTGCAGGGGCTGTGTCTGCTAGAACGGATCGAGCCGGATATCGCAGGCGGGCTGGCGCAGATGCAGGCGCAATTGCTGCGGCTGGATGCAAATGCCGACCTGGAAGAAAACGACATTCCGCTTATGGGGGGCGCCTTTGCTACCGAGATTTTGGTGACATGCCCAGAGCTCTTAAACTGCTGCTGTTGATCGCGACCAGCCTTGGCCTGTGTCTTTTGCTCTGGTGGCTGTCTTCCGGGGTGTTGGCGCCGCTGGGGGACTGGGCCGCGCAGGAACAACGTGGCTTTCAAAACAGGATCGCCGGTGCCCTGCGCGCGCTGCGGGCAGGGCAGTCCGGCGCGCTCTGGGTGTTGGTGCTGGTGTGCTTTGCCTATGGGTTTTTTCACGCCATCGGACCCGGGCACGGCAAGGTTCTGATCGGAGGCTACGGTCTGGCGCGCCGGGTGCTCTGGCTGCGCCTCAGCCTTGTGGCGCTTTTGTCCAGCCTCGGTCAGGCGGTGACGGCGGTTGTATTGGTCTATGGCGCCATTTCGCTGCTGCAGCTTGGCCGCGACAGCATGATCGGGCTTGCCGAGAAAACCCTGGCCCCCCTTTGCCATGCGGCGATTGCCGCCATTGGCATGTGGTTGCTGTTGCGCGGCCTGCGTAAGCTGTTGCGACGCAAAGCCCAGACCCAGGCGTCTGCGGGCTGCGGGCACGATCACACTGCGGGGCACGCGGGCGAGACGGACCACACCTCACATGAGGTCTGCGACGACTGTGGCCATCGGCACGGCCCCAGCCTCGACGAGGTCGAGGGCCTGCAGAGCTGGCGCGAAGCTGCCGTGTTGATCGCGGGTATTGCGGTGCGTCCCTGTACGGGCGCGCTGTTTGTTCTGATCATTACCTGGCAAATGGGGATTGCCCTAGCAGGGATCGCGGGGGCCTTTGCGATGGCGCTTGGCACGGCTTCAGTCACTATTGCGGTTGGGCTGGCAGCCCTTGGTCTTCGCGGCAGCGCGCTTGCCCTTTTCTCAGGTTCTGGCCGTCTGGCACAGGTGGTGCCGCTGCTTGAAATTTGCGCGGGCTTTCTCATAGCACTTATTGCATCGTCTCTGTTGCTCCGTGTTCTGGGCTAGCCCGCCCGCGCAGACCGTATTGGGGGGCGATCTGTCTGAGATCCCTTGCTATGTATAGGCAAAGACAAGTCCAGAGAGCCTTTATGATTCTGCAAAAATCCATCCCCCACAATCCGTTAGAAGCCGTGAAGCTGCCGGGCATCAAAACTGCTAGATCTGGCAGATTGGCTAAAGCCAGATGATGCCTTTGCCGGGCAGATGTCGAAACGGGCGCAGTTGCTGGCGCAGAGCCGTGAGGCGGTTTTGCAGATGGCGCCAACTGCGGCCGATGCGGCACAAGAGCTGTTGGAGGTGGTGCTCGACCACCGCTATGACGGCGCGCGTCATCATGTGACGCGCCCGGATGGGGTTGAGGTCGCAATTGACTGGCAAGATCCACTGGCGACGCTTGGTCTGATCTGTCAGGAGGATTTTTGTCTTCTGGAACGTCCGGAAGGCAGTTCAGAGCATGTGCTGACGGGCGCGGTGTTGTGCTTTCCTGCAAGCTGGACCCTGCGCGAGAAGTTCATGCGCCCGCTCATTGGCATTCACCAGACTGTCGACAGCTACGATGCAGGCCTTGCAGCCCGGGTTCAGCGCTTGTTTGACGGGGTGCAGGTGGGGCGTCCCATGTGGCGTTTCAACGCGCTTTGGTATCAGTCACCAGAGCTGTTTTCGCCGCGAGCTGAGAGTGATCCGCGCGATCACAGCCACGGGGAAGACGCGCCCTATATGCGCAGCGAGCAACAGGTCATTCTGCGCCTGCCACGAACTCGGGCTGTCGTTTTCTCAATCCACACCTATATGCTGCACCGGGATGATGTGATGCGGCAGTGGGGCGTTGCGTAGGTTCAGGCCGTGCCAGGCGTGACGCGCTGACAAGGCCCACGCCACCCCCTAAGGGGATGGCCCCGGCATGATACAGTGTTTCAGGGCATCAGCACCCGGGCGGCGGCCTGAACCATGCCAGATCCGTGCAGGAATAAGACAACCATTGCGGTTATCAGTGCCCGTACCGAAAGCACAAGGTCGATGCTGCGCACTGCATTGAGCGTGGCCGAAAGCAGGGCGCGGGGAATGGCAAGCAACCAGCTCAGGCGGCTCTGGCCAAATATGGATTGGTAGGTCGATTTCGCCCGCTGTTTGGGGGGGGGGAGCTGCCTGTTCTGGCGGATCTTGTGCCGGGCCTTAGGGTGAGGAAGCAGCATCTGGATCTCGTTGCAGTGCTGCTCCAGCACCGTGCTTCCATCCTCAACCGATCCAAATCGCATCTGGCCACGGCTCCGTTCCGCATCTGCCTCGGCGCGCGCCTTGTCGGCCAGCTTAAGACGGGCCGTTGCCGCTGAGATGCGACCTGTTGGTTTTTGCGCGCCCGGCATTTCTGCAATGAGGGTCTCAGCTGACCATCTGTTATGTGCTGCCGAGGCCTGCGGTGCTTGCAGATCTTTTGCCACACCCGGTGGGACTGCACGAGCCTGTTCAAGCAAGGCATAAGGTGCCAGATCTTGTGGCTGTGCCGGATTTTGTTGCTGTGGCTGTGGTTGGCTCGTTACCAGAGCAGCTGAGGCGGCGGGTGGCTGTGTTTCGACAGCGGACGCAGGCTCAAAGGCGCCAAGGAAGTCTTTGGTCGTCAGCGCTCTTACTGAGTCCTGCCAGAAGATGACCAGAGGATCCAGGGTCTCTGTCAGACGCCTCAGTATCATGGCGAGCAGAATTTCAGAAATCTCTGTATCGCAGCCCGTCGGGAAATTCGGCGTCATGACCAGCTCGATATAAGCTGCAGGCGCGGGAAGCCCCTGTGGTGTGCGCACGCCCAGCCGCAGCGGGATACGCCGCAGCCGCAGGGTCACCTTGTATTGATCACAGTCCAGCCCGATCCGATGCGGATCCCGGGCATTGATCTGAAGTGCGGGATGGCCGAATTCTTCCAGCGTATCCAGCAGCTCAGTCAAGGCCTGTTTCAGTTTCTCTTCGCTGCGCTGTTCAAATCCCAGCTTGCCTTTAAAGTTCTCAACCTGTGCCACCGTCAGGGTCCTCCGTTCGGGTTGCTCTGGGTAAACAATAGGAGGCGATCTGGCTCAAAAGTGAGGCAAGGAGAGACAATTGATGAAGGAATATTCAGATTTTGATTTGAGAATGTGTTTCTGATAAAAGTTAAATAAAAACAAAAATTTATACGGCATTGTTACCCCTAAGGCATCCGAAATCAGGCAGCAAGAAGGCGGATGTCGGCCACTTTGATGCCTTATCCTTTACAATTGGCACACAAGGCCGGGATTGTTGCGGGCGGGCTTTGACCTCTGACTTTGCTGCTTTGGCGTAGAGTGACCTTTTAGGGGCCGTTGCTGGGGTTTTGGGGGCTATTGGTCGATCTGGCGTCCCATAATGGCAAGCGATTGCTGATACACGGTGGCTGCATTCCATTCTTTCAGAACCTGGTAATTTACCTGCCCGTCCTGATAGCCCTTGCCGCGCCTCCAGCCCTTCTTTTTCAAATAATATGCGGTGGAGGCGAGAGCGTCGGCTTGCGAGTAGAAATTGACCTTGCCGTCGCGATCCCAGTCCACGCCGTATTTGAGGGCATTGCCGGGCAGAAATTGGGTATGTCCAACCTCGCCGTGTTTGGCACCCAGGGTGGCGCCGGTGATCGCCTTTTGATCAACCAGTTTCAGCGCGCCCAGAGCATGGGGCTCAAAAAACGCCGAGCGCCTGCAATCATATGTCAGGGTGACGATCGCGGACACCACCTTGCTGTCGCCCATGAAGTTTCCAAAGGCGGTCTCCATGCCGTGGATCGCGATCAAAATACCTGCGGGCACACCGTATTTGCGCTCCAGTGCGGCATAAAACCCGGGGTTGCGGGCCTTTCTCTTGCGTCCCTGCGCCACAATGGTGGCCGCGCCGCGGATCTGCATGAATTTCTCAAGACTGTAGCGAAAGCTCTTTTGATTGCGGTCGGCTGCAATGGTCCGGCTGGCATATTGCGCCTGTGACAATGCCGTCAAGCCCGCAGCCTTTACCCCATCGCGCCGCGCGGTATTGGCAAAATCGGCCTTCCAGGCCTCAAACCCGGCCGCGGTATTGCCGCAGGGGGCAGCCGCTGCGGGCAGAGCATAGACAGCAAGGCCCAGACTCAGGCGCAGGCTAAGGGCGGCGGCAAGGGCGGCAGACGGAAAAAGGCGCATGAAATATCATCCTGAAAATAGGCTTAAAAGAACTCGCAGGCTCAGCATATCGCGCAAGAACGCGAGAGCTAGCGGGAAAATCAAGGCGCTGTTCCCAGTTTCATGGGGTTTTGGTCAGGCAAAAGCCTCGGCTGCAGACAGCGCCAGCCCATCGGCAACAGCGGTCATGGCATTGCGGTTCTCGACCTGGGCATTGGGGAACAGCTGGCGCAACGCGGCCTCAAGAGAGGTCAGGAGGGATGATCCGCCCACAATCACCAACCGGTCAATGCGGTCCGGCGAAACATCGGCTTTTGACAGGGTTTCAGCGCCGCTTTCGCTGATGGCCACCATCATGGAGGCAAGGCTTAGCTGCATCTGAGCGGGTGAAAGCGGCGCCGAGAGGCCGCGCTCAAGGATCCGAAGGTCGATACGGGCGTCACTGGCGCTTGCCTCATTGGCCTGAATTTTGCCGCGCTCAACCGCAAAGGCCAGATCATGGCCCAGCTCGTCTTCCAGCACGGAAACCAGTCGGTTGAGCTTTTGAGGTTCTGCGGCATATTTGGCCAGCTCACGCGCCGCCCGGCGACTGTCGGCGGCATAGAGAAAGGGGATCATCTGCCAGGTCGCCAGGTCATTGAACAGCCGGTTGGGAGCGGGCAGGGTATCCTTGCCAAAGGCATTGCGGATCTGGCTGCCACGTCCCAGCAGGGGCATCACATGGTCGATGCTGATCTGGCGGTCAAAATCGGTGCCGCCGAGGCGCAGACCGTGTGAGCCCAGAATATGTGTGCCACCTGCGCTGTCCTGCTCGAACAGTGTGAATCGGAGGTGCCGCCGCCGATATCAACAATCAACCCCAGTCCTGCTGCGGGTGCTGCCGAACGCACAGCAGCCTCTGGCTCATAGAGAAACCGCACGTCCTCAAACCCCGCAGCCAGGTAGCAGTCGCGCAGATCGATCTCGGCCTGGGCATCGCGGCCAGGGTCACTGCTGTGGAAATGAACCGGCCGGCCTGACAGCGCATGGGTAAATGTCTGATGCGTCGCGGCTTCGGCGCGGGATTTTATCTCGGCCAGAAACTGCGCAATGATGCGAATGAAATCGGTGCTTTGGCCGTTTATCCGGCGCTCTTCGCGCAGCAAGGGCGTGCCAAGCAGGCTTTTGAGCGCGCGCATAAAACGGCCCTCGTCGCCATTGATCAGTGCGCGCGTCGCACTGCGGCCAATCCGCATCGGGCGTTTGGGTTGAAAAAACACCGCCGTAGGCAGGGTGGTCTCGCCGGGTCCATTTCGACCAGCCAGGGACGATCGCCAACGGTTATTCCCGCAGCAGAGTTCGAGGTGCCAAAGTCGATACCAAGGGTCAAAGGCGCTGAATTTGCGTGGGGCATGGCAGAGGGTCCTGTAGCGGTCGTTGGAGCGCGCCTCATTACAGACAGGCTGTGCAAGCTTCAAGAGGCGGCAGCATTAAGGCCGCAGGACAGCACAGAAAAAGAGCGCCCCACAGGAGCGCTCTTTGGTCTTGTCATCAGTCCGCTGTGATTAGCAGCTGTAGTACATGCCGTACTCTACTGGGTGCGGTGTGTGCTCATAGGTCTGAACTTCTTCCATTTTCAGAGCGATATAGCCTTCGATCTGATCTTTGGTGAAGACGTCGCCCTGCAGCAGGAAGTCGTGGTCGGCTTCGAGGCATTCCAGCGCTTCACGGAGGGATCCGCAAACTGTTGGGATATCAGCCAGCTCTTCTGCAGGCAGGTCATAGAGGTTTTTGTCCATGGCCTCACCGGGGTCGATCTTGTTCTTGATACCGTCAAGACCAGCCATCAGCAGCGCTGCAAAGCACAGGTAGGGGTTGGCGGCCGGATCAGGGAAACGGGCCTCAACGCGGTTGGCTTTGGGGCTTTCGGTCCATGGGATCCGGACGCAGCCAGACCGGTTACGGGCCGAATAGGCGCGCAGAACGGGGGCTTCAAAGCCAGGGATCAGACGCTTGTAGCTGTTGGTCGCGGGGTTGGTAAAGGCGTTCAGGGTCTTGGCGTGCTTCAGGATACCGCCGATGAAGTACAGGGCCTCATCAGAGAGATCAGCATATTTGTCGCCTGCAAACAGCGGCTTGCCGTCTTTCCAGATCGACATGTTCACGTGCATGCCGGTGCCGTTGTCGCCGTAGATTGGCTTTGGCATGAAGGTCGCGGATTTGCCGTAGGCGTGGGCCACATTGTGGATCACATATTTGTATTTCTGCAGCTCGTCGGCCTGTTTTGTCAGGCTGTCAAAGATCAGACCCAGCTCATGCTGGCAGGAGGCAACCTCGTGGTGGTGCTTGTCCACTTTCATGCCCAGACGCTTCATGGTCGAGAGCATTTCAGAGCGCAGGTCTTGCGACTCGTCAGTGGGGTTCACCGGGAAATAGCCGCCTTTGAGGCCAGGGCGGTGGCCCATGTTGCCCATTTCATACTCGGTGTCGGTGTTCCAGGAAGCGTCGGAGGCGTCAACCTCGTAGGAAACCTTGTTGATTGAGTTGGAGTAGCGCACGTCGTCAAACAGGAAGAATTCTGCTTCGGGACCCATGTAGGCCACATCACCAATGCCAGAGGCCTTCAGGTAGGCTTCGGCTTTCTGGGCGGTGCCGCGTGGGTCGCGCTCGTAGGCTTCGCCTGTGTCGGGTTCAACGATCGAGCAATGGATGCAGATGGTTTTCTCGGCGTAGAACGGGTCAACATAGGCCGAGATGGTGTCGGCCATCAGTTTCATGTCGGAGTTTTCGATCGATTTCCAGCCAGCGATGGAGGAGCCGTCAAACATGAAGCCCTCTTCGAGGAAGTCTTCGTCGACCAAATCTACATCCACCGTGACGTGCTGCAGCTTGCCGCGCACATCGGTGAAACGGATGTCGACATAGGCCGCATCCTCGTCTTTGATCATCTGGAGAACTGCGTCTGTGCTCATTCCCTTGGTCCTTCTGATTTTAATGTCAGCTAATTCGGTGGTTTACAGTGCGTCCGTGCCGGTCTCGCCGGTACGAATACGGATGGCTTGCTCGACGGGGGAGACAAAAATCTTGCCGTCGCCAATCTTGTCTGTTTTTGCGGCATCGATGATGGCCTCAATGGCAGCTTCGACCTGATCGGCCTCAAGCACCACTTCGATTTTTACCTTTGGCAGGAAGTCACGACATATTCTGCACCGCGGTAAAGCTCGGTATGGCCTTTCTGACGACCAAAACCTTTTACTTCGATCACGGAGAGGCCCTGAACGCCGACATCCTGCAGCGCTTCCTTCACCTCGTCCAGTTTGAACGGCTTGATGATGGCTTCGATCTTTTTCATCCCTGGGCTCCTCACAACCTTGTCGAAGCTCGTCAGATCATTTCTTAATGGCGACGACAATGCGCTGTGCTGTCTCAGGTAGGGTAGCGCTATGATTTTGACCGGTGGTGATTAAAAAATAGGCTAAACGCACAAATATTGCGCAAAGTTGAATCGCCAGATCTGAAGGACGAGGAGAGCCCTGATGACAGAATTGCTAACAGCCGCGCAGATGCGCGCCATTGAGCGCGCCGCCATCGAGTCGGGCGATGTCACGGGGCTTGAGCTGATGGAGCGCGGGCAGGGGCCGGTGTGGTCGAGGCAATTTTAGAAGAATGGCCTGAGTATAAGACTGCGCCTCAGAGCGTCGCTGTCCTGTGTGGCCCGGGAAACAATGGCGGCGATGGTTTTGTGGTGGCGCGGCTGCTTGCCGCCAGGGGCTGGACGGTGAAGGCCTTTTTATATGGTGATGCAGAAAAGCTCCCACCTGATGCACGCAGCAACTACGACATCTGGATGGCTGACAATACCGTCGAAGAGCTGACCGAGAAGGGCTTTCGCAAGCTACCCTACACACTCTATATTGATGCACTTTTTGGCACCGGGCTGACGCGCCCTCTCGAGGGGGCCGCAAGGCAGGTCATTTCGCTCTTGGCCGGGCGAAACGGGGATGACTACAGCGATGCCATCGTGTCCATAGATGCGCCCTCGGGCCTCTGCCTGGACAGTGGCGTTGTGCTGTCGGCGCCTCCTGTGGATTTGGGGATGCCTGCGCTTGAAAACTCTGATCAACAAAGGCGCGGGTACACGCCATTTCAAGAAAAATTTGCCGCGCTGACGGTGGCCTTTGATTCTCCAAAAATTGGCCATTTTATTGCCTCTGGCCCCGCCTGCTGCGGTCGTGTTGTGGTCAAAGACATCGGCCTGGAGAATTGGCGGTGTTTCAAGCCGAGAAACGCAGATCAGCCTCCGTTTGTTATGACCGAAAATGGTCCTGTGGGTGTATTGCGCCCGGTAAAGGTCCGGCTGACGGGGCAGGCGCCCATTGTCCAGGATCTTCGCAATAAGACGTCCCTTGGGTGGAGCGCCGGTGGGTGGCTGGATAAACGCAGTGGGGCGCATAAATTCTCCCATGGTCATGCCCTTGTTCTGTCTGGTGGCCATGGCAAAACCGGTGCGGCGCGTCTGGCGGCACGCGGAGCCCTGCGCATTGGCGCCGGGCTGGTGACACTCGCCTCGCCGCGCTCAGCGATGTATGAAAATGCCGCGCACCTCACCGCGATCATGCTGCACCAGATTGATGGCGCCCATGGTGTAAGTGAGCTGTTGGAAGACAAGCGCATCAACGCGCTCTGTCTGGGGCCTGGACTTGGACGCGGCATGGATACGCAAGCCGTTGTGATCGCAGCACTAAAGGAGCTGCGTCCCACGGTGTTGGACGCCGACGCCCTTACCCGGTTCGAGCGCAATCCCCAGGTGCTGTTTGATCTTTTGCACGACAAATGTGTGCTGACGCCACATGGCGGTGAATTTGCCAAACTGTTCCCGGATCTTGCCGAAAAACTCGCCGCCCCGGCGACAACTGGCCCTGCGTTCTCCAAAGTCGATGCCACATGTGAGGCCGCCGCGCGGGCTGGCTGCGTTGTGCTCTATAAAGGAGCCGATACGGTCATTGCAACGCCAGACGGGCGCTGCTCAGTCAACGCGGCCCAATATGAGCGTGCCGCGCCCTGGCTGGCCACAGCCGGATCTGGAGATGCCCTGGCCGGGTTCATCACCGGGCTTTTGGCGCGTGGGCTTTCGCCCCTGCAGGCGGCAGAGAACGGCGCCTGGCTACACGTGGAATGCGCTCTGCAGTTTGGCCCTGGCTTGATTGCGGAAGATTTGCCAGAGCAGCTTCCGGCTGTTTTCCGACGTCTGGAGGTTTGAGCTGTGCTGTGAGGAAATTGCCTTGCGCCAAGCCAGATCTCGCAGTTGCCTGCAGGGCCTTTGCTTATCTTGCGGTTTGGTGAAATTAGCGCTCGCATCCGGCTGAAAGCTTTGCTATCCACCGCGACACGCAAATGAAGATTTGCGATACGTGCGGGTGTGGCGGAATTGGTAGACGCACCAGATTTAGGTTCTGGCGCCGCGAGGCGTGGGGGTTCGAGTCCCTTCACCCGCACCACCTTGATTTCAAACGAAAAATTGATAATCTATTACCAAGACTGATGCCTGCTGTTTTCAAAGTTTTACAGTTTGTTTTACAGTTCTTGTTCTGTATCGGTTCTGTTCCGAAGGGTCTGTGCAGCTTTAGATAGTTGCTTTTGGCTCGCTTGACTGCGGTATTTTGCGACCATTTGCAGTGTTTTGTGCCCGGTTACGGCTTGGATCTGGGAATCGCTGCAGCCTGCTTCCGCCAGTTCTTTGGCGGCGTTGTATCGCCAGCCGTGGGGCACATAGCCTTCCGCTCCAATTTCCTTGCGAACATCCATGACCAACTTCTGCGCCCGGCGCTTGCTGATGGGCTGGGTCAAGTTCTTTGCTAAGATGTGGTGACCGGTTTGCGGCAATCTCGCCAGGTACTCTTGCAGCTGGGAGGGGCAATAAACCTGCAACTCTGCTCCGGTCTTTTCCTGTGTCACTTCCATAAAGCCACCGTTGAAGGCGGACCACTTCATGCCGATCACGTCACCGATCCGCTGACCCGTGAACCTGCAGAGCATGTAAATTGTGAGTTCAAACGACAGGCCGTTTTCCAGGCAAAAGGTCTCGAACCTGGACAGCATTTTTTCTGGCCAGGCCTCGTAGCTGCCACCTTCCAGTTTTTCCACGCCCATAGCCGGGTTTGATGTGATCCATTCGAGATCGATCGCATGGCGCGCCAGGATCGAGATTTGCTCAACCATCGCATTGGCCTTGCGCCAATGTTCTGCGTAGGTGTCGCGGGCGGCAATCACGTCTTTCCGGCGGAGCTTGGTGAAGTCCTTGTCGCCATTCTTCTCTCTGATCAGTTCCAAAGTACGCCGGTATTCGGCTTTGGTACTGGCTTTAAGGCGCATGAAGCGGGGCGTCTGATAATAACTGGCGATGAGTGCGTCAAAAGTGGTCTTGACCTGTTTCTTCGATTTTCCAGAACGGATCTCCCAATAGGCGCGATCAAATTCCGGGCTATCCGGATCGTCCGGAAGGCGAATGCGGCTAATTCCACGGCGAAAGTACCAATAGTTTTTACCGCTACGCTGGATGCAGGCCAGATAGGGCTTGTTGGCTCTTTTCACCATTCAAAGACGTCCTTCAGTATCTCGCCGCTGGCGATAGCTTGAAGTTGGTCAACAGGCCAGCGATCCAGCTTGCCACCAACCCGTATGGGCATTGGCAGGCTCCCTGCATCAACAAGATCCCGAAATTCGCTCAAAGACATATCCAGCAGCTTGGCGGCGGTCTGGGCTTTTGCGAGAATTGGTGTCGGGATTCCCATGCTGTTCTCCGAGAAAGGGCAGGTTGCGCGGCGCAGGCCGCAAAAAAGTGCTGATGCGTCGTTGGGGTGAGATCAGTTTTTGCCTGATGCACGTCGCATGCGGCGTATGCATCGGTTCATGATTTTCTGCCGCTCGCTGATCTGTTCTGCGAGGCTGCATTTTTTGCGCTCGATGCGCATGTGCAGCCTAGCAAGTCGCCGTAGCTCCCAGTCATTTGCAAAGTGCAGCCAGAGTGTTTTGAGGCCAAAAGGGGCTGCTGTATTCGCAGCTCTGGCTTGGGTGCTGGATTGCTTCTGTGTAGCGGTCTCGACTGTACAGGTGGCTTTGGCGGATTGGATCAACATTGTGTATTTCCAGCTAGTTACGAGGGGAAGGTGCGAGACCTGCACCGTTGTAGGGGCACTCCGGGCGGCCATCTGTGGCGCGGCGTGTTGTGTCGGCAAGCCCAGCCTGGGCCCAGTTCTGGATCGCCTCGGCGCAGGTCGTGCCCTGGTGGCTGATGCCAAAGAGCCCGGCGTGCCAATGGTGTTCCTCTGGCTCCCAGGGCTGCAAGTCGGGGCGCCGCAGGCTGCCGCCAAGTTGCTTGAACAATGTGGTGCGCGCGAAAGGCGTGCCGCGGTTCAGCAGATCCAGCGCAGCATTGTGGATTTTCTGGGGATCTGTCGCCTTCACGCGACGCTCTCGCATGTGGTTCCGATCGCGGTTGCGACCCAATTGTCGATCGCCCGTTCTTCACCCATCCCAGTGACATGCACGCCGTAAAGCTGGATCTCTAGCAAGGCTTTGCCAGGCACGGGGTAGGGATAGAGGCCGCCGCTCTCGATCACGGCGCAGGCGAGGGTGTCGCGGCGCTCGCGACCTGACAGTGTGGCCAGGGTGAGGGCAAAGCGGCTGGCATCGGTGGTGTCTGGCATGGGCTTTTCCTGATTGATGGTGTGCGGGCGGCGTACTTTGGAGGAGGACTGAGCCACCCGCACGACTCCGCGCGGCAAGAAGAAATGCGCGGAATTCTGAAAGGCGGTGACCGGCGTAGTCCTCCTGACGCCGGTCGGCCTTGTTATAGGTGGTGCGGGGGTGCCCGCTGACTGGCTGGGCCCTGCGCACGGCGCCGGGGCAAAACAGGCCTCGGCGTGGTGGTGCAAATTGGGTCAGGCAGCATGCTTGGGTTGAACCTGGTATCCCTTGCTGGCAATCACCTCGCGTACTTTTTCACCAACGCGGACCAAAGTCTGGTCGATTGGCTCCGGTGAGGGGGCGGGGCGGTCAATAAGGTGCTGGGGGTGCAGACGTGCCGGGTCAAAGCCCTGACCGCGACCTGCCTTCATGACGGGCCCAGGCGGTTGCAAATTGTGTTGGATCATCGACGTAATTCTCGGGCGACCCGACGATCAAGCGGGCATCCCGCAGCATGGTATTCTTAAAGTCTTGCATTCAATCCTCCATCGGTTGATGAGAATTGAAGGTATTGTAGGAAATAACCTACGTCAATACAGAATATAGGAAATAACCTATCATCTGAATTCTGGCAGACCTACAGGAGCCAGTTGGGCAATGGTTGTTTGGTGACCTGGTGATGCAAGGCTGGTGCCGGTGGGGAGGGGGGGGCGTTTAGGTTAGAGTTTGACCGCGAGTTCCGCTGGCCAATGCAACCTCACGCGGGCCGCCCACTTTAAGCGTTTGTTCCACATGGTTGTTGCACCAGGGTTGAGTGAAATTAGGTGAAAGAAACCAGGCTCATCTCCTGGCTTGATTTGCTTAACCCAACCCAAGCCTTCCTCGCATTCACAAACGCACCGGTGTCCGACAACGTCATTTGGGACGCCTTCGTGCGTTGCACGGGTATAGAATAGCAAGTCGCCAGCTGAATAAACCGGCTCCATACTGTCGCCTGCAATTTCGACAGCTACAATTCCGTGCGGAGTAAGCCCCGCAGGGCATTCCACCTGAGGGCCGCCACCTTTTTCGTAGCTATCAAATACAGGAACTTGCTCGCCAGCACCAACTTTGCCGGCGATTGAGATCGAAGGCCGCTGATGGATCGTTCCGCCAACTATCTCAGTAACGTCAACGCCCAGGACTTCAGAGATCTTGAGGAGGTTGGCAAAGGTCGGGTTTTTGGTCTTTCTGGTGATGATATCGCGAACACCGGTGGGGCTCATTCCTGCGGCCAGTGCGACTGCGCGTGGATTGGTGTCCCGTTCTTGTACGAGGCGCTCGATTCTATCTGCTATCATCTGGCTGGTATCCATGTAGGTAATATCCTACATGTCCGTCTTTCGCGCAAATAGGATAAATCCTCTTTACTTAGTGGGATAAAACCTACACCCTTGCACGCATGATGATGACTGAATTCAAAAATGAAATTGAGCAACACCTGGTTCGAGTGGCATGACCCCTTCTCGGTTTGGTCGTGAGGCTGTAAATGACCCTAGCTTTGTATACCGGTTGAGAAAAGGCGGTGAATGTCGCCCAAGTACGATCGAAAGGGTGCGGGCCTACATGGTTCCTTCCCCGGTCGATGTGATTGCGGAGGCAGCCGCATGAGCCTCCCCCGTCTGACCCTGATTGTAAGCAATGATCCGTCATGTGCCGAGGCTGGCACAGGTGTGGCTCAAAGTTCTTGGTCAAATCAGTTTGAGCCCTATCGGCTCAAGTCTGAGGCACCGGAACTTTGGTCCAGCTACTTTCGTGCCCGGTTTACCAGCCCCCGTGAAGTGGCGCTGTTCTGCGATGTCAGCTTTCAAACGGCGTTGAATTGGTGGGGCGCTGTAACTGCGCCCACGAGCCACATCGCGCTGCTGGTGATGCTGACGGATCCGAACGCGCCGGGTTTCTTTCACGCACAATTAAGGAGGGCGGCATGACAGTTCGCATGCAACGCATCGCCTATCAGATCTGGTGGATGACCCGCGCAACCGCAGGCGATTGTACCCTGGCGGATCTGGCGCTTTTTACCGGAGCCAGTGCCAACACATGCCGCAATATCTGCATGCATCGCGGCTGGGGCAATCGCTATCGCCGCCGGGTAACGGATCGGCGCAGGATGGCTCCATTTGAGGCCGCGCAGGCCTGCGAGGTCTATGACCTGGTCGAGGCTTTCGTCTGATGCAGACCACGCATCACTTGCAGCCAGTCAACATCAGCGATTTGCCGGACTATCCGCTGTCATGCAATGATCGCCTGGATAGCCACTTTTTCATGGCCTGGGAGCGGCGGCGCTGGTTGGCCTCGGATATGCGCCTGAATGCAACGCCCGAATGCCGGGCGCTGTATTTTGATCTGATCAATATCGCTTATGACAACAGCCCCGTGGGCACCTTGCCGATGGATCGGAACATTCTGGCCAAGCTGCTGATGGTGGATCCGGGGCATTTTGGATCACTGTGCAAGCTGGACTATGGGCCGCTCTACAAATGGGAGCCTTGTCGCTGTGACAATGGCGACATCCGGCTGATGCACCCGATGGTGTTGCGCAGCCTGTCGGAGGCCATGGCCCGGCGCGAGGATCACCGGGCCCGCAATGATGCGGCCAATTCCGCCAAGCGGCTGCAGCGGCTGCGCATCACGGTTTCCGGCTATCACGCGGATCTGGCCAAGAACGATGCCGCCATCCGCTGGATGGATGAATGGTTGGTGAAAGAGGGCTGCGAGTATCGCGGTGCCGCCTGGATCGAACGGGGGATGCAGGCTTGGTCTAACCACATCTTCGACCTCGGGCGGGCAGGGGGG
>NZ_MWVJ01000016.1 GCF_002087335.1 Pseudophaeobacter leonis
CTCGCTGCCCGAAATCTTTACCGGCGCACTGGTGGCCATGGGTGTCTGTTGGGGCACGGTGGTCGCTGCCGAACTTGTGGCAGCGCAGAAAGAGGCTGGCATGATGATTATCGCCGCGTCCAAATTTCAGCTGACCGATATCGTTATCCTCGGCATCGTGCTGATCGGCATTATTGGCTACGGCATCGATATTCTGATGCGCAAAGCCGAAAATTTCCTGGTGCCGTGGAAGGGACGCAGCTGATCCCATCCGCACATTTTGACTGTCCTGCCTATTTGGACTGTCCTGCAATGGCCCCTGATTTCAGGGGCCATTTCTCCTTGTGCAAAGACAGCCAACGGCCTGCGATGCCCGATAACTGCGCCTTAAGAGGTTCAAGGCTATGGTTCGAGCCAAAGCAGCTGATTTCGCAGATTATAAAGACAGGAAATTTCACAAAGTGGCAGAGGTGGAGGGGCAATCTAACAGATTGAACGAAGCCGCACAAAATGTGGCGTTTGGCTTGCAGCGTGGCGCGTTAGAGCCTCTGTGGCTCGCCTGTGTGGCCATCTGCATTGATCTTCCCGTCTTGATGCTGGCATTTTGGTTCGCGCTGTATGGCGCCAGCCCGGCTGAACAGTTAACCCCAGTGATTGCTGCCGGATGGGCCGCCTGGGGGCTCTCAGCGTCGTAACGATTATGGCGGTGACCGGCGGCTACAGCAGTACAATCATGGCCAACCGAACCACCTTTATCACCCGCACAGCTCTGTCTGTGATCGCCCCACTGCTTGCCTTTCTGGCGCTGGCTCCGATTGCCAATTACAGCGCCACCCTTTTGTCAGCGGTGATCAGTCTGGTCGTGGCGATTTTCCCTACACGCTATGGAGCGCAGATCATCGTCAGATGGATCGTCGAAACCGGATTGATCGCGCCGGGCGGTGATTGCCGGGGGCGGACAAGAGGCAGACCGCCTCATCCGCAGCCTTGGCGCGCGACAGGTCAATGATATCCGCCTCTATGGCATTTTTGATGACCGCGAAGACGCGCGCTCCCCCAAACAGATTTTGGGATGCCCAAAAATCGGCGGATACGACGACCTTGTCGCCTTTGTCCGGGCGTCTGAAATTGATCTGGTCATTATTGCCCTGCCCTGCGCGGCCGAAAAGCGTATCAAATGGCTGTTGGACGAGTTTCGCATCCTGCCTGTTGAGGTCAGACTGTCGAGTTATAGCCATGACTATGCCTTTGCCCGCCCCGGCCAGGTCGCCTTTCTTGAGGGGCTGAAACGAAGTTTTTCACCCAAATGCCGCCTGATCAAACGTCTTTTTGACGTCTTCTTTGCGCTTGCAGCCCTGGCCTTGTTATGGCCGGTTTTGCTGATCGCGGCAGTCGCGATCCGGCTCGAAAGCTCTGGGCCGATATTGTTTCGCCAACTCCGTCATGGCTACAATAACCGGACGATCGAGATCCTCAAATTTCGCTCAATGTATGCGGAGATGGCCGATCCCATGGCGCGGCAGGTGGTGACAAGTGGCGATCCCCGGGTGACCCGGGTTGGTCGCTTTTTGCGACGCAGCTCGATTGATGAGTTACCGCAACTTTTCAATGTTTTACGAGGGGATCTCTCCCTGGTTGGTCCCCGGCCACATGCGGTTGAAGCCATGTCCAGTCAGCAGGAACGCTTTACCAAAATCGTTGACGGCTACTCTGCCCGCCATCGCCTGCCGCCAGGGATTACCGGATGGGCCCAGATCAACGGCTGGCGGGGCGGGATAGATGACCCGCAAAAGCTCACGGCGCGGTTTGAACACGATCTGTTCTACATCGAGAACTGGTCGTTCTGGCTCGACTTGAAAATCCTGTTCCGCACCCCGCTGAGCCTGTTGTCCAGCAAAGGCGCCTATTGAGCGCTCTGCCATCGCCATCCCCCGGCCAATGCGCTATCAGCGAGGCAGAACAGGATGGTTTCAGGGGCTGAAGAGCGGCCTTTCATGGGAAAGCAGACTTGGGTAAGATCGCTTGCAGCAGGCAAGACAGACAAGAATGAAGGCCGCATGACACAAAAATCTGTCGAGCTACGGGTCGATTTCGTCACCGGCGCAGTTGCGCACCGCCTGAAGTTTGGCGGCGGACGCGGGCAGGATATCGCCAAGGCGATGGGGCTGCGCGCCGGCAAGACTCCCTCGATTGTGGATGCAACTGCGGGCCTGGGGCGCGACTCGTTTCTGTTGGCGTCCTTGGGGGCGCAGGTCACATTGATCGAGCGCTCAGCGACAATGCATGCCCTGCTGGCGGACGGCATGGAACGCGCGATGCTCGAAGGCGGCCAGTTTCGCGACATCATCAACCGTATGACCCTGCTCAAGGGGGATGCAAAAGATCTGATCCCAGAGCTGGCCGCCGAGGCCATTCTGATCGACCCCATGCATCCGCCGCGCAACAAATCCGCCCTGGTAAAGCGAGAGCTGCGCCAGGTTCGCGACATTGTGGGCACCGATGAGGACGCCGCGGATCTGGTCAAAGTTGCCCTCAAACACGCCCGTAATCGCGTGGTGTTGAAATGGCCGGCCAAGGCCGACGCCATCGCGGGGCTGCAAAAATGTAGCCACCAAATCAACGGCAAGACGACACGTTATGACGGCTTTATGGTAGGATAAACTCTGCCTGTTATGGCTCTGTACTTACACCAGCCATAGCCTCACCCTGCCAGCTCGCCAGTTCCGCAGCCTGAAGACCGTATTGCTCAAAAGGCGGAATAGTGGTTTGTCTATACACGGCCAGGGTAAAAACGGGGACTGGAAAAGTGGACAATGACGACGCCAAGATCGAGGGCCGCCTGCATGGCGAGCAATTAGAGCCTGAACATCCCGATACGATGTTCCAGCGTTTGATCTATATGCTGCTGATTGCAGTCATGATATCGGTGGCGCAAACGGTGCTCTGGGTGGCGACGCTTGTTCAGTTTGTCGTCATGATGGTCAACAACAGGCAGGCAAACCCACGCCTGGCCGATTTTGGCACCGATCTGGGAATTTGGATCGCCAAGGCCGCCCGGTTCCAGACCGCTGCCAGCAACGTAAAGCCCTGGCCCTGGACCGATCTGGACTGATCTGGACTGATCTTGCATGGGCACGGGACGAAGAGCGACCTTTTGGCGCCCTGCCCGTCTGAGATCTCCTTTGATACAGCTTGCCCTGCCTAGGATGCGCCCCGCAAAGACGTAGACCGGTAATCGCCCGCATCAAACGCACCAAGAAACAAATATGTTTCCCTTTTGTTCTGGCTGGTTATATTAGCCCTGACAACCAGTTTCAGGGGGGTAGCAATGTCCGATCAGCAGCAAAAATATCAGCGCCTCAAATCCCTGCATGCGCAGGATCAGGCCTTTGTCATTCCCAATGCATGGGACGCAGGATCGGCGCGTTTGCTGGAGAGCCTGGGCTTTGAAGCCCTTGCCACCACCAGCGCAGGCTACGCGTTTTCCAAAGGCAAGCGTGACTCCATTGCGGGCCTCAGCCGTGATGAGTTGCTTGCGAATGCGGCCGAAATTGTTGCGGCAACGGATCTGCCTGTCTCTGCTGACCTCGAAGATGGCTTTGGCGTGACACCCGAAATCTGTGCGCAAACCATTCGTATGGCATCAACGCTCGGACTGGTTGGCGGATCAATTGAAGACGCCACAGGTGACGCTGCCTCTCCGATTTATGATATAGAGCAATCGGTTGAACGCATTCAGGCGGCTGCAGAGGCAGCAGCGGGCCTGCCGTTCATTCTGACGGCACGGGCCGAGAACTACCTTTGGGGCAAGCCCGATTTGAACGATACAATCAAACGGCTGCAGGCATTTTCAGAGGCCGGAGCAGACGTTCTCTATGCGCCAGGCCTTCCCGACATCGCGGCAATCAGGACCGTCTGCGCCGCCGTCGACAAACCGGTCAACGTGCTTATGGGGCTGCAGGGCAACACCTATTCAGTGGAGCAGCTGTCAGAGGCAGGCGCGCGCCGTATCAGCGTTGGAGGCTCCTTTGCACGGGCGGCAATTGGCGCTTTGATGCGGGCGGCCGAAGAGGTCAGAACCTGCGGCACATTCACCTATGCTGCAGACGCAATCCCGGATTCTGTTGTCAGCAAATTGATGCTGCAGACCAGCGCTATCTCGCGCCGCTGACGCCACGACCAAAGCGGGGACGTGCTTTGCCCGCCAGGCCTTTGGCCCAGAGCAGGGGTCGGTCAAAGTTATACATATCCAATGCGCAAGTTGAACACATATGGCTTGAAAGCCTTGCCAATCACATAGATTGAGATTGCACCTGAAAGACCCATTTCAGGCCGTTGCACGCCCTTGTAAGGCACCTATTCCTTCCAAAATCCCACCGAGGAAACCTCCATGACGGACTCTACAGAAAACACTGAGAAGGTTCACTATATCTGCCAGACATACGTCGAAAAGGCAGGCCCCGGCGCAGGGATGCTCAGTCTGAAAATAGACAAGCAGCTTCAGTACACCTCAGAGCAACAGGCACAAGAACGCGCCGAACGGGAATTTCGCTCAGACGGCTGCGCAGGCGCGGATGCCTATATGGTCGTCGAGGACCAGAGTTCGGGTGAAGTCGGAGCACCAACCTTCCTGGTGCGGCTTGGGAATGTTCCTGAATTTGATGACTTCTAGCACAAAGCGCCTGTCAGAATTGTGGACTGCGCCCAGATTATCAGTGGGTCGCGCAGATCCCGCATAGCGGGTACTTCCATGTGCCAGCCTTGCTGAAATAGATCACGGCCTGTGGCAAAAGAGGCTCCTACCCCCTCCTAAAGGCAGTGGTAACGCTGCCTGACTGGGCACTTTGTTGCCCAGAGCAGCTGGAAAAACTGGTTAAGAGTCGCGAAGCTGTCGCCAGATTTCACATACTTTTCTTGCTAAAAATGAGGCATACGGAGAGATTTGAAGCCATATAATATGCAAACTTGTCAGAATCGTATAGGTCAGGGTTAATAAACTTGCCCACCCTATAGGCACGCACCGCCCAAAAGGCGGTTTAAAAAAACCTTTGGGAGGAAACCATGGAATTTTTAAGGAACACGGCACTCGGCCTGACCCTTGGCGTAGCCAGCGCATCCTTTGCGGTATCTGAAAGCCACGCAACGGAACTGACAATCGCGATTGTTAACAACGGTCACATGATCAACATGCAGAAAGTTGCCGAAGCCTACACGGCCGATACCGGGGTCAGCCTGAATTGGGTTTCCCTGGAAGAAGGTGTTCTGCGTGAGCAAGTCACATCTGACACCGCAACCGGTGGCGGCCAGTACGACGTTATCAACATCGGCATGCAAGAAGCCCCAATCTGGGGGGCCGCAGGCTGGATCGAGCCTTTGAACTTTGGTGCTGAGTACGATGTTGACGACATGCTGCCCGCCATGCGCAACGGGCTGTCGCATGATGGCACGCTTTATGCGGCACCTTTCTACGGTGAATCCTCCATGGTGATGTACCGCAAAGACCTGGCCGACGCGGCTGGCGTCACGGTTGGCGACAACGATTCATGGGACAACATCAAGACGGCTGCGGCGGCAATGCATAACCCGGATGCCGGCGTTTATGGTGCCTGCCTGCGCGGCAAGCCCGGCTGGGGCGACAACATGGCCTTTGTCACCACGGTTGTGAACTCCTTTGGCGGCGCCTGGTTCGACAAAGACATGCACCCCACGCTTGACAGCGACGAATGGAAAGCGGCGATCAACTTTTATGTCGACCTGCTCGGCACATATGGCCCTCCCGGCTCTGAGGGGAATTCCTTCAACGAAATCCTTGCCCTCTACAACGAAGGCAAATGCGGCATGTGGATTGACGCCACAATCGCGGCATCCTTCCTCGAAGTAGATGGCGTTGCCTACGCGCAGTCGCCAAATGCCGGCAATCCAGTTGGGGCAAACTGGCTCTGGGCCTGGGCCATGGCTGTGCCAACCGGATCACCAAATTCCGAAGCCGCCCATGCCTTTATCGAATGGGCAACCTCCAAAGCCTACATTCAGGCCGTTGCAAACCACCCTGATTTTGGCTGGGGATCCGTGCCAACAGGCACGCGTGCCTCCACCTATGCCTACCCAGAGTTCCAGGCTGTTGCTGGTTTTGCCGCCGCAGAGATGGCCGCCATTGGATCTGCCGCACCTGAAGCCACAGACCTCAAGCCCTATGTTGGGGTGCAGTTCGCGTCGATCCCAGAGTTTCCGGAAGTCGGCTCTGCTGTTGCCCAGGAAATTGCAGCCGCACTTTCTGGTGCAAAATCCGTAGACGAAGCCCTGGCGGCATCGCAAGCGGCGGCTGACGCCATCATGTCCGAAGCTGGCTACTACTAAGCCTCGGCGCATCACACTGGCCTATCAAACTGGCCCGGCAGACAGCTACCGGGCCAGCCTCCTCTCTCCTCACCTCCCCCTTTGTTGCAACGGAAAGGCACCCAATGGCCAACAGATCACTTCCGCGCTTGCTGCAAACCCCAGCCGTTGTGCTGCTGCTGCTCTGGATGCTTGTCCCGCTCAGCATGACGCTTTATTTTTCTTTTATTCGCTACGTTCTTAATAGCTTAAGCCGCCCTGAGTGGACAAAACCAAGCCTGAGCAACTGGCGTGGCCTGGGCAACTACGAATATGTTTTGTTCAAGGCCAAGGACTTTTGGTTTGCCATCGAAAACAGCCTCTTCATCGTTGGCAGCATTCTTGTTCTGACCGTCACGCTGGGCCTCGCCCTTGCCATGCTGGTGAACCGCAGCTTTCCGGGCCGTGGCATTGTGCGGGTGCTGCTGATCTCGCCGTTTTTTGTCATGCCTGCGGTCAACGCCGTGTTGTGGATCAATATGATCCTTGATCCGGTGCTGGGGCTGAATGGCATTGCAGTTGCCGGTCTGAATGGCATCATCGACGGGCTGCGCGACTTTCCCGTGTTGGGCAGTTTCTTCTCGCTCTGGCCAGAGTTTGAACCCATCTCATTCCGCGCCACGCAATCCTCTGCCTATGCCGTCATCATCATGGTGACCTGGCAATGGACGCCCTTTGCCGTGCTGATCTTTATGACCTCGCTGCAGTCCGAGGACGAGAGCCAAAAAGAGGCGGCTATTCTGGACGGCGCCAACGCTTGGTCGCGGTTTCGCAATCTGACCCTGCCCCACCTCGGACGTCCCATCGCGATCGTCGTGATGATCCAGTCGATTTTTCATCTCTCGCTTTACGCAGAGATCGAAATTGTCAGTCGCGGCAATGGCAACAAGAACCTGCCCTATCTGATTGGCGAATTCAGCACCAACAACATTGGCGCCGCAAGCGCGACCGGCATTCTCGCAGTCATCCTTGCCAACATCGTAGCGATCTTTCTGCTGCGCATGGTTGGCAAAAGCCTGATGGATTAGGAGACATATAATGGCTCTCTCAGCACAAACCTCCACTTTCTCCAGGATCTTCTGGCCGCTGCTGGCCTGGGGTATCGCACTGATCTTTTTCTTTCCCATTTTCTGGATGGTTTTCACCAGTTTCAAAACGGATGCCGATGCGGTCAAGCCCGAGCACCTGTTCGCGTTCAAACCGACCCTGGAAAACTACCTGAACATGACCGAGAACTACGACTATTGGCGCTTTGCTGCCAACTCGGTCATCACCTCGGTCTTTGCCACTGTGTTTGCCCTGATCGTCGGTGTCCCCGCCGCCTATGCAATGGCCTTTAATCCCAGCCGCCACACCAAGGACATTCTGGTCTGGATGCTGTCGACCAAGATGTTGCCTGCAGCTGCGGTGCTCTATCCGATGACATTCCTGACCAAGAATTTCCTCGGTATTTTCGACACGCATTTCCTGGTGATCTTTGTGCTCTGCCTCATCAATCTGCCGATCGTGATCTGGATGCTGTTCACCTATTTTAAAGAGATCCCGAAAGAGATCATTGAGGCCGGAAAAATGGACGGCGTCAGCACCTGGGGTGAAATCAAGGCTATTCTTATCCCGCTGGCATGGGGCGGCGTTGCCTCTACCGCACTGCTGACATTCATCTTTTGCTTGAACGAAGCCTATTGGACCGTGCGCCTGACAACCACCGAAGCGGCCACGTTGTCCAAATTGATCGAAGGCAACCGTGCCCCCGAGGGTCTGTTCTTTGGCCGCCTTTCGGCTGTGTCCACCGCAGCCGTTGGCCCCATCATCGTTTTGGGCTGGTTCTGCCAGAAACAACTGGTGCAGGGCCTTACCTTTGGAGCGGTCAAGTGAGCTTGCCTGCCTTTCGTGTCCACACCACAGACGCCGCAAATATGTTGAGATAGGTCATGTCAATCATTCAGCCCGAAATCGAAATTGTTGACCGGAACCGGCATTCTCTGCGGTATCTTGAGCACGGCTGGCCGACCGAATTGTGTCGCTGGCACAGTCATGCGGAATATGAGCTGCACCTGATTGTTGCCACCCGTGGCAAAGCATTTGTGGGCGACTACATTGGGGATTTCTCGCCGGGGACGCTGTTTTTGACAGGGCCAAACCTGCCGCATAACTGGATCACGGACGACGTCTGGAAAACCCCGGTCGACACCCGTGATATGCTGGTGCAGTTCAGCCAGTCCAGCGTCGACAGCCTGGCAGCCGCCTTTACCGAGTTCCGCGAGCTGCGCCAGATGCTCATGACCGCGCAGTCCGGTATTGAATTTCTCAACTTCAACCCAACCTTTGCGCGCGGCCATATGGAAGCAATCCGTGACAGCAAAGGCCCGGAACGCATTCTGGCCTTCATCCGGTTTCTGGTCCGGCTGAATGAACATGCCGAGCGCAAACTACTGTCTGTGGTCAATCACCTGCAGCCTGAAGGCAGTGGCAAGCAAGCCAAAGTAGGACAGGTGATTGACCACATCGTGCAGAACTTTAGCGAGGATATTTCCATTGATGCCGCAGCAAATATGGCGGGCATGACACAGGCCACCCTCCCGCAATTTTCAGGCCACCACGGGGCATCGGTTTGTGGAATTTGTGAACCGTGTCCGCATCGGGCAGGCCTGTGGCATGCTCTATGCGACCGATGATCAGGTGACGGTAATCTGCTACCAGGTCGGGTTTCAGAATCTGGCCAATTTCAACCGCCAGTTCCTCAAAATGAAGGGCATGACGCCGACCGCCTACCGGGAAATGGCTCAGCGGGATCTGACACCTGCACCGGAGGCTTCCTCATGAACACTGTAAACATGCCGCGGATTGCGGCATCGACATATGAGCAGGCTGACTGCGCAATCGGAGTTGTGCACCTGGGCTATGGCGCCTTTCACCGCGCACATCAGGCCGTCTATATCGACAGCTATATGGATCAGTCGGGGGATTTGAACTGGGGCATTGCTGCGGTCAATCTGCGCGCAGCAGAATCCGCAACATTCGCCGAACACCAGGCCGACGACAAAGGCTACCTGCTGAAATCCGTGGCTCCAAACGGAGAGGTTGCGCTTGCGCGGGTGCGCAGCCATGTCGCCTTTGCTGACTGGTCAGCAGAGCGCACCGCAGCCGAGGGCTTTCTGTCCCTCCCTTCGGTTAAGCTGGTCACGATCACAGTGACCGAAAGCGGCTACTATACCGATCCCGACGGCGCGCTGGATCTGGCTGACCCTGTCATTTCGGCTGAGATTGCAGGCAAAATTGCGGGCAGCCAGGGCACAAGTGTCTACGCCTATTTGGCCTCTGCACTACAGGGGCGCAAAGAGGCAATTGACGCGCCGGTAACGATCTGTTGTTGCGACAATATTCGCAGCAATGGCAAGATGTTACAGCGAAATTTCCTGGCATATCTCGCCGCCCGTGGGCTGGATGATCTGCGCAACTGGGTTGCCGAAAACGCAGCTTTCCCTTGCTCTATGGTCGACCGGATCACCCCGCGCGCGACCCAAGAGCTCGCGCAAGATCTGTCGCAACTGACCCAAGAGCCCGTGCAGCATCCGGTGATGGCGGAGGCCTTTGTGCAATGGGTGCTGGAAGATCGATTTGCCTCTGACATGCCCGACCTGGCCTCTGTGGGCGTCACCGTGACCCCGCATGTTGACCCCTTTGAGGAAACAAAAATCAGAGTGCTGAATGGCGGCCATACCTGCCTGACCTATCTGGCAGCCTTGCACGGCATTGAAACCTTTGATCAGGCGATGTCGGTGCCGGATCTGTTTGATCATTTCTGGGCCTATGAAACCACAGAGGTGCTGCCTGCGCTGACGCTTGATCTGCCGTTTTCAAAAGAGGCCTATCTCGACAGTATTGCGGCGCGGTTCAAAAACCCGGCGATTGCCGACACCGTGGCCCGGATCTGCGCCGATGGGGTTGCAAAGTTTCCGATTTTCATCCGTCCGACGCTTGAAGGATGTTTGCGCCAAGGCACCCTGCCCCGGCATGGTATCCGAAGCATCGCCAGCTGGTATGTCTTTGCCCAACACGTGCGCGCCGGAAAGATTGCCTTTGACTATGCAGAGCCAAGCTGGCCGCTCCTCGTATCCATATTACACACCGACACGTTCATTCACTCGAAACAGTTATGGGGCGACCTGCCGGCGCACTATCCCGAATTTGCAGATGCACTGCGTGCTGCGATCAAAGAAATGGAACAATCATGGCCAATTTGACCATCCGCAATCTGCGCAAATCCTACGGCAACATCGATGTGATGCACGGGGTTGATCTTGATATCGAAGACGGCGAATTTGCGGTCTTCGTTGGCCCCTCTGGCTGTGGCAAATCTACCTTGCTGCGGATGATCGCCGGGCTGGAAGAGATCACCTCCGGCTCTGTCGCGATTGACGGGCAAGAGGTGAACGAGATCGCCCCCGCCAAACGTGGCGTCGCCATGGTGTTTCAGTCCTATGCTTTGTATCCGCACATGAGCGTCTACAACAACATGGCCTTTGGGCTGAAGCAGATCAAAACGCCCAAAGGATGAGATCGATCAAAGGGTGAAAGCTGCCGCAGAGGTGCTGCAGATCACCGACTATCTCGACCGCAGCCCGCGCAATCTGTCCGGTGGCCAGCGCCAGCGCGTGGCGATTGGGCGCGCGATTGTCCGCGACCCCAAGGTGTTCTTGTTTGATGAGCCCCTGTCGAACCTGGACGCCGCCCTGCGGGTGCAGACCCGCATCGAGATTTCCAAACTCCATGAGCGGCTTGGCTCGACCATGATCTATGTGACCCATGATCAGGTCGAGGCGATGACCCTGGCCGACAAGATCGTTGTGCTGCGCGATGGTCGCCTTGAGCAGGGGGGCTCGCCCACGGATCTCTATGACCATCCAAGCAACATGTTTGTTGCCGGGTTTATCGGCAGCCCCAAGATGAACTTTTTCACAGCCGACGACCTGCGCCCCGGCCAGGTTCTGGCTGCAGATGAGACCATGGGCATCAGGCCCGAACATCTTTTGCCCTGTGACGCAGACAAAGCCACCCTCACCGGCACGATAGAGCTGCTGGAGAACCTGGGAGAATATGTCCTGGCCCATCTGGTGCAGCAAAGTGGCACGTCTTTTGTCGCCAAGATTGAGCGATCAGACGTGCTGAAACCCGGTCAGGAGCTGTCGTTTTACGCGCTGGAGAAAAATGTTCACCGCTTTGACAGCGCCACTGAGCAGCGGATTTAGGAGCGCGAAAATCACAATGATCCTCTGTTGCGGCGAAGCCCTGATCGACATGATCCCCTCGACCTCACGGACTGGCGAGGCCTGTTTCATCCCAAAATCCGGCGGCGCTGTGTTTAACACGGCCATTGCCTTGGGGCGCCTTGGCTCTGATGTCGGGCTGTATACAGGCGTGTCGGACGATCTGTTCGGCAAACTGTTGCAGGCTGAATTGCACGCAAGCCGCGTCAAAACCGACCATCTCGTCTCGCGCAAGGCCCCCAGTACATTGGCATTTGTCGAGCTGACGGAAGGCCAGGCGACATATACGTTTTATGCCGAAAACTCTGCCGACACATCGCTCACCGCTGCGGATATTCCACAGAATCTAGAGCAGGTCAGGGCGATGTTTTTTGGCGGCATCAGCCTGTGCACAGAGCCTACGGCCTCGACCCTTCACAGTTTGATGCGCAGCCGGTCGGGCGACTGTCTGACAATGATCGATCCAAACATCCGCCCGGCTTTTATCACCGACGAGGCAGGCTACCGCGCCCGTTTGCATGACATGATCGCTCATAGCGACATCCTGAAACTCTCTGATGAAGACCTGGACTGGCTGGCTCCCAACCAGCCGGACACCGCAGAGCAATTAGAGCAGCTGATCGGGGAGCGCGACACATTGGTGTTTGTCACCAAAGGCGCGCAGGGCGGCATGGCATATCGTGGCGCCAAATGCATCGCGCGGGCGCCGGCGTCGGCGGTTTTGGTGGCCGACACAATCGGTGCAGGCGATACCTTCAACGCAGGCATTTTGCATCTGTTGCATGCGCGCGGCGCCCTGAACAAGGATTTCACGTCTAACCCTGACAGCAAGACAGTCGAAGAGGCTCTGAAGTTCGCAATCAAAGTGTCTGGCGTCACGGTCTCACGATCTGGCGCGAACCCACCCTGGGCACATGAAATCTAGCCGGTCCAGTTTTTAACGAGTTGCAGTGTTAATAGTTTTTAACGTGTTCAAGTGTTTATAGCTTTGCTCGACTGCAGTGCCAAAGCAGCGCCTCCTTTTGCAAGACAGGACGCAGAAGCCATTGCCCCAGCCCCAGCCCCAGCCCCAGAGTTGGCTCTCTGGGGCTGGGGCAATGTAAAATCAAAACTTCGCGTCAGGCCAGCCCTCTTGTCAGGCCAGTCCTGTTGTCAGGCAAGTCCTGTTGTCAGGCCAGTCCTGCTATCAGGCCAGTCCTCGTACCGGACGGTCGTTCTCAATATTGAACCTCATGCCATCCAGCAACTCCTCAAGGTCGGGGCGCGCTGCGGGGCCGTTTGAGATATCAACCAGCATCAATGTGCCGTCGGGGCGCAGTCCAAAGGCCCCCGGCTCGGCAAACAGATCCGAGGTTTCCGCCTCAGACAGGGGCTCGGAGACATAAAGCCCCAGCGCGCGCATCTGCGGCACCGTCAGCCCATAGCAAAGATCAAAATCCCAGTTGAATTCTGTCTTGTCCGCCACAGCCTTTACCTTGCTGTCGCAAGAGACAACCACCACGTCCATCACTGCCTGCCACTGGGACAAAACCGCGTTCAGCTTATTCAGGAAACGCTTGCACCTGGGGCAGTGACGACCACGGTAGACAAAAACCATGGTCCAGCGGTCTTTGGCCTGCCCAATGGTGCATGTCTCGCCATTGACCGTTTGGAATTCCATTTTCCCGATAGGTTCACCAACCCTTGGTCTGTGCATAGTCATCTTTCGCCCTGCCATGTTCGTTGCGGTTAAACGAGGTCCAGCCCCGCACACAGGGCACCTAGATGCCCAGCGCAAGTTGTTGAAAACATAAGGTCCAGACTAGCTGGCAAACCCTGCAATCGGCTGCTTGCCCCTTGGTTTCATCTGTCGGCCTTCTCAGGGTTGGATCTGCGCCCATAGGGCTGCGGTGGTTAGGCAGAGCAGTCTGTTTATGAGAACAGCATACCGCCGTTGATATCCACGTTGGCACCCGTCACAAATGCGGCATCATCCGAGGCCAGAAAGACCGCCAGTTTGGCCACGTCCTGCGATGTCCCCTCGCGTTTGAGCGGGGTCACATTGGCCACATGGGTGCGGACTTCGGGTTTGGTAAAGATGTTGTGGAAATCAGTATCGATCATGCCGGGGCACAGCGCGTTCACCCGGATTTTTGGCCCCAGCTCCTTTGCCAGACCACGTGTCAGTGTCATCAAAGCGCCTTTTGAGGCGGCATAGGCCGTCGCACCTGGCCCACCGCCATCGCGGCCCGCCTGCGACGCGAAGCCAACAATCGAGGCGCCCTCAGACATATGCGGCAGACACGCGCGCACCGCCGGCATAAAGGAGGTCAGGTTGATATCCATCACCGCCTGCCAGTGATCCAGGGTCGTCTCTGCCATCGGCACCCGCGCCAGAATGCCTCCCGTTACGTGGATCAGACTGTCGACCTTGCCGTAAGTCTCGACGGTCTTTACCACCAGGGCTCTGACATCTGCTTCCTTGGTCATGTCCCCCTTCAGCGCGACGGCCTGCCCGCCCATGGCCGTAATTTCGGCAACGGCGCTTTCGGCCCCTTCCGCGCTTGCGTAGTAATTGATCACAACATTTGCACCACGACGGGCCAGCTCCATGACGCAGGCCCGCCCGATGTCACGCCCACCGCCGGTCACAATCGCAGTTTTACCCTGTAGATCCATTTTTTTTCCCTGCATTCTTTCCGGGCAAGCGGTGCAACAGCACCCGGTGGCCCATTCAAAATTGACAAAACCTGCGTCTCACCCCAGTCCGCCAGCCCGCCCGGCAGACAGCTGGGAGGCACTGGCGGACATTTTGGGGTCACTGGGAGTCACAGGCACCTCATGACGTCTGTAGCCAAAAACCAGCGCCCCATCAATACAAATTATTACAAATATTTCTGCCCTGAAGCGCCCCCCCCCGCAATGCGCCCAGATGATCGCGGCCTCTGCGATCAACCAGCGCACCACAGTAAGTGGGAGAGTTTTTCCTATGAATATTAGGATATAAGCGCCACATCAGCGCTACAGTCAAAGTCCGTGACCTGCGAAATCAAATCAGCACCGCTGACGTCACGGGACGGCGATGGGTTGACACCCCTCGTGAGAATTTACAAAAAATAACAAGTGAATTTTGATAACGGCTGCCAAATCTGAGCCTGCTCAAGCATCACCACCCCGGACACACCCGACACCTGACTGACATCCGCTCAAGGCGAGGAGCGCCTGTGACAAGACCACCAGCGAGAGTCATTTGTGCCGGATCGCCACGATTTTGTAGCAGCTGATCGGGCGGCTGCGACCAAGGTGAGCTGACTATCCCTCAAACACCCGCTTGCGCGCGCTTTCCACGTGCAGGCGCATCGCAGCCCGTGCCGCATCGGCATCGCCAGCCTTGATGGCATCAAAAATCTGGTAGTGCTCGCGCTGAACCAGCTCAAGCCGCTCTTGCGGTTTGGTCAGCGACAGATTGCGTGTCAACTTCAGGCCCGTCAGGATATTGGCCTTCATCGAGGTCCGCGCCACAGTGAAATACTGGTTCCCCGAGGCGGTGCAGATGGCTTCGTGAAAGGCCTCATCCAACTCCACCCCCAGCGCGCCCTCTTTGATGCACCGATCCAGCTCTTCAAGCTGAGAGCGCATTTTCACAAGATCCGCCTCTGTGCGTCGCTGGGCCGCGAGATAGGCCGCCTCCCCGTCAATGGCGGCGCGAAACTCGAAGGTACGCTGAATATCGGCGATTGAGCCCACCGGGGCAAAATCCAATGCAGCCTCTTCGGGGCGGCGCTGAACAAAAGAGCCTGAGCCCTGGCGGGACACGATCACGCCGTCCTCGCGCAGCTGCTTGAGCGCCTGACGCAACACCGGACGCGACACCTCCAGCTGTTCGCTCAGCACATGTTCTGTTGGAAGCTTGGCACCGACCGGCGCCTCGCCATTGGCAATGAGGGCCAGAATTTTTTCATAGACACGATCCGACAGGGTGCGGTCTCGACCGGACCGCGCAGCCCCGGACGAGATCTTGGTTGCGCCCGCTACCTGTTGTTTTTCTGCCGCCATACCCTAAATCTGTCCATAGTTTCCGGATCTGTTGGTGGGTAGAGACCAAAAATCGAGGCCCCTTCCTGCACCCTTTCCAGGACATAATCCTCAAAGACCGTCATCTCTTCGGTTTCCTGTGCCACTTCTGTCACCAGATGCCGCGGGATGCAAACCACGCCCTCGTTGTCGCCCACAATGATGTCGCCGGGAAAGACCGAGACCCCACCACAGGCAATAGGGTCATTGATCGCAACGGCGTGATGTTTTGTCAAATTGGTTGGCGCACTTGGGCGGGAATGATAGGCTGGCATTCTAAGGGCCGAAATCTCGGGCGTGTCGCGAAAGCCGCCATCGGTCACGATACCCTTACAGCCCCGCTCCTGCAGCCGTGTCACCAGGATACAGCCCGCCGAGGCTGCTGTGGCGTCCTGACGGGAATCAATCACAAAAACCGCGCCCTCGGGGCATTCCTCAACGCCTTTGCGTTGCGGATTTTCGCGGTCGGCAAAAGAGTCCAGACCATCCAGATCCTCACGCGCGGGGATATAGCGCAGCGTATAGGCCGGCCCCACCATATTGGGGCCTGGGTTCATGCGTTGCGGCCCCTGAATAAAGATATTGCGAAAGCCACGGCGAAACAGCGCGGTTGTCAGGGTGGCCGTACTGACCTCTGCCAGCTTGTTGAGCGTCTCGGACGATGGGTTTGTCATTTTGACACCTTCTTTTTTCTTTCAGGTCGGGTTGCGGCAAGCCCGACCTGAAAGGCCCAGACTCACCGCAACCCGCTGTTGTGAGCGCGCAAAACTTTGCGACTACTCAAGCAAGGATGGCAGGTAGAGCGACACGGCCGGCACATAGGTGATCAGAATGAGGGCCGCGAGGATCGCCAGATAGAAGGGCCAGATGGTCTTTAGCGTCTCTTCAATCCTGATTTTCCCCACAGCACAGCCCACAAACAGACAGGTTCCAACCGGCGGCGTACACAGGCCCAGACCAAGGTTGACCAGCAGCATGATGCCAAACTGCGTTGGATCCATTCCCAGATCTTTGACGATTGGCAAAAAGATCGGGGTGCAGATCAGGATCAGCGCCGCCATGTCCATGATCATCCCCAGGATTAGGAGCATCACGTTGATCATGAGTAGGACAAAAATCTTCTCTTCCGAGATCCCCAACATAAAGCTGCTGAGCTTTGCCGGGACCTGATAGAGCGCCAGAAGATAGGCAAAAGAGCTGGCAAACCCGATCAGCACCATCACCATGGCCGTGGTGCGCACAGCCGATAGAACAGAGGTCTTGAACCCTTCCCAGTCGAGACTGCGATAGACAAAGAAGGTCAATAGCAGCGCATAGATCGCCCCAAAGGCCCCCGATTCCGTCACCGTAAACACGACAGACAGGACGCCGCCCACGATGATCACCGCCGTGATCAGGCCGGGAATAGCCGCAAGAGACGCTGCCCAGACTGCCCTCCAGCCCGGGAACTCTTCTGCCGGGTAGTTGTGCTTTACCGCGATGAAATAGGCCGCGATTGCCAGAGACAGGCACATCAGAATCCCCGGAATGACCCCGGCAAGGAACAGTTTGGAGATCGAAATGCCACCCCCGGCCGCAACGGCAAAGATGATCATGTTGTGGCTTGGCGGGATCACGATCCCCGCAATCGACGAGGTCACAGTGACGTTGACCGCATAATCCGCCCGGTAGCCGCGCTCTTTCATCACCGGGATCAGGATCGAGCCCAGCGCAGAGATATCCGCCACTGCCGACCCCGAGATGACGCCAAACAGCATGCTGGAGAAGATATTCACCGAGGCCAGCCCGCCGCGCACATGGCCAACCAGAGCCGAGGCAAAGCGCACCAGACGCATGGCAATACCGCCATGCAGCATCAGCTCGCCGGCAAAGACAAAGAAGGGAATTGCCAGCAGCGAAAACACCGAAATCCCGGAGAGCGACCTCTGGAAGGTGATCAGCAGCGGGAAGCCTTCGAACCAGAAGGCCGAGGCGGCAGCGATTCCCATCGCAAAGGCTACCGGCACACCGAGCACCACGCAGCCGCCAAAAATTCCGAGCAAAATAGCCAGGCCCATAATTATAGTCCGCCTTTTTCTGGGTAGGTTCTGCCCTGCAGCATGCAAATGATCCGGAAGACGGCACGCAGGCCTGTAAACACAAAGACAAGGCCGCCGCACAGGAGTGCCGAAAGTGTTCGGAAGCTTTCGGGGATATCGAGCATGGGCAGCATTGTGCTCCAGCCAAAATTAAACAGCTCGATGCAGGCGATCATCATGATCAGGCCAAAGACAGCCAGAACGATATCAATCAGTATTTTCAGGACACTGCTAATCCTTACGCCCATCGCGTCACGAAACAGGGTCACGCCAAGGTGGGTGTTTTCATGGATACCGGCAGCTGCGCCCAGGTAGGTGATGTAGCAGACAAGCAAGAGCGCCAGTTGCTCGACCCAGGTGGGTGTTGCATTCAACACATACCGGCCAAAAACCAGCCAACCAAATGTCGCGACCAGAATAACAAGAGCGATTGAGGCGGCCAGCATGCACAGGGCACTCAGACCATTCAATCCGCGTTCTGTGCGCGCCATCCAACGCGGGGGGTGCTCCATGAGCCTTTTTCCTTTGACTAATGCGCAATGCGCACCAAAACCCGGAGCGCATCACGTTTGTTTTGGACGCAGGTCAGTCCGCGTTGCGGAACAGATTGACCAGTTCGGTCATCTCAGGGTTCGCTGCCAGATAGCTGTCATAGACTGGCGCCATCGCCGCCTGGAAAGCGGATTTGTCAGCGATTTCATTGACGGTGACACCACCATCAACAACGATCTTCATCGAAGCGGCTTCGCGTTCCTGCCACAGCTTACGCTGCAGCTCGGTCGAGGCGCGACCGGCCTCTTTTACAATGGTCTGCTGCTCAGGTGTCAGGGCATCAAAGGTCTTTTTGCTCATGCACAGGCACTCGGGGATGATCAAGTGCTGCGACATGGAATAGTACTTTGCGACCTCAAAGTGGCTGGTCGATTCATAGGAGGGCGGGTTGTTTTCCGCACCATCGACAACACCGGTTTTGATCGACTGATAGACCTCGGCAAAGGCCATCGGGGTCGCATTGCCGCCCATGGATTCGATCATGCCAACAAACAGATCGTTGTTCATGACCCGCACTTTCATGCCTTCCACATCCGCCGGAGTATTGATCGGCTTGATGGAGTTGTAGAAAGAGCGTGCACCGGCATCATAGTAGCCAAGTGCGACAATGCCTTTGGCTTCCAGCCCTTTGCCCCGCGCTTCACCCGGCGCGCCATCCATCAGGCGGTACATCTGCGGAACGCTTTTAAAGATAAAGGGCAGCGAGACCACATTGGTTTCCGGCACGGCCTGCCCCATTGGCCCAAGGCTAAAGACACCAAAGTCCAGAATGCCGAGACGGAGCTGCTCGATCGCATCTGGCTGCGAGCCCAGAACGCCGGCATGAAAGACCTTACCCTTCACAGAACCTGCGGTTTTTTCTTCGACTTCCGCCATGAAGGCTTCCATGCCGTGCGACACCGGATAGTCCACCACGTGGATGTTCCAGCCGCGCCAATCCTTGGCCTCAGCGCCTACAGGTGCCATCGCCAAAGTTGCTGCTGCAGCAAGGGCAAATGCCCCGCGTCCGATCAATTTGCTCATCATCATCCTGTCTCCTCCTCCAGACAATTTGTCACAAATCAATTCAAGAAATTACAAATATTTACAACTGATAATTTTGGGAGATTTCATAAACCCTCACCCAGACCCCTGGAAAAATGCGAGCTTACATCCACTATATTACTGCTATTAAAGATAAATATACCTGACAGAGAAATCAAACCGCGCCCCTCATGCGGCAACTGCTCAGGGTTAAACACCAGAACTCCCGGCAAACAGGTCAGGCAAAACGCCAATCTGCCGGGGTGACAAATACAGTCAAATCTCCCAGCATCGAGACGGAATCACACCCAGCTGCCGCCGCCCTGCCCCAAGGGGCATGCGATTGCCACTTCCACCTGATTGACAGCAGCTGCTACAACCTGCCCGCCGCAGGCCGCGCCGGATCGGGTGGTGAGCGTGCAGGGCAACGCCTACCGCTAGGACAACCGGTACCTTCTGGACGCACTGGATCTGGACGCACTGGATCACTTTGGCGCCGCCGGGCTGGACGAGCTGCGCGCAAAGGCAGCCCGGCTGATATTGCCAAACCTGTATTATAGGTATATAGGTTTTCAAAATCCAAACACCCGACACCACGCACCAAGATCACGAGATTCGCCATGTCAGAAGACTTTGACACCCTGGATCGCCGCCCGCTGTACACACGGGTTGCCGACAGCATTCTTGCCATGATCGCAGACACTGGCCTGCGCCCTGGCGACAATCTGCCGTCAGAAGCCGCCCTGTGCGAACGTGCCGGGGTCAGCCGGGTTGTGGTGCGCGGCGCACTGGCCCATCTGGCGGGGGCCGGCCACATCAAGCTCTCCAATGGCCGCAAAGCCCAGGTCAATGCGATCAACCCCGACATTCTGGCCGGTACCTTCACCTACGGATTGGCGACCGCTCAGTTTACGGTCAGCAAGGTGCTGGAGGTGCGTCAGGGCATTGAGACCACCATGGCCGCCCTGGCGGCAACAAACCGGACCGAGGCGCAGGTCGCAAAGCTACAAGACCTCTGTGCGCGGATGCAGCAGGCCGTTGGCGAGCCTCAGCTGTTTGCAGAACTGGACTATCTGTTTCACCTCTGCATTGCCGAGGCCACGGACAACCCGCTCTATGTCTATATCGTCAAACCGCTGCGTGAGGTCATCCTGCAGTCGATCACCGCCGGCCGACTGGCACAGCAGACAGAGCGCGAGCAGAACCGCATTGTGAGCGATCACCAGATCATTGTCGATGCCATTGCACAGGGCCATGCCGAGGCCGCAACCAGAGCAATGCAAAACCACTTCTCCGCGGCCAGCCAGGCGGTGCAGCGCACCGATGCAGAGCCCTCTACAGGACCAAACCCATGACCCCCACCCCCTGCGCGCCGCTGGACCTGCTCTGTTTTGGCGAACCGATGTTTGAATTTTCCTGGCTGCAAAAAGACATGATCCGGCCCGGCATTGGCGGCGATGTGTCGAACACCGCCGTCGCCGCCCGCCGCGCAGGGGCCAGTGCTGGGATGCTCACCCATCTGGGGAGTGATAATTTTGGCGACCACATCCTGCAGCTCTATGCCGATGAGGACATCGACGCCTCTCGGATCCTGCGCAAGGATGACGCACCAACCGGGCTCTATTTTATCGACTACGGCCCCGCAGGACACCAGTTTTCCTACCGTCGCGCCGGGTCGGCTGCCAGTCGTGTCCCCCCAGCTGATCTGACACCGGATATGTTTGATCAGGTCGGGGTGCTGCATCTCAGTGGCATCACTCAGGCGATCTCTGACAGCTCCTGCGCCGCCTCGATCCGGGCTGCCGAACTGGCGCGCAAGGCAGGTGCCAAGGTGGCCTTTGACACCAATCTGCGGCTCAACCTCTGGAGCGGCGAACAAGCCCGTGCGGCCCTGGAGACGATCCTGCCACTGGTTGACATCGTCTTTCCCAGCATCGAAGATTCAGAGGCGCTGTTTGGCACCAGTGATGTGAGCGAAATCTGCGACCGGTTTTTGTCATTCGGCGTCGGCATGGTGGTTCTGACCCTGGCTGAAAAGGGCGCAATTGTCGCCACTCCCGACAGCCATGACGTGATTGCGGCCTTCCCCGCTCAGCTGCGGGACGCGACCGGCGCAGGCGATACATTTGATGGCGCCTTTCTGGCCGAATACTGCCAAACCGGTGACGCGCTATATGCTGCGCGGTTTGCCTGTGCTGCAGCCTCGCTCTCGGTCGAAACTGTTGGTGCTGTTGCCTCCATTCCAAAACGCGACAGTATTTTAGCCCGTATGCAACAGGGCCATATGCAGCAAGGTGAAGCCGGATGAAATCCAATCCCGAAACCGCACAAAAGGTCATCCGTGATACCTGCACTCTGGCGCCGATTATGCCGGTTTTGGTCGTGCGTGATGCGGCCCACGCGGCCCCTTTGGCCAGGGCGCTGATCGCGGGTGGCCTGCCTGCCCTCGAGGTCACTCTGCGTACCCCGGCCGCACTGGACGTCATTGCTGCCATGTCACAAATTGCCGGTGGTGTGGTTGGCGCCGGCACCCTGATCACGCCTAAGGACGTGCGAGACGCCAAGGCCGCAGGGGCCGCCTTTGGCGTCTCGCCCGGCGCTACTGATGCTTTGATAGAGGCCTGCCTCACAGAAAACCTGCCGCTGCTGCCGGGGGCCGCCAGCGCCAGCGAGGCCATGCGTCTGCTGGAGCGTGGCTATCAGGTGCAAAAGTTCTTCCCGGCTGAGGCGGCAGGTGGTGCTGCGGCCCTAAAGGCGATTGGCGCCCCCCTGCCGCAAATCAGTTTTTGCCCAACCGGCGGCGTCAGTTTGAAAAATGCAAAAACCTATCTCGACCTGCCCAATGTGCTCTGTGCCGGTGGCAGCTGGGTGGCGCCGGATGCGTTGGTCTCAACTGGTGACTGGGGTGCCATCGAGGCGCTTGCCCGCGAAGCCCGAGAAACCTGTGATACACTGGCCACCTAAAGCCTGGCCACCTAGAACCCGGCCACCTAGAGCCGGGTTTGCCCCCGCGACCCGGCGGGCCTGCCCATTGCGTCTGAAAACGATGACTGGAGACAACATGTCGAAACTGCGCCCCGAAGATCTTCGCTCTCGCAAATGGTTCAACAATCCGGAAAACCCCGAGATGACGGCGCTCTATCTTGAGCGCTATCTGAACTACGGGCTGACCCGCGCAGAGCTGCAGTCGGACAAACCGATCATTGCGATTGCCCAGACCGGCAGCGATCTGAGCCCCTGCAACCGCCACCATATCGAGCTGGCCAAGCGGGTGCGCGACGGGATTATCGCCGCAGGCGGCACCGCAATCGAGGTCCCGGTCCACCCCATTCAGGAAACCGGCAAGCGCCCCACAGCGCTGCTGGATCGCAACCTGGCCTATCTGGGCCTGGTCGAAGCCCTGTATGGCTATCCGATTGACGGCGTTGTGCTGACCATTGGCTGTGACAAGACCACGCCTGCGCTGCTGATGGCTGCGGCGACAGTCGGCATTCCTGCACTGGCGCTCTCGGTTGGGCCGATGCTGAACGGCTGGCACGACGGCAAACGCGCCGGGTCCGGCACCGTGATCTGGAAGGCGCGCGAGCAGCTGGCGGCCGGGGAAATCGACAACGATACCTTTATGGAAATTGCCGCTGCCTCAGCGCCTTCGGTGGGCTATTGCAATACCATGGGCACGGCCACCACGATGAACTCTTTGGCCGAAGCCCTGGGCATGCAGATGCCCGGCGCAGCCGCCATCCCTGCCCCGTACCGGGAGCGCAGCCAGATCAGCTATGAGGTCGGGCGCCGTGTCGTCGACATGGTCTGGGAAGACCTGCGCCCGGATCAGATCATGACCCGCGCCGCCTTTGAGAACGCCATTGTGATCAACTCGGCCATTGGTGGCTCTACCAATGCGCCCATTCACCTCAATGCCATTGCCCGCCACCTGGGTGTCGCACTGGACAATGACGACTGGCAGGCCATTGGTCATGACATCCCGCTGCTGGTGAACCTGCAGCCCGCCGGAGAGTATCTCGGTGAGGACTCCCCCCGTGCCGGGGGGGTGCCCGCCGTGGTTGGAGAGTTGCTGGCGGCCGGGCTGCTGCCCCATCCAGATGCGGTCTGCGCCAATGGCAAGACAATGGCCGAAAACTACGCGCCCTGCCGTAGTGCGAACACCGATGTAATCCGCACTGTCGCCAAGCCGATGCTGACCGCAGCAGGGTTCCTCAACCTCAAGGGAAACCTCTTTGACAGCGCCATCATGAAGACCAGTGTGATCAGCCCCGATTTTCGCAAACGCTACCTGTCAAACCCTGCGGATCTGAATGCCTTTGAGGGGTCGGTCGTGGTCTTTGATGGTCCCGAGGACTATCACAGCCGCATTGATGACCCTAAAGAGGCGATCGGTGAGACCAGCATCCTGGTGATGCGTGGAACCGGCCCAAAGGGCTATCCCGGCGGCGCTGAGGTGGTCAATATGCGCCCGCCTGCCTATCTGCTGAAACAGGGGGTCGACGCCCTCCCCTGTATTGGTGATGGGCGACAGTCCGGCACCTCTGGCTCGCCATCCATCCTAAATGCGGTGCCTGAGGCCGCAGATGGCGGCGGCCTGGCCCTGTTGCAAACCGGGGATCGTCTTCGCATCGACCTCAAACAGCTGCCGCGTCGATATGTTGCTGTCAGAGGCGGAACTGGCAGAGCGCTGCGCGGCACTGAATGCCAAGGGGGGATACCCTTCACCTGCCAGCCAGTCGCCCTGGCAACAGTACTTTCGCGAGATGGTGGAGCCGCTGGATCGCGGCATGACCCTGCGCGACGCCGACACATACCGCAACATTGCCCATAAAACGCTGCCCCGCGACAATCACTAGGCCCGCTTTAGACGCGCTACAGGCCCGCCTGCAAACAGGCGGTCCCCCTATGGCCATTCGGCAAAGGACACCTCCTGGGTGCGCTTGCGGTAGATCGGCGTGTAGGTGCGGCGGAACTGCGCCGGAGCCAGGCTTTCATGGCGGCGAAAAAAGCGGGGGAAATAGGCGGCATCGCTGAAGCCGAGTTTATATCCGATCTCGGCCACCTGCAGGTTGCTGGTGATCAGCAGCGTCTTGGCTTCTTCCATCAATCGCCGCTGCATGTGCCGATGCGGTGGTATGCCGATCGTGCGGCGCACGGCTTCGTTCAACCGGTCGCGCGACACGCCAATGCGGCGGGCATATTCGGCAACGGTCCAGTGGTTTTGCAAGTGCAGCTCCACCAGGTTGAGGAAGCTGTCCGAGATGCGATGCGGCTGTGGCTCGGTCGCCTGAAACGGCGGCGCCGCAGCCCGCCAGATCTCGATCAACAGTAGCGACACGCAATGGTGCAGAACGGTTTCACTGCCGGGTGCCAAGGCGCGCAGTTCGGGCTCGATTTTGTCAAACAGCACGATGCAGGATTGCATCATCGCGGCTGTCATGTCGGACAAAAAGATGCGGCGGCTGACCACCTGGCGCACATGCGCCGAGATCACGTCGGTTGGCAGCGCGCGACCAAGGGCACGTTCAGGCATACGGATCAAAAAACCCCTCGTCCCAGCGGCAAGCGATATGCGGGTGGACCAGCCGGTGGGAGACCAGATCAGACATGGCCCGGCAATATCACGCTCGACCTCGTCAGAGATAAAAGTGCCGCGGCCCGACTCCAGAATCAAAAACGTCGCCCGCCCGCCGGAGGTGGCAAATTCGGTTCTGGTCAGCGCACTCTTGATGCGCTCTGCCTGAATGGTTTGACGTTCCAAAGCCCGCGATGCCCCCTGTGACCTGCCCTCAGATCCGTCAAAAGTACAATTATATCCTCAAAATGTCTATTATCTTGCTGCCTGCGACCGCTTAGGCTTTTGATATCCCCCGCTTCGGGAAAGGCGAGGGATCAAGACTGTGGGTCATATGGGCCACGATATGTCGGGACATCTAGGGAGGAATAAAATGAAAAATTCGCTTTTGGAGGCGGTCTGCGCGACGCGACGCCTCACGACCTGCGCCCTCGCAGCACTTGCACTCGCATCCAGCGTACACGGGGTTGCCGCGCAGGAACGCGACAAAGTAACCATCGGATATGCAGTCTCCAAATCCGGGCCTAACGCAGGCGGCGCCGGGATGACGGTCACCCCCAACTATGAATTGTGGGTCCAGGAGGTGAACGCGGCAGGTGGGCTGAAAATGCCCGACGGCAGCCAGTTGCCCATCGAAGTCATCGCCTATGATGACCGGTCTTCGGCCGAGGAAGTGGTCCGCGCGGTCGAGCGCCTTGCGACGCAGGACAAGGTGGATATCATCCTTCCGCCCTGGGGCACCGGCTTTAATCTTGCGGTCGCACCGCTGATGGCCAAGTTCGGCTATCCACATCTGGCAGGGGCTGCAGTCACCGATAAGGCCTCGGACTTTGTCAAGCGCTGGGACACCAGCTTCTGGTTCATGGGCGGCAGCGCCGACTACGTCTCTGCCTTTACCGATATCCTCGTGGCCGAACGTGCCGCCGGTCGGATCAACGACAAGATCGCCATGATCTCGGTCGCAGACGGCTTTGGCATCGATCTGGTAAAGGCCGCGCGGCCCAGCTTTGAGGCGGCCGGCTTTGACGTCACCTATGACAAGAGCTTCCCGCCCCAGACCTCTGACTTTGCCACCATTCTGAACGAGGCGCAGAGTTCCGAAGCAGACACATTTGTCGCCTTCACCTATCCGCCGCATACTTTTGCGCTGACCAAACAGGCCAAGGTGGCCAGCTTTAGCCCGCCGGTCTTTTACCTCGGCGTTGGCGCTGCCTTCCCTGTGTATCCCAAAATCGCGGATGGATCCGTCGAGGGCATCATGAGCCTGGGCGGGGTCGACCCCAACAACGCGCTGAACAATGCCTACCGCGCCAAGCACCAGGAGGTCGTCGGTCGCGGTGCGGATTACTGGGGCTCAGTGCTGATCTACGCTTCGCTGCAGATGCTGGAGCAGACCGTCGCCCGCGTTGGCCTTGATAAGGCCGCGGTCGCCGCAGAGCTGTCCAGCGGCACATTCTCGACCGTTTTGGGCGCCGAGACCCGTCTGGAAAACAACCAGTTGCGCGCTATCAACTGGGTCGGTCAATGGCAGGACGGCACCTTTGTGGCGGTCTCAGCCGAGGGCGGCGGCAACAAGATGCAGGTCAAACTCCGAAACCCGGCTGGGAATAACCCCACAAACCTGACCAGATATCTCTCGGGCCAGATAGTTTTTGGGCCAGATAACTCTTGAGCCAGTTAACCATTGAGCCAGAGCGCGGCGGAGCGATCCGCCGCCTCTCCTCACCACACTGAATAAGATCGGACTTTCCATGCTCGAACATGTCGTCAACGGGCTTGTGCTCGGCGGCACCTATTCGCTTGTCGCGATGGGGCTCACCATCCAGTACGGCATCGCGAGGATCATGAACCTCGGTTTCGGGGACATGATCATCGCCGCCTGTCTTGCCACCTATGTTCTGTTTACCACCTTGTCGATCAACCCGATCATAGCCTTGCTGATCCTCGCGCCTGCGGGCTATGCGGTGAACAACCTGATTTACCGCGTGCTGATGAAGCCGCTGGTCGCGCGCGCGCCGGACGAAGGCGCCCTTGAGGTCGACAGTATTCTTGTGACCTTTGGGCTGCTTTTTGTGATCCAGGGCCTGCTGCTGGCGCTCTTTGGCGGCGGCTACACCAGCTACAGCTTTCTGAACACGCCGGTCAGTGTTCTGGGCACCGTGGTTGCTGGCAACCGGCTGCTGGCGCTTGTTCTTAGCCTGGTGATCGGCGGAGCACTGGTGATCATTTTGTTCCGCACCCGCTGGGGCATGATCCTGCGTGCGGTGGCACTGGCCCCCAAAAGCGCGCCTCTCTTTGGCATCGACACCGACCGCGCGGCGCGGACCGCCTTTGCCATTGGCGGCGCCATGGCCGCAACCGGTGGCGTGGTTATCTCGATGTTTCAAACCTTTACGGCAACGGCAGGGGTGGTCTTTACCATGAAGGCCCTGATCGTCGTCATCCTCGGCGGCAAGGGCAGCGTGCCCGGCGCCATCGTCGCGGGCCTGTTGCTGGGCCTCGTCGAGACATTTGTCGCCGCCTATGTCGACCCCGGCCTGACGCTGGCCGCCGTTTATACCGTGTTCCTTGTGCTGCTGCTTGTGCGGCCCAACGGCCTCTTTGGAAAGGCGTGACGATGACTACTTTACACGGTTTCGCAGCTGCGGGCGTAGCACTCGTCCTGCTGGCCCTCGCGCCGCTGGTGGTATCCGACTACTGGACCGGCGTTCTGCTGGGCATGACGGGCTATGTCACACTGGCCACCGCATGGGCGCTGTTTTCCGGCCCGACCCGCTATATTTCTCTGGCGACTGTCGCCTTCTTTGGGGTTGGTGCCTACACGGTCGCTGTCCTGAACGAAGTGATGCCCTACCCGCTCGTGCTGCTCTGCGCCGCTGGTATCGGCATGGTCATTGCGTGGTGGTTGGCCTGTCGACCCTGCGCCTTGCCGGGGATTTTGTGATCTTCACCTTTGGGCTGGCCGAACTGGTGCAGATCACCGTCAGCTGGTGGGAGGTCAATGTGACCTACACCATGGGACGCTATATCTTTCTGCCCTTTGAGGGGCGACACATCTACTGGCAGCTGCTGGCGCTTGCGGTCATGACATTCCTGATCGCATGGGCCATTGGAAGGTCGCGCATTGGCCTGGCGCTCAAAGCGCTTGGCGATGACGAAACCGTTGCCGCCCATGCCGGGGTCGATGTGACCCGGATCAAGCTGCTTCTCTTCGTTATTTCGTCAACCATCATCACCCTTGCCGGTGCCATTCAGGCGCCGCGCTGGACCTATATCGAGCCCTCCATTGTCTTTAACCCAACGGTCAGCTTCATGACGTTGATCATGGCACTGCTCGGAGGCCCAATGCGTCTTTGGGGGCCTCTGGTGGGGGCAGTGCCGCTGTTCTTGCTGTTTGAATGGCTCTCTGTCAGCTTTCCGGATCACTTTTCGATCATCCTCGGGCTGCTGTTCATCCTGATCGTCTTTGTCATGCCAAACGGAGTTCTGGCCAAGATCGACGATCTGCGTAAGGGAGACCGGACATGAGCGCGCGTCTAGAAATCACCCACCTGCACAAACGGTTTGGCGGCCTTGTCGCAGTCAATGACGTGTCCTTCACGCTGGAGCCTGGCGAGGTCGTGGGGCTACTGGGGCCAAACGGGTCAGGCAAAACCACGGTGATGAACATGATCTCCGGCGCGCTGCCCTGCGATGGCGGCACAGTACGGGTCGGCGGCACGGACATCACAAAGATGAAGCCGCACAGGGTGGCCAAACACGGCGTTGCACGCACCTTTCAGCTGGTGCGCCCCCTGCCAACGCTGAGTGTTGCGCAGAATGTCCTGCTGTCGCTGGCCTTTGGTCACAAGCGGCACTGGGGGCAGGAGGCACGCGACCTGGCGGAAGAAAAGCTGGCCTTTGTCGGGCTGGCCGGGCGCGGCGATGAGCGGGTCGAAAACCTGACCTACATCGACCAGAAACGCATGGAGATGGCCCGCGCGCTGGCTTCTGAGCCCGATATTTTGTTGTTGGATGAGTGGCTTGCTGGCCTGAACCCCTCTGAGCTGCGCATTGGCATCGACCTCGTGCAGCATCTGCAGCGGACAGGGGATCACCGTCTTGCTGGTGGAACATATCATGGAGGCCGTGCGGGCGCTGTGTTCGCGCTGCATCGTGATGAACGCAGGCCAAAAGATTGCCGAGGGCGCCTCTGCCGAGGTGCTGCAAGACCCCGCTGTCATCAAGGCCTATCTGGGAGACGATCATGCTTGAATTACAGGATGTGACCGTCCGCTATGGCAAGCACCTGGCGGTAAATGCCGCAAATTTTTACGTGGCCAAGGGCGAGGTTGTCGTGGTTCTGGGGGCAAATGGCGCAGGGAAATCGTCACTGCTCAAAGCCATCGCCGGGATGGTCCCCACCGCCGGAGGCAGGGTTACGCTGAACGGCCAGGCCATGAATGGCGTGCCGGCATATGATGTGACCAACCGGGGCATTGCGCTGGTGCCTGAGGGGCGCGGCATCGTGGGGCGCATGACGGTCGAGGAAAATCTGCGACTTGGCGCGACACCGCCGCGCGCCCGTGCCTCTGAGGCCGGACCCTCGCGCAGGTCTTCGACATCTTTCCCCGGCTGGCGGAGCGGCGAAAGCAATTCGTGCAAACGATGTCTGGCGGCGAACAACAGATGGTCGCGATTGGCCGCGCGATGATGTCGAAACCGGAATTCCTGCTGCTGGACGAACCCAGCCTTGGCCTCGCGCCTATCGTGGTCGGCGACATGTTCAAGGCACTGGCGCGGGTGCGCAAAACCGGCGTGGGCCTGCTGATTGTCGAGCAGAACGTAAAGATCAGCCTGCGCCATGCCGACCGGGGCTTTTTGCTCGAAGCCGGTCGGATCACCGGCTCGGGCACCTCGGATGAATTGATGAACGACGCAGCTGTCAGACAGGCCTTTCTGGGCGGCGATCTGGGCGGCGACCTGTAAATGGAGAACAACATGAGCATTTTGGACTTACTGATCGAGGGTGAAAAAGTGCAGGCCGAAGGCGGCCGGACATTCACCCGCAACAATCCCCTGACCGGCGGGGTGGCAACCGAAGCCGCCCGGCCCCAGTCGCGGATGCGATGCGCGCCGCCGATGCAGCCGCGCGCGCCTTTCCCGAATGGTCAACCACCGGCCCCTCGGAACGGCGGCGCCTGTTGTTGGCTGCGGCTGACAATCTCGAAGCAAGCGCCGACCAAATCAGTCGCGCCATGGCGGACGAGTTGGGGGCAACCGCCGCCTGGGCCGGCTTCAACGTCATGCTGGCTGCAGGCATGCTGCGCGAGGCCGCCTCGATGACCACAATGATCAAGGGCGAGGTCATTCCCTCGAACCGGCCAGGTTCCATGGCAATGGCGATCCGCCAGCCTGCCGGGGTGGTCCTGGCCATGGCGCCCTGGAATGCGCCGGTAATTCTGGGCGTGCGCGCCATCGCCATGCCGCTGGCTTGTGGCAATACGGTGGTGATGAAATCCTCGGAACTATCACCGCGCACCCATGCCCTGATCGTCGAGGCGATCCAGGGTGCGGGTTTGCCCAAGGGAGTGCTGAACGTCCTGTCCAATGCACAGGAAGACGCAAACGAGATCGTTGAGGCACTTATCGCCCATTCGGCAGTGCGCCGCGTCAACTTCACCGGGTCAACCCGGGTGGGCCGGATCATCGCCAAACTGGCCGCCGAAAACCTGAAACCCGCACTGCTGGAGCTGGGTGGCAAGGCACCGATGATTGTGCTGGATGATGCCGATCTTGAGGCGGCCGTCGCCGCTGCCGCCTTTGGCGCCTATATGAACCAGGGTCAGATCTGCATGTCGACAGAGCGGCTTGTGGTGATGGACAGCGTCGCCGACGCCTTTGTCGAGAAACTTGCCGCCAAGGTCCGGAGCCTGACTGTTGGCGACCCGCGTGAGGGCAACACCTCGCTGGGCTGTGTCGTGGATAAAGGTGCGGTCTCCCGCATCATGGGGCTGGTGCGCGATGCCGAGGACAAAGGTGCGACAATCGTGGCCGGCGGCCATGCCGAGGGCGTCCTGATGGAGGCCACGCTGATCGACCATGTCACCCCTTCGATGCGCATCTACACCGAGGAAAGCTTTGGCCCCACCGCCTCTGTGGTCCGCGTCGGGAGCGTTGACGAGGCCGTTCGCGTTGCCAATGACACCGAATATGGCCTGTCGGCCAGCATTTTTGGCCGCGATACCGTCCGCGCCATGAATGTCGCCAGGCGGATCGAAAGCGGCATCTGCCACATCAACGGACCCACAGTGCATGACGAGGCGCAGATGCCCTTTGGCGGTGTCAAAGACTCGGGCTATGGCCGTTTTGGCGGCATCGCCGCAATAGAAGAATTCACCACCCTGCGCTGGATCACCATCCAGGACGGCCAACCCCACTACCCGATCTGAGGAGGACTTGATGTTTGATCTTGAAGGCAAAACCTGCCTCATCACCGGAGGCGCCGGCTCGCTTGGACTGGCGGCGGCGCGCCTGTTGCACAGCAACGGGGCACGTCTGGCACTGGTCGATCTTGACCTTGCCGCGCTCGACGCAGCCTGTGACGCAACCTTTGGCGACGCCGCCGCAGAAGTGCTGGGCATTGCGGCGGATGTCACCGACGAAGCACAGGTGCGCCGTGCCCTGTCACGCACGGTAGAGCGCTTTGGCGCATTGGATGTGCTGATATCCAACGCCGGTACATTTGGCACCGTCGCGCCGATCGAAGACTACCCGACCGAGGTCTTTGACCGCGTCATGGCGGTGCATGTGCGCGGGGCTTTCTTGCTGGCAAAATATGGCGTTCCCCATATGCGCACAGGCGGCAGCATCGTGCTGACCTCCAGCGTGGCCGCGACGCGGGGGGATCCCGGCGTCTATGCCTATATCACCGCCAAACACGCGCTAACCGGATTGATGCGCGGGTTGGCAAAAGATCTTGCCCCCCGCGGGATCCGGGTAAATGCCATCGCGCCGGGGCCGGTCTCGAACGGTTTTCAACAACGGGTGGAGGATGGGCTCGGCGCACAGATCGGGCGCGACGGCACCGCATTTTTTGACGAGATGATCCCTCTGGGCCGCCATGGCACGGCTGATGAAATCGCGGCCTCGATGCTCTATCTCGCCTCGGCGCAATCGAGCTTTACCACCGGCCATGAGCAATGGCCGATGGCGGCATGTCAGTGTGATCTGTAACGGGATGTTCTGTAACGGGATGTTCTCTAACCGGGCGATATCTAACGGGGTGATCCTAGCGGAAGAGACTCTCGATATAGGCGGCGCCGATGCCAGTCTTGTCGTAGTGCTCTTTGCACATAGCGATGTACTGATGAACGTCGAAATAGCCATCGGGCTCGCCGTCCTCGTCCAACCAGATCAGCGGGCCCGTGACCTTGAAATGCACCCTCATCGGCTCTGCATGCTCGTAGGCCACAAGGGTATGCCCCTCGCCCGGTGTCTCATAGACAAAATCGCCAGCGGTGGCGATCCAGTCATGTTCCAGATAGCCCCACTTGCCCGAGATCGTATAGGCAAAGACCTCGTGCGGGTGATAGTGCCGGTTCACCAGCCCCGGACCGGTGGCCATAAGCACGTCGCACCACTGGTTCTTGCTCGGCGAGATCCAGAGCGGCTTGGAGAACACCGTTTCGGTGAACGGGACATAGTAGCGCATGTCATCGTCAGCGATATTGGGCAAATACACCTCAGGCTTGGCGTCGGGCTGAAAAACCTTGGTGATGGGTTTGAGATCCCGCCAGAATTCCGATCCGGCACTTTTTGGCTCATCGTTCAAGTCTGTACTCCTTCTCTTGCATGTATGGCTTGCTCAGGAAGCTATTTCGGCAACCAGTTCGGCGGCCGCAGCCTTCAGCACCGCTTGGGCGCGCTGGATAAAACCGGGGTCAAACCGGCTGAGCGTGCCAAAGACCGACAGGGTCAGCGCGCTGCGCCCCGCCCCCTTGATGGGCACCGACACGGCGGCGATGTCGGGCTCGTTGTCGCCCTGGTTCAGCGCGTGGCCCTCGGTCCGCATACGGGCCAGCACCGGCTCCAGGGCGGCAAGCGCCTCAGGGGATTCACCCTGTGCGGTGGCCCATTGCAGCCGGTCTCGCCGCGACATCCCGGCAAGGAACAGCCGTCCCTGTGCCGTACACATCATCGGCAAGGTGGTCCCCGTCCGGATCTGAACCGAGATCGGGCGCTGCGCCAAAGACACCGCCACACAGAGCGGCCCCCGCGGCGTAAAACGACACGCCATCACCGACTCTCCCAGATCCTGCCGCAGCCGGTCCAGCACAGCCTGAAGGTTGGGTGGCAGTAGCGCAAGCGTCTCGGCCTATGCCCCCAAACGCGACAGACGCGGGCCGGGAGCATAGGCGCCCCGGCGCACCACGGTCAGCACTCCGGCAACTTCGAGGGTGGTCAGGAAACGATGCGCCGTGGCGTTGGACAGGCGCAACTCGCGGGCAACGAGTTCGACGGTCAACTCCGGACGGGTCTCATCCAAAAGATCAAGAGCATCAAAGGCTTTCATAACAGACAGGTTGAGCGAGGTGGCCATTGGCAGGGTCTCCGAATGAGGGGCTTGACCAAGATTGCCCAACAATCTCATTCTATACAAATAGAATCTCACTATTTGCAAAAAAGGCAATTCTCGAAAGGATTGTTGAAGGACGAATGAGGCCTGGATTACCGCCGGTGGCGCGATCTTCGGCAAGCTCAAGGCGCTCGGCGTGGACTATGTTTTTGCCAATTCAGGCACAGATTTCCCACCGATCATCGAAGGGCTGCTTGAGGCCCGTCGCGCCGGGCTTGACCTTCCGACCCCCATCACCGTGCCGCATGAGCACGCGGCGGTGTCGATGGCGCATGGCTACTGGCAGGTGACGGGCCGGCCGCAGGCGGTGCTGCTGCACACCAATGTCGGCCTGGCAAATGGTGCCACAGCCGCGATCAACGCATGGTGCGACCAGGTGCCAATGATCCTGATGTCGGGCCGCACCCCGGTGAGCGAGCACAGCCGCTTTGGCGCGCGCACAGTGCCGATCGGCTGGGGACAAGAGATGTTCGACCAGGAAGCGCTGATCCGCGAGACAACAAAGTGGCACTACGAGCTGCGCTTTGCCGACCAGATTGCCGACCTGATGGACCGCGCCTGGGCCATTGCCAACTCGACCCCCAAAGGGCCGGTCTATCTGAGCCTGCCGCGTGAGGTGCTTTGCGAGCCCTGCCCGCGTCTCGGCCTTGATGCGCCCTCGCGCATGGCGCCCGTCACTGCGGCCCCTGACCCCGACACGCTGGCGCGCGCTGCCATGGCGCTGGCGCGTGCAGAAAACCCGCTGATCATTGCGCAGCGCGGTGCGGGAAATGCGGCAGGTTTTGCCGCCCTGCAGAGCCTGTGTGAAACCTACGCCTTGCCGCTGTCGCACTATTGGTCAAACCAGCTGGCCCTGCCCCTGTCGCATCCCTGCCAGGTGGGGGCCGACCCTGGACCCTGGCTGGAAAAGGCGGATGTGGTTCTGGTCCTCGACGCGCTTGCGCCGTGGTTCCCGGACAAGGTCAAACTGCGCGACGACGTAACTGTGATCCATGCCGGACCCGACCCGCTTTTCACCCGCACACCCGTCCGTAATTTCAAAGCAGATATCACCCTGGTCGGGCCAACAGAGCGGGTGATTGGCGCACTTGCGGCGGCGCCGGCAGATCAAAAGGCAGATCAAAAGACGGATCCAAAACGCCTGGCGGCGCGGCGCAAAAGCATCGCAGTGGCAGCGCAAACCGGCCGGAAAAAAACACTCGCGGCAGCACAAAGCGGCTGTGGCGCGCCGATGACCAAGGATTGGGTCAGCCTGTGTTTGGGCCGCGCGATCAAAGCACAGGCTGAACTGCATGGCCGCCGCGCCACGGTCTTTCATGAGTTGGGATGTCCCCTCATGCCGCTGGAGCTCGACCAGCCCGACAGCTATTTCCAAGAGCCGCATTCAGGCGGCCTTGGCTGGGGGTTGCCCGCAGCCATCGGGGCGCAGATGGCCTGCCCTGACCGCCTGATCTTTGCCACCATGGGCGACGGCAGCTACATGTTTGCCAACCCCACCGCCTGCCATCTGGTGGCGGAAGCGCAAAACGTGCCGGTGATCGTTCTGGTTCTCAACAACGAGGAATGGGGCGCTGTGCGCCATTCGGTAGAGGGGCTGTATCCCGAGGGCGCCTCGCGTGCCTCAAACGAGGTGCCGCTGACCTCGCTGCGGCCCAGCCCGGACTTCACCCGCACCGCCCAGGCCAGCCGCGCCTGGACCGAGACGGTCACCGACGGGGACGACCTGCCAGCCGCGCTTGAGCGCGCCATTGAGGTGGCGACCAACGAGCGCCGGCAGGTGCTGCTCAACATCGCCATTGCAAGAACTGCGCCACATTGAACGGGCGCATCCTATAAAACCAAGGGAGGATACCATGAAGATCATCAAGACACTTGCTGCATCGGCCATTGCCTTAGGACTGGCAACCGGAGCGGCCACGGCGCAGGATATCCAGCTTAAACTGCACCATTTCCTCAGCCCCAAGGCCCCGGCCCATAGTCAGATGCTGGCCCCCTGGGCCAAACGGGTTGAAGAGGCCTCCAATGGCCGCGTGTCGATCGAGATCTTCCCGTCGATGACGCTTGGGGGCAAGCCGCCGCAACTGCCACGTCAGGCGCGTGATGGGGTGGTTGACCTCGTTTGGATCGTCAACGCCTATGCGGCCGGGGCCTTTCCACGCACCGAAGTCTTTGAGCTGCCCGGGGTGCACCAGGGCGACAACGCCGCCGTCAATAAGGCCATGATGGCAATGTATGACGACTACCTTGCGGAAGATTTCAAGGGCGTCATCCCAATGTTCCAGCACGTCCACCAGGGCCAGGCCATGCAGATGGCCAGTGACCAGATCCGCAGCCCAGCCGATCTGGCAGGCAAGAAGATCCGCGTGCCATCCCGCACCGGCTCCTGGGTGCTCGAAGCGCTTGGTGCATCTCCTGTGCAGACCTCGGTGGGAGAGATCCCAGTGGCCCTGTCCAAGAAGGTAATCGACGGGGCCTTGATCCCCTGGGAGATTATTCCGGCCCTCAAAATTCACGAGGTAACGGACTACCAGATCGAAGGCCCCGGCGGCAAACGGCTGGGTACAACCTCGTTTTCAGTGCTGATGAACGAAGCCAAATGGGACAGCCTGCCCGCGGATATCCAGGCCATCTTCCGTGAGGTCTCGAACGCGGACTGGCACGCCGAGGTTGGCAAAGTCTGGGCAGAGGCTGACGCCCACGGCATCGAGGTTGCCGTCAACAGCGGCAACACGCATATCCAGTTGACCGAAGAAGAATGGGGCGCTTTTGACGCGCGCACGGCCTCTGTTGTTGACCGCTGGATAGCCGACATGGACGCCAAGGGCATCGACGGGCGGGCGCTGTATGATCGGGCGGTCGAGCTGGTGAACCAGAACATGGCCTCCAACTGATGGCAGCGAATGCGGGCGCGGGGCGGCTTCGTCCCGCGCGCCTTGTGATCGAGGCCTGGGCGCTATTTGGCGGCGCTGTGCTGATGGCCGTGGTCGCGGTCAATGCCTGGTCGATCCTTGCCGGATGGCTGATGAACCGCCCCTTTCCCGGAGATTTTGAGCTGACCGAGATGGGCACCGCCATCGCCATCTTTGCCTTTCTGCCCTATTGCCAGCTGACTGGGGCGAATGTCTCGGCAGACATATTTACCATGCGGGCCTCTGCAAGACAGGTCGCAGTCATGTCGCTGCTGGCGGCGCTGGTCGCCTGTGCCTTTGCCGCGTTGCTCAGCTGGCGCATGTGGCTGGGTCTGGTGGACTACAGGACCTACACAGAGTTTACCGGCATTCTGGAAATCCCGATTTGGTGGGCCTTTGTGCCTGTGCTGATTTCCTTGCTGCTTTTGCTGATGGCTGCAGTCATCACCCTGATTGAGGCCATCGCGGCCATCCGACCCTCCCGGAGTACCTGACCTTGGATAACCTTATGATCGGCCTTGCGGGCCTCGGTGTTCTTGTAGTGTTGATCGGCATCCGGATACCGATTGCCTATGCCATGATCTTTGTCGGCGGCATTGGCACGGCCATGCTCAACGGCTGGCCTATCGTGCTGAACCAGCTAAAGGATCTCGCCTACGCGCAATTCTCGACCTACGATCTGTCTGTGGTGCCGCTGTTTATCCTGATGGGCGCCATCGCCTCGCGCACGGGCCTCTCTGCCGATCTGTTCCGGGCAGCAAATGCCTGGCTGGGCTGGATGCGAGGCGGCGTCGCCATGGCAGCAATTGCAGCCTGCGCTGGATTTGGCGCGGTTTGCGGATCCTCCCTTGCGACCGCGTCAACAATGGGACGCGTGGCATTGCCAGAGCTCAGGAAATACAAATATTCCAACCGGCTTGCTACCGGCACCGTTGCAGCCGCTGGCGTGCTGGGCATCCCGATCCCGCCCTCGGTCGTGCTGATTATCTATGCGATCATCGTCGAGGCAAATGTGGTCACCATGTTCATGGCAGCCCTTCTGCCGGGCCTGATCGCTGTCGCCTTTTTCATGCTGACCATCTTTGCCTATACCAGTCTGGTCCCCAGCGCGGGCCCTGCCGGGCAACGCTCAACACGCGACGAACGCCTTGTGGCGACCATGAACATATTTCCGGTCCTGGTTGTCTTTGCAGCGGTGATCGGCGGTCTTTACTTTGGCCTGTTCAACCCAACCCCCGCCGCCGCTGCGGGTGTGGTCATGGTCGCCCTGATCGGCCTGTTGCGCCGCAAACTGACGCTGGCCGAGACGCGCGACGCACTCTTGGAGACTGCGAAGACCACCGGCATGATCTTTCTCATCCTGCTTGGCGCGGAACTGCTGAAGATCTTCATGGCACGCGGCGGTGTTCCGCAGGCCATGGCAGAGATGATGGCCGGATCAGGTCTTGCGCCCATGACCACGCTAATCCTGTTGCTGACGGCGCTGATCCTGCTCGGCTGCCTGATGGACAGCCTGTCAATGATCCTCCTAGCGATCCCCTTTTTCTGGCCTGTCCTGGTAGAGATCAACGGCGGGGACTGGGTCGCGGCCGCCGACAGCCCCTTTGGCATGACGACCGAAGATCTGAAGATCTGGTTTGGCATTTTGGCGCTGATCGTGGTCGAACTTTGCCTGATCACGCCGCCAGTCGGCATGAACGTCTTTATCATCTCGGCGCAGACAAAGGATGTCCCGATGCGCGATACGTTCCTGGGGGTTCTCCCCTTCTTTGCCGCCGAATTGCTGCGCGTGATCGTTCTGCTGGCAGTGCCGGGCCTGGTCTTTTGGCTGCCGCGCTTGATCGGCTCGTGATCGGCGCGTGATCACAGCTGGATTGCTGCGCGGCGCACTCCGCCTGTTGCAGCCCCTTCGAAACACCTGAAGAGCGAGGCCCAAAGTGCTTGGAAAACCACGCGCCTGTCTTGCAACGACAGAACGTCGCAGCGACGACTTGTGGCCTTCCCACTGATCGCATACTAAGTCGTCGCTCCCCTCGCGCTGGAATGCGCATGACGAGTACCCGAACATTGAAAACACATTTTTAGATTGCGCATCCACCTCCCCCGCCCTGTAAAATGCTCAACAGATCACCTTTTTAGAGATTGCACGTATGAAAAAATCCAAGGCGGCTCTGACCACAAAAAACAGAAAACTGAGCCCATCTCGATCGAACTCTTCAGATCGACCAAATGACGGCCTGGTATTTAGTGCAATTCCAACAAACCATCAGATCACCACGCTTTTAAAGAAGGGAAAATTGTCTCCCAGTTTAGTTTGGCCTGGCCGCACCATCTTTACGGCAGAAATGAAACGTGTTCTCGCAAACAAATCCCGCGAAATGTGGCATTCCACGTCGGGTGAACCGCGGATTGGACGTAAAAAGTGGATTGTCAACAATTTGGCTGATCCGGACAGATACCCCCATGCCCTTAAGTTTCTGGCTGAAAAAACTGCGGGTTCTGAAACGAAAATATTTAACCACCCCAATGCAGTCCTGGGTACACGCCGTGACAAAATATCGGAAACCCTCTCGGGTATTCAGCACCTTACGGCCCCGAAATGCATTCGGTTTCGTGCCACCCATCCAAACCATTTCCAAGACGCCTTTCAGCGTGGAGGGTTTGAATACCCAGTCCTGATACGGCCTTCCGGGTCACAAACGGGGCAAAATCTCTTGTTCATAGGGTCTAAAAATGAGTGGGATAAAATCTACTCCATTCCCTGGGGTGGCTGCAATTTATTCATGACGCAATGGGTGGACTTTCAAAGCTCAGATAATGAGTGGCGAAAACTGAGGCTATCCATAACGCCATCTGGGGTGCGTTTGAGACACATTCTTTTTGGATCCTCCTGGCTCATCCATTCTGTTGAAAGAGATGAGGCGATGGTTCAAAAAGAAGTGGGAATTCTTAAACACGCAGGCGAATGGGAAAAGCTGCAACAGTTGGGGAAATCCATTCGGGAAAAAGTTGGCCTTGATTTTTTCGGAGTGGATATCGGCTGGAAATCAGACACTGAATTTGTACTCTTCGAAGCAAATGCAACTATGTCAATTCTGTCCTATCGGCTCATGCCAGAATTCCAGAGAGACGTTTACGTCAATAACATAAAAAACATTGAAAAAGATGTCTGGCAAACCCTGGAGGCGACAACAGGTTCAACCCTGAGATAGCCGCGACACGCACCGCGTGACCAAATGCTCTGCCGCTGCAGGCTCACAGCCCCCTTGGCGATGCCCTCAACAGTCGAAGACACCGCGCTGCTGTCAGCCCCTATCGGCTGTGTTGCACATATCGACTGATGGGATGCGAAACCAGCGACGCGGCCCAACCTGTGCAGTCTCAAACCACTGATCGTTACTCCAGATCAGGGTCAGAAGGCGCAAACACTGTAGATCGCCTCAGCAGTTCCGTCGGACGAGAGTCCATTGCGAGGAAGGAACTCTGCAACTCGATTTTGAAAACTGTCGGGGGGATTGTTTTAATGGTACCACCTGCCCGGTTCGAACGGGCGACCTCCTGATCCACAATCAGGCGCTCTAACCAACTGAGCTAAGGCGGCACTGGGGGCGATTTAGCCTAGAGAAAACCAAAGCGCAAGAGGATTATAGCACAAGTTCCCAGCTTTGTTCGATCAAATCCTGACCAAACGAGTGCACGGGTTTGCTGGCAACCAATTGCCATCCAAAAGCCGCATATAGCGCGCAGGCGGCCTGGTGGCTTTCATGGGTCCAAAGCTGCATGTCGCGATACCCGGACCCGCGTGCAAAATCCATACATTGGCGTAACAACAGCTTTCCGAGGCCCTGGCCGCGCGCCTCGGGGGTCAAAAGAAACAGGCGCAATTTTGCAGTTTGTGCAGTTTGACGCATGCAAAAAATAGACCCCAACCGGTCGCCGCCGCGGTGCGCAATCCAACCCTGTTCACAGGCTGGATCATGCGACTCACAAAATTTCTGCAAAATATCGGCAACCAAGGGGCCAAATGTCATATCAAACCCCTCCTCCCGCGTATAAACATCCTGGTGGCGCGCCACCAGCCATTGGCAATCTGTCGGTACGAATCGGCGCAGGGCTACATCTGTCATACCCTATCAAAACCCAGAGCCCGCTTGCGTTTCAAGCTTTTGCGGGCTAGCACCAGAAACGAGCAATACATCGCTGCGGCAGGAGTGCAAAATGGGTATCAATAGCGAACGCGATATCGAGGCGAACATGCAGATCGGCCCGACCGATCAGGGTATGGTGCGCCTTTTCATCGAGGCCGAGGGGGTCGAGATTCCGATGGATTTTGAACCTGAAGAGGCCGAAGAAATTGCAGATGAGCTGCGTGCAGCGGCCCAGGCCGCGCGTCTTGTAGCGGGCTAACGAAACGGCCCTATGGGCTGGGTTCAGGGGATACCAACGTCACGCAGAGGCCTGGTCCATCCATTAGACCGCCCACTGGCCGCCCCCTAGACAGTTCCACTAGACCACCCACTGTCCGTCCAGACCAGGACGCGGGTCGCGCAGGGTTTGCGGACGCCGCGCCGCGTCCCTGGCAAATTTCTGGATCAGTTTGCGGCGGCGGGCAGCGGCCAGTTTCGCCTCTGGTGCCATGCGGATCACCTCTGCATCATAGTCATCAGCAATGATCACCCCACTCGCCTCTGGCAACAGCTCAACCGGGAAATCCATATCCACGGCCCAGAAATACCGGTCGCACCACTCAAGATATCCCTGCCATTTGCTGTCAGACTGAAAATCGGCGCGGCTGGATTTACACTCGATCACCCAGAGCTCCCCCTTGGGCCCCAGCCCCACAACATCTACCCGTAGCCCCCGCGTCGGCACGAACTCTTCCAGCGAGGAGAAGCCAAGGGCGGTGAGATGGCGTGATACGCCACGGGCAAGACGCTGTCCGGGTTGCAGAAGTTCAGTCATGGCCCCAACGTGAACAAAAGGGAAACAAATTACAAGCCTAGGGAAGGTACTACACAGGTTTTTGTCGCCTCCGGACAGCCCTGCCTTCTCTTCCCCTTGATTTACCGCAGGCGGAGGACTACCTGAGAAGCGTGGCGGGTTCTGCCCTTTCAGTGACCGGCAGCATTCCAGTGGCCTTAAGCAATTCCACGGGAGCTGGCTCTGTTCGGACCCTGGTCCGTTTATCTGGCGCCCACCTGTACATACAGGTCCCCGGGAATCAAAACCGCACGTCTGTTTGGTGGTCCCGTCACAGTTTCTGCCAGAAGGCTGAGAAAAACCCGCGCCTCAGTGCTGAGAGCGCGGGTTTTTCTATTCTAAACGTCCCTGGCGCTTTGCCAGATAATTCTAACTGGCCACCTCGGCAGGCCAGCCCGCGCCTCCCTTCAACGCCGCGGCGATTCTGGTGCGAGCGGGTTTTTTGGGCCTCAACCGCAACCCGGATCGGTTTGAGCTGGCTCACCACCGGTGTTCCGCGACGAGGGCCGCCGTCATTGCCTGCCATGGACATGATCACATAGGCAAACTGCACACCGGCAAAGACGATGCCATTCATGAACCACAGCAAAAACACTGCCAGAATTCCATCGCTTGACTGGCTGACCAACCCCCAGAGGTTCATCACATTAAACCAGAGCAAAAGCGCGACGAAACCCGCCGAAATCGCAAAATGATAATGACGTTTTTGATGTAGAGCTTCACCAGTTTGGGCATGATATCCTCACTCATTTTCACAAAAGAGCTTAGCACTGCGCCCCGTGAGGTCCAGCGCTTCTGCGCATATAGGTGGATTTTGGCCTAATGCAACCCGCGCAGCCGCCCGAAAGCCGGCCAATCCGGCCCCCTCGACGCGATTGATCACCAAACCTGCCAAGACAGGACAGGACAGGACAGGACAGGACAGGATAAAGAAACACGCGCCACAGTGATGCAGCGCGTTTTTTCTTTTGTCAAAAAGCAGAGCTGTTTCAGAAGGCTTCGGGCTTTGCCTCACGCGCCATATGGTCCAGCACGCCATTGACGAATTTCGATTCCTTGCCTTCAGGAAAAAAGGCGCGGGCAATATCAACAAACTCGTTGATCACCACTTTGGGCGGGGTCTTTGACTGGGTCAGCTCGGCTCCGGCAGCCCGGAACAAGGCCCGCAGGGTGGGGTCGATACGGCCAATGGGCCATTTCGCCACCAGCGCCCGGTCCGTCATCTGGTCGATCGGTGCCTGAAAATTCACGGCATCTTTCAACAACTTACGAAACAGGGTGGTGTCGCCCTCGGCCATTTCGTCGTCTTCATAGACAGCCCCAAACCGATGGTTTTCGAATTCAGCGATCACCTTGTCAAAGGTCTGGTCACTATGCTCCATCTGAAACAGCGCCTGCACGGCATAAAGCCGGGCTGCTGATTTCATCTGGGTCTTGCCGTTGCCCTTGGGGGCTGCGTCAGAATTGGTCATGCTGTGCGGGGTCCGTTTTCTGTGCCAGCCAGCAGAATGGCTTCGGAAGGCGCCTTAAAGCCGACTCCCTTGGTCTGGGCGCCCCATTTACGCGTCAGTGCGATCAGATGCAAGGCCGCAGCTGCAGCTCCGCCGCCCTTGTTTTGATCACCGGGATCGGCGCGCACCTCGGCCTGTTTGCGGTTCTCGACTGTCAGGATGCCATTGCCAATGCAGAGCCCCTGCAGACCCAGCAGTTGAATGGCGCGACTGCTGTCGTTGCAGACCGTTTCATAATGGGTGGTTTCGCCGCAAATGACGCAGCCCAGCGCCACAAAGCCATCAAAGTTAGCACTACCGTCCGCAATGGCGATTGCCGTGGGAATTTCCAGCGCCCCAGGCACCTGAACCACCTCATAGCTGCCGCCAGCCGCCTCGATCTCGGCAACGGCGCCCGCCAGCATATTGTCGGCGATATCTTTGTAGTAGGGCGACATGACAATGGCCAGTTTCACCGGCTTTTCAAAACTTGCGCGTGGCATGATATAGTGCTGTTCGTGTCCGGCCATATTACGTGTCCTTCAAAATGGGGCGGGTGCCGGTAATCGACAGGCCATAGGCGTCGAGGCCAAGATAGGTTGTCGCAGGCGAATCCGTCAAAAGCTCCAGCTCCTCAACCCCCAATTTCGACAGGATCTGTGCGCCAAGGCCGGTTTGCTTGATGGTGCGCGGCCCGTCGTCCTCGGGCGCATAAAGCGCATGGCGCGGCTCGCGGAACAGGCAGACCACACCGCGGCCCTCAGCGGCGATCAGCTCCATGGCGCGGGGCAGCTCGCGCACCGGTTTGGGGCCAAGGCCCAGAATATCCGAGGCTTCGTGCAACGCATGGGTCCGGGTCAGCACCGGGCCTGCAGTGGTGATATCGCCTTTGATCAGCACCACATGTTCAACCCCGTGGGTCTGGTCGGTAAAGATCCGCATCTCCCAGTCGCCACCAAATTCCGACGTGACCGTGCTGCGGCTGGTTTCGACAACCAGATTGTCATTGCGCGACCGGTAGGTGACAGATCCGAGATGGTTCCGATTTTCAGCCCATGCGTTGCGGCATAATCCACCAGGTCAGGCAGACGCGCCATAGTGCCGTCCTCGTTCATGATCTCGCAAATCACCGAGGCCGGGTAGTGCCCCGCCAGACGCGACACATCACAGCCCGCTTCGGTATGCCCTGCCCGCACCAGCACGCCACCGCGCCGTGCCCGCAGCGGAAAGACATGGCCCGGCGTGGCGATATCGGCAGAGCTTTTGCCAGGATCAATCGCCGTGGCCACGGTATGCGCACGATCCGTCGCGGAAATGCCAGGGTGACGCCCTCACGCGCCTCAATCGACACGGTAAAGGCGGTCTCGTGGCGCGACGAGTTGTGCATCGCCATCATGGGCAGGCCCAGCTCTTCGATCCGCTCGGCAGGCAGCGTCAGGCAGATCAGCCCGCGCCCATGGGTGGCCATAAAGTTGATCGCAGCAGCATCGGCAGCCTGTGCCGGGATCACCAGATCGCCCTCGTTCTCGCGGTCTTCATGATCCACCAAGATGAACATCCGCCCCGCGCGGGCCTCGGCAATGATGTCTTCAATCGGGCTGATCGCCGCGCGCAAACGGGCCTCGACGGGTCCCGGTGTTTCAAAGCTCATGTTACAGCCTTTCGATACGCATGCCTCAGGGCGCCATCGCCCGGCAGGTTACCTGAGCGAAATAGCCCACCCAGCCTGCAAATGCCAGCCCCACAAACCGCAGCCCTCAGGCTGAAGAGGGCGCCAAGACTGAACTGGCTGGACTGAGCGGGCTAGACTGAACTGGCTAGACTGAACTGGGGCAAAAGGGCTAAATTGGATACAATATGCATCAACAGGAGAGCCAGCCCATGCGCGCATCCCGCATTCTTCAGGCCGTGGACGCCCATGCCGAGGGTGAACCTGGCCGTGTCATCACCGGCGGCATGCCCCTGCTGCGCGGCGCAACTGTGTTTGAGAAAAGGCAGGATATGGCGGCAAACCATGATGACATTCGCCTGCAGATGCTACGTGAGCCACGCGGCAACCCAGGTCTGTGCGGCAATGCCATCGTGCCGCCCTGCCATCCGGATGCGGACGCAGGCTTTATTATTTTTGAGCAGAGGGAATACCCGCCGATGTCTGGCTCAAACACCATCTGCGTGGTCACTGTGCTGTTGGAAACCGGAATTGTGCGCATGGTCGAGCCGGTGACCGAGCTCACTCTGGAGGCTCCGGCCGGGTTGATAAAGGTGCGCGCCGACTGTCGCGATGGCAAGGTGACCCGGGTAACCTTTCGCAATGTCGCGGCCTTTGCCATGCATCTGGATGCGCCGGTCGAGGTCGCAGGCCTTGGCACCCTCAAAGTGGACGTCGCCTGGGGCGGCATGTTCTTTGTGCTGATTGACAGCGCCATGATCGGGCTGGACCCCAGCGCTGAAAACGGCGCCGAGATCGTGCGGATCAGCGAGGCCATCCGCCACGCCACGGCCGAACAGCTGCCCGTCAGCCACCCGGACAACCCGGCGATCACGGGCCCCAGCATCACCAACCTTTGGGCTGCGCCGCAGGATCCCGCCACCCATGGCCGCGGCGCTATCACCATCTCGACGGGCAGGTTTGACCCCGCCCGCCCGCAAGAGGCCAGCGGCATCCTCGACCGCTCTCCCTGCGGCACCGGCACCTGCGCCAAAATGGCCGTTCTGCACGCGCGCGGACAATTGGGGATTGGCGAGGATTATGTCAACGCAGGCCCGCTGGGGACCACCTTTAAAGGGCGCATTCTGGAGACCACCCAGGTTGGCCCTTACCCGGCCATCGTGCCCAGCCTCTCAGGTCAGGGCTGGATCTACAGCCTCGCCTCCTACACGCTAGACCCCAGCGACCCCTTCCCCAGGGGCTACACCGTTGGCGATATGTGGTGACGCGCGCGCCGCGACAGCGGCGCGCGCCCGGCCCAACCGGGGCGATTTAATCTTTGATTCAATCGAACTGGGCGGGAGCCCCTGCTTCCTGAGCGAACGCGCAAAATGACGCCCCAAACATAAAAAAGCCCGACACGGTTGCCAGGCCTTTTTCCTCTGCAGAGTTCAGCTCACAGGACTATCCGGCCAGGGCTATCCGGCCAGCGTAATCCAGCCAGGGCTATCCCGCCTCGTGCAGCCGTGCGACATAGCGGGCACGCGTATCAATCTCCAGGTTCACCTGATCGCCCAGCGCCACATCGCCCCAGGTGGTGACCTCTTTGGTGTGGGGAATGAAATTGATGCCAAACTCACAGCCCTCGACCGCGTTAACAGTCAAAGAGGTGCCATTCAGCGCCACCGAGCCCTTAGGGGCGATAAACCGTGCCAGCTCTTTTGGCGCCCGCAGGGTGACGCGGGTGCTGTCGCCCTCATCAACCAAGGCCACCACCTCGGCAACCCCGTCCACATGGCCAGAAACGATATGGCCTCCCAGCTCATCGCCAACCTTCAAGGCCCGCTCCAGATTGACCCGTTTGCCAACCTTCCAGGCGCCGATATTGGTCTTGGAAACCGTCTCAGCCGAGATCTGCACATCGCAAAAATCCGCCCCCAGCTCAATCACCGTCAGGCAGACCCCATCCGAGGCAATCGAGGCCCCAAGATCAATGCCCCTGGTATCATATCCGGTTGTGATCCGGGCGCGCAGATCACCCTGCTGGTCCAGCTGCGCAATGGTTCCAATGTCAGTGACGATACCGGTGAACATGGGGCCTCTCCTGGGCTTGGGTCGGGGACGTGGCTTAGGTCGGGGACGTGGTTTGGGGCGGGACCTAGCGACGGTTGGGACGTGGCGACGAATGCGAATTTCCCGCCCAGAGGTAGCCGAGGCGGCCAGCCTTCACAAGACCCCGAAAACCCGGACTGGACTGGACCAGACTGGCCCGGATCAGAATGGACTGGATGATTTGGCCAAACCAGCTCTTGTCGGCGCATCTTAATTGCCCTGAAAGCACCACCGCGCTATTGCCATCTAACCGGGCCCGGTCGCTCCAGTCATAGTTTCGCCCTAGTCCGGCGCTATATTTCACTGACCCCGACCCAACTTGTGCTGTCCCAACATGCAACATCCTACTCCAGATCAACGCGCCTTCCTGTTTCTGCAGGGACCACATGGACCGTTTTTCAACGGCCTTGGAGAGATGCTGCGCACCGCAGGATGTGCTGTTTGGCGCATCGGGTTCAACGCAGGCGATCAGACCTTTTGGCGCAACAAACGCAGCTATCTGGGCTTTCGCGGGCAGATTTCAGACTGGCCCGCCTTTTTTGAACAAACCTGTCGCGACAAACAGATCACCGATATCGTGCTCTATGGCGACACCCGCCCGATCCATGCCCAGGCCATAGCCGCCGCCAAGGCCCTGGGCCTTCAGGTCCATGTTTTTGAAGAGGGCTACCTGCGGCCCTATTGGGTCACCTATGAGCGCGATGGCTCTAACGGAAATTCACGCCTGATGCAGACCACCGTTAGCGAGATGCAGGCCGCACTGGAACGCTCGGATCTGGAGGCACCCCTGCCGCCGTCCCATTGGGGCGATATGCGCCAGCATGTGTTTTACGGCGCGCTGTATCATTGGTTTGTGATGTTCTGGAACCGCAGCTATCGCAACTTTCAGCCGCATCGCGCCCTGCCGGTCACCCGCGAATTCCAGCTCTACCTCAAGCGGTTGCTGCTGATGCCGCTGCAGGCCCTCGAGCGGCGCCGCGCCACCCGCCGTATTCGCAATGGGGGTTTCCCCTATCATCTGGCGCTTTTGCAGCTGGAACACGACAGCTCGTTTCAGATGCATTCACCGTTTGACAGCATGGGCGATTTTCTGGCCGAGGTCCTCTCCGGGTTTGCCGCTGGCGCGCCGCGCCACCACCATCTGGTAATCAAGGCCCACCCGTTGGAAGATGGCCGCAGCCCGATCCGCCGCGAGCTGCGCCGTCTGGCGAAGGCCCATGGCATAGAGAACCGCGTCCACTATGTGCGTGGCGGCAAGCTTGCCGAGCTGCTGAACGAAGCCCGGACTGCCGTCACCGTCAACTCTACGGCCGGCCAGCAGGTTTTGTGGGGGGGCATTCCGCTCAAAAACTTTGGCGCGGCCGTCTATGACAAAGAGGAGTTCACCTCGGACCAGACCCTGGCGCAGTTCTTTGCCACCCCGGCCCGGCCTGACAATCGCGCCTACAAGGACTACCGCCGCTATCTGCTGGAGACCTCACAGGTTCCAGGCGGGTGTTATTCTCGCTCCGGTCGGCGCCAACTGCTGCGCCATGTGGTCGACATGATGCTCAGCCCGCATGACCCCTATGATGCCCTGCGTCATGGCACAGCGGCTCCGCGGCAACAGTTATCCCTGGTCCGGTGAGCGAAACCTCTCGCAAGACTGGATTTTCTCCTGATACCGCGTTAGTCTGGCTAAAAAACTGAGGCAGAATAATAATAGGTCGAGGAGACCGAGCAGTGAAAAACGTACCCCTTCGCTGGGCACGGCCCTTTGCGATTCTGGCTGCACTGGCGCTGGCCGCCTCTTGCAGTCTGCCTAAAGTCGGCCCCAATAAACGTGAAATTTTCGCCGGATCCGTGCAAAAAGAAGGCGATGCCTTTATCGTATCCGTCAATGACCGCGTGACCCGCGCCACGGCTGTTGTTCCCGCCCTCGGGTTCTCAGAGAGCTTTGTCAATGCCGGCCGCCTTACATCAGACACCATCCGTCCGGGCGACGTGCTGGGCCTGACAATCTGGGAAAACGTCGACGACGGTCTGCTGGCAAGCGAAGCCACCAATGCCACCGCTCTCGAAGAAGTGCAGGTCGACAGTGCCGGCTATATCTTTGTGCCCTATGCTGGCCGCCTGCGCGCCTCGGGGAACACCCCCGATCAGCTGCGCGAAGTCATCACCAAAAAGCTAGAAGACCAGACCCCGGACCCACAGGTGCAGGTGCGCCGCGTGGCGGGTGATGGCTCCACCGTCAGCCTGACCGGCGCGGTTGGCGGTCAGGGCGTCTATGCCATTGAGCGCCCAACCCGGACTCTGTCAACTATGCTGGCCCGGGCCGGCGGCGTGGCGATTGAGCCTGAGATTGCCCAGATCACCGTGATCCGGGGATCACAACAGGGCAAGATCTGGTTCCAGGATCTGTTCAAGCACCCAGAGCTGGACATCGCCCTGCGCGGCGGCGACCGCATTCTGGTTGAAGCCGACAGCCGTTCCTTTACCGCTCTTGGTGCCACCAGCGCGCAGGCACGTGTCGCCTTTGAGAGCCAGGACCTCTCCGCTCTGGAAGCGATTGCACAGGTCGGCGGCCTGATCTCAACCACCTCTGACCCGACCGGCGTCTTTGTGTTTCGCAATGAGCCCGCAGAAATTGCCAATCAGGTGCTGGGACGCGATGACCTTATCGGTGCGCAGCGCATGGTCTATGTCCTGAACCTGACCCAGCCAAACGGGTTGTTCGTCGCCCGCGATTTTGTGGTGCGTGACGAGGACACGCTTTATGTCACCGAAGCACCCTACGCCCAGTGGACCAAGACGATCTCGCTGCTTGCCAGCCCGCTGACACCGCTTGCCAGCGTCCAAACCCTGTTTGGCAGCTAATGGTATGACCGGCTCATCAGCCACATCAAAAATCACATCAAAAGCCGGGGGCCAGGGCTCTCGGCTTTTTGTTTACAATGGGGGGTTTCTGACCCAAACGCGGCTGCGGCGCATCCTTGGCCTGGCTGGCTATCAAATCCGCCTCGGCCTGCCGCAGACGGGTGATTATGTCGGCATATGGGGCAACTCTCCCACCGCGCATCGCGGCCGCAGCAGTTTGGCAAAACACGGCGCCAAACTGCTGCGGGTCGAAGACGCCTTTCTGCGTTCCATCCACCCGGGCCGCTCAGGCGAGCCGCCGCTGGGATTGCTGCTGGACCGCAAGGGGCTGTATTTCGACCCCTCCGCCCCTTCCGATCTGGAAGAGCTTTTGGCCACTCACCCGCTGGATGACAGCCATATGATGCGGCGTGCCCGCAACGCCATTGGTCGTTTGCAGGACGCGCATCTGAGCAAATACAACAGCTTTTCTCCCGAGGCGCCAGTTCCGGACCCCGGCTATGTTCTGGTGGTGGACCAGCTGCGCGGGGATGCATCGGTCACGGCGTCTAGGGCGGATCGTGCCCGCTTTTGTGAAATGCTGGTTTTCGCCCAGGAGGAGAGCCCCGGCGCCCGCATCCTGATCAAAACTCACCCGGAAACGCGCGAAGGCCATCGTCCCGGCCATTTCACCGACAAGGACGCGCAGGGACGCATCTCGCTGTTCAGCGCCGCCGTCTCGCCCTGGGCCCTGCTTGAGGGGGCAATTGCCGTCTACACGGTCTCTTCTCAGCTCGGCTTTGAGGCCATTCTTGCCGGCCACAAACCCCGCGTCTTTGGTCAGCCCTTTTATGCAGGCTGGGGCCTCACCCAGGACGAAGACCCGGTCACGCGGCGGCAACGCAAACTGACGCGGGCGCAGTTGTTTTCGGCAGCGATGTTTCTCTATCCAACCTGGTATGATCCTTTCACCAACCGGCTTTGCGCGCTGGAGCGGGTGATCGACTGCCTTGAAGCCAGCGCCCGGGCCCGGCGTCAGGACAGGGCGGGCTGGACGGCCTCTGGCATGCGGCTGTGGAAGCGCAAGCCGCTGCAGGGCTTCTTTGGTCAAACGAAGAGATTGCAATTCACTGAAGAGCCGGAAAAAGCCCGCAAAAGCGGTCGCAACTGGATGGTCTGGGCTGGCAAGGCCACCAAGAGCCACGCCGGGGCCACCCATGTTGAAGATGGCTTTTTGCGCTCGCGTGGGTTGGGCGCCAAACTGGTGCCGCCGATGTCTTTGGTGCTGGACCGTCAGGGCATATACTATGATCCGCGCCAGCCGTCAGATCTGGATGACCTGATCGCAAAACGGGCTGACCTCGGCCCCTACGAGGCGCTGCGGGCCGAAGCGCTGGTGCAGCAGCTGATCCGCAACAGCCTGTCAACATACAACCTGACCGGCGAGGTGCCTGATCGCCCCCCGGCCATCGCATTCTGGTGCCGGGGCAGATCGAAGACGATGCCTCGATCCTGGCCGGATGCGGCCGCATCAAGACCAACCTCGCGCTGCTGCGCGCTACCCGCAAAGCCAACCCAAAGGCCGTTATCATCTACAAACCCCACCCGGATGTCGAAGCGGGCCTGCGTCCGGGGGAAATCGTGCCAGAGCACCTCGCTGATGTGGTGGCCAGCAACAGCGACCCCATGGCGCTGCTGGATATGGTGCAGGAGGTCTGGACCATGACCTCTCTGCTCGGGTTCGAAGCCCTGTTGCGGGGCGTCAAGGTAACACCGCTGGGCGTGCCGTTCTATGCCGGCTGGGGCCTGACGCAGGACAAACGAACAGCGCCCGCCTGGCGCAAGGCCCGCCCCGAGCTTCTGGGCCTCGCCCATGCCGTCCTCATTGACTATCCGCGTTACTTTGACCCCATCACCCGCCAGCCCTGCCCGCCCGAAGTGGTGGTCGAGCGCTTGATCTCAGGCGTTCAGCCCAATCCGGGCCTTGGCAACAGGGCCTTGGCAAAACTGCAGGGGGTTTTTGCCACCTATGCACATCTTTGGCGGCGGGGCTGAACACACCGGACGCATCACAGCCGATCTCCGCCAACCTCACAGCCAATCTCAGCTGGCGCGTTGCCAGCGGTGCATTACATCCGCAGCAATCGGGCCAACCTCAATCAGATCAAATCTGTTGGCCGCCTCAAGACTACCAAGCCCCAGCGCGCCAATCGAGGGCAGGCCCTCAGCGCCAATGCCAAGCCCGGCGGTAAAGCCAATCAGCTCGTCCACCAAATCAAAGGCAAGCAGCGAGGCCGCCAGGGCACTGCCCCCTTCACAAAACACCCGGGTCAGCCCGGCCTTGCCAAGCTGTTGCAAAATATCATGCGCGTCCAGTTGTATGCCGCGACTGGCACAGGGCAGAAGACGCGCGCCCAGGCCCTCCCAGGCCTGTTTGCGTTCCATATCAGCCCCCTGCCCATGGCAGAGCCAGAGCGGTACATCCCGCGCTGAGCGGGCCAGCTGGCTGATCAGCGGCAGATCCAGATGGCGCGAAATCACCACCCGCACCGGCTGATGCGCGACGCCAAGATCACGCACGGTCAGCGATGGATCATCCGCGCGCGCCGTGCCTCCGCCAACCATGACCGCATCGTGCCGCGCCCGCATGGCATGCACCGCACGGCGGGCTTCTGGTCCGGTGATCCATTTGCTTTGGCCCGTCCCGGTGGCAATGCGCCCATCAAAACTGCTGGCCATCTTGAGCGTCACCAGCGGGCGCCCCTGTTCTGTCTTGAAGAAAAATCCTGCGTGGTCACGGGCGGCCTCCTCGGCCAACACCCCGGTTTTGACCGAGATTCCTGCGCGGCGCAGCATCTCAAACCCCTGCCCCGAAACCCGGGGATCACTGTCGCCGATCGCCGCGACCGCCCGAGACACACCAGCGTCAATCAAGGCCTGGGCACAGGGGGCAGTGTTGCCCTGATGCGAGCAGGGCTCAAGCGTCACATAGGCGGTCGCGCCCTGCGCCAGAGCGCCAGCCTGTGCCAGCGCTTCGGTTTCGGCATGCGGACGCCCTCCGGGTTTGGTCCAGCCGCGCCCGACAATGCGCCCCTCGCGCACCACCACACAGCCCACGGCTGGGTTAGGCCAACAATTGCCCTCCCCGCCCCGCCCAAGCGACAGGGCCAGGGCCATATACCTGGTATCCGTATGCGTCACGTTTCGTCCGCCAATTCCTGTCAGCCTCACACCCGGATCGGGCCAATACAGATCGGGCCTGTATCAATCAGGCCCGTGTCAATCAGGCCTGTTCCAATTGGACCTGTAGCGATCCGGGCATTGCTGAGCCTCGTCCGTTGAAATACTGCCGCAGTCACCTCTTGTGCACCGCGACAGAGCGCTCTCTTTTGTGTGGGGTTCACTCTTCTCCGGGAGGAACCTGTGGCCGCAATTCGTGGACAAAATCCTCAAAATCATCAGCCGCCTGGAAGTTTTTGTAAACGCTGGCAAAGCGCACATAGGCCACGGTATCAATCCGCGCCAGGGCCTCCATCACGATCTCGCCGATCTTGCTCGAGGAGATATCCGCCTCGCCCATGCTTTCAAGTCGGCGCACAATGCCAGAGATCATCTGATCAATCCGCTCCGGGTCAATCGGGCGTTTTTGCATCGAAATACGGATCGAGCGCTCTAGCTTGTCGCGATCAAAATCTTCGCGTTTGCCGTTGGTTTTGACCCCCACCAGACCGCGCAACTGGACCCTCTCATAGGTGGTAAAACGGCCGCCACAGGCAGGACAAAAGCGGCGCCGACGGATCGATACGTGATCCTCGGCCGGGCGAGAGTCTTTAACCTGAGTGTCGATATTCCCGCAAAACGGACAGCGCATCTGCCGATCCCCTTTTCTCAATACCTATCATTTGTGCCAAAATCTGCACACTTATCCACAACTATAGGCCAGCCGCTAGGAATTGGGTAGAGGAGAAATTCAACCGCTAGATCAAGCGGCTCAAAGGCTGATATGCGCCAAAACCTTGCGACGATGAGGTGCTTCGCGGTGCTCAAACAGGTAGACCCCCTGCCAGGTGCCCAGGGCCAGCTCTGCATTTGTGACAGGGATAGACCGGCTGACGGGCAGCATCGCCGCCTTGATATGCGCGGGCATATCGTCCGGCCCCTCATAAGTATGGCGCAGATAGCGCATTGAAGGGTGATCGGACGGCGGCACCAAGCGGGTAAAAAACGCCTGCAAATCGCCCTGGACCTCAGGGTCGGCGTTTTCCTGGATCAACAAAGAGCAGGAGGTGTGGCGGACAAACAGCGTCACAAGCCCGCAGGAGATTGCAGCCTCTGCCAGCCAGTGCCGTAAATCTGCGGTGAACTCATACAGGCCCGGGCCCTGCGTGCTAATTTCAAATTGCTTTTGCATGCATCAAATCTGTCGCGGCAGGCAAGATTTCGCAAGAGCAACCCACCGCGTTCCCGATCAATGAAGCCGGAAAAACCGATCCTCGAACCAGTCCGTGCAGTAGCTCCGCGCAGTCGCTGCATTCAGATTGTCACCCAGTGCCTTTACGCTCAACGACAGGCGCGGCGTGGTATCACTGCCCGGAGGGGGTGTCAGGGAAAACTGAACTGCTTTGCGCCCGGGACGGTGTACTGACGGGCCAATCCCCTGCCAGATATAGATCCGCTGGGTCGCTTGGGTGCGCAGCTGCCCTAAGGCAAAATCACCAATGCCGCACCAATAATCCTGCGCCCCGGAGCCGACACGGCTCACAACCTCCCAGACACCCTCGGAAACCGGCAGCACTTCGTGACGGTTCCAGGCCCACCAGGCCTGCGCGCTATAGGGAAAGCAGGTCAGCGCCACCAGAGCCGCTGCGAAAATGTCTTTTTCAGCCTGCGGCTGCTTTCAATATGTGCCACAGGTTCAGCCTCCCAGCTCACTAAATCCCAGCTCTCTAAATCCCAGCCCTCAGCATCCCGGCTTTCAGCATCCCACCCCTCAGCATCCCAGCAGTACTTCGGTCGAGATCAGAGTGTAACAGGATCTGCCCAAACGGCCAAATGAGCCTAACGTCAAAAGCCCGCAGGCAATTGATTACAAAAGTTGAACGCATCGCGCACCCGCATATTGTCGCCCCGCGCCAGTGAGTTGACGCTGCCATAGCTGTTTGCAGCAGGGGATCCGGCAAGGCTGGACTGAAGGGTAAACTGTAGCGCAGAACGCCTGTTTGTCGTCTCGCTGGGCCCACGCTCCCGAAAGATATAGAGCTGTGCCTGCCAGGGGGCCTTTAGCGCCCTATGGGCATAGTCCCCTGCGGAGCACCAGAAATTACGACCCAGCCCGCCGCCCCGCGGCACCACCTCAAAAACCGTATCAGAAACCGGATTGACGCGGGCGCCATCCCGTGAGGTAAAGGCCGAAACCGGACCGGCAAAGACAAGGCCTGAGAGGCTGACCGCGAAGACTGCCAAAGATAGTTTTTTCATAATACCCTCACTCATACAAAATTGGTGCGGCATCGAGCCTGCGCCTGCAGGATATACAGTCTCAGGCACAGCTCCAGTAACGGTTATGTGCGACACGCAACTGTGAGATAGCAGCAGTCGGCCATCTTCCGTTGTTTAATCAGGCCTGCGCAACGGCAGTGGCCCGGAAGAGCAGAGCGCGGCCCTGTCCGGGCTCCTGTCCGCACTCCTGCCCCTGGCGCAGGCAGGGGCGCGGGCTCGCAGTGCGCTGCTGTTTCGGCCTCACCAGAATGGGCTGAGCCCTGATCAATTGCGCGCAATTGGGGTTTGCATGCAATAGGTATTGGCTTGTTGCACTGACATACTGTCACCGGCCTTGATCCCCAGCGCCAACCATCCCTGCGGCGGCGGAGCTACGCCAACTTCGGCCGGGGAAAGAGTGTACTGAACAGCAGAGCGTCGCCCGGTGGTGACACTGGTGCTGCGGCCCTGCACCACATAGATGCGATCTGTCCAGGACGCGCCTTTGACCCGGCGGGCGTATTCCGATGCGCCACACCAAAAGTCACTATATGAACCAGAGCTTTTTGGGATGACCTCAAAAACCAGATCATCAACCGGATTGACCCGCACACCGCGCGCCGTGGTAAAGGCTTCGGCGCTAAGCGGGGCCATCAGCGTCGCAGTCAGGCCAAATGCAATGAGTGTATTTTTCATAAAATGCTTTCCCTTGTCTTGGACCTACATAGGAAAACTATGGCTGGGTTCCAAGGGGAGGCGCCAAAAGATGGCTCCACCTCTGCCCTGAAGGCAGCCAAGAAGAGCGCTCAGGCGCATGCCGGACCAGAGGATAAAAGAGGACCAGGGACATATCAGAGGATAAGGGCTTGCCTCGCGCCATCACTCATCGGCCTTTGTGCCTTTGGGTTAGCTATGCTCTTTTACAGCGCTGCCGGGAAAGGGAATAATCTGAGCTCCCAGCCCCCTGCCAAGGCTTTGCTCCAACACGTTCAACACTGCGGCATCTGGCGCGTCGCCCTGATCCGGGCTGAACCGCGCCCGCGCCTGGCCACGCAGCAGCTCACGGGCAGGCTCTGCCTCCATATGCTTCAGGGCATCGCCCTGTTCCTTCAGGGCCGTCACCATGAATTCATTGGCGTCGGTCAGGGCCTGCAAGGTTTTAAGGTGTTCTTCCAGCGCAGTCAGCGCCGTGGTCAGGTTCTGATTTGTAGACATCGGTCCCCCAAAGGCGGTTGGTGTTCAAGAGCGGCCCAGCGGCTGTCTGCATCCTAGGGGGGATTGGCCGCGTCCAGCAAGACGGTAGTTAAAGAATAGTTAACGAGCGCCTGTGTCTTTTGCAGGTTTCCAGTCCAAAAACCGTGCCTGAACCTCAGGGTCCGGCACCATGCAGGTCTTGGCCCGGCCAAAGATACGATAGCGGTTGCGGGCAATGGACAGATACAGCGGGTCTTTCACAAAACCGGGCAAAAGGCGGCACAGCCCAAGGATCCGCCAAGCACCGGGCAAAGCCCGCATCGCGGCAGCAAAGCCATCCAAACGCTGAAAGGTCTGGCCGTTAACTATGACCAGTTTGGTTTCATAGTCATCCGTCGACAGGCCCAGGTCGCGATAGAGCCTCTGCCCGAGTTCTGACTGCGCGGTGGCAAAGGAAAAGCGTTGTGCTGTGTCATGGCGCAGCATGAAGCGAAAGAAATGCGAACACAGCACGCATTCGCCGTCAAACACGATGAGATCGCCAGCCTGCCGCATTGCCAAATCCACCCCCTAAACTGAGCGGCCAGCATAGGCTGAACTGCTCCCAAAGAAAAAGGGCGCCCCTGAGGACGCCCGTTTCTTTACTGATCCAGAAAGCTGCGCAACTTGCGGCTTCGGCTGGGGTGCTTCAGTTTTCTCAGCGCCTTGGCCTCGATCTGCCGGATCCGTTCGCGCGTCACGCTAAACTGCTGACCGACCTCTTCGAGCGTGTGGTCGGTGTTCATACCGATGCCAAAGCGCATCCGCAGAACGCGTTCCTCACGTGGTGTCAGAGAGGCCAGCACCCGGGTGGTGGTTTCCTTGAGGTTTTCCTGAATGGCGCTGTCCAGCGGCAGCACAGCATTCTTGTCCTCGATGAAATCGCCCAGCTGGCTGTCTTCTTCGTCGCCAATCGGGGTTTCCAGAGAGATCGGCTCTTTGGCGATTTTCATCACCTTGCGGACCTTCTCCAGCGGCATCTGCAGCTTTTCGGCCAGCTCCTCCGGGGTTGGCTCGCGGCCAATCTCGTGCAGCATCTGACGGCCGGTGCGGACCAGCTTGTTGATGGTCTCGATCATATGGACCGGGATGCGGATGGTGCGGGCCTGATCGGCAATCGAGCGGGTGATGGCCTGGCGAATCCACCAGGTGGCATAGGTGGAGAATTTGTATCCACGGCGGTATTCGAACTTGTCCACAGCCTTCATCAGACCGATGTTGCCTTCCTGGATGAGATCAAGGAACTGCAGGCCACGGTTGGTGTATTTTTTGTCAATCGAGATCACCAGACGCAGGTTGGCCTCGACCATTTCTTTCTTGGCCTGACGCGCCTCTTTCTCGCCTTTCTGAACCTGCTGCACGATGCGGCGGAATTCAGAAATGTCGAGACCGACGTATTGGCCGACCTGGGCCATATCGGCGCGCAGCTCTTCGACCTTATCGGTGGAGCGCTCAATGAACATCTGCCAGCCACGACCGGGCTTTTCGCCCATGTCGGTCAGCCAGTTGGGGTCAAGCTCACGGCCCCGGTAGGCGTCAACAAATTCACGGCGGTTGATACGGGCCTGGTCGGCCAGCTTTACCATCGAGCTGTCAATCTGCATGACGCGGCGGTTGATGCCATAAAGCTGGTCAATCAGCGCGTCGATCCGGTTGTTATGCAGGTGAAGACCATTCACCAGCTCAACAATCTCCGAGCGCAGCGCTTGATGGGTCGCCTCGTCCTTTGTGCTGACAGAGCCCTCTTCGTTCAGAGTGGCCGAAATCCGGCTGTCCTGCATCTCAGAGAGCTGGGCAAAATCGGTCGAAATGCGTTCCAGCTCGGTCAGAACACGATCCTTCAGGGCCGCTTCCATCGCCGCAAGCGACATATTGGCCTGCTCGTCTTCGTCATCGTCATCGTCCGAGGCAATGGGGTTGCCATCGGCGTCCAGTTCGGGGGTTTCTGCCTTGGCGGGTTCGGCCACAGGAGCGGCCCCCGGCACCACAGGCACAACCGGCACGGCAGTTTCGCCATCCTCATCCAGCTGATTGCCAAAAGTCGCCTCAAGATCGATCACATCGCGCAGCAAAATGTCTTCGGACAAAAGTTCGTCGTGCCAGATGGAGATCGCCTGAAAGGTCAGCGGGCTTTCGCAAAGCCCGGCAATCATCGTGTTGCGGCCAGCCTCAATGCGCTTGGCAATAGCGATCTCGCCTTCACGGCTCAAGAGCTCAACCGTGCCCATTTCGCGCAGATACATGCGCACCGGGTCATCGGTGCGATCCAGCTTCTCGGCTGCGGCGCCTGCAACCGCGACTTCGCGCGGGCTGTCTGCGGAAACCAGTTCGGTTGAGCCCTTTTGCTCTTCCTCTTCGACTTCCTCATCTTCGATAATATTGATGCCCATCTCGGACAGCATCGACATCACATCTTCGATCTGCTCCGAGCTAACCTGGTCCGGCGGCAGCACCTGATTGAGCTGGTCATAGGTGATATAGCCCTTCTCACGGGCTTCAGCGATCATCTTTTTGACTGCAGCCTGGCTCATGTCCAGCGAGATTTCAGCGTCCTGATTGTCAGGCTTACGGTCATCATTATCTTTGGCGGCCATTCAATGCTCCCTGAGAGGCTGGGCGATTCGGATCAGCGAATCATTAGCGCAATCGTGTGATTCGTCACCCGGTTTAGCGTTTTTTCTTTGGCACTTCCTTACCAAAACGACTCGCGGGCCCCACGAATCACTTTTGAGAGAAACCAATCTTGTCCAAAAGGGCTCCAAAAGCGTCGCGTTCCTCGCGGTCGAGGCGCGCGCCGTTCTCACCCACATCATAGTTGGCCTTGTCGTCATTCTCACTGCGCACGGCCCGGTTGCGCGCTTCTGCCGCCTGTTTCAGACGCCAGGTCAAAGCCTCATCCGCCAGCCCTGTCAGGTCCTCTGTCGCCTCAGCCAGTTCAGCATCCAGCCCCAGCAAAGCTTCCAGTTTGGCAAATTCTTCAGCCAACGTCAGGCGCGCCGCCTCGGTATCATCAGATCTGCGCAGGCAGGGGATGATTGCCACATGGCGAAGGCCCATCAGGTTTTCAAGAGCCTGGGGACCAAGGTTTTCCAGGATCCGGTCTTTCAGACCCAGTGGTGCATCAATGCCATAGCGCAACACCTGGTCGCGCAAGCGCGCAAGCTCCGGGTCGGCACAATGCATACGCTCCAGGTTGCTTTCGAATTCGCCAATCACCTCAGGGGTCGAGATCGCCCCGGCCAGCACCACCGCCTGACGCACCCGCACCAGGCCCGCATCATCTGCCGCCGCCACAACCGAGCTGCGGGTGCTTGCCATTGGCGCGGGCGCTACCTTTTGTCCCTTCCAGGGCTTTCGGGAGCCATCGCCAAAGCCGCCCTTGCGGCCGCCCTTCCATCCCTCGTCAGCAAAGTTACCCGGCTGAAAGTCACGCCCGCCACCCTCGGGGCGGTTGCCGCGAAACAGGGTCCAGCGCAGATCCTGAATGTCATCGCCATAGTGTTTGCGGATCGACGGATCCCGGATCAGCTTGATTTTCTCCCGCAGCGCCTTGTCCAGCGACGCCTTACGCTCCGGGCTGTCAAAGACGCGACCTTCGGTTTCGCGCTGCCACAGCAGCTTTACCATGGGCAGGGCCTGATCCAGCACCGCCTGTACCGCCTGCGGCCCCTGGCTCTTGATCAGATCATCGGGGTCCTGCCCGTCGGGCATAATGGCAAACCGCAGGGATTTTCCCGCCTGCAGCAGCGGCAGTGCCAAATCAATCAATCGCATGGCCGCGTTGATACCGGCCTTATCGCCGTCCAGCGCAATGATCGGCTCGTCCGCCTGCGCCACCTCATTCTGCAGCTGGTTTTCCGTCACGGCCGTGCCCAGGGGGGCCACCGACGACACAAAGCCGCCCTCGGACAGCGCGATCACATCCATATAGCCCTCGGCCACGACCAAAGGCGTGCCGCGCCCGGCTGCTGCGCGGGCGGGCGCATGGTTGTACAGGCTGCGGCCCTTGTCGAACAATTCGGTCTCGGGAGAGTTCAGGTATTTGGCATTGTCATTGGGATCCATCGCGCGGCCGCCAAAGGCAATGGCCCGGCCCCGCGCATCGCGGATTGGGAACATGATCCGGTTGCGAAAGGTATCATAAGACCTGCCGCCCTTGGTCGAGGGTTTGGCCAGTCCTGCCGCCATGATCAGATCTTCGGGCACGCTTTTGCCGCGCAGATGGTCCCACAGGTTCTGCCAGCCATCCGGGGCAAAACCGATCTCCCAACGATCCAGCGCAGGCCGGTGTCAGACCGCGTTTCTGCAGATAGGCACGCGCGGGCCCGGCAGTATTGGTTTTGAGCTGCAGACGGAAGAACTGCACCGCCTGCTCCATCACCTCAACCAAAAGGCTGCGGCGGTCCTGCTTTTGTTTCGCCTTGGGGTCGCGCGCTGGCATCTCCATCCCAGCCTCTCTGGCAAGGATCTCAACCGCCTCCATAAAGCCGACGTTTTCGGTCTCCTGGATGAATTTCAGCGCATCGCCCTTGGCCTGACAGCCAAAGCAATAGTAATAGCCCTTGCGGTCATCCCCATGAAATGACGCGCTTTTTTCATGATGAAAGGGACATGGCGCCCAGAGGTCGCCCTTGCCCATATTGGATTTTCGCTGATCCCACATGACCTTGCGGCCGACAACATCAGAAATGCTGATACGGCTGCGCAATTCATCCATGAACCCGGGCGTTAAAGACATCTAGTTCGATTTCAGCTGTTTTTGCATGGCCTGGATCTGCTCCCAGTTTTCCAGGCATTGCTGCTCAAGCAGAGGGCCAAAATCAGTGGCCTTCAGATCCCGCCGCTTCATGGCATAGATATGCGCCGTCAGCTGGGGAATGGCCTTGGAGTATTTTTCCGGCCACGCAGGTTCACTGTCGAGAATGACCTGCTCCACATCAGCCTGGGCCACACGGTCAAGACGGGCGGCCTGCACAGCAGCCATGACCTGGCCCTGGTATTTGCAGCTTTCTTCTTTTCTTTCAGCTGCATAGGCAGGTACAGCCAAAAGGGCCGCCACGAGGGTGATGCGGATCATGGATCGCTCCCGGAATCAGTTGATGATTCAGGCAGATTACCCCCGCGCCGCCCCGGCTTCCATCGCTGTTTTAAGATCGTGGATCAAAGTCCGCGCCATGGAACGGAACACCATGATCTGAAAGCGATCTTCCCCAAGGCGACTGATCGAGACCATCATGTGCTTGGCCTCGGTGCGCAAAGATGCGCCGACCGGAAAGGCGGCTGCGCGTAAATCCACCGGGCAAAGCCGCGCCAGCACCTCTGCCGCCCCAACGCCCGCAAGCTCCACCACGGCCCAGCCCTGGCTTTGATCGCTCAGCGCTGCATGCTGTGCCAGCCGTGAGTCCGGCTCTGGGCCAATCAGAAGCGCCAGATCACGGCCAAACCAGATGGCCCGCGCGTCCTTTTTGCCCTGGGTTGAGGCATGGATAGCAGGAAAGCCCAGCCCATGCGCCGCCATCAAAGCCTTTGACAAGGCCTGCTCCTGACCACGGTAGGGTGCCAGGGTTGTCAGGGCAGCAGGCGCGCTTTCGGACAAAGACAGCCCCCCAACGGTGAGCGGCAACAACCCAGCGCAGGCGGTTTTTGCAAGTAGTTCAGCCACGGGTCCGTTCTCCCTCTGGATCAAAAAACACCGGCTCCACCACCTCGCAGAGCGTATCAATGCCGCGCATGTGATCCACCAGACGGATCTCATCGCCGATCCGGTTTACCCCCTGCTTCAGAAAGCCCAGCGCGATCATATGCCCCATCAGGGGTGAGAACCCAGCCGAGGTCACATAGCCTTGATCAAAGATCCGCTCCACCGGGTCTTCGGGGCTGAAGAGATGCGCACCGGCGCTCAGCTCTTTGACGGCCCCGATGGGTTTCAGCCCCACCATCTGCATCCGCTCCGGATCGACCAGACCAGGGCGCGCCGCCATGGCCTGACCAATAAAGGCTTTCTTCTTGGACAGCATCCCCGCCATCCCCAGATCATGCGCCGTCACCGTGCCATTGATCTCGGCATGGGTGATAAAGCCCTTCTCGATCCTGAGAACATTCAGCGCCTCCATTCCATAGGCGCCTCCGCCCAGACCTTCGGCCCGGGCCAGCAGGCTGCGGAACAGGCTGTCGCCATAGCAGGCCGGCAGCGCCAGCTCATAGGCCTCTTCACCGGAAAAGGAGATGCGGAACAGCCGGCCCTTGACGCCCAGCACAGAGACCTCGCCGCAGGCTATGAAGGGCCAGCTGTCGCCATCAATGGGCTGGTCAAGCAAACCGTTCAGCAGCTCGCGCGATTTGGGACCCGCCACAGCAAACTGTGCCCAGTGTTCGGTGACAGAGATCGCACGCGCGTCCCACTCAGGGTGCAGCACCTGCAGGATGAACTCCAGATGCGCCATGACTTCGCCTGCGGCTGCCGTCGTGGTGGTCATCACATAGTGGTTGGGCCCCAGCCGCGCGGTGGTGCCGTCATCCATGACAAAGCCATCTTCACGCAGCATCAGCCCATAGCGCACCCGCCCCTGTTTCAGGGTGCTAAAGGTATTGCTATAGACGAAATCCAGCAATTTGGCCGCATCCGGCCCCTTATGTCGATCTTGCCCAGGGTTGAGACATCACAGACGCCAACCGCCTTGCGCACATACATGACCTCACGGTCACAGGATTGCCGCCAGCTGGTCTCGCCCTGTTTGGCAAAATAGGCTGCCCGATACCACAGCCCCACCTCAAGCTGACTGGCGCCGCGCTCCTCCGCCACCTCATGCGAGGTGAGAAAGCGTTGTGGTTTGAACCCCTGATCTGCCGCGCCCGCCCCCAAGGCGCCAATCGCAACCGGAACAATAGGCGGGCGAAAGGTGGTGGTGCCCGTTTCAGGAATCGACCGGCCCGTCACATCCGCCAGCACGGCCAGCGCCGCCACGTTAGAGTTCTTGCCCTGATCTGTGGCCATACCCTGGGTGGTGTAGCGCTTCATATGCTCGACCGAGCGAAAGTTCTCCGTCGCCGCCTGGCTCACGTCCTTGCCCGTGACATCGTTCTGAAAATCAAGCCAAGCCCGCCCCTTGCCCGGAACCGCCCAGAGGGGCGCGATCCGGTAGGGGGCGTCTTCGGCCTGCGGCAGTGGTGCGCCATGCCGCGCAAGGCCCAGCGCCTCAAGCACCTCTGACGCGGCAGCAGCGCCTTCGCTCAGCGCGCCATGGGTTGAAAAGGTGCCATTGCAGGCGCCTGCGGCGCGCAGCCCCGGCACCGCATCGGGCTGGGGCACAAAGGCCAGCAGATCGCGCCGCCATGTGGGGCGCCCATTAAGATGGCAGGTCAGATGCACCGAAGGGTTCCAGCCGCCGGACATCGCAAGGCAATCCGTCTGGATTTTTTCCTCACCCCGCACAGAGCGCACGGTGATGCTCTCGAGCCTTTTGCCGCCGCTGGTGTTGCAAACCTGCGCGCCTTTCAGGACCGGGAAAAGATCACTGTCGGGGGCGTCATGACGGCTGTCGATCACCGCCGCCAGATGCACGCCTGCCGCTGCCAGATCGCGGGCGGTGCGGTGGGCATCATCATTATTGGCAAACAACGTAATCCGCTCACCGGGGGCCACGCCCCAGCGGTTGAGATAGGCCCGCACCGCACCTGCCATCATCACGCCGGGCCGGTCATTGTTGCGAAAGGCCACGGGACGTTCAAGCGCGCCTGCCGCCAGCACGCAGTGTTTGGCGGCGATGCGCCAGAAACATTCGCGCGGGCGGTGGCTGCCCTTCAGGGAATGGTTGCGTGGCAGATGATGGCTCACCCGTTCAAGGGCGCCATAGGTGCCCTGATCATAGGCGCCGGTCACCGCCGTGCGAGACATCAGCCGCACGTTGTCCATCGCCTCCAGCTCTGACAGGGTTTCGGCCAGCCAGTCGACCGCGGTTTGCCGCTGATCTCTTCGCGCTCAACCAAAAGCCTGCCACCCATGCGACTGTCTTCTTCCAAAAGCAACACATCAGCCCCGGCCCGCCCCGCCGTCAGCGCCGCCATCAGCCCCGCAGGGCCAGACCCGATCACCAGCAGGTCGCAAAAGGCAAAGGCCTTTTCATAGCTATCGGTATCCGCCTCGCCCGACAGCGCGCCAAGCCCGGCAGCGCGCCGGATCATCGGCTCGTACAGTTTTTCCCAAAAGGCCGTCGGCCACATGAAGTCTTATAGTAAAACCCGGCGCCAAAAAACGGAGCCGCCAGATTGTTCACCGCCAGAATGTCGTGTTCGACCGAGGGCCAGCAGTTCTGACTGCGCGCCTCCAGCCCCTCAAAAAGCTCTTGGGTGGTGGCGCGAATATTTGGGTCCTGCGCCGCCCCGGTCCCGAGGGTGACCAGCGCATTGGGCTCTTCGCTGCCAGCGGTCAGAATGCCGCGGGGCCGGTGGTATTTGAACGAGCGCGCCACCAGGTGGCGATCATTGGCCAAAAGCGCCGAGGCCAGCGTGTCGCCCTCAAGGCCCATCATATGCTGGCCGTTGAAGGTAAAGTTGACGGATTTCGCCCCCTGGGTGAGGCCCTTGCCTGCGATCCTCATGCGGGGCCTCCCAATCCAGAAGTCGAGGCCAGCGCCACCTCCAGTATTTCATGCGTCGCGGTGTTGCGGGTGACGGTCAGCCAGCTGCCGCAGCCCATCTCATGATACCAAAGTTCCGCCAGTGGCCCGGCCGGGTTTTCACGAAGGTTCACATAGTCATGCCAGGCGTCCAGATCGGCGTCAGGGGCCGGGCGGTGCAGCGCGGCCCCCTTGTAATAAAACTCCCGGCGATCACGCTCACCACAAAGAGGACAGGTAAGTCTCATGCGGTCTGCTCCCTTTTGATATGCGGGTTGATATACGGGTTGATATACGGGCGGCCAGTTCGGCGAGTGCCAGAGTTTTGCGGGTCAGTGAAGGTTATGCTGCGCACCGGTGCCCTCCTCATCCATCAGACCATGGCCCGAGCGAAAGCGGTCCAGTTTGAACTTTGTCGCCGCTCCATGCGGGCGGTCCGTGGCAATGAGATGCGCATAGGCATTGCCGGAACCGGGCGTTGCCTTAAATCCGCCGTAGCACCAGCCACAGTTGAGATAGAGACCGTCGATGGGGGAATGGTCGATAATGGGAGAGCCATCCGGCGTCATATCCATAATGCCGCCCCAGCTGCGCAGCAGCCGCGCCTTGCTGATGGCAGGCACCATGGCAACACAGGTCTCCATGGTGTGTTCCACCATGGGCAGATTGCCCCGCGCTGCATAAGAGCTGTAGAAATCCAGATAACTGCCAAAGACCAATCCGCCCTTATCGGACTGGCTGATATAGAGATGGCCTTCGGCAAAGGTGATCACCTGATCAATCAGCGGCTTAACACCTTCGGAGACAAAAGCCTGCAACACGTGGCTCTCAATCGGCAGGGTCAGGCCTGCCATTGCCGCCACCTGCGAGCTGCGTCCGGCCGCTGCCAGGGCCACCTTTTTGGCGCGGATCGGGCCGCGCACGGTCTGCACGCCGGTAACCTTGCCCCCCTCGACATCAATGCCGGTGACCTCACAGTTCTGGATCAGATCCACCCCGCGCATATCAGCGCCACGGGCGAAACCCCAGGCCACCGCATCATGGCGGGCCGTGCCCGCGCGACGCTGCATCAGCGCGCCCTGAATAGGAAAGCGGTTGTTGTCAAAATTCAGATAGGGCGCGCTTTTGCCCACCGCTTCGCGATCCAGCAGCTCAGCGTCATCGCCCTGGTTGACGATGGAATTGCCCCGCCGCACCGCCGCATCACGTTGACTGTCATTGTGATAAAGATTGAGGATACTGCGCTGCGACATCATCGCGTTGTAATTCAGCTCCTGCTCCAGACTCTCCCAGAGGCGCAGCGAATGTGAATAGAATTCAGAGTTGCCGGGCAGATAGTAGTTCGCGCGCACAATGGTGGTGTTGCGCCCGACGTTGCCACCGCCAAGGTAGCCGCGCTCAAGCACCGCAAGATTGGTGATGCCATGCTCTGCCGCCAGATAATAAGCGGTCGCCAGGCCATGGCCGCCACCGCCGATGATGATGACATCATATTCGCGCTTGGGTTCCGGGTCGCGCCAATGCGGGCCCCACCCCCTGTTCCCGGTGAGCCCTTCTTTGAGCACCCGCCACCCCGCAAACCGCATCACACCTCTCCCCGTCCCTATCCCATCCGCACCCAACCCGTGGCCGGTGATAACCCTGTGATATTGCTAGCGGCTAAGCCGCAAGCCGCCTAGCCCCAGAGACAAAGAATTCTGCAACAGGCAAGCTCTTGCCTGCAGCTGACCTGTAATAGGCAGCCCTGTCTAGTGCCAGATGCGACCTGTCATGCCGTTTGCGGCGCTTATACCAGCCCTCTGAACGATCAGGAGAAAGACGAGGCGAAAGATGTTTGTCATCGCGGCCTTTTCGCCAGACGTTTCGGCAAAAGACTGGGCGTTTCGGCAAAAAGAAATGGCGGGCACGAGGCCCGCCATAATACCAGAAAACTGGCAAGATTTTACGCGAAGCCTCAGAGCCCCTTGGCACGGTAGCTGGCAGCCACCTTGCCGATAGAGACCAGATAAGCGGCTGTGCGCAGATCGGTGACATCATCGCGGCTGTGCCAGACTTCACGCATCGACTGGTAGGCAATCCGCATGGTGTCATCGAGACCGGAACGGACCAGTTCCAGCTCATCGGCGCCGCGCAGATACTTTTCCTTGAAGCCATCTTTCAGTGTCCATGCCTTGCCCAGACTGTCCGACAGGCTTTCCAGCTCATCGACCACCAGCTGGTGACGGGCCTCTTCCTGACGGCGCTGCATACGACCAAAACGGATATGGCTCAGGTTCTTGACCCACTCAAAGTAGGACACCGTCACACCGCCCGCATTGGCATACATGTCGGGAATGATCACGCAGCCCTTTTCGCGCAAAATCTCGTCCGCCCCCGCCGTCACCGGACCATTGGCAGCCTCGATAATCAGGGGCGCCTTGACACGGTCGGCATTGGAGAGATTGATCACCCCCTCCAGGGCCGCCGGGATCAGGATATCGCACTCTTGCTCCAGCAGTTCAGCGCCGTTTGTTGTCAGCTTGGCATCGGGGTAGCCGGAGATGCCGCCATGTTTGGCGATCCAGTTGTGCACCGCCTCCACGTCCAGACCCTCGGCCCGGTAGAGTGATCCGTCCCGTTCGATGATGCCTGTGATGAGGGAGCCGTCTTCTTCGCTGAGAAATTTGGCGGCGTGATAGCCCACATTGCCAAGCCCCTGCACGATGATGCGCTTGCCCTTGAGTGTGCCCGCAAGACCCGCCTTGGCGATATCTTCGGGATGGCGGAAAAACTCACGCAGGGCGTATTGTACACCGCGCCCGGTGGCCCCGACCCGCCCGGCAATCCCGCCGGCATTCAAGGCTTGCCGGTAACGCAGGCCTTGGCGTTGATATCGGTGGTGTTCATCCGCTGATACTGATCGGCGATCCAGGCCATCTCACGCTCACCCGTCCCCATATCGGGCGCCGGCACGTTCTGGCTGGGATTGATCAGATCGCGTTTCGCCAGCTCATAGGCAAAGCGGCGGGTGATCAGCTCCAGTTCATGTTCTTCGTATTTGCGCGGATCAATGCACAGCCCGCCTTTGGAGCCACCCAAAAGGCGCTTGACCAGGGCACATTTATAGGTCATCAGCGCGGCGAGCGCTTCGACCTCATCCTGATGCACATTGATTGCGTAGCGGATGCCGCCCTTGACCGGCTCCATATGTTCGGAATGCACCGAGCGGTAGCCGGTAAAGGTCACCATCTCGCCGCGCAGCCGTACCCCAAACCGCACCGTATAGGTCGCGTTGCAGACCCTGATCTTCTCCTCCAGGCCCGGTGGCAGGTCCATCAGGGCAACGGCTCTGTTGAACATGAGATCAACGCTTTCGCGGAAACTGGGCTCTTGGGGGCTACTCATCAGCGGTTCTCCGTACGTTACAACGATTGATTCCTATCGTTACCTGAAGTGTATGCATGGAAGTTTAAAGAGTGCGACCTTTTTGACCATTCCCTTCCAAAGATACATCAGAATGAGGATGTCAGCTGATTCTTCCTTTTTTGTCAGACCAGTCCGGGCCTGCGCTTTGCTGACGCAAAACAAACAATCCTGTCTTTGGCAAAAGATTGCATCACTGATTAAGAAAATTGAAACTAAATGGACTTAGCGGCGCCCCATTTCCGCCATCTTCCCAAACCAAATATGAATGAGGCAAAAATCCGTTTCACTCCTATCTCCCTTTTTTGGGGGACCAAAGAGGCTGTTGTTCATGACCATGTGTCCCAAGACTGCGACCACTCTGCCGCTTTTTGTGTTGCAAAAAGGCGCTGACAGGCTGCGTGCATATCGGCGCGACGACAGCGGTGTCATGACCTATCCGACAATTGCGTTTTTTCTGGCCATGCTGGCCGTGGGCGGCATTGGGGTTGATCTGATGCGGATGGAACGGGACAGAACCGTTCTGCAATATACCCTCGACCGCGCGGTGCTGGCGGCCGCCGATCTGGACCAGACCCAAACACCTGCCGTTGTGGTACAGGACTATCTGAACAAAGCCGGGCTTGGTGAGTATTACGCACCACCAATTGTTGAATCCGGACTGGGATACAAACGCGTCCAGGCGACAATCGACACCACCTTTGAAGCGCATCTGCTCAGATTTTCCCGTGGCGGCAATATGCCCCTCTATGCCAGCTCAAAAGCCGAAGAAAGCATTGACGGGCTGGAAATCTCGCTGGTTCTGGATGTGTCTGGCTCGATGAACTCGAACAGCCGTCTCAGCAACCTCAAGGTCGCCGCCAAGGATTTCATCGACACGATGGTCGCCAATACCAGCGATGGCAAAATGTCGATATCGGTGGTGCCCTATGCCACGCAGGTCTCCTTGCCGGATGACCTGATCGAGCAATATTCCACCGCTGGCACCAACCCTTACTCAAATTGCATCGACTTTAGGGGCAGTGACTATACCAGTGCAGATTTGCCCACTGATGTGGAGCTGGACCGCGCAATGCATTTCACCCCCTGGGGCTATAGCAGCCGCGACATGCGCACCCATTACAGCGAGCCCCGTCTGATCACCAGTCCGGTCTGTGACGATCGCGCCTCGCGCGAAGTTCTGCCGCTTCAAAAAGATGCCAGCACCCTCAAAACCTTCATTCAGAATCTCGTGGCCGGCGGCAATACCTCGATTGATACCGGCATGAAGTGGGGCACAGCCCTGCTGGACCCAAGCGCACGCCCCGCCATCAATGCGATCTCCACCGGCGTCGGCGCATCAGTGCCAGCCGAGTTCAGCAACCGGCCGGTAAACTACGACGATTCAGACACCATCAAGATCATCGTGCTGATGACCGACGGCCAAAACACCTCGCAATACTATGTCGATGATGATCATCGCGATGGGCCGTCCGGGGCGCATTTTGCCATCCTGGAAGGGCGCGAGGATTTACGGTACAACACCGGAACGGCCTCGCTGAAGGTCTATTCCACCTATGATGCGCAGAATGGCCGGTATTTCTGGCACATTTCAGGGGAAGATGGAGATGGCATATGGGCCGACCATCCAATTGGTACCGGCAATGATACATTTAGGGAATGTGATCGCTACGGCAATAACTGTGAGTGGATCAATGAGCAGGTCGCGGCCTCGCATCCCGACAGCTATGTAGAGGATCCCATAAACGGCCAGTTCCTCGGACTGAACTACAGCGAATTGTTTGCCCGCACCTCACTGAAATACCTCTACCGCTATATCTTTGCGGATTGGATGGGCAGCTACAGCGCCCGTGACGCATGGTACTATGGGGTCTATTCCAGCCATAACAATTCGACCAAAAACGCCCGGACCCGCAGCGTCTGCGACGCCGCCAAAGCCAAAGGCATCATCGTCTACACCATCGGATTTGAAGCACCCGGTGACGGCGTGGCAGTCCTGCGCGACTGTGCCAGCACCGATGCCCATTATTTTGATGTGAACGGGCTGGAGATCAAGGACGCCTTTGCCTCGATAGCCACCTCGATCCGCCAGCTGAGGTTGACACAATGATCCTGTCCTCTGCATGGCAGCTGCTCCGCCGTTTTCGCAGCCAAACCGATGCCGTGGTCACGGTCGAGTTTGCCATCCTCATTCCTCTGTACTTTATGTTTCTGACCTCGACCGTCGAGCTGGGCATGGTCATCCTGCGCCAGTCACAACTGGAGCGCGCCGTTGATGTTGTCGTGCGCAATATTCGCCTGAACACGGGCGCGACCCTGGAGCATGATCAGGTGCGCGACGATATCTGCGCCGTCTCGGGCTTCATCGATAATTGCGCAACCTCTCTCAGGCTCGAGATGGTGCAACTGGACCCCTTTGCCTGGGCCGGGGTAGATCCCCAGCCTAAATGCATCAGCAAACATGAAGAGTTTCTGCCGGTTATTGATTTCCTGACGAATCGTCAGTCGAATGATCTGATGCTGATCCGCGCCTGCATGCGCTTTAAGCCCATGTTCTCGGGCTGGGGGCTTGGAGAGGACATCGCCGACCCAGAAGGTTTGGTGAGCCTGGTGGCCACCTCCGCCTTTGTACAGGAGCCGAGGTAAATCATGCTGTCATCCCTGATCACCCGCCCGATCACCCACCTGCTCACCCGCCTGCGCGCCTTTCAGCGCAGCACCGAAGGCACCGTCACGGTCGAGTTCGCAATCTATTCGCCGCTCTTGTTGTGGCTGTTTGTTGCGATCTACACCTGGTTTGACGCTTTTCGCCAGGAGACCGTCAATCTCAAGGCGACCTATACCATCTCGGATTTGATCTCGCGTGAGACCGCTACGCTGAACGAGACCTATATCGACAGCATGTATGAGATGACCAAACTGCTGATCCGCGGCGACTCGCAGATCACCCTGCGCGTCTCGGTCGTGCGTTGGGATGCGGACAATAATCGCTACTATATTGACTGGTCGCGGGTGCGGGGCCCTTCGCTGCCCGAATGGACCAATGCCAGCATTGTCGGGATCACCGATGATCTGCCGACCATGCCGGATGAGGAACGCGTTATTCTGGTGGAGACCCGCAATGAGATGACGCCTGCCTTCCGGGTTGGGCTGCCGGATCTGGACATCAACAACTTTGTATTCACCCGTCCGCGCTTTGCGCCGCTGGTGCCCTTTGAAGGCGGTGTCAACAGTGACGGCTATCACGATGACAACCCCAACGGCGACGAAACCGAAACACTGGACCCCGGCGCCTAGTCTCTCTTGACCGCATGTCAGTTTTACCTTGTCGGGCTCCCGTGGGTCTAGGTCCTCAGGGGAGGAGCAGGCTGTGGCTGGCCATAAAGCCAGTGTCGTTACAGACTGCGCTGCGCGATCATCGCGGCAAGAATCTCTGACATCGCCTTGCTTTGCGAGGCAGGTGTGACGCCGCCAACGCCGATCCGCCGCCCGGCGCGCCACCACAGACCGGGGAACCAAACCCGCGTGCCCGGTGTCGCGGTGCGGATCAAAAACCCGTTTGAGGGCTTAAAGGCAAAAAAGCCGCGATCAATGGTTTCAATATCTGCGACCCGCGCAATCACCGTGCCATCGCTGCAGCGCAGCTCTTCTTCGGTCAGCTCGATCTTGTGACTGGTCGCCTGCCACATCCGCACCGAGAGCCACAGTGCGCCGACCCCGACAGCCAGCAAGAACAGCAGCCAGCCGATAGAGGGCGGTGTCGACAGCGCGACAAACAGCAGGGTGACGCCAATAACGGCCAACATGGCAACGCCCATGACACGGCGCAGCCCCGAGGCCTCTACTGCTAACAAGACTTCACCCGACATCCGTCATTCTCCTGGCATTATGCGGCCCTGTGCTCAGGACACGTCTGAAGCTGGGACATAAACTGAATTTGGCGAAACGAACAGCCCCGCTCTCGCAGCACACAAACAACCCGCAACGCGGCAGGCTCTGTGCAGTCGCGCACAGAGCTGGTTGGCTGTTGGGTATTTTGTGAGCCATCAATGCGCTCTACCTGTTGGGCAGCATAAATTCCACAGGAGACGCTCCCATGTCGCTCAGGCCCACATCTCCCAGGCCAACATCTGCCACCTCTCCCCGGCCCATCCTGGAAACCCGCGAAGCCCGCGCCACGCTGGAAGGCGCTGGCGTCAAACTGCACCGTGCCTTTGGCTTTCAGGACCCCAGCGAGCTCGACCCGTTTTTGCTGTTTGATGATTTTCGCAACGAAGACCCCGCAGACTACCTGCAGGGCTTTCCCTGGCACCCCCATCGCGGCATCGAGACCATCACCTATGTTTTGTCCGGTGAGGTAGAGCACAGCGATTCTCTGGGCAATACCGGCAGCCTTGGCGCCGGGGACGTGCAGTGGATGACCGCCGGGTCAGGCATCCTGCATCAGGAAATGCCACGCGGCAACGCAAACGGTCAGATGCACGGGTTTCAGTTGTGGGGCAATCTGCCGTCCGACCAGAAAATGTGCGCGCCGCGCTATCAGGACGTCGCCGCGCATGAAATCCCTGAGGTGACGGACGACGACGGCACCCGTGTGCGGGTGATCACCGGAGAGTTCTGGGGCAAACGCGGCCCGGTGGATGGCATCGCGGCCGATCCGCAATACCCCGACGTCTCGGTGCCGCCGGGGGTGACCAGAAACCTTTCGCATCGACACCTACCGGCGCGCCTTTGCCTATGTTTTTGAAGGCGCCGGGGCCTTTGTCGATGCCTCGCCCCCGCAAGGGGTTCTGCTGGAAAAAGAAGTGGCAGGCCAAGAGGTCAATATCCGCGATCTGTCCGGCAACCGGACCTTGATCCGCTTTGGCACCGGCGACGAGGTCACGCTGCAGGCCGGACCAGAGGGCGTTCGGTTTTTGCTGATTTCCGGCGCGCCGATTGATGAGCCCGTAGCTTGGCATGGTCCCATCGTGATGAACACCCGCGCCGAGCTGCAGCAGGCCTTTAAGGATCTGCGCAACGGCACCTTTATCGCTCCCGCCCACTAAAAGGGCCCACTAAGACGGCCTACTAGCCACAGAGCAGGCCAAAGCGGCGGTCGGGGGATAACCTCGCTCGCCGCCACAACCCACAGGCATGACGTGGTCCTCAGGCGGTGACCGATTTGCGCACCATATCCCAATAGACGCTTTCCACCTCGTCAAGCGACAGACGGCCGCCGCTGCGATACCAGGTCATCACCCCGTTCAGCATGGCAATCACCGCAAGGGTGGCGATCTTGGTGTCGGGAATAGTGAACTGCCCCGCAGCCACCCCCTGTTTCAGCACCGATTCCAGCGCATCCTCATAGGCGCGCCGCCAGGTTTCGATCGCGACAAAATTCTCTTCGGTCAGATTGCGCAATTCCATATAGGCGATGAATACCGCATCCGGGCGCTGCATGTGAAAGCCGATGTGAAAGCGCACAAAGCGCTCCAGCTGCGCCATGGCATCTGGTGGATCCTGAATATCCGCCCCCAATGCCCTCTCAGAGCCCCAAGCCGCCAAAAGTTCACGCATATGACCTTCCATAAGCGTGTAGAGCAGGCTTTGTTTATCTGGGGTGTAGTTGTACAAGGCACCGGCCTGCACCCCGACCTCCTTGGCGATCTGGCGCATCGAGACGGCCGCATAGCCATGTTGCGCAAACAGCCGCAGCGCTGCGGCGCGAATGCGCGGGCCTGTGATATCAGAATGAGAACCTTGAGTACGTGCCATAACCGGGACGGTAACTGAACATTTGTTCAGAAAAAAGACCCTGGCCGCGAATTTGCGCGCACAAAATGAACCTGACCCGAAAAAGGTGCCGCCACTGAACGCATAGCCTGGACGCATAGTCTGGACGCGTTGCTTGTACCCTGCAGCCTGATTGTGCATCAAGGGGTAACAAACGAAAGAGTGACATGATGCGCCGCCTTCCCCTGATGCTTGTTTTCGCCTGCCTCGGCGCCACCGCGCTTGCACAGTGTACCCATGAGCCTGAGCTAAACAATCAGGTCACGCCCGATCTGCGCAATGCCGACTATCCGGATCTGTTGCCAATAGAGGGCCTGCTGCCGCCCCTGCCCGCCCCCGAAACACAAAGTGCCGAGCTGGAACAGGAGCTGAAAGCGCGTAGCAGCAATCTGGAACGGCGCGCCGAGGCGCTGCGCCGCGCGCAAAATTGAGCAAAGACGCGGCAGCTCACAACAATCAGGGCACGCAGATTCGGGTATTTCAGGGCAAAATCCCACGCGCCCTGCCAGCGCCGTTGCACCCTTTCCCTGAACCCGCTAAGGCGGGACAACACTGATGGATACAAAATAAGGATCTCCGGCTATGACAAAACCGCTTCGTCTTGGGATTGCAGGTTTGGGCACGGTTGGCGTGGGGGTGGTCAAAATCGTCCGTCGCCAGGCTGAAATGCTGGAGATGCGGACAGGCCGCCCGGTGGTCATCACCGCAGTGTCGGCCCGCGACGCCAACAAGGACCGTGGCGTGTCCCTCACCGGCTATGCCTGGGAGAGCGATCCGGTTGCTCTGGCCAAACGCGACGATGTCGATGTTTTTGTCGAACTGATGGGCGGCCATGAAGGTCCGGCCAAAGAGGCCACCGAGGCGGCTCTGGCCTCTGGTAAGGACGTGGTCACCGCCAACAAGGCGCTGCTGGCTATCCACGGCCAGGCTCTGGCTGAACAGGCCGAGGCCGCCGGACAAGTGATCCGTTTTGAAGCCGCCGTTGCCGGTGGCATCCCTGTTGTCAAAGCCCTCACCGAAGGGCTGGCCGGCAACCAGATCAGTCGGATCATGGGCGTGATGAACGGCACCTGCAACTATATCCTCACCCGGATGGAAGCCACTGGCGACGGCTACAACACCCTGTTCGAGGAATGCGGCCGCCTTGGATACCTTGAGGCCGATCCCAATCTGGACGTTGGCGGCATTGATGCGGGGCACAAGCTGGCTTTGCTGTCCTCAATCGCCTTTGGCAGCAAACCCGCCTTTGATGACGTGGGTGCTGCAGGGCATCCAGCGTATTGCCATCGATGACATCCGTCATGCCGCCGATATGGGCTACCGCATCAAACTTCTTGGCGTGGCGCAGCGCACCGGCCGCGGGTTGGAGCAGCGCATGACCCCCTGTCTGGTGCCAGCAAGCTCACCGCTGGGACAGCTGGAAGGCGGCACCAATATGGTGGTGATCGAAGGCGACGCAGTAGAGCAAGTGGTGCTGCGGGGCCCCGGTGCTGGCGAAGGGCCAACGGCCAGTGCGGTGCTTGGCGATATCTGTGATTTGGCACGCGGCTTGCGTATTGCCACCTTTGGCCAACCGGCAACCACGCTGCAAGAGATCCCTGCCGCCCAGACCGGCCTGCCTGCCCCCTACTATCTGCGTCTGGCGCTGCAGGACAAACCCGGAGCCCTCGCCAAAGTGGCCGCAGCGCTTGGCGATGCCGGTGTCTCGATCGACCGGATGCGCCAATACGGCCACTCCGAGCCCACGGCTCCGGTGCTGATTGTCACCCATAAATGCACCTCTGCTATGCTGGACACCGCCACCGAGGCGCTGGCAAAAACCGGTGTCGTTGCTGGGGACCCGGTCGCGCTGCGCATTGAAGAGCTGTAAAACCAGTTCAAAACCCAACAAAACCGAATAAACGCGCGCAAATATGCTCCCTCCAGAGCACAGCGCGCGCCTTAACCGCCCAAGCGAAAGCTATCATCCCTTGCCCGCCGCCCCTGCAAAAGGCTATGCGACAGGCAGCCCGTACGGATTGAAACAGGATATTGAGTATGACCTCGACCACCCCCGACGTCGCCAAAGACGCCCCCTTCCATGATCGCATGTTGTCCCTCGGCCTCGCCCGTGTTGCCGAACAGGCCGCACTGGCCTCGGCCTCGCTGATTGGCCGTGGCGACGAAAAAGCCGCCGACCAGGCTGCCGTCAACGCCATGCGCGAACAGCTGAACCTGCTCGACATCAAAGGTGTCGTGGTGATCGGCGAAGGTGAGCGCGACGAAGCGCCGATGCTGTTCATTGGCGAAGAAGTCGGCACCGGCAAAGGCCCCGGCGTTGATATCGCGCTGGACCCGCTGGAAGGCACCACGCTGACCGCCAAGGACATGCCCAACGCGCTGACCGTTATCGCCATGGGACCACGCGGCTCGATGCTGCATGCCCCCGACACCTATATGGACAAGCTGGCCGTTGGCCCCGGCTACGCCGAGGGCGTTGTCTCGCTGGATATGTCGCCGCGCGCCCGCGTAGAAGCACTGGCTGCTGCCAAGGGCTGTGCGCCTTCTGACATCACCGTCTGCATTCTTGAGCGCCCCCGCCACGAGGCCATGATCGCCGAAGTGCGCGAAACCGGTGCTGCGATCCGCCTGATCACCGATGGTGACGTGGCTGGTGTCATGCATTGCGCCGAATCCGCCACCACCGGTATCGACATGTATATGGGTCAGGGCGGCGCCCCCGAGGGCGTTCTGGCCGCCGCTGCACTGAAATGCATGGGAGGTCAGATCTTTGGCCGCCTGTTGTTCCGCAACGATGACGAAAAGGGCCGCGCCGCCAAGGCCGGCATCACCGATCTCGACCGCATCTATACCCGCGACGAGATGGTGACCCAGGACGTGATCTTTGCCGCGACTGGCGTCACGGGTGGATCCCTCCTGCCCGAGATCAAGCGCCAACCCGGCTGGGTTGAGACCACCACACTGTTGATGCGCTCCAAAACCGGATCGGTCCGCCGCATGTCCTACCGCACACCGGTTGACGCACTCTAAGCGTAAACAACAGCCGCAGGGTTGGCTGGTAGGCCTCGATGACAGGTCAGTTGGCAGGTGATCTATCAGGTCATCTATCAGGCAGGCCAGCAGGCAGCACGTCCAGGTACGACATTTTTCAAAGGGCCGGATCCATCGGGGTTCGGCCTTTTTGACAAATAACAGAGGGAACAGCGATGAGCTTTCTTGGGGTTGAGAATTCACTGACAGGACGCCGCTGGCTTGGCCTTGGTATCGACCTTGAGCGCGCCGCCGAACATATGCAGCAGCAGACCGGCCTGCCCGCGCCCCTGTGTCAGGTGCTGGCCCGGCGCGGTGTGCCCGCCCATGAGGCAAAGGGGTTTCTCACCCCGCAACTCAAAGAGCTGCTGCCCGATCCGCGCCGCCTGAAAGATATGGAAGTGGCCGCCACCCGGTTTCTGCAGGCGGTGGAAAAGCGTGAGCGCATTGCCATATTTGCCGACTACGACGTGGATGGCGGCAGCTCTGCTGCGCTGCTGATGGTCTGGCTGCGCGCCATGGGCCTGCAGGCAACGCTCTATATCCCTGACCGCATCGACGAGGGCTATGGCCCCAACGACGAGGCCATGTCGGCGCTGGCACGCGATCACGACCTGATCATCTGCGTCGATTGCGGCACCCTCTCGCATGGGCCGATTGCGGCCGCCAAAGGCGCCGATGTGGTGGTGCTGGACCACCACCTGGGCGGAGAAACCCTGCCCGACTGCGTCGCGGTGGTGAACCCTAACCGTCAGGACGAAGACGGCGATCTGGGCCTATTTCTGCGCGGCTGGCGTGGTGTTTTTGATGCTGGTCGAAACCCGCCGTCAGGCCCGTGAAAAAGGCCTGGGGACGGGGCCTGATTTGCTCAGCCTGCTGGATCTGGTGGCGCTGGCCACTGTGGCCGATGTGGCACCGCTGATTGGCGCCAACCGCGCGCTGGTCCGGCAGGGCCTAAAGGTTCTGGGCGCCCGCCAGCGCCCCGGTCTGGTGGCGCTGGCGGATGTCTCGCGCATGGATGCGGCCCCCTCGACCTATCACCTGGGCTTTTTGCTGGGGCCGCGTGTCAACGCCGGTGGCCGCATCGGTAAGGCGGATCTCGGCGCACGCCTGCTGGCGACGGACAATCCACACGAGGCCGCCGCCCTGGCCGAACGTCTGGATCAGCTCAACACCGAACGCCGTGACATTGAAAACGCCGTGCGGGCCGCCGCGATGGAGCAGGCCGAGGCCCGTGGTTTTGACGCCCCACTGGTCTGGGCCGCAGGCGAAGGCTGGCACCCCGGTGTCGTTGGCATTGTCGCCTCGCGCCTGAAAGAAGCCGCCGGACGCCCCGCCGTGGTCATCGGGTTGCACAATGGCGAGGGCAAGGGCTCTGGCCGTTCCGTCACGGGCATTGATCTTGGCGCCGCCATTCAGCGCACCACCGCCGAGGGGTTCTTTATCAAGGGCGGCGGCCACAAGATGGCTGCGGGCCTCACCCTTGCCGAAGATAAGCTGGAGGCCGCGATGCAGCGCCTCAGCGAGCTGTTGGCCAAACAGGGCGCCGGGGATCTCGGCCCGTCGGATTTGAAACTGGACGGCATGCTCATGCCGGGCGCGGCCTCTGTTGATCTGATCGAACAAATCGAACAAGCGGGGCCCTTTGGTGCCGGAGCAGCAGCGCCGCGCTATGCCTTTCCCGATTTGGCCGTGCGCTTTGCCAAACGCATCGGCGAGACCCATCTGAAGCTCTCGCTGACCGACGGTATGGGCGGCAGTCTTGATGCCATCTGCTTTGGCGCATTTGACACAGCACTGGGGCCACGTCTGCTGGAGCATGGTGGCGCGCGATTCCATTTTGCAGGTCGGCTGAAAATCAACACCTGGGGAGGCCGACAAAGCCCGCAATTGCGACTGGAAGACGCGGCTGCCTCCAGCTGAACTGCTGTAACCGCCTTGAATTAAGGGGGAAATCCACATGGTGCAAAAAATTTCTCTAATCGGCCCTTTTTACCTTGCGGCTTTGGCCGGGAGAAACTAAACACCGCTCCACAGCAAGTGGCCCGTTCGTCTATCGGTTAGGACGTCAGGTTTTCAACCTGAAAAGAGGGGTTCGACTCCCCTACGGGCTGCCACTGTTCTTCTTCACACTCATCGTTTTATCGTGCAGGCGCAGCCTCTGCGCTTGATTTGAAGACGAAATATTTCACTTTTGTTCAGACACTTAACGCCTCGCGAAAAACCGTGAATTTTTGCAAATTAGCCTCTTGCGTAGCGGCCTGTGACTAAGTAATACAGCCAAACAAATAGTGGCCCGTTCGTCTATCGGTTAGGACGTCAGGTTTTCAACCTGAAAAGAGGGGTTCGACTCCCCTACGGGCTGCCACTTCTCCCTCCTCAGATCACCTTTATGATTGCCACTTATGATTGCTTCCTTGGCAATTTGCTCATGAGCATTGGTGAGATCACAGCAGTGTTTTGACCCGTTGGGCCAACTCCGATTTAGACATGCTGTTAGAGCGGCTGCCAGCCAGTCAGCTAATCAGCCAGTGTTCAAAATCCACGGATACTGCATTGCTGGCGCGAGCCCCATCCTCGACCGTTTTACATCCCTCAGGACGCGCCGGTTGGCGTCGGCTGTGGCTCGTCCTTTTGCATCCCCTGTTCGTAGAAACAGTGCTGGGATCGGCCGGCTCGTTTCGCAGCATAGGAGCGCCAGATCCGCTTGATGCAGGATTTCGGCCGCTTCAAACGGCGTGTTATTCCACACCGACAATGCGGTTCCTGCACTGGCCGAAACCTTGCAAAGCCTGCCGCCATAGGGGACCGGTTCCTGCAGTTGAGAAATGAGGCGTTTGGCCAGAGCCTCGAGAATCTTGGGTTCGTTAACGCCCTCAAACAGGATCACAAACTCGTCGCCGCCAATGCGGGCCACCGTATCTGTCTGTCGGGTGCAATCGACCATCACTTTGGCAACATTCTGCAAGACCGCATCACCGGCGGCATGCCCAAGGGTGTCGTTCACCTCTTTAAAGAAATCGGATCGACATGCATCAGGGCAAAATCAGTGCCGGTACCAATCAGACGCTTCAGAATATGATCCATAGCGCGACGGTTTTTAAGCCCTGTCAAAGTATCCGTAAAAGCCTGCTCCTCTGCCGCAATCATTGCGCCCTGCAAACGCAGGTTCAACTGCCGGGACGCCTCCATGGCGGCGGATTTGGCCTCAACCAGGTAGAGCATTTCAATCGTAAGGTCGGTGGGGGAAAAATCGGCACTGGTCAGATCATAGTCGCGCACCGCCTCAAGGACCGAAATCCCGAACGAAAGGTTGATCAACGCCCCTCGACCCTCTGGCAGAGGCACAAGCACCCCCTTCAGGCTGGTTTGCGGTGTGTCACGGAACTGCAAATGGAGCTTGGCGCCAGCGGTTTGCAACAAATCATCCATTGAGCGGACCCAACGAGGACGCGAAAGATCAAAGACACGGAAAAACCTTTTGCCCTCCCACTGGAAACCCGGGCGCAGCTTTCTGAGCGTAGGCCCAACACTGACCAGTCGCCCCGAGGCATCAATCACGGCATGCATCGGGCAGAGGCTGTCCGCAATCGTGGTCAGTTCATCAGCATTCATGTTCGTCATAAGGTATGCGCCCCTAGATCAAAGATCCGCCCCTCTGCAAAATCAGTCTCGACCAGAGTGATCGAGATCACCTCTGCGCCGTCTTGCATACCGCGATGCTCCAGAATAACCAGATCGCCGTAATCATCTGCCATTGCGCGCAAAACCCCCATCATAACATAGGCATAGCCCGGCAGGCCGGGCTGGCAGATCAAATCAAACTGACCTGGGGATTTTTCGACCAGTTCCAGCGGCGGCAAATGCAGATCGGCAACCGCCAGTCTCGCCGGTCCGACAGGTCATCAAGCGAATGCAAGAACTCTACGTAGTTGACGCCCCCAAAACGCAGCAGCCGACGCAGGGCCTCAACCTGAGGATTGGAGACCAAAAAGGTCCCCGTGTCTTCTAAAATCTCCGGCAGTGGGCGCTCGAGAACCGCTCCATAGCTTTGAGCATTTTGTCGGATTGCTCATCCGTATAGATCAACATGGCCTCGAACTGATCAAAGCCGAGATCCGCAGTATCCATAATGTCGACCCACCGCTCTTCCCCGTAGGTACTGACGACGAAGGCCTGGATAGCTCTGTTGATCAGACCGTGCATCAATTGGCCCCTTGTTACGCCACGTACATATTTGGGGCCGGATCCTTAAGATACGCCCAACAACTAAAATTTGACGGAGTTTACCGCTCCGAATTCTGTCAAACCACCTCAGCGTGTCGGCGCTCTTGCCCAATAATGGCTGCACCTCAATAACACGCCGTAAACGATACCCGTAAAAAGCACCTCAGCAACTGCGCCGGGCAAGCGTTTCCAGGTCCAGTCGAGTCGGTGCCTCATATTGAAAGCGTTCATAGCCTCTCAAATGGAAACGGGGAAGAAAAACCACACACCGACGACCGCAGTGTGACAAGAAATCACTTTGGAGAGCTCAAAAGCACAGGTGTAGCGGCCACAAGACAGGTTTTTTGCCCGTCAAATTCAGGGCCCTTACCGGCGTGTCCCCAGCCCGCCCCCGCTTCAAAAGGTGACCGCCCAGAAAAAACACCAGTTAATTAACTGATATAATTTACTAAAATTCAATTCCCCGGTGCGTTAAGCCAGAAAAAAACAGCGCGAGATGCCCGCGACCGGTAAAAGGTCGCCAGCGCGTTCAGGCGCGTCAAACCTGCAAAGAGGTTCACAGGAGCATGCCGCCGCCTAGAAATCCGTAGGTGCGCCCCCTTCTGATTTCCGGCGCGCAACAAAATCCTTCAGCTCATCATGAACCGCTGCCTCCATTGGCGGCGCTTCAAACTCGGCCAGAATATCCTTGTAAATCTTGTTGGCCCGTTCTGGCGTCCAAACCGCTCCGGCAGCCTCCCAGGCCTCATAGTTGCGCCAATCGCTCAGGAAAGGTTGATAAAAGGCCGTGGAATAGCGGTCCTGCGTATGCTGGAGACCAAAGAAGTGCCCCTCGTTGCCAACTTCGCGGATGGCATCCAGTGCAATCTCGTCGGGGCCTGTGGCGCAGATCTCGGGCTGCATGTAGCGTTGGATCTGTTGCAGAACCTCGCAGTCCATGATGAATTTCTCCGGGCTTGCGATCAGCCCTCCCTCCAGCCAACCCGCCGCATGATACACCATATTGGTGCCCGACTGCACTGCCGCCCACAGGGAATTGGAGGTCTCCCACATCGCCTGGCCATCCGGCACATTGGCGGCACAAACCCCGGAAGAGCGCATAGGCAGCCCGTAGAACCGCGCCATCTGGCCGGTCATCTGGGTGGCGCGCATGTACTCAGGGGTGCCAAAGGCGGGGGCTCCGGATTTCATATCCACATTCGAGGTAAAGGTGCCAATGGCGCAGGGCGTGCCGGGGCGCACATACTGAAACAGAGCAATGGCGCAGAGCGCCTCGGCCAGCGACTGCGCCACAGCGCCCGCCATTGTCACCGGTGCCATAGCCCCCGCCAGGGTAAAGGGGGTCACCACCACCGCCTGCCCCCGCCGCACAAGCCGCAGACAGCCGTCTATCATGGGATAGTCATGTTTGAGCGGTGAGGTAGAGTTTATATTGGTGTACATCCTTGGCGTGGCTTCAAATTCAGCCTCGCTCAGCCCGCCGGCAATGCGCACCATCTCCATCACGTCTTCGACCCGTTCTTTGCCCAGGGAGTAGGCATGCATGACCTTGTCGCAGAGCGTTAGCTTGTCATAGAGCACATCCAGGTGGCGCACCGAGGCATGGATATCCACCGGCTCAACCGGGTAGCCGCCGGCGAAATGAATGCAGTTGAAATACTGGGTAAGCTTCAGCAGGTTACGGCATTGTTCGCGGGTTCCTGCCACTTTTTTGCCAAGGTCCACATCCCAATAGTTTGGCGGTGACGAGACATTGCCAAACAGGATATGGTTGCCCCCCACCGGCAGGGCCCGGTCCGGATTGCGCGGCGTGATGGTAAAGCTACTGGGCGCCTTGGCGACCATCTCCATGACAAAGTCACGATCCATCCGCACCAGATCGCCCTCAACCCTGCAGCCTGCTTTCTTGAGGATCTGCAGCGCTTCGGGATTGAGGAAGGTGATGCCAATCTCTTCGAGAATGCGCATGGCACCATCGTGCACGGCGGCAACCCCTTCCGCCGAGAGCGGCTCTATGGGGCGATCAATATTGACCGGAATGGACCAGGGCATCTGCTGCAGAGTTGCCTTGCCACGTCGTGCCGCAGCCCCGGCCCGCCCGCCGCCTCGTCTGCCTGTTTCGCGTGCCATGACCGTCTCCCTGCATAATCGCGGCCTCTGGGGTGAGACCCTGCTCTGACATGCAACAGGCCCAATTCAGCCTGCGCTGACCTGTCCGTTCACGACATATCCTGTCGTTTTTTCTCTTCTCCCCCCTCTGCGCAGGTTTTTCTGTACAGAAGTGCCCAGTTCTACACAGACCAAACCCTCCTGCCCAACGAATTCCCTTCGCAAACGCCCCGGAAAATAGACTGGCGAACAGCCCGGTGAACAGCCTGAGACAGAATTGAAAAGGTCCGCAGGCTCAGCGATCAAGCCAATCAGGGATATGCCCGATATTGGGCAAGACCACGTCCGCATGTGGCGCCAGATCATCGTGCTGTGCCATGCCTGTCAGCACGCCAATGCGCATCATGCCTGCCGCCGCGCCGGCAACCAGGTCATGCAGACTGTCGCCCACCATGGCGGTGCGATCTGGGGCAACTCCGGTGGCGGCGCAAAAGGCCAAAAGCGGGTCCGCATCCGGCTTTACCCCATGGCCACTGTCAAACCCCGCCACAAAGGCAAAACGGTCCAGCACGCCCGAACGCTCAAGCTGACTGATGGCCGAGATTTCCGCATCATTGGTCATCACCCCCAGCACTTTGCCACGCGCCAAAAGCCCGTCGAGAAAATCGGCCAGAGGCACCGCCTCGCTGAGGGCCGCAGAGGCCGCGCTTTTGGCCAGAAACCGCTCCAGCTCAGCCTCTTTCATCTGCGTCACAAAGGGGGCCAGAACCGCCGCCACCTCGCCGTTTGAGCCCGCAATGACCAGACTGTCGGCGTTAAACGCACCAACAGTACGATCAAAACTGATCACCGTGGCCATGGCCTCTGCCCGTGCGTCATCCCCCTCGCAGAGATGCTCCAGCATATCCGCAGCCCAGGAGTTCCAGGTCGCCGCGAAGTCAAACAACGTTCCGTCTTTGTCAAAGAGAAAGGCATCCACCGGCATCATATTTCCTTGCATGTTTTGATCTGGCGCGAACCGTATCGGCAAACGTCGGCGGCGCAAGCCCCATGTCGGCTGAATGTCGGCTAATAACACCTGAATTCAGGTCCAATGCACCTGCGCGCCGCCCGGCAAAGCCATGCGCGCCATCATTGGCACCTCGTAGGACAGACCTGCCTGATCACAGAACTGAACCACCCAGGCATCGTCCATTGTTAAGAAATCGAGCAGCGAGCCTAAAAATTCCGGATCTGCGGCATTTGCCCTCAGATCGGCCTCGGCAGCGCCCGTCGTGCCCATAAACACCGGTAACAGCTCATCATTTGACATAAGCCAGGTAAGAGCCCTGAGGGCAATGACCTCGGCTTGATCGGCGGAAAACTGCATGGCGGACCCATTCCTGACACGTTGCGGACAAATTAGTAAAAACCCGAAACAGTTTATTAACCAGTCTGACGGAAACTTCCAGTGTAGCGAGCACAAGGCATGAAAGGCGACCCGCGTGCAAGGAACGATCCTGGTCATAGATGGTATCTCCACCAACCGCATCATGCTGAAGGTTCAGCTGACGGCGGCCTACTATGCCGTGGAACAGGCCGACTGCGTGGCAGACGTGCTCGAGGCCGCACGCCACAGCCGCCCCGACCTGGTGCTGACCGCCATGGCGCTGCCCGATGGCACCGCCGCTGATGTCAAGGAAGCGCTGCGCCAGGACGAGATGCTCGCCGATATTCCCGTCATCGCTATCACCCAGTCAAATGCGTCCGAGCGCCGTCTGAATGCCCTGTCGGCCGGGATTGATGATGTGCTGCCGCAGCCGGTGGATGATGTCATCCTGCAGGCCCGCATTCGCAGCCTGCTGCGTGCCCGCAGCGCCAATGAAGAATTGCACATGCAGCGCGATGCCTCGCATGGGTTTGTGTTGCCGCTGTCGGATCGCGCAGGGCACCCCGACTGCCTAAAGGCCAGCGTTGCTCTGATCGCACAAGACACCCAGACCGCCCAGGCCTGGGCCGAGCGCCTTGGGGAACACGTTCCCTACGATCTGCATTGCCACCAGCTCGACGATATCAAACTGATGATGAGCGCGCCGGTTGCGGATGTCTTTGTCGTTGAGCTGAACGAGACCTCTGCAGGTCCGGGCCTGCGACTACTGGCAGATCTGCGCGCCCGGGCCGCCACCCGGCAAGCGGTGGTCATCGCGTTGCCAAATCCTGCCGACCCTCAGATCGCAGCCGAAGCGCTGGACCGGGGGGCGCATGACGTGCTGCAGGCTGGCTTTGATGTCGAAGAACTGGCCCTGCGCCTGACCACGCAACTGCAGTATAAATCCCGCAATGACCGGCTGCGTGACAGCGTGCGCAACGGGCTGCGCGCCGCCGTGCAGGATCCGATGACCGGGCTTTATAATCGCCGCTATGCCAAGCCCTTTCTGGACCGCACCGCCACGCGCGCGGCCGAAAGCGGTGACACCTTTGCGCTGATGCTTGCCGATCTTGATCACTTCAAGCGGATCAATGATGAATATGGCCACCCTGCGGGGGATGCTGTTCTGATAGAGGCCGCACGGCGCCTGCAGGACCAGCTGCGCCCAGTTGATCTGGTGGCGCGCGTCGGTGGTGAAGAATTCATGATCGTGCTGCCCGGCGCCGACGAGATCTCTGCCGGCATGGCGGCAGTAGCCCTCTGTAATGCCATCAACAGCCAACCGTTTCAGGTTCCTGGGATCGCCAGCCCCATCGCGGTTACAATCAGCATTGGCGCGGTGATTGGCCGTGATCTGGCCCGGAAAGACGACCATGGCGAAAGACGCGGCTCTGACAGGGTCGCAAGCTGCGTGACAGAGCTGATCTCACAGGCGGACCGGGCATTGTATGACGCCAAAAATGCCGGTCGCAATCAGGTTACCCTCAGCAAAAACCGCACAGCTGCAGCCTAAGACCGGGCGGCCTCCTAGTGCGCGAGCGCTGCGAGGTTACGGCGTGAGGCTGCAAGGGCTGTCGAGAGCTGATACGGTGGCAGTTACGAGTGCAGATGCACGGGCACGCTTGCCATATCTTGACAGAGCTCATCAAATCCCACCCACAAATCCCACCCACCGCATGCGAAGAGGTGCCGCAAAACCGCGACGCCCCGCATTCAGGCTCAAATGGCACATCACCGCCTGTCACAGTCCCAGTGAATTAATCTCTGTCTATCAATCCCTGGCTATCAATCCCTGCCCGGCCCCTTCCTGTGATGGGGCCCCTTCTCCATCTGCCGCTGCATGCGATCAGCCAGCTTGCGCCGTTGCTTCAGACTCATCCCTTCAAGGCGGCGTTCCCAGATCTGGGCAACCGAGCGTATAAACCCATCGGTTTCAACAATATGCGCCTCGACAACGGCCATCACCGCCGGGGCATCCAGTGTCTCGGCCCGCAAAAGAGCGATGACCTGTTCCATTTCTCCACGTCGGCGGTCGTGAACGCCCCCCGTCTCCCCTCCCCTGTCCTGCAACAGGCGCCGGACTTCCTTGCGGCCAAGATCCTTGAAGATAAACCGACCCAGCATCGGAGGGTGACCCGCCCCATGAGCGCCATCCTTAAACCGCCAGGCGGCTCCTGCGCCAAGCCCGATCACCGCAAGGTTCAGGGCCAGCGACACCACCAGAACCGCTTTCAGCCAGGGCCGCAGCCCCTGCGTAGTTTCTTTGGTCATTCGAACACCTCATCGCCCATCAACAGGCTCACATCATAGCCCAAGTCAGTTATCAGTTGCGATCCACTGGAGAACGCAGCAAAGCGTTCGACAGGGTCAGGAAGAAACGCTGGCGGCGCCAAGCCGATCCAAAGTCCCGCAAGGCTGGCAGCTGCCATCCCGCCAAACGCAGGCCAGCCCCCGACCGCAGCAGCAAATTGCCGCCAGATCCGGTGCGCAGTGCTGTGCCGCCCAGCTGTTTGTCTCGCGGCCTGATCCGCTGACTGGCTGGCCAAACCTTCACTCCGGGTTTTCTGCAGTAAGACCGCGTCGGCCAGAATTGCCGCTTGCAGCGCTACCGGCACATCTGGCCGAGCCCGGCGTGCCGTGGCAAAGAGCTCTTCCAGGGGTGCGTCCAGAGCGCTGTCCAGCGGACTAATCCTGTGGGCAGTCCTGTGGGTTGTCCAGAGAGTGGTCGTCCATCTCCCCCCGCGCCTCACTCAGAGACGCGCCCCGTGCCGCAATCAGCGCCGCAATCCGTTCTTTCTCTTGGTCAGACATCGCTATACCCCAGTTCTTCCCGGCGGCTGGCAAGGATCTTTGCCAGTGTTCGCTTGCCGCGCGCGGTCAGGCTTTCTACTGCCTCGACGCTAATTTCCATGATCCCCGAGATCTCGGGGTTGGTCAGCTCTTCTATATGGCGCAAAACCACCGCCTGACGCTGCCGCTCTGGCAACTGCATCAGCGCCTGTTGCAAAGCATCCTGCCGGGCCAGTTCCTGCAAGTGTTCCGGTGCGGAACGGGCCGGGTCCGGAGGTTCCGGGATTGCATCCAGATCAATATGGCCGCCGCGCTGCCTGCGCTTGAGATCAATACAGAGGTTCATCACCAACCGGTACAGCCAGGTCGAGACCTTTGCCTGTCCCGGCTGCCAGTCAGGCGCCATGCGCCACAGACGCATCATCGCCTCCTGGGTGACATCCTCGGCCTCGGCTGCGTTCCCCAAAACCCGCTGAGCTACGCCAAAACTGCGCGGCGCCAGACGCTGCATCAATTCCGCAGCCGCCCGGGAGTCGCCATTAGCATAAAGCACCAGCAGTGCGTCATCGCTGAGGGCGGCTTCCTGCGACGCCACCCCGCGCAGCACGCTGGGCACACCCTGCGCCGGACCTTCGCCAGACATACCGCCAGAACCTCCGCTCACCTCTGGCAGCCCCCGCAAAGGGGGCCGCGCAGATCGTATGGGCTTTGCCTGAAACACAGTTCAATAATCAGTTCTGCTCCGACTGAGCACCCTTGGTGCAGCCCCCGTCTTTGCCTCCCCAATGCTTGCCACCGCGGTGCATGCGGGCCTGATTGAATTCTTCTTTCGAAATCCCACCACTGGCATCCTTGTCCATTTTTCCGAACATATCACCATGGCGACCGTGCTGAGGCAACTCGCTTTCGCTGAGGGCGCCATCGCCATCCTTGTCAAAGCGCTCGATCATTTTCTCGCTACGTTTCGCCATCCGCTTTTGCGCCATGGCCTGCATCTCTTCGGGTGTGAGCTTGCCATCGCCATTGCTGTCGGCTGCCTTGAATCGCTCGGCCTTATGTGCCGTCATCTCGGCCTGGGTGATTTCACCATTGCCATCGGCATCAAGCTCTTCGAACTGCATATGCGGACCAGGACCGCCAAACCCTGACTTGGCCGCAACGGCTGTTGCTCCCAGAACACCGGCTGCTGCAATGATCGCCGCACCGATTGTGGCCCCGATTTTCACCTGTGTTTTGACCTGTGTCATATCTGTTCTCCTGTAGGCTCCAAAGCAGCCCTTTGCTGCCGGATACACAGACTAAACGCGCAGCCCGCGGGTTTCCGTCGCTCAGGCCCCAAGAAATATGAGGCCTGAAAAATTTGCCCCGCAAAAACCAGACCCCCAAAAATTGCGGCATCGGGCCGCAGAGTTTGCCTTGTGCTTTTCATTGCGCCGCCAACGCGCAAAGATGCCGCCAAACACACAGGTGACATATGACCGAGTCTCAAGCTTCAGCCGCCAGCGCCTTATCCGGCTCTCCGCAGAGCGCCGCCCACGAAATGCGGCCCACCTGGCCCGCCCTGGCAAAAGGCTGGCGCCGCAGGTGCCCCGATTGTGGCAAAGGCCAGGTCCTGCACTCCTATCTCAAGCTGAACAAAAACTGCAGCAACTGCGGTCTTGATCTGTCACAGGCCCGCGCCGACGATGGTCCCGCCTACCTGACAATTCTGATTGTCGGGCATCTCATGGCGCCGCTGCTGCATGTGGTCTATTTCACCTGGCGCCCGGAACCTCTCGTAACGTTTTCCGTTTTCGCGATTGGCTGCACTGCCTCTTCGCTTTATCTTTTGCCCAGACTAAAAGGAGTGGTGGTTGCCTATCAGTGGGCCCGCCGGATGCATGGCTTTGATAAAAAGAGCTGACATCCTCTGACCAGACCAAACGGGAGAGGCCAATGAGCACAACAGCGATCCAGGGCGTAACATCCGAGGACAGAACCGCGATCCGCAATGCCGCGACGATTATCGCCCTGCGCGACCGGATGAGCGAAAACCCCAAGGTCCTAATGGGCCAGCGTGGTGCCAAGGCGGCGTTTATGCCCAATAAATTCGTCTTTCCCGGTGGCGCGGTTGATCTTGCGGATGCAACTGTCCCCCTGGCGCAGCCGCTGCCCGAAGTCTGCCGCGTCCGGCTGGAAGATCAAGCCAGCGCAGGCCTGGATCACGCGCTGGCGGTTGCCGCTATTCGGGAACTCTGGGAAGAAACCGGCCTGATCCTTGGGTCTCCCGGTGTCTGGCAGGATGAATCGGCCCCGACTGGCAGGGGTTTGCTGCCACCGGGCATCTGCCTTCGGCGCGCGCTTTGCAGTTCGTCTTTCGCGCCCTGACGCCTCCTGGCCGTCCACGGCGCTTTGATGCCCGGTTCTTTCTTGTGGATGCTGACGAGATCGCCAGCGATCTGGATGATTTCTCGCAGGCCTGTGATGAGCTGTCCCATCTGCAATGGATCCCTCTGAAAGAGGTGCGCAGCTTTGATTTGCCCTTTATCACCGAGGTGGTTCTGGCCGAGGTCACAGGCCGCCTGCAAGACCGCAGCCCGCCAACCAGCGTGCCATACTTTTGCAACAACGACGAAGAGAGCTTGTTTTTGCGTCTGAAAGGCCGCCCCATGCCCGGTGTGGACTAAGCCCAATCAAAGACTGATTACAGAATAATTGCAAACTAATTACAGGCAGAGGGGGAAACCTCTCTGCCTGGCTATCTGACCGCAAGGCCAAGCGCCAGGATAGACAGGACCAGCAGCGCCATCCCCAGCATTTCCCGGCGGCTGATCGTTTCTTTGAAAAACAACACAGAGGCCAGGATAGACAACAGAAGTTCAACCTGACCCAGCGCCTTTACATAGGCGGCATTCTGCATGCTGAAGGCCCAGAACCAGCAGAAGGATCCGCCCAGGCTGGTCAGTCCCACCCAGATCGCAACCCGGCGCGCTTGCCAGACGCGGGTGATCTCGCCTCGTTCGCGAAAGTACAGCCAGACCACCATCAGCAGCGTTTGCAGGCTCACCACAGCAGCCAGCGTCACCCCGGCGCGAAAGGCCGGCGCCAGATCGCCCAACTGCAGCGAAGCACCACGATAGCTGACGGCGGAAAAGGCAAACAGAATGCCGGCACCAAGCCCCAGCCTGGACGCGGTGTTGGTCAGGTGGCGCCACCAGGCGCCCGTGGCCTCAGGCGGCTTTGACAGCACCAGCACAGCGCTGAGCCCGACCAGGATCGACACCCAGCCCCAGACGCTGATGCCATCGCCGAGAACCAGCAGACCGACGATGGCTGTCTGGATGACTTCGGTCTTTTTAAAGGTGATCCCAACAGCAAAGTTACGCTGCTTGAACAGGGCCACCACGCAGACCGTCGCCAGAATTTGCGACACACTGCCAATTGCGGCATAGAGCCAGAACTGCCCGCCCAGAGGTGGCAGGCTCTTGCCGCTCACCGCCAGATAAAGCGCCATTCCGGTCAGGATGAAGGGGGCAGAATAGAAAAAGCGGGCAAAGGTTGCGCCGCCGGGCGACAGGGTGACAGAGCTCAGCACCTTTTGCAGCATAAACCGCAGGGTCTGAAAGCTTGCAGCTGCAAGCGTGACGGGTATCCAGATCAACATAGCCGCCGTTATGGCCACCTAGGGCTTGGATGGCCAGAGCGGATGTGGCACCGGATCCTTGCTGCGCAGCAGGTAGCGCCAGATAACCTGGCGATAATTGCGGTAGTGATAGCCCTCATTCACCTCAAGAAAATTCTGCCGGTTTTCCCGGTAAAGCCGTGGCAATGCATGCCAGGGCACGCCGGGATGCAGGTGATGCACGATGTGCAGATTGTTGTGCAAAAACAACCAGGCCAGCGGACCGCGATCCTCGATCACAACCGTGCGGCCGTTACAGTCGGCATGTGCTCTGTGCTCAAGAAAGGTGCGGATTTTGAGCAGCCCAAGGCTGGCATAGGCCCCAAGGCACAGCGCCCAAAGCGGCGTTGGCGTCTGCTGCGTGATCCAGACCACCAGCGCCACGCCGATCAGGTGCAGGAGCCAGTCACGCAGCACTGCCCGGCCAATGGCCCGATCCTTGCCGCGCCACAAATGCCAATCTGCCGCCATGAATGAAACCTGCCCCAGCAGGGGGCCCAGCGTCACCCGCCCCAGCAGTGTATTGTTCAGCCGCAACACAAAGCGCCGCCACATCGTCATGCCCTCCCAGGTCTTTGGATCCTGAAAATTGCTCTCAGGGTCATCATAGGGGTCGGTCAACCGCTCATCTTTGTGATGCGCCAGATGGGTGTCGCGAAACCTTCCGTAGGGGATGAACAGGGTCAAAGGCAGGAACATCAGCGCTTCATTCAGGCCCCGGTTGCGGAAGGGATGCCCATGCAGCGCCTCATGGCTGAGCGACGAATGCAACGCGGCCAAAATCGCAAGGCAGCCCACTGTCAGGGCGAGGCTCACATCCGGAAGGAAGAAAAGTGCCGAAAACCAAAGCCCATAACTGGCAAGGATCAGGACCAAAGTCCCCCACTCGACTCCGCGGGGCATGAGAGCAGAGGGGCTGATGTTTTCCCGGCGATCAGACATTGGCCCGCTGCCGGGCAGTGACCCGTCCCCCGGCAGCGGCCCGTGCTCCCGTATGGGACAGGCCCCCCGTATAGGACAGGCCCCAACTGATCCGGGTCCAGACCCGCTCATAGATCAGGTAGCTGGCAAAACCCAGGGCGGCGTTCACCAGCGCCATGGCGCCGCCAAGACTGGCAGAGCCGGTTGCCACCACGCCGACCAATGTCATGGAAGCAAGGCCAATTGCGTTCCAGACCAGCGCCTTCACCAGGGATCGCTTGCGGGTTTCCATATGCCTGTTTCTCCTGTGGATGTGTTTTCAGGAGACTAGGTGGCAAACGCCTTGTGCAGAATTCTGAATATGATTAACTTTTCTCATCAATGGTGATAATAGTGAACTCATGCCGCATATTATGGACAAGCGCCTTCGGGCCGAACAATTCCGAACCCGCCTCAACCGAAGCCTGCGCGAAAGCGGCTTGAGCCAGAGCGCTCTTGCGCGACAAACCGGGGTGGATCGCTAGACCATATCGCAGCTGCTCAATGATGCGGGCGCGCGCCTGCCCAACGCCCATGTGGTTGGGGCCTGTGCCGCGGTGCTTGGGGTCTCGGCCGACTGGCTGCTGTCGCTCTCGGACCGCCCCGAAAGCGCTGCCGAGCTGTTGGCCTCCAGCCTCTCCCTCAGTGAGGCCCCCCGGGCCCTGGTGGATCAGCGGATCTTTGACTGGCACCGCGAGGCGGCGGGCTACAAGATCCGCCACGTGCCCGCCGCGCTGCCCGACATGTTAAAAAGTCGCGCCCTGCTGGAGTGGGAATATGCACCGCATCTGGGGCGCACCGCCGGCCAGGCCATCGGCGCCTCCGAAGACCGTCTGGCCTGGATGCGCCAGTCCCAGTCCGACTACGAGATCGCCATGCCGATCTATGAGCTCGAGAGCTTCGCGCATGCCTCCGGATACTACTCCGGGCTCCCGTTAGATATCCGCCTGGAGCAGCTGGAGCAATTTGAACGCCTCACCACGCAGCTCTACCCACGCCTGCGGATCTATCTCTTTGACGCAAAACGCTTGTTTTCGGCGCCGCTGACAATTTTTGGCCCACTGCTTTGCGTCTTTTACGGTGGCAGCCACTATATGGCGTTTCGCGACCGTGAACGGATCGAGACATTCACCCTCCATTTTGATCAGCTGATCTGCGAGGCTGACATCACCGCCCGCCAGATTTCAGGACGGCTCCGGGCCCTGCGCGCCGCAATCAGCTCCTAACGCCAAAGCGCTCCCGCCAAACCAGCGTTCTGCAGCCACCCTGCGCCCAGCGTCAGGCGCACAGCGTGCGCCGCTCAGGCTCAAAGCGCGGCAGCGCTTTGAGCCTGCCCCTCCTGCAATGCCGCTATACTTTCGGATCTGGGTTCTCGGTATGGCCATCCACCGCGATCACCTGCCCTGACACCAGCCGCGCCGCGTCTGAGCCCAGGAAAACCGCCATATTGGCAATATCGCGCGCTTCAACAAGCCGCCCCATTGAGGTGCCCGCGGCATAGCCCTGGTAGACCTCATCGCGGCTCATGCCCTTGGCTGCAGCCTCACGCTGCAGCACGCCTTCCATGCGCGGGCCTTCAACCGCGCCGGGACAGATCACATTGGCACGAATACCAAAGGGCCCCAGCTCCAATCGCCAGGGTTTTGGTCAACCCCACCATCGCCCATTTCGCCGCCGCATAGGGCGCGCGATTGGGGTAGCCATATTGCCCCGCAGTTGAGGAGGTCACAATGATCGCGCCCGCCTGCGCCGTCTTCATCATCGGGGCCGCGTATTTCGCCGCCAGAAACGCCCCTTCCAAATTGATGCTGACGCAATTGCGCCAATCTTCCAGCGCCACATCCTCAACCAGCGCCGTCGGCCCCGCAATGCCCGCATTGGCACAGAGCACATCAAGCCCACCCCAAGCAGCCGCGATGTCCTCGAACAGCGCTTTTACGCCTGCCTCATCCGCCGCATTGAGCTGCGATTTATGCCAGTCCCCCGTCAAGGCCGCCAGATTTTGCGCGCTGATATCCGTCACCCAGACCGCAAAACCCGCAGCCGCAAAAGCCTCGGCCATCGCCTGACCAATGCCCGCGCCCCCGGCGGTGATCAGAACCCGGTTTTTTGGGCTCACCCCTCACCGGGACGCTCCAATGGCACGGCCCAGACCCTCAGGCGCTTCAAGCGCTGCATGCGCCTCGGCCAATCTGGTCAGGTTTGGCTTCGATATGCGGTGCAGGCGGGGCCGAGCGGCGGGTTTTCAGATCCACATGCAGCAGCATGTGTTCGCCAGTCGCCAGCAACCTGTCGCCCTCAAACATCTCATGCCACAGGTGCATCTTCTTGCCCTGCCCCATGATAACGCGGCTGGTAATGTGAATGGGATGACCCGCATGCACCTCGTCAATATGACGGATATGGGTTTCGGCGGAAAAAAAGCTGCCGCCACTGGCGATCTACGCAGCATCGCAGCCAATGATCGCCATCAGCCGGTCGGTGGATTGCGCAAAGGCATCCAGATAGCGGCTCTCGGTCATGTGGCCGTTGTAGTCCGTCCAGTCCAGCGGCACGATGCGGCTTTGCGTCAGCACCGGCTGGCTCAGATCGGCGATCTCGTCAATGGAATTGACCAGCCCGGCCTCGCCTTCCAGGGTTTTATCATGGGCGTTCTGTAGCGCCCCGGCCCCCCAGTTATTGGCGCCAAGCGCGCGCATCATGCCCACAAGGTTATCATCGCGCATGCGCTCCATCTCGCGGATTGACATGTGGCCGGACTGAGCATCCGACTGGCCTGCAATCAGATCCACCAGCTCGTCGGTGAATTCCGGCACATCCATCAGCTTGGTCCAGGGCGAGTTCAGGCAGGGGCCAAACTGCGCCATGAAATGCTTCATGCCTGCTTCGCCACCCGCTACACGGTAGGTGCCAAACAGACCCATCTGCGCCCAGCGAATGCCAAAGCCATAGCGGATGGCGTTGTCGATCTCCTCAGTCGTGGCGATGCCGTCTTTG
>NZ_MWVJ01000017.1 GCF_002087335.1 Pseudophaeobacter leonis
CGCTGTTGGGGCGCAATGGCGCGGGAAAGTCCACTTTGCTGGAGATGATCGCGGGCACTCTGCGTCCCGATCACGGCCGGGTTGCGACCGATGGCACCATGTCCTGGCCGGTGGGGCTGGGCGCCTCGTTCCACCGGGATCTGACGGGGGCCGAGAATGTGCGCTTTATCGCCCGGATCTATGGGGTGGAAACCGATGACCTGGTGGCCTTTGTGGCTGACTTTTCCGAATTGGGAAAATTCTACCACATGCCGATGCGCAGCTATTCTTCGGGGATGCGGTCACGACTGACCTTCGGGGCCTCTATGGGGATCCGGTTTGATACCTATCTGGTCGATGAGGTGACCGCCGTGGGGGATAAATCCTTTAAGCGCAAAAGCCGGGAAATCTTTGCCGCCCGGATGCAGCATTCCAGCGCCATTATGGTGAATCACTCGATGTCGCAGGTGCGCAAGTTCTGCGATGCGGGCGTTGTGCTGGAAAACGGCAAGCTGCGGTATTTTGAGGATCTCGAAGAAGCAATTGCTGTTCATGAGGCGATGCTGATCTGAAAGAGGTGGTTTTCTGCCGCACCTGGCCTGCAATTTGACCTGAAAACCGTTGGTTTCTGCCGTTTTGGGAAAGTTGAATTGTACTTTTTCAGAGCCTCCAGTATGCAGCCTAGACTGAGGGCAATTGGTTTCTGCGGGGGAGTTCGGGCATGGCAGGTGATGGGCAGGAGGGCGACTTCACGACGTTGCAATCGCTGATTTGGCCTGAGCTTGGCATCTGTACTGAACATGACCTGTATCTGAAAACCGAAGGCCCGGTCGCGGTTTCTGTCAGTGCGCGGGATCTGCGCCTGATGACCGGCGGAGAGGCCGACTTTTCGACCTGGTTCAATCTGTTCAATCTGGAAAAGTGGCGCCGCGAATGTGACCTGAGCTCTTTGCAGCTGTGCCTGAAAGGCACCGGCGCCTTTGAGCTGTCGATCTTTTTGGCCTCGCGCAGCCAGTCCTGGGATCAGGTGGTCTGTGATTTTGTCACCCTGCCCGAAGACGGCGCGCTGCAGATTGATCTGTCACATCTGCTGCAGGCGCCCTTTGGCGAAGGAGTGCTGTATTTCAAACTGCGGGCCATGGAGGCCGGCCATCTGACGGATGCGCTGTGGCAGACCAAGGATCAGCCCAGGCGGGTGCCTGAGCTGGCGCTGGCGGTCACCACCTTCAAACGCGAGGCCGAGGTTGCGCGCACGGTGGAGCGGTTTGCAAAGTTTCGCGCCAGCTCCTGGATGAAAGATCATGTGCAGATGATCATCACCGACAATGGCCAGTCCGTAGAGCTTGCGCCTCAGGAGGGTGTCAGCCTGGTGCCCAATGAGAACCTGGGCGGGGCAGGTGGCTTTACCCGCGGGCTGCTAGAGGCCCGGGCGCGCGGTGCCAGCCACTGTCTCTGTTCATGGATGATGACGCCTCTATTCACATGGAAAGCCTGGAGCGGACCTGGATGCTGCTGGCCTATGCCACAGACCCCAAGACCGCCATTGCCGGGGCGATGATCAGCGAGCAGCACCGCTGGGCGATCTGGGAAAACGGCGCCCTGTTCCACAGCCGTTGCCAGCCGCTGCATATGGGCACCGATCTGCGCAATCTCTCTGAGATGATCGAGATGGAAAACCAGGCGACGCGGCCGGTTCCTGATACCTTTTATGGCGGCTGGTGGTATTTTGCCTTTCCGCTGGCGCAGGCCGAACATCTGGCCTTTCCCTTCTTTGTACGCGGCGATGATGTGTCTTTCTCGCTGGCCAATGATTTCAACATCCTGACGCTCAATGGTGTGGTCTCCTTTCAGGAAAGCTTTACCGAGAAGGAAAGCCCGCAGACCTGGTATCTGGATTTGCGCAGCCATATGGCGCATCACCTCAGCCTGCCGCAGCTGGACGTGGGGCCGCGCGGCGTGCTGAAAATTGCGCTGTGGTTCTTTTTGCGCAATCTGCCCCGCATGCATTACGACACCTTGGCGGCGATCAACCTGGCCATGGAAGATGTGATGCAGGGGCCGGCGTTTTTTGATGAAAACGCCGATATGGCCAGTCGTCGCGGTGATCTGAAGGCGCTGACCCAGCAAGAGGCCTGGCAGCCGCTGACTCCACAGGTGGCACTGCCTGCAACCCGGAGCAAGCCCCCGAATGCCGCCTATCGGTTCTTGATGAAGCTGAGCCTGAACGGGCTGCTGATCCCGGGGTTTTCGCGTCTGGGCCGCCGGATTACGGTTGAAGCCAAAAACCGGGGCAAGATCGGTATGGTCTGGGGCGCCAGCGAGATCACGATACTGAACGCAGCACAGGACAAATACTATACCGTGCGCCACTCCAAACGGGCGGCCTGGCAGCAGACCCGCCGGCTGCTGCGCAATGCGCGTCAGTTTCTAAAGGCCTATGACGGTCTGGTTCAGGTCTACCGGAACGAGTATCCTCATTACACCAGCGAAACATATTGGCAGGCCAAACTGGGTCTGTCGGGCCCAGCCAAGAGCCAGAAGGAAGCTGCTGAGTGAAAGCCATAAAGCGTTTGATCCGCCAAGTCGGCGGATCGGAGGGGGCGCGCGTATCAACAGGCAGTGCGCGCTCAAATACATCTGTTTCTCGTCAGCGTGCCTCAGGGGATCCCCTGAAGGTGATCCTGTTTATTGGGCATCACAAGGTGGGATCAACCTCGCTGCAGGACTATCTGGCCCGCAATGCGGCCGCTCTGTCCCGGGCCGGTATTCTCTATCCTTTTGTGGACTTTGAGGGCGCGGCCTGCATGGCAGCCGCGGCGGCGGGTCACCCGCTGCCCGAGGGGTCTTTGCCGATCAATATCCGTGAGCCACATAACGCGCTGGCCTTCCGGATGCTGGCGGAGCACAAGAACGGCTCGGTGCCCGGCTATCACAAACGCCTGCCGGCCCTGTCGCAGATGCTGCATGCCATCAGACAGCAGGTGCTGTATTCTGACCCGCATACGGTGATCCTTGCGGCCGAGGTCTTTGCCAATTTCAACGCCAAAGCACCGGAATTGATAGCGCAGCTGCGGGATCAGTTTGAGGGGGCCGAGTTCACCGTGGTGGCAACCCTGCGCCGGATCGATGAATATCTCGCGTCCTGGCACGGCCAGCGGCTGAAGTTCGGCCACAAGGTGGCCCCCCTGCGCGGCAAGGGCGTCGCCCTTTATACCGATGGCATCCATTTTGATTACCGGCTGATGATCGAAGGCTGGCTCAAGGCGATGCCCGAGGCGCGGATCATTCTGCGCGATTATGCCGAGGTGCGGGCTGCGGGGGGCTCTGTGGTTGATTTCATCAGCCAGACCGGGCTGCAACTGCCCGCCGGTCTGGCGCCTGAGCGGCGCGAGAATGACTCGTTCCATCGTGGTGTCTATGAGCTGGCCCGCCGGGGCAACGGGGCCATGGTTGACCGCAAGGCGGGGCTGCTGCGCCAGCAGCTGCGCAAGCTGACGCCACAACTGGAGCTGCCACCAAGCCATGATATCGAGCTGTTTGGCGCCGATGTCCGTGCGCACATGGTTGAGCGTTTCCGGCCGGTGGATCAATACCTGGGAGAGGTCATGGGGCGCAGTAGCTTCTTTACGGATCTTGATGCCGCCCTGGAGCCGCTGGAGTGGGATGAGATGGAGGTCTACGCACAGCTTTTGTCAAAGCTGAAGACCCTGCCTGCGTTTGAAGATGACAAAGTGGCGAAATTCGTGGCGCGGCTTCAGGCTGAATAAATTTGGGCCGAATAAATTTGGAGGGAACATTTTATGATTAAAGAGCTGATTGTACATTTGGGAGACACCAAAACGGGGTCCACCTCTATTCAAAAGGCGCTGGTCAACGGGGCCTATGATGTGCCGGGCAAAGAGATACTTTACCCCACGGGGAACCATCATATCGCCCTCGCCAAGACGCTGACGCAAGAGCGGCGTTTCAAGCAGCGCGAGGCTCGGTTTAAGCGGGTCGGCCAGGCCTTGCGCGACAGTGATGCCGACTACGGCATCATCTCGGCGGAGCATTTCCAGTTTGTTGATCCCGAAGTCTTTGCCGAATCGCTGAAGAAATACTGGCCGGCCTGCAGGACCGGATGCGTCTTGTGGCCTATGTGCGACCCCATCCTGACAAGCTGCTGTCGTCTTTTTCCGAACGGGTGAAGCTGGGCAATGCCATGGGGTCTTTTGCCAATTTCGTAGATCTGATGTCGGAAAATCAGGGCATCGACTATTTGCCGCGTTTCCTCAAATGGCGTGAGGTTTTTGGCGATCGCTTCACCCTGCGCCCCTTTGTCCGCTCAGAGCTGCATCAGCAGGATGCGGTGAGCGATTTCTTCCAGTTTGTCTTGGGGCATGACAATTTTTCGATTGTCGATGGTCTCGTGGCGAATACCTCGTTGACGGTGCCGCAGCTGGCCCTGCTGCGAGAGGTTCATAAGACCTTTCGCGACAAGGTGAAGGCCAAGGGTAAGAAGAAAACACCGGTGATCAACGAGGCCTGCAGTGCTTTGGGACGAACCACAAGCGAGCGGATCCGGGAAAGCGGCCTGGGACAGGGTGGGGCGAAATTCCAGATCCCTGCACGGCTGGCTGATCAAATTCGAGACCGCTATGCCGCAGATGCAGCGGCACTGGATGCAGAGTTCTTTAGCGGCACGCCTATGGCCTCTGCCCTGGAAGCGATCGATACCAAGACCACCACAAAGCGGCAAAGCCTGAAGGCTGCCGAGTATTTCCCAGAAGAAACCCTGGTGAGCTTCCGGCTCTTTTCCAGCATTCTGACGGATATGCTCTTGGAACATCCTGCCAACTTTACAAAACTGGCCGCGCGCAGCCGGACCATGCTGGCAGCTGAGAAGGTAAAAACAAAACAGGATGCGTAAGGCACTCCTGACAGAAGACGAATGCCGGGGCCTTGGACCTGACGGCGACGAAGGGGAGACAGGCAGATGACGGCAGGAAAACTTTTGATGGTGGGGGCAGGCCTTTCGGGGGCTGTGATTGGACGCCATCTCGCCGAGGCGGGCTATGACATCACCGTTCTGGATACACGCAACCATGTTGGCGGCAATTGCCATACCGAGCGCGATGCGGAGACCGGCGTCAATGTCCATATTTACGGCCCGCATATCTTTCACACCGATGACAAAGAGGTCTGGGACTACGTTAATTCCTACGAGACCTTTTTGCCCTATAAAAACCGGGTAAAGACCACCAGCTGTGATCCCGAAGGTAAACGTCAGGTCTTTTCCCTGCCGGTCAACCTGCACACCATCAACCAGTTCTTTGGCCGCACCATGCGCCCCGAAGAGGCGCGGGATTTCATCACCAATGAGCAGGCCGATACCAGCATTGCGGAGCCGCAGACCTTTGAAGAGCAGGCGATGCGCTTTGTTGGCCGCGACCTCTATGAGGCCTTCTTCAAGGGCTACACCATCAAACAGTGGGGGGTGCAGCCCTCGGAGCTGCCCGCCTCGATCCTGAAGCGTCTGCCGGTGCGCTTCAACTATGACGACAACTACTTCTTTCACCAATTTCAGGGCATGCCGGAAAACGGCTATACCGCGATGATCGAAAAAATTCCTCGACCACCCTGGTATAACGGTCAAGTTAGAGACTGCTTTTGACCGCAGCATGGCCGCCGCGTATGATCATGTGTTCTATTCCGGGCCGCTGGATGGCTATTTCGACTTTGAGCTGGGCCGCCTGGGCTACCGCACCCTCGATTTCGAACGCTTCACCCATGACGGCGACTATCAGGGCTGTGCGGTGATGAACTATGGCGAGGAAAGCGTGCCCTATACCCGTATCACCGAGCACAAGCATTTCAGCCCCTGGGAAAGGCACGAGGGATCTGTCTGCTACCGGGAATTCTCGCGGGCGGCGGAACCCGACGATATCCCCTATTACCCGGTGCGTCAGGTCAAGGAAAAGGCGCTGTTGTCAGAATATGTGACGCTGGCCGAACAGGCCGAGGGCGTGACCTTTGTCGGGCGTCTTGGCACCTATCGCTATCTCGACATGGATGTGACCATCCGCGAAGCCCTGGACACGGCCCGCGGGTTTCTGGATGCCGCCGAGGCAGGGACACCAGCCCCGGCATTTTTTGTGGCCCCGTTGTAACTCCCGCCCGTATGAGGCCTGCCAGACGCAGCTGTTAAAGCGACCTGCCGGGTGCAGGGTAAATAGACTTCCGGAGATGCCGGAAAATGACAAAAGAGACGCTTTTCATGGCCAAGACCCCCTCCCGCTCTGATACCCGCTATGCTGTGGTTGTGCTGGGCATGCATCGTTCCGGCACCTCGGCTCTGGCCGGGGTTCTGGCCAGATTGGGCTGCGATCTGCCGACCCAGATGATGCCGGCCAATGAGTTCAATCCAAAAGGGTTCTATGAATCCATTCTGGCCTATAATCTCAACGACGCCATTCTGACCTCGGGTGGGTCGGGCTGGGATGACTGGCAGGCGTTCAACCCGGACTGGATCCGCGCGCCGCAGGCGGCGGGCTTTCTTGCGCAGGGCGTTGAGGTGCTGGCCGAAGAATACGGCAGCTCTTCGCTGTTTGTCCTGAAGGATCCGCGCATCTGCCGCCTGATGCCATTTTGGACGCAGCTGTTTCAGACCTGCGCGGTGCAGCCGCTCTATGTGAACACCCATCGCAGCCCGGTTGAGGTGGCGCGCTCGTTGCAAAAGCGCGAGGGCTGGCCGCTGAATGCCGGCCTGTTGTTGTGGCTGCGCCATGTGCTGGAGGCCGAGGCAGGCTCGCGCGGCAGCCCGCGCTGTTTCACCAGCTATGACCGGCTGCTGGACAACTGGGGCGCCGTGGTCGAGACGATCCAGCGCGAAACCGGGATTGCCTTTCCGCGCACGCCCGGCAGCAGCGAGGTCGAGGTTGAGGCCTTTCTGAGCAACAGCCTGCGTCACAGCAGCGAAGCGGTCGACAGCCTGAGCGACAACCCGGTGATCGCAAAATGGGTGGGCGCCACCTATGAGATCCTGGAACGGTTGGGCAGCGCAGGGCGAAGAGGCGGCGGATTATGGGGCTTTGTCCGCGATCCGCGCTGATTTTGATAGCCTGACGCCGATCTTTGGGCCGCAGATGCAGGCGCTGCGGCTGCAACAGGCCGAAACAGCGCAGGCCCTTGTCGAGATCGGCAATCAGCGCAGCGAAGAGCACCGCCACGCGGATGAGGCCTATACTGCGCTGCTGGCCGAGCAGCAGCAGTTGCAGCAGCGCTTTGAGGAGAGTGATCAGGCGCGCAAAACACTGGAAACGACGCTGGTTGCGCGCGATCAAGAGGTTGAAACCCTGCGGGCAGAATGCGCCCAGCTGAAGATCTCAGCGCGCCTTATGCGAGCCCGGCTGCAGGCCGATTTCGAGAGCGATCTGGCCAATGTTCTGGTCACGCAGCGGCGCAATGCCGATGCGCGCGTCACGCAACAGCAGGAAATCCGCAGGCTGCAGGTGGCTGTGGAGCAGGCCCGCGCTCTGGAACGCCACCGCGCCGAAGAGGGGCAACGCCTGACCGAGGACCGGGATCGCAGCACCGCCGAGCGGGAAGATCTGGCCCGGCAGCTGGCCGCCTATCGCAGCAGCACCTCCTGGAAGATCACCGCGCCACTGCGTCTGGTGGTCCGGGCCCTGCGGTGGCGCAGATGACCGCAGAGCTCGAAACAGACCTCGAAGCGCTGTTCCGTCCCGACTGGTATGTTGCCGCCACCCCAGAGGCCGCAACATTTCCAGAGGGCGCTCTGGCGCATTACAGCCTGTTTGGCTGGCGCGAGGGGCGCAGCCCGCATCCGCTGTTTGATACCGCGTTTTACCTGACCAAGGCGCCGGAATGCCTGCAGGACAATATCGAACCTCTCAGCCATTATCTCAGCCGGGGCTGGCGCCAGATGCTCAGCCCGCATCCGCTGTTCGACCCGGCCTGGTATCTCTGTGAAAACCGCGATGTGCTGGAGGCAGAGCAGGACCCCTGGCTGCACTATCTGCAGCAGGGCTGGCGCCAGGGACGCAGCCTGCATCCGCTGTTTGATACCAAGTGGTATCTGGCCCTGTATGAGGATGTGGCCGAGGCCGGTGTGGAACCGCTCAGCCATTATCTGCGCAAGGGCTGGCTGGAAGGACGCAGCCCGCATCCGCTGTTTGGCGGCCCCTGGTATCAGGAGGCTTACGGGCTTGAGGAAGGGATCAACCCCTGGCTTGACTATATCCAGACCGGTTGGCGGGCCGGGCGCAGCCCGCATCCGCGCTTTGACGCTGATTGGTATCTGACCAAATATCTTGATCCGCTGGCCGGTTTTGAACCCCTGCAGCACTATCTGAGCAGCGGCTGGCGCGAAGGCCTGCTGCCGCATCCGGATGCACAGCTCCCGGCGCGTGCAGCCCAGAGTGCGGTCCAGGGTGAAAAGGCGCCGCTCTATCTGGAACTGACCCGGGGGCTGGCAAATCTCAACAGCGGAGCGCAGAGCAAGGCGGCGCTGCGGGATGAGGGCCGTCGCGGGCGGCTTTTGCTGGTCACCCATGATACCCAGCTTGGCGGCGCGCAGACCGTCTTGCGGCTGTTTGCCGATTGGGTGACGGCACGCACCCGGTTCTCGGTGGGGATCGTCGCCATCAGTGGTGGCCATTTCCGGCCTGAGTTCGAGGCGATCGCGCCGGTCTTTGTGCTGTCGGATCATGCCGAGGCGGACCGGGCTGCGGCGCTGGCGGACTGGGCGGGCGCGGATGTGCAGGCGGTCTTTGTCAACTCGATCGTCAGTGGCAGCTTTTACAAATACTGGCCGGTTGAGACGCCCAGCGTCGCCTTCATTCACGACTGCCCCAGATCCTGGAGCGCTACCCGGATGAGGTGGCGCTGGTGCGGCAGCATACCGATCACGTGATCTGTGGCGGACCCGGCGTTTATGCGGCTCTAAGTGAGGGGTTTGGCTTCGATATAGCATCTGACCTCGGCCTATAGTATATCGAAGCCCGGCCTTTGGACGAAAGCGATGCTGACCGTGCGGAGCGTCGCGCGGCGGCGCGGGCGGCTTTGGGCGTGCCGGATGCGCGTATTCTGGTGATGGGCTGTGGCGTGCTGCATTGGCGCAAATCGCCGGATAAATTCATCGAGACGGCGGCGGCTGTGCTGTCCTCGGGGCTGGATGCTGAATTCGTCTGGCTGGGCGGCGGCCCTGACGAGGCGGCCTGTCTGGAACAGGCACGCGCGGCGGGGATTTCCGACCGGGTGCGCTTTACCGGCTATGAGGCCGATGTGGCGGGCAAACTGGCGGGGGCAGATATCTTTCTGCTCAGCTCGCAAGAGGATCCTTTTCCGCTGGTGGCGCTGTACGGCGCCCAGGCGGGTGCTCCATTGGTCTGTTTTCAGGACGCCGGCGGGATTGCCGATTTTGTCCAGCAGGGCCGTGGTGTCGCGGTGCCCTTCATGGATATTGCCGCCATGGCCGCGGCAGTAGAGCGTTACGGTCGCGACGCCGAGCTGCGCCGGGATGTGGGCGCGCGGGGCGGCGATCAGGTGGCGCGCAGCCATACCATTGATGCGGTGGCGCCGATGCTGTTGCACCATCTGCGCCGGGTGGCGGGGCTGGTGCCCGAGGTCAGCGTGGTGCTGCCGAACTATAATTACGAGGACTATCTGCCGCAGCGTCTGGATAGTATCCTCGCGCAGCAGTTTCAGGATTTTGAACTGATCCTGCTGGATGATGCCTCAACCGATGGCTCTGCGGCGCTGCTGGAGTCTTATGCTGCGCTGCGCGCCGGCACGCAGCTGGCGCTGAACACAGAGAATTCGGGCTCTCCCTTTGCCCAGTGGCTGCGTGGCATTGGCGATGGCGCAGGCTGATATCATCTGGCTGGCCGAGGCGGATGACTGGTGCGAGCCCAATCTGCTGACCACGCTGGTGCCGCGCTTTGACGACCGCAATCTGCGCCTGGCCTCCTGCTTGTCGGTCCGGTGCGTGCGGATGGCAGCGTGATTGGCGACTACGCCGAGCTCTATCTGGACCGGATCAACCCGGGCCGCTGGAATGGTGATTTTACCGCAACCGATCACGAAGAGGCCAATGCAGGCCTGGGGATTGCCAATACCATCCCCAATGCAAGCGCTGTGCTGATGCGGCGCTTTGATCCTGACCCGGCATTTGTCGAGACGGTGACGGCGATGCGCCTGTGTGGCGACTCGTATTTCTACGTCCGGGCGATGAAAGGCGGGCTGGTTGGATTTTCTGCCGCGCCGCTGAATTATCATCGCCGCCACGACAGTACCGTGACGCACCAGCTGGAAGGCTCGCAGCGCTATTTTGATGAGCTGGCGCATATCCGCAGCTATGTGGGCGAGACCTATGTGCAGGACCGCGAGGCCCAGGCCCAGGTCGCCCAGTTCCTGCAACAGGATATCACGCGCTTTCAGATCGAAGACCCGGCAGCACTGCCGCAGCCCGCAGTGCCGCATAAGCTGTTGCCGAGTATTGCGGTGATTGCGCCGGATCTGTCACCGGGCGGCGGGCAGATCTTTGCCCTCTCGCTGGCCAATGAATGGAAGCGCCGCGGCGGGCGCGTGGTGCTGATCAATGCAGGCTCGCAGCCGACCCATCCGGCGGTGCTGCGCAAGCTGAACTCTGAGGTGGCGCTCAATCACGCGCAGGACGCGGGCTTTGATCTGGCCGAAATCGTCAGCCGTTACGGGATTGATCTGATCCACTCCAATATCTGGTGGGCGGATGTTCTGGTTGACAGCTACCGCGACAGGTTGCCCGCCGATCTGCCCTGGGTGATCACCATGCATGGCTGCCATGAGACGCTGCTGACCCATCCCGGCATTGACCGGGCCTTTCCGGAACGGCTGGCGCGGATGCGCGCGCGGGTGGATGCCTGGGTTTATCTGGCGGAAAAGAACATCGGTGTCTTTGAGCGCTTTGCGCGCCCCGAGCGATTGCTGCGCATCCCCAATGGCATGGCGGCGGAACCGATTGAGCAGGTGCTGGACCGGGCCGCACTGGGGCTGCGCGCTGAGGCGCTGCTGCTTTGTCTGGCGGCGCGCGCCATTCCGTCCAAGGGCTGGCATGAGGCCGTCGCTGCGGTTGAGATCCTGAACGCTGAGGGCCATGCGGTGGACCTGGTCCTCTGTGGCGAAGGCCCCGCCGCCGAAGCCATCCGTGCCGAGATCATTCACACAGGGGCCCCGGCGCATGTGCATCTGACCGGCCAGATCTCGAATGTGCAGGACTATTTTGCCATCTCGGATGTCGGCATCCTGCCGAGCTATTTCATCGGGGAGAGCCTGCCGCTGTCGCTGCTGGAGATGATCGCCAAGGGGCTGCCGCTGGTGGCCACTGAGGTGGGCGAAATCCCCACGATCATCGGGGAAGGCGAGGCGGCGGCCGGCATTTTGGTGCCGCTTATTGGCGATGCAGAAAACCCGGCGCTGGATATGGAGGCATTTCTGGCGGCGCTGCGGCGCATGCTGGACCCTGACCTGCGGGCGCAAATGGCCACCAATGCGCAGCGCCGTTTTGAGGCCGAATACCGCCTGGACCGCATGGTTGACAGCTATGCGCAGCTCTATGATGAGGTCGCCGCCGCGCGCGCGCGTGCGGCTGAGGCGCATAATCAGGAGGTGCCGGCATGAAGCTCGTGCTGCACATCGGGACGGAAAAAACCGGCACCACGCTTTTGCAGGACTGGCTCTATGCCAACAAGACAGCCCTGTCAGCCCAGGGCGTTTTGCTCAGCGCGGTGATGGGACAGACCAACAACCGCAAGATCGTCTCATATTTTCAGACCTCTTTTGACGACTTTACCCGGCGGAATAACATCCACAGCCAGGCTGAAAAAGCAGCGTATTTTGAGGGTTTTGAGGCCGAGGTCCGGGCGGAAATCAAAGCGGGGGCCGCAGAGCATCATACCATGGTGATCACCTCGGAGCATTTCCACAGCCGCTTGTGTAATCGCAAGGAAATACAGGCTTTGGCGGCTTTTTTGAAAGAGCAATTTTCCGAAGTGAAGGTGCTGTGCTATTTACGCGAGCAGGAGAGCATGCGGGAAAGTCTTTATTCGACCGGGCTCAAGGTGTCCGAAGGCAGGCCGCTGGAATTGTTTCATGCGGATGCCGGAGCACAGAGCTATTACTATAACTTCCTGCAGATCGCGACGCGGTGGAGCGAGGCCTTTGGCCAGGAGAACATGGATCTCCGCATATATGACCGGGCGCGGTTTTGTGAGCAGGATATTCGCAAGGATTTTCTGGCGGCTTTGCCGGAGACGGTGGATCAGGCAAAGCTCAGTTTTGAGCGCAGCTCTGCCAATGAAAGCCTGAGCCTGTTGCAGGGGCGTATGTTGCAGGTGATCAATCGCAACATCCCCTTTGAGGAACACAAAAGCCGGCGTGAACCCGGCCAATGGGTTTTTCAAAGGGCTGGTCGCGCGGTGTAAGGGGCTGTCACACGGGCAGATACGGGATCGCGACAGCCTCGCCTTTTCCAAACGCTTTGCCGCGAGTAACAGAGAATTTCTGGAGCGGTTTATGCCCGGGAAAAAGGGTTTGCCGATGTGGTTCAACCCAGTGTGGTTCAGCCCAGTTTGGCTCAATCCAGTGTGGTTCAACCCAGTGCGCTGAAAAACGAAAACCTGCCTCTTGAGGTGGTGGCCGATGTGGTCGAAGAGATCACGGATGTCTTTACCACGGCTGTGGGGACCCGGATCCTGCTGGATGAGGATGCCGTTGTGTTGCGTGATCTGGCCCTGAAATATGACAGCGGCGCGGCGCTGGAACGACATGAGGCGCTGGCCCTGATGCGGCTGGCTCAACGGGTGCGGCCCTGGGGGCCGGTGATCACGCAAAAGATCAGAGACTGGGAGAGCTCTGACAGCTAGGATTTTTCGGGTGGTTTCACCGCACAGAGAGCCCGCAGGTTATGCGTTTTCCAGTTTGGTCAGGCGTTGGTCGAGATTGACCAGAAGGCCCGAAAAAATATCAATGACGCTGGCAGCATCAAAGCTCACCTCGCGCAGGTCAATGAAATCCTCCGGCTGCCATTGCGATTGATAGAGATTGTCGCATTTTGCAAAATCCCGAAAGAATTTTTCATTCCCCTCGCGAAAGTAGCTGCTGATCCTGGCGGCGACTTCAGGCGGCAAAATAGCATGCTGAGCATGGATATTGCTGCGCCCCGCCGCATGGCTGCTCTCGACCAGCATGTCTGAGAACTGCATGCGGGGCTGATGTTTGTTCACCTCGATCATCAGCCGGATTTCCTGCGGGCTGGGGCTGAGGTTGATACGGCTGTCGAGGGGCAGCTCTTCGGCCGGGATACTGGCGCCAGCCATGTCCAGAAACAGTCCCATCAGCCCGGCGGAATGGGTTTTTGACAGCTCATAGGGTTTGACCAGCAAAGTGGCTTGTGGGGCCATCGCCGTCAGGGCCTGAAGTAGGCATTATAGCCCATCATCGGTGATTTGCTGCCGTCCCAATCGGCAAAATACTCATCCGGGAACTGGGTCAGCATGTGCCGCTTGACCTGCTGGATATAGGTCGAGCCCAGCGCATTGAGCTGCTCGCGGACAAAAAAGACCAGCTGTACCTCGCCCAGATCGGCCAGCGCTGCGCAAAGTTCGCCCAGCAGCGGGCGGGGGGTGGCGGAAAAGAACTCGCTGGACCGGATGACGTGGTGTTCCGTCCCGGCAATCAGCCGGTGAAATTTTTCGGTGAGCTCCGCGCGCCGTGGCGCCAGGCTCGCCGGGTGCTCCGGGGGGAGGTAGGCGCGGGCGAGGCCGGCGCCGTTGCCCGAGGTGATACGTCCCTCTTTGGCTTGTTTGAAATCACCGGTCTGCAGGTAGTCATAGCCATGTTTCAGAAGGGTATCATGGCTTTGGGCCAGCTGCACCTGCAGCGCCGAAGATCCGGTTTTGGGCATGCCGCAGTGAATGATGATTTTTTTCATTATATCCGCCGTCCCTTGGAGCGGGGCCTTGTCTGTACCGTTTGCGCTGGCGCTCAAAACAGGCCCTGTTGTGCTGCTTGTTGCACCAATACAAGGTTGTCGCAAGCCTTGTGGCCGGGATTCTGGCAGGGCTTCAGCTATCAATAGACTTTGTGGGGCGGCAGGGGTAAATGCTGGAAAGTACGCGTAATATGTGGGCAAGCAGGTCTGCTGTATACAGCAATCAGTGGCGCGACTGAGAGGGGTATAAGGGTGAGAGTTCTTGTCATAGGCGGATGCGGGTTTATTGGCTCTCATGTGGTGGACTGCCTGCGGCAGGCTGGCGTTGAGGTGCGGGTGCTGGATCGCCGCCCCGAAGCCTTTCGTGCGCCTTTGCCCGGTGTGGACTATGTGCTGGGGGATTTTGCCGATACCGCGCAGGTGTTTGAGGCGCTGGCGGGCATGGATGCGGTGGTGCATCTGGCCAGTACCACGGTGCCTGCCACCTCGAACCTGGATCCCGTCGCCGATATCTCGGGCAATCTGATCCCGCTGGTGCGGCTGCTTGGGGTTATGCGCTCGGCCGGGGTGCGCAGGATGATCTACCTGTCGTCCGGCGGCACCGTCCATGGCGTGCCACAAACGGATCCGGTGTCTGAAAGCCATCCGCTCAACCCGATCAGCTCTTATGGGATCGTCAAGATCGCCATTGAGAACTACCTCTTCATGGAGCAGGCGCTGCATGGGCTGCAGCCGGTGGTGCTGCGGGCCTCCAATCCCTATGGCCCCCGTCAGGGGCATACCGGCATTCAGGGGCTGATCGGCACCCACCTGTGGCGGCTGGCCCGTAAAGAACAGATCGAGGTCTGGGGCGATGGCAGTGTGGTGCGTGACTTTCTGCATGTCAAAGACCTAGCGGCCCTGTGCCTGCGGGCGCTGCAGGCGGATATCACCGGGATTTTCAATGCCGGCAGCGGCGAGGGCGCGTCGGTGGCCGAGGTGGTTGATAAAATCTGCGCCACCGTGGGCGGCGATGTGACGCCGCTTTATAAACCGGGGCGCAATTTTGATGTGCCGCGGGTGGTGCTGGATGTCACCAAGGCCGAGGCCGAGCTGGGCTGGCAGCGGCAAATTCCTTTGGATGTGGGTCTTGCCGAGACCTGGGCCTGGGTGCAGGCCCAGACACAGGTTTAGGCTCAGAACGAGGCAGGGCTTTGCCCGTTCCTGAAATGAGGCCGCAAACCGAGGCCCCGAACAAGACGGAACCTGAGAATGCGGCAATCGCTGGACACGCTGTTTCACCATCACTTCGATGTCGAATTTTATCTGTCCCAGGTCGATATCGCACTGGTGGGCGGACTGTCAGATGGCCTGGCGGACGGGCTGGTGGACGGGCAGGCGCCCGCGGCGCATTTCTTGGCGCAGGGCGGGCGGCTGGGCCTGTCTCCCTGCCGCTGGTTTGACCCGCTTGGCTATGTCGCCGCCAATCCGCAGGTGCAGGCGGCCGGGCTGAACCCGTTCTTGCACTTTCTCGAGTTTGGCATCGAGGCAGAGCTGCGCCCAATGCCGTTCTTTCGCGATCAGGCCTGGAGCAATCCGGACCTGCAGCGGTTTGGCCGACGGGAATACGGCCCGGTGAAACATATCCTGAAATTCGCCGAAAAAGATCAGGAGAGAGGCCTGGAAAATAGGGGCGCAAACACAGATCAGGATAGGGTCCTGGCTGTGCATGTGCATCTGTTCTACCCCGATATGATCGACACCATGGTGCAGCTGCTGGCGCGGCTGCCCCGCGCCTTTGATCTGCTGGTCTCGGTGCAGGACGGCGTGGATGAGCTTTGGGTGCACAAGGTCTTTGCCACCGGACTGCCGCTTGCGCGCGCAGTGACGGAGCGCCCTGGCCCCAACCGGGGCCGCGATGTGGCCTCCTGGCTGGTGAATTTTCAGGCCGAGATCCAGGCGGCGGATCTGTTCCTGCATCTGCACAGCAAAAAATCGGGTCATGACTCACAGCACCGGGACTGGTTCCAGTTCCTTGGCCACAGCCTGCTGGGGTCCGAGGCGGTGGCAGCTCAGATGCTGGACCTGCTGGAGCAGGACCCCGGGCTGGGCATGGTGGCGCCGGGATACTGGCCGCAGCTGCGCCGCGCGCCGAACTACGGCAAGGTCAGGGATCTGGTCGAGAACCTCTGCCTGCGGATGGGCACCACCGCGCCGCCGCCGATCTGTCCCGACTTTCCGGCTGGCTCGTTCTTTTGCTGCAGGGCCTCTCTGCTGGCACCGCTGTTTGATCTCGGCCTGGGCTTTGAAGATTTCCCCGCTGAGGAAGGCCAGATCTGTGGCACCCTGGCCCATGCGATCGAGCGCGTTCGGGGGCTGCTGCCGGAGCTGGCCCAGACCCGGTTTGACATGCTGGCGGTGGATCTGCCTTATGAGCAGGCCTGTCAGATACCCCCTGGAATAGAGCCTGTTTTGCAAGCTGCGCCGCCCGCCTCGCGTGGCCGGGTCTCTGTGGTGGTGACGCTGCCAACCTGGCAGGCGGGGCTGGAGGACCGGCTGGCGTGTCTGTTGGCGCAAAGCCATCGCCCATATGAGATCCTGCTGGTGGATCCGGGGCGCTCTGATCTTGCGCTGCGCCAGATCACCCAGCGCTTTGCCGATGAGATTGCAGCCGGGTATTTACGCCTGATGGCGGTGGCTGCGGGCGAGGCGGCTGCGGGGCGCAATCTGGCGCTTGACCATTCGCGCGGGGATATCATCTGTTATTTTGATTGCACGAGCTTCTGGCGCCCTGACTATCTGGCGCAGCTCGCTGCCGCCTATGAGCGCGTGCCCGCAGCCCAAAGCATCTATAGTGGCCTGGTCCGTTATGTCCGTCCTGTTCGTGCTGGCGCGGGAGGGGGCGAAACACATCTGGAAACACATATGACCGGCCCCTGTTATGACCGCGCCGCGCTGGTGGCGGCAGATATCTTGGACCTGTCGGTCTTTACCCATCGCCGCGCGCTGAGCGAGGATCGGGGCCTGCGCTTTGATACGGCATTGGGAGATCTCGCCAGCTGGGATTTCATCCTGCGGGCCACGGCAAGGCAGGCGCCGTATTATCTGGAGTATACCGGTGTCGCAAAGCGGGCTTTGCCGGATGCAACAGAGGCGGGTCCAGAGGGAGAGGGGGGGGAGGCGGCGCTGCCGCAGCAGCGGCGGGCGCTGCAGGTGAAGCACCGCAATGAGCGGCTGTACTGGCAGCAGGACAGCTTTCAGGTCGCGCTTAAGGTGCCAGCGCCCAAGCCGGAATTCAAACACCGCTGGGGCGATCTGCATCTGGCCAACAGCCTGGCGCGCGCACTTGAGCGGCTGGGCTGTCGCACCCGGGTGGATATCCTGCCCGACTGGTACCATGACCATCCCGAAGATGACGTGGCGCTGGTGCTGCGCGGCACCACTCCTTATGCGCCGCGCCCTGAGCACATCAATCTGATGTGGCACATCAGCCACCCCAGCCGGGTCAGCCTTGAGGAAATGGCCGGGTTTGACCATGTCTTTACCGCCTCCTACCCCTATGCCGAGCCGGTGATTGCCCGGTTTGGCCCGCAGGCCTCGAATATGCTGCAATGTGCTGACCCGCATGTGTTTCATGATCAGGTCGACCTGCAGGGCGTGCCGCGGCATGATCTGCTGTTTGTCGGCAATTCGCGCAAAACCGCGCGCTGGATGCCGGCGGCTTGCGTTGCGCGCGACCTGCCCATCGCCATTTATGGCGCCGAATGGGAGGGGCTGATCCCCAAGCGCTATGTGCTGGGAACCCATGTGCCCAACAACAGGCTGGCCGCCTATTACCGCGCCTCAAAGATCGTGCTGAATGACCATTGGGCGGATATGGCCCGCGAAGGCTTTGTGTCGAACCGGATCATGGATGCAGGTCTGGCCGGGGCGCTGGTGGTCTCTGACCGTTTTGCGGGCGAGGAGGTCTTTATGGGCAATGTCGTCACCTGTGACAGCCCGCAGGAGGTAGAAGAGGCGGTGCGCCATTATCTGCATCATGACGCCGAGCGGCAGCACAAGGCGCGCAATCTGCAGCAGCTGGTACAGCTGCACCACACGGTGGACCACCGGGCCCGGCAGGTGCTGCAAACCATTCAGGCTCTGGCGCGGGACCGGATGCGCCAGCTGCGCTGACGGTCCCGTAAAAACTCCCGGAAAAGTGTCACCCGCCTGCCTGCACCGGCCTCAGGCAGCTCTTGAAGTCCAAAAGAAAACTCGTCTAAACATCCCCCTATAGTTTAGCATTGAACCCCTCGGAGATCCTGGTCTCCGGCAGTTGTCAGAGGCCCCATGGAACATAATGTCGATTTTGGCGCAGAAGCGCAGGCGAACCACGCTCTGGCGGTGCTGCGGGCCCTTGAGGTCGAGACCGTCGTGGCGCCGGACGACCGCTTTGCGCCGGGGATTTTCCTGTCGGTGGGACCTGCCAGTGATACCAAGATCAAGCTGACCAGCCGCCCCGGTGAGCTGATGACGCTGGATCTTACGACCAAGCGGCCGGGACAGTGGCTGTCGCTGAACATCGCTTTGGGGGAGTTCGACCAGAGCCACCGCGATATTCTGGGCCTCGTGTGCAAGACCCGGGCCGAAGATACCGTCACCCTGCGCGCCTGCCTGCGCAGCGGTGTCGAGGGCGGCTTTGTTGATGCCTTCTTTGGCAAACGGGTGGTGTCTTATAACGCCACCAGCACCCATGCGGATCTGATCAAGCTGGAAGAGCGCGACGATATTCCGCCTCAGGCCCCCTGGCGGGAGCTGGTGCTGTTTTTCCCACCGGATTTGCGCCAGTTGCAGCTCATTGATCTTCGTCTCTTTGGGGTATGACCCTTTCCATCATTATTCCGGTTTACAATGACCCCGAGGGGCTGACCCGGCTGTTGCGGCAGCTGCAGGATATGGCTGTGTTTTATCAGATCATTGTCTCGGATGATGCCAGTCGTGATGCCAGTGATCAGGCCAGTGATCAGGCCAGCGATGTTGCCAGTGACGTTACCTGCCCCCCTGCCGATCTTGGCTTTGACGAGGCGGCCATGGGCGTGACCTATCTGCTCAGCCCTGAGCAGCGCGGCGCCGGGCATGCACGCAATCAGGCGCTGGCAGAGGTGACCAGCGACCATGTGATATTCTTTGACTCGGATGATCTGCTGAGCCCGGATTTCCCCAGTCTGGTCCAGAGCCTGTCTCAAAGCATGGACAACATGGCTTTTGATTTCTGCATTTTCGGGCATATCGACAGCCGAAGCCGCGCCGTTGGGGGCGTGCCGGGGCCGATGGTGTCGGATCAGCTCCTCTGGGACGCACTGGTTGCTGGCCAGGTTGCTGGCCAGGCTGGCGATCTGGCTGGCGATCTTGACAGCCCCCGCCAGTTGGACCCCGCAGAGGTGGCAACGCTGGCCATGGTGGCGGCCTATCCCTGGAACAAGATCTACCGCACCGAGTTTCTGCGCGAACACAACATCCGCTGCACCGAAATTCTGGTGCACAACGATATCGAGCTGCATTGGAGCAGTTTCCTCAGGGCCGAGCGCGTCTTTGCCACCACGCAACTGGGCTGCGAGCATTTTGTCGCCGAAGATGGCACCCGGCTGACCAATCGGCGGGGGCGCGAACGGCTGCATGTCTTTGAGGCGCTGACACCGCTGCATGGAATTCTGCACCAGACCGGAAATGAAGTGTTGTTTCTGCTGCCGCTGGTGCGCTTTTATATCCGCCTGTTCGACTGGATCCTGCAGCGGCTCGATGTGCAGTACCGCGAGAGCTTTCATCAGAAGGCCAGCCAGTTTCTGCTGGCGCAGCACAGCCCGGCCACGATCAGATTTGTCGCGGCGCAGGATCCGGATCTTGCGCGCCAGATCAATGCCCATATACGGCGGGGGTGGTGATGCAGTTTTCCTTTATCGTGACCAGCTACAATATCGAAGACTACATCGGCAGCTGTCTCGACAGTCTGCGGCCCTGCCTGCAGCCCGGCGACCAGCTGATCCTGGTCGATGATGGCTCCACTGATCACACCGCCGATGACATCACCAACTGGCTGCAGCGCACCGCGCCACTGGAAGGGGTTGAGGTCTGCCCGGTCTTTCTGGGCGCCAATACCGAGGGCGGCGTTGGCATCCCGGCCAATATCGGCCTGCAGGAGGTGCGCCGCGCGGCGGTGTTTTTTGTCGATGGTGATGACTGGCTCAACGCCGAAGGGTTTCGCGCCGCGCGCAGGCGGTTTGAGCGCGGCGATTGTGATCTGCTGATCGCCAACTATAGTCTCTATGATGAGGCCTCTGAGCAGGCCAGTGAGCAGGCCAGCGCTCAGGCCAGTGCTCAAGTCAGCGCGCCGGCAGACCAGCCTTTGTGGCGCGAGGCCAGCCGTGCCCGGACCCCTGAGGCGCGCCGCGATCTGGCGCTGCGGATGATCGGAGTGCCCTGGCGCAAGATCTATCGCGCCAGCTTTTTGCAAGACCATGCCATTCGCTTTCCGGAGGGGCCGTTTTTCTACGAGGACAACCCGTTTCACTGGCGTGTCTGCCTTGCGGCTGAGAATATCGTTTTTGTTGATCGGGGGCTGTGTTTTCACCGGGTCAATCGGGTGGGCCAGACCATGGCGGCGCAGGGGGCCGAGCTGGAGGGCTTTTTCAGCCACTATGAGGCGATTATTGCTGCGCTGCCGAATGCGGGCAAACGGGGCAGACACCCTCGTCATTTCCGGGCCGCAGCACTGCGCTGGCTGTTGGAGAACATGGCCTGGCATGTGGAGCGTCTGCGGCCGCAGGCCTATTGGTCCTATGCCTGTCGCGCCGAAGAAACCCTGTCTGTGATCCCTGAGGCGGACTGGCAAGAGCTGCGGCACTGCCCGGTGGCACAGCGCAGCTGGGCCATGGCCCGGGCGCTTGCCAGGGGGGATGTCGCGGCAGTGGTTGCGGACTGGCGCGGCCAGGAAACCCTGCGCCGCCTTGAGGCCGTGACCCTGCGGCTGGATCAGGTGGAACACAATGCCAGTCGCCGCGTGGAGGATCTGCAGGCGGTGCGGCACTGGGCGGAGGCCGAGCGGGAGATCGCCGCCTTTGAGGCTTTGGCCGCGCTGCAGGCCGCGCGGCAGAAATAAGGCTCTAAACCGTGCTTTAGGGTCTCCAGAAGGTGACGCGATCCAGAGTTTGCAGCCGCGCGATATCCAGCTGATAGATCAGATCCAGCGTCTGGCGTTCGCTGGCGCTCCAGGGCGCATAGGCGGCACTGTCGACCCCTCTGGGATGGGCCTCAAGACAGGCGGCAAGATCATCAAACCCCACAGGATTCTCTGCTGCACAAACCCCATCAGACCCCAGAGTGCGGTCTTTTGCAAGCCGGTGCAGTGCGCGCACGGCGGCATCGGAAAATCCCCGTCGCTGGCTTTTGCCGGGCTGCGGCAGGGCGCTGATCTGCCCGCCGGTCACCCAGGTCAGCAGCTCGGCCTCGCGCTGGCGCAGATCCTCGGCCCGGTAGACCAATATGGGCGATTGTGGAAAGGCGCAGGCGAGGCGCTCGACCAGATCGGCCCAGGACAGGGTAGCAAGGGCGGTGACGCAGAACCGCGCGAAGGGTGTGAAGGGGGTGGATTTCAGCGCCTCGCAATAGAGCGAGGGCAGGTAGTCGGCAAAATTCCGGATCCCGAGCACCAGAACCGGCGCCTGCAGCTGCAGCGCGCACGCGAGCTTCAGGGCGCGTTCGGCCCCCTCGGGATACAGCCCCGCAGGCGCCAGGACATCCTGAACCAGGGCCAGAATGTTTTCATCAAAAAACACATGCCGCCCCGCCACTTTGGGCGGTGCCTCAAGCGGCCGCGCGGCATGATCATGATAGAGCAGGGGGCGGGCGACCTGACTGCGAACTGCGCCATCTCGGTATAGTGGATGCCCTGGCCTGCCAGATCCGGGGCGGCGCGCGCCAGCATGTCCTGCAGCGCGGTGGTGCCGGTTTTATGCGCGCCCAGCCAGAGGATATCCCCCCGTATCCGGGCCTCAGACCTGTCTTGAACAGGCCCGTCTGAATTGGCGGAGGCGGCGGGCGGTTTCAGATTTCATATCCTGCGGCTGGCCTCATGTGACCACAGAGATCCCCGACCAGACTGGCCTCGGCTGGGGTCAGCTGGGGTTGCCAGTTGCCGCTGGTGCCCGAGGTGAAAAACGAGGACGGGTCGCGCTACCGGGATTGCGGCCACTCACCTTGCGAAAATCGCAGGCCTCGCCCGCCGCCTGCAGAACGTCGTGATCGGTGCAGAGCCCCAGCGCGGCGCAGATGCGGCCATATTCGCTGACTGTATCGGCCAGAAGGTCTTCATAGCGCACCAGCACCAGCCGCTCGGGGCGCTCTGTTTGCAGCGCGGCAAGGTTGTGTTGACGCCGATCCAGTTGCCACAGGCGGCGCGGATCAGCTTGTCGCGATCAATCGGCCCCTCGGGATCCATCTTGTAGAGCTGGCGGCGTTTGGCATGGCCAAAGAGGCTGACGGCGGCATCCCGGGGGTCGCGGTTGATAAAAACCATTTTTGCCTCTGGGAAGGTGGCAAACAGGGTCGCCATGTCTTTCCAGTTATGCGGGGTCTTGTCGCCATGGGCCCTGGCACGGCTTTTGGGGTCGTATTCGGCAAACCGCTCCAGCATGAAATGGCGCAGCATACTGGTGACGTGGCTTTTGCGCACGGGCTGCAACACGGGCTTTTCGCTGAAGACCAGTTTTGCATCCAGCTGCAGCACACGCTGATAGTCCTCAAAGACTTTCATCAGGAGGGGGTAGAAGCGGTCAAAATAATGCCCCTCGCCGGAACAGGCAGCATCCGGGTGGGCATCCAACAGCCGCATCAGCCAACTGGTGCCGCCCTGGGGGGGGCCTGCGACAAAAAAGTGGGTTTGGGCAACATAGGGCGCGGAAGATGCAGACATGGACAGGGCCTTTTGGGGACTGGGGACCGGTCTTCCCAATCCCGCCGCGAAGGTCAAGGATGGTTTTCGGCGGCAGGGGCCCGTACGCTGCAAGGCCGGACCACGGCGGAAAGCTGCGCAAACAAGGATGGACAAACACGCGCTGGCGCGCCATCACCAGTCTCCATAAGCCCTTTTTTGGGCGCGCAGGGCGGAGTGAGCCAGGCATGGATCAGACATATGGACCAGACATGGACCAGAGCTGTGCTGGGCCTGGGCTGGGCATGGATCGGGCCCGAAAAGAGGATGTGCAGGATGAAAAAAGCCCTGATTACAGGTGTGACAGGTCAGGATGGCTCGTATCTGGCGGAATTCCTGCTGGCCAAAGGCTATGAGGTGCATGGCATCAAACGCCGCGCCTCGTCGTTCAATACCCAGCGGGTGGATCATATTTATCAGGATCCGCATGTGGACCAGGCCCGGTTCAAACTGCACTACGGCGATCTCACCGATACCTCGAACCTGACCCGGATCCTGCAGGATGTGCAGCCCGATGAGGTCTATAACCTGGGCGCACAGTCCCATGTGGCAGTGAGTTTCGAGAGCCCGGAATACACCGCAGATGTCGATGCCATGGGCACGCTGCGCCTGCTGGAGGCGATCCGTTTCCTGGGGATGGAAAAGACCGCCCGGTTTTATCAGGCGTCCACCTCGGAGCTATACGGTCTGGTGCAGGAGACGCCGCAGCGCGAGACCACGCCTTTTTATCCGCGCTCGCCTTACGCGGTGGCCAAGATGTATGCCTATTGGATCACGGTGAATTACCGCGAGGCCTATGGCATGTATGCCTGCAACGGCATTCTGTTCAACCATGAGAGCCCGCGCCGCGGCGAGACCTTTGTCACCCGCAAGATCACCCGCGGTCTGGCCAATATCGGCCAGGGTCTGGAAGACTGTCTCTATATGGGCAATATCGACGCGCTGCGCGACTGGGGCCATGCCAAGGACTATGTGCGCATGCAGTGGATGATGCTGCAGCAGGACGCGCCGGATGATTTTGTCATTGCCACCGGCAAACAGTATTCGGTGCGCCAGTTCATCATCTGGTCGGCGGCTGAACTTGGCATCACTCTGGACTTCACCGGCAGCGGCGTTGATGAGGTCGCCACCGTGGCGGCGATTGAGGGCGATGCGGCCCCAGCCCTGAAGGTCGGCGATGTCATCCTGCGCATTGACCCGCGCTATTTCCGCCCAGCCGAGGAAGAGACCCTGCTGGGGGATCCGACCAAGGCCCGCGAGCTCCTCGGCTGGGTGCCGGAAATCACCACGCAACAGATGTGCGCCGAAATGGTCGCAGAGGATCTGAAAACCGCCCGGCGTCATGCCCTGCTGAAAGAGCACGGAATGGATCTGCCCGTGAGCCTTGAGGGGTAGGCGCGATGACCACAGCAACAAAGATCTATGTGGCCGGCCATCGCGGCATGGTGAGCGGCGCCATTCTGCGTCAGTTGCAGGCCCGGCACGCGGTGGGTGAAAATCTGACTCTCCTGACCCGTAGCAGCACTGAGCTGGACCTGACCAATCAGGCCGCCGTGCAGGACTTTATGCAGGCGGAGCGCCCCGATCAGGTCATTCTGGCCGCCGCCAAGGTGGGCGGCATCCTGGCCAACAACAGCTATCCGGCGCAGTTCATCTATGAAAACCTGATGATGGAATGCAATGTGATCCATGCCGCCTACGCCGCCGGGGTGACACGGCTGCTGCAGCTGGGCTCGTCCTGTATCTATCCCAAACTGGCGGAGCAGCCGTGTCGCGAGGCGGCGCTGCTGACTGGCACGCTGGAGCCGACAAACGAGCCCTATGCCATTGCCAAGATCGCCGGCATCAAGCTCTGTGAGAGCTACAACCGCCAGTACGGCGTCGATTATCGTTCGGTGATGCCGACCAATCTCTATGGGCCGGGCGACAACTTTCATCCCGAAAACGCGCATGTGATGCCGGCCCTGATGCGGCGCTTCCATGAGGCCAAGCAGGCCCAGGCGGACTCTGTGACCATCTGGGGCACAGGCAGCCCGCGCCGCGAATTCCTGCATGTGGACGACATGGCGGCGGCCTCACTGTTTGTGATGAACCTGGCGCCTGCGACCTACCAGCGCGAAACCAAAGCGATGCTCAGCCATATCAATGTGGGGACGGGGCGCGATATCTCGATCCTGGAGCTGGCCCAGAGGGTGGCGCAGGTGGTGGGCTATGCGTGCGAGATCCTGACAGATCCCGGCAAACCCGATGGTGCTCCGCGTAAACTGATGGATGTGTCGCGTCTCGAGAGGCTGGGCTGGCAGGCGCGGATCCCGCTTGAGGAAGGGCTCAAGGGAACCTACGCTTGGTTTTTGCAGCAAAATGCGGATGATCTGCGTAGCAAGTGACGTAACAGGATAGATTTTATGATTACACCCATCCTGCTCTGTGGCGGCTCTGGCACACGCCTGTGGCCGCTGTCGCGCAAAAGCTATCCAAAGCAATTTGTGCCCCTGGTCGGAGAGACCACCCTGTTTCAGGCCTCGGCGGCGCGGCTGTCAGGCGAGGGCTACGCGGCCCCTATGGTGCTGACCAATTCTGATTTCCGCTTTATCGTACCGAGCAGCTGGCCAGCGCCGGCATTGATCCCGGCACCATCCTGATCGAGCCTGCGGGCCGCAACACAGCCCCTGCGGTGCTGGCGGCAGCGCTTTATCTGGAACAAAGCGACCCGGAGGCGCTGATGCTGGTGGCGCCCTCGGATCATGTGGTGCCTGATGCCGCTGCCTTTCGCGCGGCGGTGGCGGCAGGCGAGGCGGCGGCTAGGGCCGGCCAGATCGTCACCTTTGGCATCAAACCCACCCATGCGGAAACCGGCTATGGCTATCTTGAGCTTGAGGGCGAGCCCCTTCAGTTCACCCCGGATTTCAGCCCCCGCGCCATTGGCCTGAAACGCTTTGTCGAAAAACCCGATGCACAGACTGCTGCGGCGATGCTCTCTTCGGGCAGGTTTTTGTGGAATGCCGGCATTTTCCTGTTTTCGGTGCAGGCGATCCTGGCGGCGTTTCGCGCCCATGCGCCCGGGCTGATGGCCCCGGTGGAGGCGGCCATCTCAGAGGGGGCCCCCGATCTGGGGTTTTTCCGGCTGGACCCGGCGGCCTGGGAGGCGTTGGAGGATATCTCGATTGACTATGCGGTGATGGAAAAGGCGACCAACCTCACCGTGGTGCCCTTTGCGGCCGGCTGGTCCGATCTGGGCGGCTGGGACGCGGTCTGGCGCGAGGCGGGACCGGATGCGCAGGGCGTGGTGACCAGCGGCAATGCCACAGCGATTGATTGTCACGACAGCCTGCTGCGCTCGGAAGATGCCAGCCTTGAGGTGGTGGGCATTGGTCTGCGCGATGTGATTGCCGTGGCGATGCCGGATGCGGTTCTGGTGGCGGATGCCTCAAGGGCGCAGGATGTCAAACTGGCGGTGGCGGCGCTCAAGGCGAAGGCGGCGAAACAGGCAACGAATTTCCGATGGATCACCGCCCCTGGGGCTGGTTCGAGAGCCTGGTTGTCGGTGAGCGCTTTCAGGTCAAGCGCATCCATGTGCACCCCGGTGCGGCGCTGAGCCTGCAAAGCCACCATCACCGCTCGGAACACTGGATCGTTGTTGAGGGCACCGCCAAGGTGACGGTGGACGATGAGGTGAGGCTGATCAGCGAAAACCAGTCGGTCTATATTCCGCTGGGGGCGGTGCACCGGATGGAAAACCCGGGCAAATTGCCCATGGTGCTGATCGAGGTGCAGACCGGCAGCTATCTGGGCGAAGACGACATTCTGCGCTACGAGGACCTCTACGCCCGCAAATGACGCGCCCCAGATGAGAGTGCGGGGTGAGAGGGCGGGCAAAACCGTGCAGACACTATCCAGGAAACGGCTCAGAATGACACAAATTGACAAAATCGCCGTAGTTGGCTTGGGCTATGTCGGGCTGCCGCTCGCGGTTGAGTTTGCCAAGACGCGGCCTGTGGTGGGCTTTGATATCAAGGCAGACCGGATTGCCGCGCTGCAGGCCGGGCAGGACACCACTTTGGAGGTCAGCGCCGCGGAGCTGGCCGAGGCGCAGCATCTCAGCCTGACCAGTGCGGTGGCGGATCTGCAGGACTGCCGCATTATGATTGTCACGGTGCCAACCCCGATTGACCGCCACAAACGCCCGGATCTGACGGCGCTGATCAAGGCCTCTGAAACCGTCGGCCGCGCTTTGAAGCCGGGCAATATCGTGATCTACGAATCCACCGTCTATCCGGGCGCGACCGAAGAAGTCTGCGTGCCGGTGCTGGAGCGGATGTCGGGGCTGGTGGCCAATAAGGACTTCTTTTTTGGCTATAGCCCTGAGCGGATCAATCCCGGCGACAAGGCGCATCGCCTGACCAATATTCGCAAGGTGACCTCTGGCTCGACCCCTGCGGTGGCCGAAGAGGTGGACGCGCTCTATGCCTCGATCGTGACCGCCGGCACCTATTCTGCCGCCTCGATCCAGGTGGCCGAGGCCGCCAAGGTGATTGAAAACACCCAGCGGGATCTCAATATCGCCCTGATCAATGAGCTGGCGATCATTTTCAACCGGCTTGATCTCGACACCCAGTCCATTCTGGACGCCGCCGGCACCAAATGGAACTTTCTGCCGTTCCGGCCGGGGCTGGTGGGGGGGCACTGCATTGGCGTTGACCCCTATTACCTGACGCATAAGGCCGAAGAGATCGGCCTATCGCCCCGAGATCATTCTGGCGGGGCGGCGGCTCAATGACCGGATGGCCAGCTATGTGGCCAGCCAGCTGATCAAGGCGATGCTGGCGCAAAAAATCACCATCAGCGGCTCGCGGGTGCTGGTGATGGGGGCGACCTTTAAGGAAGACTGCCCCGATCTGCGCAACACCAAGGTCATCGATCTGGTGCGTGAGCTGGGAGAGTTCGGCGCCTGCGTTGATGTGCACGACCCCTGGGCAGACCCTGAGGACGCGCGGCGGGAATACGGCCTCGATCTGGTCGCCGCGCCCGAGGTGGGGACCTATGACGGCATCATTCTGACCGTGGCACATCACCAGTTCCGCGACATGGGGGTCGCAGAGTTGCGCGCCCTGGGCCGGCCGGCGCATGTGCTTTATGACATCAAGGCGATGCTGCCGCTTGGCGATGCCGATATGCGCCTTTAGACCTGTCGCGCGCCCGCGCAGACTAGCGTATCAGCCATTCCTCGATCTGATCCGGGAGGCTGCGCATAAAGATCCAGCGCGCGCCCTTACTTTGGTCCGGGCGCAGGCGCAGCTTGCCCATCAGCCCGACCAGATCCCACTCAGAGCGGGTGCTGCGCGGCTGATAGGGGCGGTTTGGGTCATAGGCGGGATTCTGCAGTGGCTCTGCTTCGGGGTCGCGCAGCACCGCGCCAACGCATCGCGCTGCCAGCGCCCCTTCCAGTACCCCATGTCGCCATCGCCAATCACGGCAGGGGCCGCGCTGATGACACCGATGGGGTCTTCGTCTGCCCGGGCCGGGCGTATGCGCGCCCCTTCCAGCACCACCGACAGCCCGCGGCGGTCTTCGTGCAGCGGGTTGCCGTCCTGCCATTCAAACCATTCGGCATAGTCAGCGCCGCCGCCGCTCCAGGCACCATCGCAGCTGCCATTGCCATCCGAGGCCAGCCGGAACATCGCGCCGCCACCTGCCCCGGCGCCGGCTCCCGCCAACAGGTAATCCTGGCCGCTGCCCGCGATCTCGAGGTGGGCGGTGGGAGAGGCGGTGCCCAGCCCGGCGCTGCCATTGGCTTTCAGCACCAGGGAG
>NZ_MWVJ01000018.1 GCF_002087335.1 Pseudophaeobacter leonis
TTGCTGTGGATGCGATGATTGATCATATGCTTCCAGTTGAGGATCCATCGGAATTCATTGCCGCAACACGGGCCCTGGACCGGGTTTTGACCGCTGGCCGCTACGTGATCCCCATATGGTCCTTTGACAAGGGCCGCATTGCCCATGCCAAAGAGCTGCGGTTCCCCAAAACCCTGCCGATCTACGGCGATCGCACGGCTTTATGCCTGACGTCTGGTGGTATCAGCCAGACTAAGACAGCGAAGATTTTCCCGGGCGCGGGCCGCGCCATGTTGACAGCCCAGATCTATTTCCGTATTTCGTGAATTATGGAAATAGATTCGACACCCCCGTCTACAGACCAACTGGCCTCCCTTGCTCATCCAAACAGGCTGGCGATTTTCCGACTGCTGATGCGCCGCTTTCCGGCCAAGGTCGCCGCCGGCGACATATCGGCGGCGCTGTCCCACAAGCCAAACACCACCTCGGCCTATCTCAGCAACCTGCGACAGGCCGGTTTGATCAGCCAAAGCAGACAGGGAAACTCTCTGCTTTATTGTGCCGATCTCGATGGTTTGCGGGGCATGTTCGACATGCTGCTCACCGGCTGCTGCCAAAACCGCCCGGATATCTGCATGCCCGGCCCTGTGGCCCGCCTGGCGCAGCCAACATCAGAGCGCCCGCTAAAAGTGCTGTTTATCTGTACGGGGAATGCAGCACGGTCGATTATGGCTGAAAGCCTTCTCAACAGGCTTGGGGAAGGACGGTTTCAGGCCTACTCTGCCGGCACCCACCCTGGCACAGGCCCCAACACTGGCCCCTCGCCCAGGGTGCTGTCGCTGCTGGCGGAGAAAGGCTATGACACCAGCAGCCTGTCCTCAAAGACGCTTGCGACATTTTCCGGCCCCGATGCGGAGAAGATGGATTTCATCTTTACGGTCTGTGATCATGCGGCAAACGAAGAATGCCCGGCCTGGCCAGGACAACCAATGAGCGCGCATTGGGGCATGCCTGACCCGCTGCAGGTCACTGGCAGCGAGGCCGTGCGCAGTCTGGCCCTGCAACAATCCTATGGTCTTCTCAAGAGGCGCATCACAGCCTTTGCCGCCCTGCCGTTTGACACATTGGACCGAATTTCACTGCAACATCAATCTGATGCAATTGGCACCCTCACCAGCGAGACCTGACCGGTCACAGGAAAGAACCCTCATGAATATCTTGGTATTATGTACTGGCAACTCGGCGCGCTCCATTCTGTTGGAAGCCCTCCTCAACAAAATGGGTGCCGGAGAGATAAAGGCCTATTCGGCCGGATCGCAACCGGCCGGAAAGGTCCATCCACAATCTCTCAAGCTGTTGCAGCAAAAGGGATACCCCGCGGATCAGGCCCGCTCAAAAGCTGGGATGAATTCGCCGGGCCGGACGCGCCTGCAATGGATCTGGTGATAACCGTCTGTGCCTCGGCAGCAGGTGAAACATGTCCAATCTGGCCCGGAGCCCCCCTGCGCGCCCATTGGGGTATTCCCGACCCAGCGGCCGCTGCGCAACCCGATTGGGAAGAGGCCTTTGAGACCGCCTACCAGGCCCTGCACCGTCGGGCCGAGGCCTTTGTTGCATTGAACGCAGAGCAATCCCCGGCAAACTACGCCGCCCGTCTCAAAGAAATTGGAGAGATGACATGATTGCCAAAAAGCTGCTGGCCGAAGGTCTGGGAAGCGCCTTTTTATTGATCGGGGTGGTCGGCTCGGGCATCATGGCTGAAAGCCTTGCAGGTGGAAACACTGCCCTGGCCCTGCTGGCCAATGCCATTGCCACCGGCTGTATGCTCTTTGCCATTATTACCACGCTGGGGCCTCTTTCCGGGGCGCATTTCAATCCGGCCGTCACCCTCGCCTTTTGCCTGCGTGGTGAGCACCGCTGGCAACACCTGGCCCCCTATGCTGCGGTTCAGATCATCGGCGCAATCCTTGGTGTCTGGGCCTGCCACCTGATGTTTGATCTGCCCATTCTGCAGCTCTCAGGCACGATGCACCGCAGCGGTGTGGCGCAGTGGTCCTCTGAGGTGATAGCCACCTTTGGGCTGCTGTTTGTGATTTTTGGCGGCCTTCGGATGCGGCCTGATACGGTGCCCGCTCTGGTCGGGCTATATATCACCGGGGCCTATTGGTTCTCCTCCTCCACCAGTTTTGCCAATCCTGCCGTAACAATCGCACGCGGGCTCAGCGATACCTTTGCGGGGATCTACCCGGGCCATATCGCCGCCTTTATCGCCATGCAGCTACTCGCAGTCGGCATTGCACATCTTGTTTTGAGCTGGCTGTTTGCTGAGGATTGAGACGCATCAGGCGGGCCTCAAACCCCCCTAAAACAGGCAGAGGATCCTGTCTGCCATAAGAGACCCTGCCCAGCCCGTACAAAGGGAAACCGCCTAGAATGCGGGCTGGTTCGCGCCGCAGTATGCGCCCCAAAAGTCCCGCGTTTCTTTTTAGCCCGTTTTTGCTATAACCTTGGAAGAACGCAGTCATTGTTTCGCCAGCACCACCAGCAGCAGTACCAGCAGCATCAATGGGGCACCAATCATGACGATCCTTCCAACGCCAATCCCGTGGCACGAGACGTATCGGCGCGCCAAGCAGCGCTTCCCTCATTTACAGCCCAGTGTCCCCAACCAGTGTCCCCAATCTGGAACGGGATCAACAAGGGTTTGTGGCCTATCTGACCCGCACCCATCATTTGACCCTGCGCGAGGCCCAGGAAGAGGTCGCTGACTTCCTGTTCACCGAAAGCCTGCATGCGGAACTGGAACCAGAGTCTGCCGCCCGGCCAAGAAGCTGAGTTTCCCGCAGGGATAGCCAATTGCCTGCAGCAAAGTCGAACACCAACTGTGAGATACAATTTGGGTACGGTCCGCAAAGCGCCGCAACTAGCTGAGCGAGGTAACCCAGAGGATTGTCGCGTCCTCCTGACTGGTTGACACCACGTTGTGCCCCATCGCAGCATCATAATAGGCACTGTCGCCCCGGCGCATCTCAACCGGCTCATAGAATTCGGTATAGATCTTCACTACACCGGTCAGCACATAGAGAAACTCTTCGCCATCGTGGCGCACCCAGCCGTCGAATTCGTCCATTGAGCGCGCCCGCACACGCGCCCGGTAGGGCAGCATCTGCTTGCGGCGTAGCCCCTCGGCCAGCAATTCATGCTCGTAGGTGGCCGTGGCCTGTTCAGATCCTTCGTTCAGCTTGGTGACGGTCATGCGGCCATTCACCTGATCCCGCTGTGGCTGGGTAAACAACTGCGGCACCGAAATCTGCAGCCCGACAGCCAGCTTTTTCAACGCCTCATAGGTCGGCGACATCTGGCCATTTTCGATCTTGGACAGGGTCGAGCGCGCCAGCCCAGCCTGATTGGCCGCGTGTTCCAGCGTCCAGTCCCGTGCCTTGCGCAGCTCACGTACGCGCGCCCCAAGGTCAAGCGGTTCCGCCTCGCGCTCGTCGCCATTGGCGCGGGCAATCGTAATCAGGGATTTTGGGTCGCTTCCAGTCATGGGGCTTCTATATGCCGCCCGCTAGGCGCTTGCAACGCGGCACTTGTCGCGCTAGCCAATGCAGATGTTATCTCTCTTTGATCAAGGCCCCTTTGCGCCCTGCCCCGCTCCGTTTAATCTGGCGGCACATGTGCTGCGGCACGCCGATGATATGGCTGACAAGCCCGCCTTAGAGGTGATTGGCGCCCAGGGTTGCAAAATCTGGACCTTTGCACAGCTGGAGGCCGCCGTTCGGGGCACCGCAACAGGTCTGCTGGAGGCAGGCCTGGTGCCGGGGCAAATCCTGCTGATGCGGCTTGGCAATACCGTTGATTTCCCAATTGCCTATCTGGGAGCTATTGCCGCCGGACTGGTTCCGGTGCCAACCTCCTCACAGCTGACCGAGGGCGAAACTGCAGGCATTATCAAAGATCTGAATGCCGCCGCCGTGCTGCGCGACCCCGAGGTTGCCTGCGCGGCACATCCAAACCAAATCCTTCTGTCTGCCTTGCAGGCGATGCGCGGTCTTGCGCCCTGCGCCTATGACATGGGGGATCCCAACCGCATGGCCTATGCGGTCTATACCTCGGGCACCAGCGGCAAGGCGCGTGCGGTGGCGCATGCCCACCGCGCCATCTGGGCCCGGCAGATGATGATCAAAGGCTGGTATGACCTTGAGAGTGATGACCGGCTGCTGCATGCCGGTGCCTTTAACTGGACCTTTACCCTCGGCACCGGTCTGATGGATCCTTGGAGCGTTGGGGCCACCGCGCTGATCCCGGAGCCGGGCACCGACCCCAGCGACCTCCCCATGCTGCTGCGCCAACATAAAGCCAGCATTTTTGCCGCAGCTCCAGGTGTTTACCGAAAGATCCTAAAGGATGGGTTGCCGCTGGATCTCCCCGATTTGCGCCATGGGCTTTGCGCCGGTGAAAAACTCTCGACGCATCTGCATGCCAACTGGGTGAAAACCTCCGGCACCGAGCTATACGAAGCCTATGGCATGTCCGAATGCTCAACCTTTATCTCCTCAAGCCCGGCGCATCCGGCCCGCGCGGAGGCCTTGGGGCAGCCGCAGCCGGGACGCAGGGTTGCCATTCTCGGCCCCGACGGTCCCGTGCCGCAGGGCAGCGAGGGCACCATTGCCATTGCCGACAACGACCCCGGTTTGATGCTGGGCTATCTCAACGCACCAGAAGAGACCGCCGCCCGGATGCAGGATGGCTGGTTTTTAACCGGTGATCAGGGTGCCATGGCAGTGGACGGGCAGATCAGCTATCTGGGCCGGGCAGATGACATGATGAAAGCCGCCGGCGTTCGCGTCTCGCCCATCGAGGTGGAAACCCAGCTTTCCGCCCATCCCGGCCTCACGCAGGTTGGTGTTGCCTCGGTCGAGGTAAAAGCTGACAGCCACATTATCGTGGCGTTCTACACCGGTCCCAAAGACGTGAACGCAGCCGAGCTGGAAGCTTTTGCCGCCGAGCGTCTGGCCCGCTACAAACAACCGCGCGCCTATGTTCATCTTGATGCCCTGCCAAGTGGCGCCAATGGAAAATTGCTGCGCCGCGCCCTGCCTGCCTATTTCAAAGGATAACACCATGACTGATGATCAGACCCCCAGCGCACATCCGGCGCAGACCTCAGACATGTCAGGCGCGCAGGCCCCAACACAGGCTGCAACAGCGGCTGCAGCGCTGCCCACGGTCAAGCTCGACATAATTTCCGACCCGATCTGCCCCTGGTGCTATATCGGCAAAACCCACCTGGACAAGGCCCTGGCCGCAATCCCCAATCATCCCTTTGTCATTGAATGGCATCCGTTTCAGCTGAACCCGGACATGCCAGCAACAGGCATGGGGCGGCGTGACTACCTAGAGGCCAAATTTGGCGGCAAGGAGGGGGCGGTGCGCGCCTACGCACCGGTGGTTGAAAACGCCGAAAAGGCCGGACTAAACATCGATTTTGAAGGTATGCAGCGCACCCCCAACACAATTGATGCCCACCGGCTGATCCACTGGGCCGGTATCGAACGCAAGCAGGGGCCTATGGTCGATGCCCTGTTCGACGCCTATTTTGCCCAGGCCCGTGACATTGGCGACCCAGAGGTTCTGGTCGAGATTGCAGCCAAGGTCGGCATGGAGGCCGATGTTGTGCGCCAGCTTTTGGCCAGTGACAATGACGTTGAGGACATCCGCAACCGCGATGCCCATTCGCGCAAAATGGGCGTGAGTTCGGTCCCAACCTTTATCATCGCAAATCAACACGCGGTCCCCGGAGCACAACAGCCCGAGATGTGGAAACAGATCATCGCGGATATTATGCAGCAACTTCAAACGCCTCAGGAGTGAACATGAACCAGCTCCGTCGTCTGACCATATTTGTCGCCCTGCTCGTGATCCTGGTCTCAGGCACCGTTTTCTTTCATTTTATTGAGGGCTGGAGCTGGCTGGATTCCTATTTCTTTACCGTGATCACCATCTCGACCGTTGGTTATGGCAATCTTGTCCCCATCACAGCTGCCGGCAAACTGGCAACGACCTTCCTGATCTTTGGCGGCTTGGGGGTCTTTGCCTTAGCGATGCATGAATTTGCCCAGATCCAACTGCTCAAACGTCAAAAGCACAACGAATGGCTCTTTGCCCGTCTGGACAGCCGGTCCGAGGAAACCGTGGAAAAGACTGCAAACGAAGACGACCCGCCGCATGGGACACGCGTGCCGCAAGACGCACCAGAGGACACAAAGCCCTCAACTGATCCTTCAAACGCCTGATCTGCATCGAAACATCGCTGCACATAACCCTGTGCATTTCGCGCCATGGTTTCCCGATGGCAATCGTGATAGCGCCGCGTCAACGACGCCTTATTAGGATCCAATTGCCGGACCCAGACGTCTCGCATGAGGATTCCAATGACACCAAGCCCATCCCACACGATGTCCAAGCCAGAGTTCATTTCTCTGGTTGCAATGATGATGGCAACCATTGCCTTTTCCATCGACGCAATGCTGCCCGCACTGCCAGAGATCGGCGTGCAACTCAGCCCCGGTGATATCAACCGGGCCCAGCTTATCCTGACCTCTTTTGTGCTGGGCATGGGATTGGGCACCTTTTTCACCGGCCCCCTGTCAGATGCGTTTGGCCGCAAGCCGGTGATCATCGCAGGCGCCGCCATCTACATCATTTCTGCCGCCGTCGCCTGGGCGTCTACGTCCCTAGAGCTGGTTTTGATCGCGCGCGTCACCATGGGACTGGGCGCGGCAGGGCCACGGGTGGTGGCCCTGGCCATTGTCCGTGATCTGTACTCGGGGCGCGAGATGGCAAAAATGATTTCGATCGCCATGATGATCTTTACCCTGGTGCCTGCTGTTGCGCCGTTGCTTGGCCAGGGCATCATGCTCTTTTCCGGCTGGCGCGGGTTCTTTGTCGCCTTTGTGGTCTTTGCCTGTGTCATTGCCCTTTGGGTGCAGATCCGGCTGCCAGAGCCGCTGGCGCGCGAGAACCGTCGCCCCTTTCGCCTGCCCCTGATGATGGCTGCAATCCGCGAGATGATGCTGCATCCCACTGTGCGCCTTTCGATCTTGGTTCAAACCCTGTGTCTGGCAATTTTGTTCACCATGATCACCATGGTTCAGCAAATCTATGACCTGGTTTTTGATCACGGCGACAGTTTCCCCTATTGGTTCAGCCTGGTTGCCCTGTTGTCTGGCAGTGCCAGCATTCTGAACGCCTCGCTTGTGGTACGGGTTGGCATGCGCCGGATGGTGACCTGGTCGCTGGCAGCACAGATTGTGTTCTCAGCCATAATGCTGGGTTTTGAGGCGGTTCCTTTGCCCGCAGGTATGGCGTTTGGTCTGTTTGTGGCCTGGCAAACCAGTGTCTTTTTCATTGCCGGCACCACCCTCGGCAATCTCAATGCGATGGCGATGGAGCCCATGGGGCATATTGCCGGTATGGCCGCCTCGGTCATTGGCTCTATTTCCACCGTTCTGGCAGCCGCTATTTCCGCCCCGATCGGGCTTTTGTTCAACGGAACGCTGCTGCCGATTACCCTTGGCATCCTGACCATGGCCAGCGCAGGCTACCTGTTGATGCTGCATATCGCCCGGGTCGAGGCGCGGTTTCCCACCGATTAGCGCGCTTGCTGACGGCTTGCGAAACTCCTAACCTCTCCAAATATTTGGAGAGGTTTTTCATGGATTATCCGTACGACCTTGGCAGTTATTCCTGCCCGATCACCACCGCCTCACCACAGGCGCAACTCTGGTTTGATCGCGGCTTGATCTGGACCTATGGCTACAATCACCAGGAAGCGATTGCCTGCTTCAAACAAGCCCTCTCACATGATCCCAACTGTGCCATGGCCCATTTGGGGGCTCTCATATGCCTCTGGTCCCAACTATAATATGCCCTGGGAGCTGCACGACCAGACCGGCCGCGCCGAAGCCCTGACGCAGGCCTATGACGCCTGCGAGGCTGCCAACCGCTGCTTAAAAGGCTGCACCAGCGTCGAAACCCTGCTGATCCGCGCCCTCAAAACCCGTTATCCGCAGCGCAGCCTCGGTGAGGCGATGCATGACTGGGATTTTGACTTTGCGCAGGCGATGCGGTCTGCATTCAAATCCTGCGATACCCATCTGGATTTGCGCACAATATTCGCTGAAAGCCTGCTCAACCTGACGCCGTGGAAAATGTGGGATCTCAAGACCGGCGCACCTGCCGAGGGTGCCGCCACCCTTGAGGCGCAAGAGCTGCTTGAGACTGCGATGGAGACAGCACCGGGCGCGATGACGCACCCTGGCCTGCTGCATCTCTATGTGCATCTGATGGAGATGTCACCGACCCCGGAGAAGGCGCTCAAAGCGGCAGATGTATTGCGGCGGCTGGTGCCTGATGCTGGCCATCTGGTGCATATGCCAACCCATATCGATGTGCTCTGCGGCAACTACCATGATGTAGTTTTGTGGAACCAGGAGGCCATAAAGGCGGACCTGAAATATTACGACCGCGAAGGTGCCTATAACATCTATACAGGCTACCGGCAGCACAACTATCACTTCGTGATCTATGGCGCTCTTTTTCTTGGACAAATGGAGCCCGCGCTACAGGCAAACCAGGGCCTGTGGGACACCACCCCCGAAGAAATGCTCCGCATCAAAAGCCCGCCAATGGCCGACTATTTTGAATCCTACATGGCAATGCATCCGCACATCCTGATCCGCTTTGGCCGCTGGCAGGATTGCATCGATCTGGACCTGCCCGCGGACCCTGAGCTGTATTGCACCTTGACCGCCACCACCCATTATGCCCGCGCCCTTGCCTATGCTGCCACCAACCGCGTCAGCGACGCTGAAGCAGAAGAGCAGCTATTCCTTGCCGCCCTGGGCCGCGTGCCCGAGACCCGGCTGATGCATAACAACCGGGTGACTGACCTGCTGGAAATCGCCCGTGAAATGCTGCGGGGCGAGATCGAGTACCGCAAGCACAACTATGATCTTGCCTTCGCGCATCTGCGCCGCTCGGTCGAATTGGATGACAACCTGCCCTATGATGAGCCCTGGGGCTGGATGCAGCCCACGCGACATGCGCTTGGGGCGCTCTTGTTGGAGCAGGGTCATGTGGCCGAGGCTGAAGCTGTTTACCGCGCTGATCTGGGCCTCGACAACAGGCTGTCGCGCGCCTCTGTTCATCCCGATAATGTTTGGAGACTCAAGGGATTACACGACTGCCTTAACGCGCGTGGTGACAGCGTCGAGCTCCAGCACGTCAAACAAAAGCTCGACATTGCCGAGGCGCGCTCTGTCGGGGTGTTTGCCTCTTGTGGCTGTGCGCAGATCGCGATGCAACCTGAGAGCTGCTGTAGCAGCTAGCCCCTTTTGCTCGGTCAGGAGGCTCCAAACCGGGCAAAAGTCATGCCCGGAAAAGGACAGACTGGCACCAAACAGACTGGTGCCTAATTGACCTTTGCTTTGGCCCTTTTCTTCTCGGCGACCAGCTTTTCAGCCAGGTCACGGGCAATGGCAAAGGCGCCTTTGATCTTGTCGCTGTCTTTTTTCCAGTCGCGGCGCACCACGATCTTGTTGTCTTTGACCTTGGCCAGACCATCCTGGCCCTGAATGAAATCAACCAGCCCCTGCGGCGAGGCAAATTTGTCGTTGTGAAACTGCAGGGTCGCGCCCTTTGGCCCTGCGTCCAGCTTAGAAATACCTGCGCGTTTGCACATCGCCTTTATGCGAACAACAAGCATCAAGGTGTTGACCTCTTTAGGCAATTTGCCAAACCTGTCGATCAGCTCTGCGGCAAAGCCCTCAAGTTCGACCTTGGTGGTGAGGGACGACAGGCGGCGATACAGCCCAAGGCGCACATCCAGATCAGGCACATAGGCCTCGGGGATCAACACGGGCACCCCGAGGTTGATTTGCGGCGCCCATTGCTCATCGCCGTCGCTCAGCCCTTCCAGCTCACCGGAGCGGATCTTGGCAATCGCCTCTTCCAGCATCGACTGATACAGCTCATAGCCGACATCGCGCATCTGGCCAGACTGCTCTTCGCCCAAAAGATTGCCGGCACCGCGGATATCCAGATCCTGGCTGGCGAGGGTAAAGCCAGCCCCGAGGGTATCAAGCGAGCCAAGCACCCGCAGACGTTTGTCAGCAGCGGCTGTCAGGCGCTGACGTGGTTTTGTGGTAAGATAGGCATAGGCGCGGGTCTTCGAGCGCCCAACCCTTCCCCGGATCTGGTAGAGCTGCGACAGGCCAAACATATCCGCACGATGCACCACCATGGTGTTTGCGGTTGGAATGTCGAGGCCGGATTCCACAATCGTTGTGGCCAACAGCACATCATATTTGCCGTCATAAAAGGCGTTCATGCGGTCATCCAGCTCACCGGCAGCCATCTGACCATGGGCCACAACATAGCTCAGCTCGGGCAGCTGCTCTGTCAGAAAGGCCTCGATCTCTGGCAGATCCGAGATGCGCGGCACCACGTAAAAGCTCTGGCCGCCGCGATAATGCTCGCGCAGCAGGCCCTCGCGCAGGGTGACGGCATCAAATTCACTGACATAGGTGCGGATGGCGAGACGGTCCACCGGAGGGGTTCCGATGATCGACAAATCACGCGCACCCCTGTGAGGCTTAGCTGCAGCGTACGCGGGATCGGCGTTGCGGTCAGGGTCAGCACATGAATGTCCGAGCGCATCTGTTTCAGGCGCTCCTTGTGACCGACGCCAAAGTGCTGCTCCTCATCAATGATCAAAAGACCCAGATCTTTGAAACGGATGTTTTTGGCCAAAAGCGCATGGGTGCCAATGACGATATCAATGGTGCCCTTGGCCATGCCTTCGCGTGTTTTTGCGGCTTCTTTTGCCGTCACAAAGCGCGACAACTGCCTGACCTCCAAAGGAAACCCACGAAAACGCTCGACAAAGGACGCCGCATGCTGCCGCGCCAGCAAGGTTGTGGGAGCCACAATAGCCACCTGAAAGCCCGACATGGCCGCAACAAAAGCTGCGCGCATCGCAACCTCGGTTTTGCCAAAGCCCACATCGCCACAGATCAGCCGGTCCATCGGCTGCCCAGAGGTCAGATCCGCCATCACATCTTCAATGGCACGCAGCTGGTCGTGGGTCTCCTGATAGGGGAACCGGGCCGAAAACTCTTCCCAGGCATGCGCAGGCGGATCCATCGCCGGGGCACGTCTGAGCGCGCGCTCAGCAGCAACCCGAACGAGTTTGTCCGCCATCTCGCGGATGCGCTCTTTTAGTTTGGCCTTTTTGGCCTGCCAGGCCCCGCCGCCAAGCCGGTCCAGAAAGGCTTCGTCATGGCCGTATTTTGACAGCAGCTCGATATTTTCGACCGGCAGATAGAGCTTTGACTCTTCGGCATATTCCAGCAGCAGACATTCATGCGCAGCACCCGCTGCCCGCACCACCTCCATGCCCTGATAGCGACCGATCCCGTGGTCCACATGCACCACCAGATCGCCCGGGCTGAGGGACTGCGCCTCGGTCAGGAAATTTTCCGCCTTGCGGCGTTTCTTGGGCGAGCGGATCAACCGATCCCCCAGTACATCCTGTTCTGAAATCACCGTCATCTGCGGCGACTGAAAGCCATGCTCAAGCGCCCAGACAGCCAAATGAAGCCCGGATTTTCCGATCCGGGTGCCATCCAAAATCGGAATGACCTCGGCCAGCCCTTCGTCCTCGATCAGCCCGGTCAGGCGTTCGCGCGCACCTTCCGAATAAGAGGCAACAACCACCGGCCCCTCAAGCAGACGCGCCTTAATATGCGAGGCTAAGGCGCCAAAAAGGCTGATGTTTTCCTGCTGCCGTTCGGGAGAGAAATTGCGCCCAATGCGGCCGCCCGCATCCACAACGCCCGGACCAGAGGCCTGCGCCAGCGGGTGCAGCTGAATACTGCGGTGCGAGGCAACAGCAGCCTCCCAGGCGGCATCATCGAGATAGAGCAATCCGGGAGGGGTCGGTTTGTACACCGTATCCATCCGGCCCTTTTGGCTCATGGCGATCTTGCGGGTTTCATATTGATCTTCGATGCTCTCCCAACGGGCCAAACGAGCCGGTGTCACCTGATCATCCAGGGTCAGGGTGGCATCGGGAAGGTAGTCAAACAGGGTTTCCAGCGTATCATGAAAGAACGGCAACCAATGCTCGATGCCCTGATGTTTGCGCCCGGCGCTGACGGCCTCATAAAGCGGGTCATCCGTGCCCGCAGCGCCGAACTCAATGCGGTAGTTCTGCCGGAACCGGGTGATCGCCGCCTCGTCGAGGATCACCTCGGACACTGGCGCCAGCTCTATCAGATCAAGCGTTTCGGTTGGGCGCTGGCTGGCCGGATCGAACCGGCCAGCCGTCCAGAACATCGCCAAAAAAGTCGAGCCGAACCGGCCCGTTTTCACCGGGAGGAAAGATGTCGATGATACCGCCGCGAATGGCATAATCCCCGGGCTCCATCACTGTTGGGCTTTGCACAAAGCCCATACGCACCAGAAAGTTTCGCAGGGCCTTTTCATCAACACGCTGTCCGACACGTGCCGAAAACGCAGCCTCGCGCAACACTGAACGGGCCGGGAGGCGTTGGCTGGCGGCATTCAGGGTGGTGAGCAGGATATACTGTTTCGGCATCTGGTGCACCAGAGCCGGAAAACAGGCCATCCGGGCGGAGGCAACATCGGCGTTGGGAGAGACCCGGTCATAAGGAAGACAATCCCAGCCCGGAAAGATGAACACCGGCATCTCGGGCGCAAAGAACGCAAGCGCTGCACGCATGGCCTCCATCCGCTTATCATCGCGGGCGATATGCAGAACCGGCTGGCCGGATTTTGCCAGCTCGTCCAGAATGAGCCGGGCATCAAACCCTTCTGGCGCACCGCCCATGGTGATTGCTCGTTGCGCCATTGTGCGCCTCTCCTTTAACAAATGATCGCTGCTGTTCAGACCGCCGGATCACAAAACGGCTTGCAGACCCGTTTTGGCAATGTACCTAGGCCGACTGTGGTCGTCTCTGGTCCCCGTCCGTCTCTGGGCTCCGTGCCATGCCTCATCCCCCGAGGGGGCCGATGTGAAGGTTTTGGTACATGCCCCACATGGCGGTGACAAAAATACAGATCATGCCGAGGAACTGCACCATGACACGGCAGAGGCTCAGCGCCTTATAGAGCTCCTCTCCACTGGCCTCGCTGGTAAAGATCTTTTGCGCCGTAGACAGATTGATCAGGCCGACCAAAGACAGGGGAAACACCAACAAAAAGACGGCCTGGGCAAACTCGACCTCAAGAATAAATCCAAGGGTCGCCAGAATGGAGAGCACAAAACAGGCAAATCCCAGGAGCCAGACGCCGGCCGACTGAAACACAAACAGTATCCGGTTCACGTTGATCCGCACCAGATCTTCTAGATCGCGGGCCGATTGGCCTTCGTGTTTGCGCGCACGCTGGACCATGTCAAACGGGACGCCAATAATCCGGTGGCTGAGGGTAGACCACATGACCGCCAAGGCGATCCAATACCAAAGATTGGAAAAGGACCGCAGATCAATCATCTCGGACAGGGTTTGAAACAAACTCAAAACGCAAATGCCTCTCTTCATGCAGATCACAATGCCAACTGAATTGGCTTTTCTTCCGGTGAAAAGCAACACCCAGGTGATGTGATCTGGCCCTGTATCCTCTGAGGCCAGACCAGTGACAAGCCCTCCTGAAGTCGTCTTCGCGTGGGATGCGACAAAGCGCGGCGAATGTGTCACTTGCCATCGGCCTCGGATCCATGCGACCCAAGGTGGCAAGAAACAAGAAAAGATGAGTTCCAGATGAAGCCGACCGTCGCTCCCTTTCCCGCCGCCCGCCTGCGCCGTACCCGTGTCAGCCCCGCAATCCGGGGATTGGTGCGCGAAAACACCCTGACCACCGATGATTTGATCTGGCCGGTGTTTGTACGCGACGGTGAGGGGATCGAAGAGCCTGTCAGCTCGATGCCGGGTGTTTTGCGCCGCTCTGTTGATAAAATCGCAGAGGCCGCATGCGAGGCACAGGCGCTGGGCATTCCGGCGATCTGCCTGTTTCCCTATACTGACGCTTCGCTCAAAACCGAAGACTGCGCCGAGGCCTGGAACCCGGACAACCTGTGCAACCGGGCGATCCGGGCGATCAAACAGGTGCCCCCTGACATCGCGGTGATGACCGATGTGGCGCTGGACCCCTATAATATCAACGGCCATGACGGCTATGTGGTCAACGGCGAGATCCTTAATGATGAAACCATAGAGGCGCTGGTGAAGATGACATTGGCACAGGCCGAGGCCGGCGCTGATATCATTGGCCCTTCTGATATGATGGATGGCCGCATTGGCGCGATGCGCAGCGCGCTTGAGGCCGCCGGGCACCGCAATGTCTCTATTCTGTCCTATTCGGCCAAATACGCCTCTGGCTACTATGGGCCATTTCGCGACGCTGTGGGCGCATCGGGGGCGCTGCAGGGCGACAAGAAGACCTATCAGATGGACCCTGGCAACTCGGATGAGGCCATGCGCCTGATCGAGCGCGACCTGCGGGAAGGCGCCGATATGGTCATGGTCAAACCCGGCATCGCCTATCTGGATATCTGCTACCGGGTGAAATCGACCTTTGGTACTCCGACCTTTGCCTATCAGGTCTCTGGCGAGTACGCGATGATCCAGGCTGCGGCGCAAAATGGCTGGATCGACGGCGAAAAGGTCATGCTTGAAAGCCTGATGGCGTTTAAGCGCGCCGGCTGTGACGGGGTTCTTACCTACTTTGCGCCCGAAACGGCCCGCATTCTCAATGGCTGAGCGCAATGGCTGAACCCAATGGCTGAAACAGTCTCGCGGCGACAGATCTGACATCAAAGCCAGCAAGAAGCTGCCAAGTTATGCCCGTTTATGTCCTGGGCTACTGTCAAAGAGATGACACCCGCCTGCAATAGGCGTATATGGGCGTATAGAGCCGGAAAACCGGCCTTCTCAAACACCCCGCTCGGGCGGATTATTTTCCTGACACGCATGTGTTTCGGAACAGAGCCCAGAGCACCAGGACAGGCAACTGGATATATGAGCAGAAAATCTTTTGACCGCATGTCGCGCCGCGGCTTTACCTTTAGCCTCTTGGCCGGCGCAGGCGTCACCGCAGCCTGCGGCAATGGCGTTGGCACCAACAATGGCGCGACCATTGATGCCCGCGTCGATGCCACCCTGAATCAGATGTACAACCTCTACCCTCACACGGTCACTCTGGCGGAGAAATCCACCGGCATGCTGGTCATGCCTTTGGTGACAGAGGCCGGGTTCCTGATTGGCGGTGCCTTTGGCCGTGGGGCTCTTCGGATCAATGGCGCAACCGTTGATTATTACTCTACCGTAAAGGGCAACGCGGGCCTGCAGATTGGCGCCCAGCAATATGCCCATGTGCTGTTCTTCATGACCGAAGACGCCCTTGGTAAGTTCCGCCGCTCGTCCGGCTGGGCCGCAGGCGCCGATCTGGAGTATGTTGTCCGTGACGATGGCAACTCTCTTACGGCCGACACCAACACGATGACCTCGCCCATTCTGGCTGCGGTCTTTGGTCAGGCCGGCTTGCGCGTCGGCGCCACGCTGGAAGGCACCAAATACACCCGTATCATCCCATAAGATCCTCCGCTTAGGGCAATCTGCCCCTGGGATGAATTCGGGATACTTATGAAAACACAAAAAGAGAGCCGGTGCAGATCATAATCTGTACCGGCTCATTTCATCTCTGGTCGTTGACCAGGGCTACAGGCGAAACCCCCGGCGCCATAGCAGAACCGGGAGCCTCAGAGTCAGAGGCGGTTAGTCCAGCGCGCGCAGACGTTTGAGCAAGGACGAGGTATCCCAGCGACCGCCGCCAAGCTTTTGCACTTCTTTGTAGAACTGGTCCACCAGCGCCGTCACCGGCAGGCTCGCACCGGTTTCATTGGCAGCGCTCAGGCAAATCCCGAGATCCTTGCGCATCCAGTCGACCGCAAAGCCATGTTCAAACTGGTCATCCAGCATGGTTTCATAGCGATTTGCCATTTGCCAGCTACCCGCAGCGCCCTGGCTGATCACCTCAACCACGGCCCGGCCATCCAACCCGGCTTTTTCAGCAAAGTGCAGCGCTTCGCTCAAGCCCTGGACCAGACCGGCAATGGCAATCTGATTGCACATCTTGGTCATCTGCCCGGCCCCGCTGTCGCCAATCCGACGGCAAATCCGCGCATAGGCCGCAATGATCGGCTCGGCCCGGGCATAGCTGTCGGCATCGCCGCCACACATCACCGACAACACGCCGTTTTCGGCGCCTGCCTGGCCGCCAGAGATTGGCGCATCCACAAAGGAGACGCCCGTCTCAGCCGCTGTGGCATAGAGTTCGCGGGTCACCTGGGCCGAAACCGTGGTGTGGTCGACAAACACGCTGCCCGCTTCCATCCCGGCAAACGCACCATCCGCCCCAAGACAGACCGAGCGCAGGTCATCATCGTTGCCAACGCAGGCCATGACAAAATCCGCGCCCGCAACCGCTTCGCGCGGTGTCGTGCCAAACGTGCCACCATGCGCGTCTGCCCAGGCCGAGGCCTTGGCGGCAGTCCGGTTATAAACGCTGACCTCATGACCTGCGGATTTAAGATGCCCCGCCATTGGGTAGCCCATGACACCCAAACCCAAAAATGCAATTTTTGCCATCTACTTTTCCCTTGTTCTTAACTGGCTTATGTTGGCGTCACCCTAACACCGGTCCGGCGAGGTGCAATCGCACGAAAGACGCCAAAGCCACAAAATATAGGAAACAGGCCCTTGATGGCACGTCTTTTTCACTGGCTCCTGCGGCTCGCGGCCACGCTGATTCTTCTTGGTTGTCCTTGCCAGCAGCCTTTCCTACTATCTGGCATCGCGATCCCTGCCGGAATATGACAAGGAAATCAGCCTGCCTGGCCCCTCGGCTCCGGTAGAAATTATTCGCGACAACGCCAATGTGCCACATATTTTTGGCAGCTTTGGCGCCAGCGACGAAGACGTCTACTTTGGTCTCGGCTACGTGCATGCGCAGGATCGTCTGTGGCAAATGGCGGTGCTGCGGCGCACCGTCCAGGGGCGTCTCTCCGAGGTCTTTGGCGCGCGCACCACTGAAAGCGATATGCTGATCCGCAGGCTTGATCTGTACGGGCTGGCGCAGTAATCGGTCTCTGCACAGTCCCCCGAGACCCTGCAGTCGCTGCAGGCCTATGCCGCAGGCGTCAATGCCCGCATTCTGGAAATCAACACCGACGCGCTGGGACGCGGTGCGCCGGAGATGTTTTTGTTCAACATGCCGATGGCGCCATGGCAGCCCGCTGACAGCATCGCGCTGATGAAACTGATGGCGTTGAAGTCGTCAAATCATTTGCAGGAAGAGGTGCTGCGGGCGCGCACCTCGCTGTCGCTGGGCGATCCTGACCGCCTAAAAGACATTTTGCCCGATGCCCCCGGCAAAGGCCTCGCCGCCCTGCCGGAATATGCCAGCCTGTTTCCCAGCCTTATTCCCGGCCTGTTTCCGGGCCTTGTTCCCGGCCCGCTTTCCGATCTGCCGCGTTATGCCAGCGCCCCTGCTGGGACCGAAAGCACCCTGTTCCCCGTCTCGGCGCGCGGCTTTGGCGGCGCCTCCAATGCCTGGGCCGCGGCCCCCAGCCGGTCAGCCGCAGGTGGGACACTTCTGGCGAATGATCCCCACGGAAACCTCACAGCGCCCGGCAGCTGGTATCTGGCCCGCATGGAGCTGGCCACCGGCGGCGTCATCGGCGGCACACTCCCCGGCATCCCGGCAATCCTGACCGGACGCTCCCAAGCGCTGGGCTGGGGCATCACGGCGTCCTTTATGGATGATCAGGATCTTTTCATCGAAAAGCTAAACCCCGGCAATCCGGAACAATATCTCAGCCCGCAGGGATATAGAGACTTCACCGCCCGTCCCTCGATCATCAAGATCAAGGACGCCGCCCCGGTCACCCTGAGCCTGCGCTGGAGCGAGAACGGCCCGGTCCTGCCCGGATCCCTCTTTGGCCTTGCCGCCATAACGCCTCCAGGTCACGTGGTGAGCCTGGGCTGGACGGCGCTGGATCCGCAAGACACCTCGCTTACTGCCGCCATTGGACTGATGCGCAGCGTGACTGTTGCCGAAGCCATTGAAACTACCCAGGATTATATTGCTCCGGCACAGAACCTGATCCTGGCAGACAAAAACACCATCGCCCAGAAAACCATCGGTGCCTTTCCGGCCCGTGATGCCCGCCACAGCAGCAAAGGGCGGCTGCCCAGTCAGGGCTGGCTCCGCGAGAACCGCTGGATCGGGCGTGCGCCCTATGCGGCCAATCCCGGGTTCGTCAGCCCCCGCGGTGGCATTCTTGGCAACACAAACAACAAGGTTCTGGAGCGCCCCTTTCCCAACCATGTGTCCTACGTGTGGGGAGACACCCAACGGATCAATCGCTGGCGCCGCCTGATGCAGAGCCGCGAAGTCCATACCCGTGACAGTTTTATTGAGGCGCAGCTGGATACCGTCTCTTACACCGCACGCGCGCTGCTGCCGCTGATTGGTGCTGACCTTTGGTTTACCGGCGAGACCGCCGAAGAGGGCAGCCGGGAACGGCAACGACAAATTGCGCTGTCGCTGCTGTCAGAGTGGAATGGCGAGATGAACGAACATCTTCCGGAACCTCTGCTCTATGCGACCTGGCTGCGGGCCTTGCAAAAGCGCCTGATCTCAGATGAGCTGGGCCCGCTGACAAACGAATTTACCCAGGTAGACCCGCTGTTCATCGAACGGGTCTACCGGGATGTTGACGGTGCCAGCAGTTGGTGTGACGTGCGCCAGAGTGCACCAAGAGAGAGTTGCACCGACATGTCCCGTCTGGCGCTTGATGATGCGCTGATCTGGATCGAAGAACGCTATGGCAGGGCGCTGGAATCCCTGCGCTGGGGAGACGCGCATCAGGCCACTCATGATCATGAGGTGCTGGGAAATGTCCCTTTGCTGCGGTTCTTTGTGAACATACGCCAGTCGACCAGTGGCGGCGACAACACGCTGCAACGGGGGCTGACCTCTGGCACAGCCCCCAATCCGTTTCAGAACATCCATGCCGCCGGCTATCGCGGTGTCTATGACTTTGCTGATCCGGACAGCTCGTTGTTCATTCTGGCCACAGGGCAGTCAGGACATTTCCTGTCGCGCTACTATGACGATATGGCCCAGCTGTGGCGCCGCGGGGAATACATCCCAATGTCGCTTGATGAAGACCTGGCCCGCGCCGCCGCCGTTGGCGTCACCACCATCCTGCCAGGGAACTAGGCCCCATGTCTGATATTGCCACGCTGCTGATTGTTCTTGGGCTGTTGTTCTTTGTCGGACTGGCAGCCGACCGGATCGGACGGCAATTGCGCCTGCCCCGTGTGACGCTGCTGCTGGGCTTTGGGCTTGTGGTCGGACAAGCCGGGTTTGATCTGTTGCCAACAGCGCTGAGTGATCTTTATCCGGTGGTCACGATCGTGGCGTTGAGCGCCGTCGCTGTGCTGCTTGGCAGTTCTCTTTCGCTGGAGAACCTGCGCCAACATGGGCGTATTGTGGTGGTGGTGTCGCTCTCGGTGGTGCTGATCACCCAGGCGGTTGTAACCATCGGTCTGTGGGGATTAGGCCTGTGGGGCTTTGGCCTGCCTTTTGCGCTTGCGCTCATTCTGGGCGCCCTGGCCACCGCAACGGATCCTGCAGCAACCTATGATGTCATTGATCAGTCCGGGGTGGACAATGGATTTACCCGCCGCCTCAAGGGCCTGGTGGCTATCGACGATGCCTGGGGGCTGCTGGCCTTTAGTTTATCGATGCTGGTTTTGCGGCTGTTCACCGACACCGGTGGCGAGGGATCACCGCTGGCCACCGCAGGCTATGAACTCGGCGGCTCCATCGCTCTTGGGGTCGCGATTGGCTGGCCGGGGGCCATCCTGATCGGGCGGTTCTCAGATGGCGAGCCACTGCGGGTTGAGGCCTTGGGTCTGATCTTTCTCACCGCCGGGCTGTCGCTGCTGCTGGGTCTGTCCTACCTGATCGCCGGGATGACCGTGGGCGCGGTGATCGTCAATCATACCCGACATCACAGCCGCGCCTTTGAAGAGGTCCGCAGCTTTGAGTGGCCCTTTATGATTGTGTTCTTTGTGCTGGCCGGGGCCTCGCTGGACGCACAGGCGCTGGCGCTGGCTGGCGGCGCTGGCATTGCCTATGCCGTCTTTCGTGTTCTGGGACGTATTCTGGGAGGCTGGCTCGGCGGTGCCCTGTCCAATGCGCCCAGGGCCGAACGCAGGCTGTATGGCGCGGCAATGTTGCCACAGGCCGGCGTCGCCATCGGGATGGCGCTGGCTGCTGCGGAACAGTTTCCCGCCTATGCGAGCCAGATCACCGCACTGGCCATTGGCACCACTGCAGGATTTGAACTTATCGGTCCTGTCATCACAGCTGTGGTGGTGTCCAAACAAAAAGCTTCTGACCAAGCGGCTGACAAGCAATAAGGCTCTGGATGGAAAAAGGGCGCAAGACCAATCGCCCTGCGCCCTTATTTTCTGTGGATCAGAAGAACCGCGTGATCTCAAAGCGCGTTAAACTGCGCCTTTTGCTTATCCGTCCAGCGCACCGTCAAAACAAAGCCTTCGTCGCTCTGCTCTTCACTCAACACAAGGTCTTGCTGAAACAGCCAGGCGCGTTGCTTGCCCTGCGCATAGGTCAGGGTGAACTCCTCTTCGTGGCGCACGCCCTGCAGTTTGGTTGCGACATCCTCTAACAGAGCGTCAATCCCTTCGCCTGTCAGGGCAGAGATTGCATGGATCCCCTCTTCGCGCGTGGCACGTTGACGACGCGCCTCTTGCACATCCTCAGGCAGCAGGTCGAGTTTGTTCCAGACCTCAATCTTGGCCCGGTTTTCATCAACCCCCAGCGTGGACAGAATAGCCGCCACGTCATTGGCCTGTTCCTGGCTGTTCTCATGACTGATATCGCGCACATGCAGGATCACATCCGCTGCCAGCACCTCCTCAAGAGTGGCGCGAAAGGCCGCCACCAGTTCGGTTGGCAGATCCGAGATAAATCCCACGGTATCCGAGAGAATAATCTCAGGACCATCCGGCATCTCAACCCGGCGCATGGTGGGGTCAAGCGTGGCAAAAAGCATATCTTTCGCCATGACGTCCGCACCGGTTAACCGGTTAAAAAGGGTTGACTTCCCGGCATTGGTATAGCCGACAAGTGCGACAATCGGATAGGGGATTTTGGCCCGTGCTGCGCGGTGCAGCGCACGCGTTTTGACCACTTTGGCCAGCTGGCGCCGCAGATTGACCAGCTGGTCATCAATGGGCCGCTGTCCGCCTCGATCTGGGTTTCGCCGGGTCCGCCGACAAATCCAAGACCACCACGCTGGCGCTCCAGGTGGGTCCAGGCCCTGACCAGACGGGTGCGCTGATAGCTGAGCGCCGCCATCTCGACCTGCAAGACCCCTTCACGGGTGCGGGCACGATCGGAAAAGATCTCGAGAATAAGACCGGTCCGGTCCAGGATCTTGACCTTCCAGGCCTTTTCCAGGTTGCGTTGCTGAACCGGCGACACCGGACCATCAATCAACACCAGATCAATCTCTGCATCATGCAATACGGTGTTGAGCTCTTCAATTTTACCAGAGCCAAACAACATGCCTGCATGCGCCTTTGGCAGGCGCACAACCGTCGAGCCGATCACGTCAAGATCGGGCAAGGCCTCAGCTAGTGCGACGCCTTCCGCCAAAGCGGGTTCAGCTGGGCGACGCCCATGATCTGATTTGATATCCGGATGTAGTACCCAGGCGCGGGTACGGATCCTGTCATGCTCCATCAAGAGGCGTCTTCACCCTCATATAGGCTGATCGGCTGGGCCGGCATAATAGTGGAAATCGCGTGTTTGTAGACCAGTTGCGACTGACCATCGCGGCGCAGCAGCACACAGAAGTTGTCAAACCAGGTGATCACACCCTGTAGTTTGACTCCGTTAATCAGAAAAATCGTTACTGGTACTTTGGTTTTGCGAACGTGATTGAGGAATGCATCCTGCAAATTCTGTCTGTCCGAAGCCATTTTGTTTTCTCTCGCCTTTGTTCTTGCGGCGCGTTGCGGACCAATGCGCCATATTGTTTCCGACTATGGACCCAGTTTTTGACAGTTTCCAGCCGAAAAATACCCCGTATAAGGTCAGGATCATCAGGGTTGCTTAACTGCGCCAGAAATTTGGCGACAAAAGTGCAATGATCGCGAGTGTCTCAAGCCGCCCCAAAACCATTGCAAAGCACAAAATATACTTGGCTGCAGGCTGCAGCGTCGAGAGGACAATCGGCGCATTTCCGGCAATTTCCGTCAGCGGACCAGTTGTGGACAGGGCGGCGATCGCCAGAATCAAAGATTGTTCAAAATCGCTGCCCACAGCCGAGAGCGCAATACTGATCAACGCCAGAGACAGGGCAAACAGCATAAAGAAAATCCAGGCCACAAAGGCACCATTTCTTTGCAGCCGCCGGGTGCCGCGCCCCTCGCCGCTGACCGACGAGGGATGCACCAGACGTTCCATCTCGCGCATGCCATTGAGATAGAGCGCATAGACCCGCAGAAGTTTCACCCCCCCCGCCGTGGTGGCAACCCCACCGCCAATCACCGAAAGCCCCAACAGGATCATCCCCGGCGTCTGCAGCCCTGACCATTGCCGCGTGGTTTCCCAATCGGCACTTTCAAATCCCGTGGTCGACAGAAAGGACATCACGGTAAAAAGGCCGCCCCAAAAGGATTTAAGCGCCTGCTCCGCATCTCCCGGCGTGCCAACCTCAAAGGTTGCCAGCCAATGCCGCAGGAACAGCAGCAGGGGCATGCCAATAATGATCAGCAAACCGGTTCTGAACTCTGGATCCCTGTCCAATCTGTCAGAGCCAATTGTGACCGTATCATTGGAAAACGTCAGCCGGGACAGGGCAAAGAACATGAAGAGGAACATCACCATTTCTCCTGCGATCCCGCTTGAGGCATTCTCGACACCACCAACGGCCGAAATCCCAGAGGTCGCCAGCACAGACATGGCATGGCTGAGGCCTGTCAGCGGGGGCTCTCCGGTGATCACCAACAAAATCCAAAGCATCAGTGTCAGGCCGCCGTAAACCGGGGCCAAGGTGCTGACAACCGCGATAAGTCGGCGTTTGGGGTCGGCCTCTTGCATCTGCGCCGGTGCGGCACTGCCGCCGCCTGGGGCGCCACGCCCCGTGACCTCAAATCCGCCAAGCGACAGGGGCGCCAGAACCGCAGAGGCAGAGACCCACATCAACAGCCCGCCAAGCCAGCCCACCATGGCGCGCCACAGATGCACGCTTGGCGGCAGCCGACCCGGGTCAGAATAAATATCCGCGCCGGTGGTTGTCACCGCACTCACCATATCGAAATAGGCGTTGAGAAAGCTGGTGTTGCCCAGGGCATCATGCACTGGTACTGCAAGAAAAAGCGGCAAAATCACAAAGGTCGCCAAAAGCGACAACAGCTGGCCAGGCATCCCGTAGCGCGGCACCCGGTTGCCAAGCGACAGACCAGCCAGGGCCACCATAAACAGACCCAGAATTCCGGTATAGAAAAAGGCGCGCGAGGTGGGGTGGTCGTTCAGCACCAGCGCATGCACCGCCGGGATCCACATCGCCAGAGATGCAATGCTGCAGATTAGCAGGAACAAAGGCAGTCTCAACAACCCTCTGGGCTTTTTATTCCGGCGTGCCATTCTAAAAGTAGTCGATTGAGACCTGCATCAAACGCTCCACTTCGGGCACGTCATCCGCCATGGCAAAGAGCGCGATCACATCGCCCTCCTCGATCCTGAGACCCCCTGTTGGACGCAGCACCTCGCCTCCCTTGCGCACAGCCCCGACCAAAACGCCTTCGGGAAAATCAATCTCCCGGATCGTCTGCCCGGCCATGGGCGAGGTTCCCATGACCTCTGCCTCGATCACCTCAGCCTCGGCATCGCCAATACTATAGACCTGCCGGACCCGCCCATATCGGATGTGGCGCAGGATAGAGCTCACGGTTGTTGCGCGCGGATTGATAAAGGCATCAATGCCAAGCGGCGCCATCAGCGGCAGCAAGGTCGGGTCGTTAATCAGGGCGATGACAAAAGGGCAGCCCTCGGCCTTGGCGCGCACGGCCGCAAGCATGTTTGTCTTGTCGTCGTCCGTCACCGCCAGCATTGCATCGGCACGGTCAATACCGGCCTCGATCATCAGGGCCCGGTCCAGACCATCGCCGTTGAGCACAATCGTACGTTCCAGGGTTTCAGCCGCGTGTTCGGCGCATTTCCGGCTCTTCTCGATCATCTTGGCCCGGATGCGACTGGTGCCGCTCTCCAGCGCTTTGGCTACCTCTAGCCCGACATTGCCGCCGCCGACGATGACCACCCTGTCCTGACGTTTTTCGACCTTGCCAAAAACTTCGATGGTTCGGGTCACATCATCCGCATGCGCAAAGACATAGCAGCTGTCGCCAATGAACAGCTGATCACCAGGTTCCGGCGCAAACAGAGTGCCCTCACGGCGCACCCCAACCACGATGGCCCGAGTGTCGAAAACAGATCCGTCAGCTGACGCAGCGGTGTGTTGACCACCGGACAGTCTTCATCAATCTGAATGCCCAGCAGCTGGGCCTTGCCGTCCATAAAGATTTCAGTATCAAAAGCCGCCGGCGCAGACAGGCGCTGCATCGCGGCCGCCGCCACTTCACGTTCAGGACTGATCACCACATCAATCGGCAAATGCTCGCGCCGGTAGAGATCAGAGTAGATCGCCGTAAGATAACTGCGCGCTCTGAGGCGGGCAATCTTACGCTGCACCGAAAAGACAGAATGGGCCACCTGGCAGGTGACCATATTGACCTCATCGGAATGGGTGGCGGCAATGATCATATCGGCGTCACGCGCCCCTGCCCGTTCCAGCACATCGGGATAGGAGGCAAATCCGGTAACCCCCTGCACATCGAGCGTATCTGTCGCGCGGCGCACCAGTGCGGGGTTGTTATCGACCACAGTTACGTCGTTGTGTTCACCAGAGAGGTGGCGTGCGATTTGCCAGCCAACCTGGCCCGCGCCACAGATAATAACTTTCATGCGACTGTCCCTTGGGCGCTAGTGTGGGGCGCCATTTTGCCAGATTTGAATGACAGAAGCCACCGGGGCGGTCAAATCAATTGTACCTCTTGCAAGAATGCGGCAAAGTTTATCCATGTTTGGCCCCACTCGAATCATTTCTTTTTCCATTGTTTTGCTTGGACTTGCCTCCTGCGGCCCCCTGCCTGTCTATTACAGTGCAACCCGCGATCAGGCCCATACCAGCAGCGATACTCTCGCCTGCCAGGTCAAAGCCCTGAAAGAGGCCCCTGTCGCCAATGAGATACGGCATCGTGCGCCCAGCTATTATCCCGGCACGCGGCACTGCTCGCAGGGCAATTGTTGGTCCCGGCCCGGCTACTGGGTCGACGGCGGCTCTTACACGGTGGATTTGAACCAGGGGTTGCGCAGCCGTATCGAGCAAAGCTGCATGGCGCAAAAAGGCTATAGCCGGGTCGAGCTGCCACGGTGCACAAAAGAGCAAGCCGCCGCGCTGCAGTCCCCCTCTGCGCAGAGCACAGGCGCCTCTGGAAACGGCCTCTCTGTAAACGCCTGTGCACTGCGTCAAAAAGACGGCACCACGGTCATCTTGCCAAGGCTCTGATCAGCGCCTCACAGTTCTGCCATATCCGGTTCCGTCTTCTGGCGTATCCAGTGCCGTCTCGCCAAAATCAGTTTGGCGCTGAAGTCACATCTGTTGCTAAAACACAGCCCGTGGCCGACACCCGGCAGGCTCGCCAGCTGAAACGCCTCAGCCGAAACACCCCGGATCCCCCCGGCTGAAACACACCTGGCGGGGAGGTTCTGACGCCGAAAGCGTCAGACCAGATCTTCTTCCTTTTCAACATGAGCGATACGCGCCCCTGTTTTGTTCGACGTCACAACGCCCAGCGACTTCAGCTTACGATGCAGGGCAGACCGCTCCATCCCCACAAACGAGGCTGTGCGGCTGATATTGCCGCCAAAACGGTTAATCTGAGTCAAAAGATATTCCCGCTCAAAGGCTTCGCGGGCCTCACGCAGCGGCAGGGTTGCAAGTGCGCCGGACAGAACCACCCGGCCCCCTCAACGACTTTCTCTTCTTCGCGCGGCAGATCCCTGACTTCGATGGGACCACTGCCATCGCCCAGGATCAGCACCCGCTCGACCATGTTCTTCAGCTGACGGAAATTGCCCGGCCAGGTCATGGTCTGCATCAAGGCCACCGCCTCATCAGCAAGATCCCGCAGCGGCAAGCCCTGGCTTTCATTGAACTGAGTGATAAAGAACTCGGCCAGTTGCGGAATATCCTCACGCCGGTCAGCCAGTGACGGCACCAGAATGGGCACAACATTCAGGCGATGATACAGCTCTTGGCGAAACCGGTCTGCGTTGATCTCAATCTCAAGATCCTTGCTAGTCGCGGAAATCACCCTCAGATCGACACGCACCTTGTCGTTGCCGCCAACCCGCTGGAATTGCTGATCAACAAGCACCCTGAGGATCTTTGACTGGGTCCCAAGCGGCATATCTGCCACCTCGTCAAAGAAGATCACCCCCCCATGCGCCTGCTCCAGCAGTCCCGGCTCCACGCCACGCTCCGAGGTCTCGCGACCAAACAACACCTCCTCCATGCGGTCTGGCTCAATGCCAGCACAGCTGACGGTGATAAAGGGCGCTGTGGACCGGGCAGAATTTGTGTGAATATAGCGCGCCGCGATCTCCTTGCCCTGCAGGCAGCGGCCGCTCAGCAACACCCGTCCGTTGGATTTGGTGACCTTGTCCAGCTGCCCAATAGGACCGCGGAACGCCGCAGAAGAGCCGATCATTTCAGAGCTGCCAGTCTCTTTACGGCGCAGATCGGTGTTCTCACGCCGCAGTTGCGACGCCTCCATTGCGCGCCGGATCACCACCATCAGCTGGTCGATATTGAAGGGCTTTTCGATAAAATCATAGGCCCCCTGCTTGATCGCGGCCACCGCGATCTCAATGTTGCCATGACCGGAGATGATGACCACCGGCACTTCGGGGTTGTCGCGTTTGACGGTTTTGAGAATATCAATGCCGTCCATCTGGCTGTCCTTTAGCCAGATGTCGAGAATAAGCAGCGACGGCAGGTCCTGATTAAGCAGCGTCATGCAATCTTCGGAATTGCCCGCTTTGCGCGTGGCATAGCCTTCATCTTCGAGGATGTCGGAAATCAACTCGCGGATATCACGTTCATCATCAACAATCAGAATATCACTCATGTCAGACCTGCTTTCACTGTATTCCGGTTCACCTGCGCCGCGCTGGCAGCAGCGGGCAAGCGAATAACTGCCATGGCACCAGAATGCTGGTGCCCTTCAAAAATCGGTGCATCCTCGAGCGAGAGTGCACCGCCATGCTCTTCAATAATCTTCTTCACGATCGGAAGCCCCAACCCGGTGCCCTCATTGCGGGTTGTCACATAGGGCTCAAACAGCCGGGCACGATCTTCGGGCAATCCAATGCCGTTATCCGCGATTGTGATCTCATAGCCGCCGCCCTGGGCCAGGGATAAGGCGATACGAATTTGCGGATCCACTGCAACATCTGGCTTCTTTATCTGCAGAGTTTCAATGGCTTCACCGGCGTTTTTGATCAGATTGGTCAAGGCCTGGCCAATCATGGTCGCATCCAGATCCGCCCAAAGGGGCGCCTCGGGCAAATCAGCAGTGATCGTAACACCGGGCTGCCCGGTCTGCTGCAGAACCACCGCATCGCGGACCAGTTTCACCAGATCCTCTTCGCGGCGTTCTGGTTCTGGCATGCGGGCAAATTTGGAAAACTCGTTCACAATCCGTCGCAGATCATTGGTCTGGCGCACGATGACATCGGTCATAGCCTCAAGGTTGTCACTGTTTTCTTCCCCCAGCATCGGCGCGAACTTTCGCTTGATCCTCTCCGCGCTCAACTGAATGGGCGTCAGTGGGTTTTTGATCTCATGGGCGATCCGGCGGGCAACATCCCCCCAGGCGGCCATACGCTGGGCAGACACCAGATCCGTCACATCATCAAAGGCCACCACATAGCCCTCCAGCCGACCATCCTCGGAGCGACGCCGCGACATCCGCACCAACAGGTTTTCCAGCCGCCCCTGACGGGTGACCTTTATTTCATCCTGTTCCGCCTCACCGCCGCTGGCAACAAGTGTTTCAAACAAAGTTCCGAATTCCGGAATAGCCACGGAAAGTGCCAGGGTTTGCTGATCTTCATGCCAATCCAGCAGGCGCTCGGCTGAGCGGTTTACAAAGGTGATCTTGCCCGCATCATCCAGTCCAACCACCCCTGAGGTCACCGAGGAGAGAACGGAGTCAAACAACCGCCGCCGGTGCTCGATCTGATCGGTATTTTCCAGCAATGCGGCCCGCTGCGCCCGCAACTCGCGGGTCATCTGGTTAAAGTAATGGCCAAGTTGAGAGATCTCATCGCCGCCATTTTCCTCTGGCACCCGAACGTTGAGATCACCGCCGCCCACCCGCTGTGCGGCCACGGTCAGACGCCCCACCGGACGTGACAGGCGTTCCGCGAACCATATGCCCAGCCACATGGCAGCGAGGATCAGGATCAGGGCAAAGCCGATGTACAACAGACCAAATTCAAACAGGACACGCCCGCGCTCCTTCTCAAGCTGCTGATACAGCAGGGCGGTTTCTTTTGTTTCATCCAGCAAATTCAACAGGGTGCCGTCAACGTCCCGGCTGATATAGAGGAACCGGTCAACAAAGGCCGCAAGCCGCACCAGGGCACGGAACTCGTTGTTGTCCCAGTCCTGAATAATGGCCATGCCCTCAGCGCTGGCGCGGGCAATATCCTCGGCGCTGGGGCGTTCAAAATCAAACTCATACGAGCGCTCACCACGGGCCCGAATGCGCCCGGTGCCATCAATCACATAGGCCTCACGCAAGCCGCGCTGGATCTGCAACTGACCCTGGGTCAAAATCTGGCGCAGCTCGGCGTCGTTCATAAAAAAGCTGCGGCTGCGGCTTTGATCGAGAAACCGCGACAACGCCTGTGCGTCGGCAGTAATATCGCGCCGCTGTTCCTCTTGATAGGCCTCTGCTGCAGACAGCGAGCTGCCGATCACCTGGCGGACACGCTGCGAGAACCAGCCCTCAAGCCCGACATTCACCGTGAGCACGGCAAAAACAGCGACAATTACAGTTGGCCCCAGCGCCAGAAACCCAAAGGCCCCGATCAGGCGCAAATGTAGGCGGGAACCCGCCGACTTGGACCGGCGGGCCGCAAACAGTCTGACAATCTGCGTCAGCACCAGGGCGGCAATGGCCATGATATAGACCATGTCCGCCAGCAGAATCAGGCGCAATGGACGAGAGGAGGCGCCATGGCCAAGCGGGCCAAAGATCAAAAAGGTCAGCAACGCCAGAAGAGGTCCCAGCACAACCATGCCAAGTGTGCCAATATTGCGGGCCTGGCGCGTTTTACGCCATCGGTCCAAGGTCATAAATGGCCAATACCCGATCCAAATATGTGACTTTTGCGCCACGCATCATCCTCATTCTAATGTGCGACCACACAGGTCAACCGCCATATGTCGTGGTTACTCCAAAATGCGAAACATCTGGCGTCACAATCATGTGGCGATATTACATCAGCTTGCGGCGACGTGTCACCTCTATATCCAGATCAGTGATCTTCTTTCGCAGCGTATTGCGGTTTATTCCCAAAAGTTCGGCACATTTTGCCTGATTTCCGCCGGTGGCCGACAGAGCGATCTCGATCAAAGGCGCCTCCACCTCGCGCAGGATGCGGGTGTAGAGGCCGGGCGGTGGCAGAATATCGCCATGCAGATCAAAATAGCGCTGCAGGTGACGCGCCACCGAATCCGCCAGTTTTTCATTTACCGTGCCACCGATAACCGGCCCTGCATCATTCTGCGGCCCCAAAGCGGCAGCAACTTCGGTTCTGGCAACCTCTTCACTGCGCGCCGTCAGAGCCAGGCGCCGCACCAGGTTTTCCAGCTGACGCACGTTCCCCGGCCAGGCACAATGGCGCATCATTTCAATGGCCTCGGCGCTGAACCGGCGATGCGGCGCCCCGTCATTCTCGGCTTTGGCCAAAAAATGCTCTGACAACAGGGCGATATCCTCGACCCGCTCGCGCAGGCTTGGCACTCTGAGTTCGGTCCCCGAGATCCGGTAAAACAAATCCTGACGCAGACCACCGCTTTCCATCGCGGCTGCTGGGTCTTTCTGGCTGGTCGCCATGAAACGGGGCGCATGATTGCCAGGAGAATCCATCATACGCACCAGCCGTGCCTGGGCCTCGTCCGGCAAATCCACCAGCTCATCAATCAACAGACTGCCGCCCTTGACCTCGGCAAGCAGACGCGCAGGCCCCTCTAACGCCATCAAATCAGCCTCGGAGGCGGTGACAAACGGCAGGGTTCTGCGGTCGGAAAAATCATGCACCGCCCGCGCGATCAGCGACTTTCCGGTGCCGCTTTCGCCTGTGATCATCAGCGGCATATCCGTGTTCATCACCCGCGCAATCAGCCGGTACAGCGCCTGCATCACCTCGGTCCGCCCCACCAGAGGCAGGTCTTCCGGGCGCTCCTGCTCTACTGTCGTCGCCTTGCTGGGAGATTTGCGCGATTCCGCCATCGCCTTGGCGGTGCGTTTCATCAGTTCCGGCAAATCAAAGGGCTTTGGCAAATAGTCATAGGCCTCGGCTTCCGCCACCTTGATCGCTGTCATGATTGTGTTTTGTGCGGAGATCACGATCACTGGCAGGCCGGGGCGGTCTTCGGCGATCTTTGGCAACATCTCCAGCCCGTTGCCATCGGGCATGACAACATCCGAGATCACAACGTCGCCCTTCCCTTCAGCGACCCAGCGCATCAGGGTGGTGAGCGACGAGGGCGCATGCACCCGGCAGCCGGCCCGGGTCAGCGCCTGGGTCAGCACGGTTCGGATCGTGCGGTCGTCGTCTGCTACAAGAACGGTGCCGTCCATGGGTTCTTTCTCCTGCGGTTCTGCGTCTTTTGGGGTGCGGGACAACGACAGCCGGAACACGGTTCGTCCCGGCACCGAGTCCACTGAAATCCAGCCATTGTGTTCGGCGATGATCTTGCTCACCAAAGCAAGCCCAAGGCCGGTTCCGTTTTCACGCCCCGAAACAAAGGGGTCAAAAACATCGTTGCGGATGGCCTCTGGCAAGCCGGGGCCGTCATCAATTACTTCGATCTGAAGGGGCAAAAGTTTGCCAGTGCCATCACTGCGACGCAATCGGAAGGAATGCTCATAATAGCTTTGAATGCGAATGGTGCCACCGTTTGGACCCGCGGCCTCAGAGGCGTTTTTCAGCAGGTTAAGGACCACCTGAAGCAGCTGATCAGCATCGCCCCAGGCCAGCGGCAGCGAGGGATCATAATCCTCAATTATGGTCATATGCGCCCCGAACCCCAACAGCGCCGAGCGCCGGGCCCGGTCCAGCACATCATGCAGATTGACCGGCTTAAAGTCGGGCTCACTCAGATTGCCGAACTGCTCCACCTGATCCAACAGCTTTACGATGCGGCGGCTCTCGCTGACGATAAGATCCGTAAGTTCAACATCTTCTCCGGTCAGGTTCATGCTCAAAAGCTGTGCGGCTCCCGTGATCCCCGCCAGCGGGTTCTTGATCTCATGCGCCAGCATTTCGGCCATACCGATGGCAGATTGCGCCGCCGATTTTGCCGAATGGTTCTGTGTCATGCGCGCAGCCAGCTCACGTGGGGACAGCAGCAGCAGCATATGGCCCGCCTGCCCCTGAACCGGCGCGATCTGCACCCCACATTGCAAGGGCGCCCGCGTGCGGGATCCAACGTCGATGTCATTGACAAACAGCGGTGTGCCCTGCGCCCGCGACCGGTCAAATGAGGCCTCAATCGGCGCATCAATTGCAATCTGCTCCCAGACAGGCTGACCAAGAAGGGCACGTCTGGAGGTGTTCAAAAACCCTTCTGCCGCAGAATTTGCATCCAGAATGCGATTGTCCGCTCCGATCAGAAAGGCCGGAACCGGCAGAGAGGCCCAGAGGGCAGTATCTGAGATCATTGAGGTCTCTCCCCTTCGTGAATAGCCAGGGCATCCGGCAAAAGGCGCAGAACCTGATCAGAAGCTTTTTGTGTCAAAACCTGCCGCCGCAGGGACGCGGGCGTCTGGGATTGATCCATGTACCACCCCAGGTGCTTGCGCGCGACACGCAGCCCCAGCTCTGCGCCATAAAACGCCAACATTGCCTCGTAGTGCGCTGAAACCATTTGAATAAGATCCGCGCCTTCAGGCTCCGTCGGCGCAGCACTGCCCCAGATATCATGCGCAACCTGGGCCAGCAGCCAGGGCTTGCCCTGTATGCCACGGCCGATCATGACACCGTCAGCCCCGGAACAGGCCAGTGCCTCGCGCGCACTAGCGGTCCCCAGGATATCTCCATTGGCCAGAACGGGCACAGACACCGCCTCTTTGATGGCGCGGATGGCCGTCCAGTCGGCGCGGCCTTTGTAAAACTGACACCGGGTGCGACCATGGATTGTCACCATCTGAACCCCGGCCTCTTCGGCGCGTGCGGCAACCGAGGCCGCATTCAGGCAATTGTCGTCCCAGCCAAGCCGGGTCTTAAGGGTCACAGGAATATCCACCGCCGCCACCACGGCCTCGATCAGAGAGAGCGCATGATCGGGTGTTTTCAGCAAAGCAGACCCGGAATAGCCATTGGTCACCTTCTTGGCCGGGCAGCCCATATTGATGTCAATAACCCTTGCCCCCCGATCCGCCACCTGACGTGCGGCCTCAGCCATCCAGCTCGCCTCGCGCCCAGCCAGCTGCACCGCTGTGTTCTCGACGTCGGCGCTTAATTCGGCGCGTTCGCGCACGCCGGGCTTGGCCTGCACCATCTCCTGGCTCGCCACCATCTCGCTCACCATCAGCCCAACCCCAAAAGAGCGCACCAGATCGCGAAACGGACGATCGGTGATTCCAGCCATGGGGGCCAGTGCAATGGGCGGTGTCAGAGAGGTGGTTCCGAGGGTGAAGGACAACTGCCTAATCCTTGTGCAAGTGACGATTTTATAACCGAAGCCCCTGCTATTGGACAATGAATGCGCCCTTCGCAAGCGCACAATAATGATGTGGCGCCTATTTTTTAAGCACAATGACGCAGGTGATTGCCACCGGAAGCGGCAGAACATAAACATTCGGCAACGCTGGTCACAGTGTTAACCAGAATGTTGACCACAGCATTGGCCGCAACATGAGAGGGCCTCAATGACAACAGCCGCCTTAATCGTTGCAGCCGGCCGCGGCACCCGCGCGGGCGGGGGCGTGCCAAAACAATGGCGCCAGCTGCAGGGCCAGAGGGTCATCGACTGGACCCTGAAGGCCTTTCGCGACGCCGGGGTGCAAACCATTGCCCTGGTTCTGTCCCCCGAGGACGACGCCGCCTGGGAGAGTTTTCGCGATGACAGGGGCGTTATTCTGACCGCAGGAGGTGGTGAGCGGGCGATTTCGGTGCAAAACGGCCTGCGCGCCCTGATGGGACGCGGCATCACCAAGGTATTGATCCATGACGCCGCACGGCCCTGCATCAGTCAGGCGCTGATCTCATCTGTGATAGAGGCGCTGGACACAGCTCCGGCGGCGGCACCTGCGCTGGCGATCACAGATGCGCTTTGGTCCGGCGCCAATGACCGGGTGACTGGCACAGCCGACAGAAACGGGCTTTATGCGGCCCAGACACCGCAGGGCTTTCAGTTTGAAGCGATTCTTGCCGCACATGCGGCACATGCCGAACAGGCCGCCGTTCAGGCCGCCCATGCCGTACAGGCCGGCGGAGCTGCTGACGATGTTGAGGTGGCCCGTGCCGCCGGGCTTGACGTGACAATTGTTGCGGGCGAACCAGATAACATAAAGATCACCAGGCCCGAGGATTTTGCCCGCGCCGCCAGAATTTTGGAAACGGAACAGACTTTGGAAACGAAAGAGGCAATGGCTATCAACTTGGATGTCAGACTGGGCAATGGCTATGACGTGCACCGGTTTGGCCCCGGCGACAGCGTCACCCTGTGTGGCGTAGAGGTGCCGCATGATCGCAGCCTGCAGGGGCATTCTGACGCCGATGTCGGCATGCACGCGGTGAGCGATGCGATTTATGGCGCTCTGGCGCAGGGCGACATTGGCCAGCACTTCCCGCCCTCTGATCCGCAGTGGAAAGGTGCTGCCAGTGAGATCTTTCTGCGCCACGCCGCCAATCTGGCGCGCGAGATGGGGTTTCAGATCTCCAATGTGGACTGCACCCTGGTCTGTGAATACCCCAAGATCGGGCCGCACGCTGCCGCAATGCGCGCCGCAATGGCCAGGATACTCGACATTGACGAGGGCCGCGTCTCCGTCAAGGCCACCACCTCCGAGCGCCTCGGCTTCACCGGCCGCAGCGAAGGCATCGCCTCGATTGCCACAGCCGCGCTGGTGAAGACATGAATGCCGCGACGTTGATAGGCACCGTTGGGGGCGTTGGCTATCTGCGCCCGGCGCCCGGCACCTGGGGCTCGCTTGCTGCGCTGCCGCTGGCCTATGGGCTGCATCTGCTGGGCGGCTTTCCACTGCTGGCGCTTGCAACGCTTGCTGTCTGCATCGCCGGATACTGGGCCACCGCCGAGATGACCCGGGGACAAGCCAATCACGACCCATCCGAGATTGTCATTGATGAGGTGGCCGGGCAATGGCTGGCGATCTGGGCCATTTCCTATCCGGCCTGGGCGCATGACATCGCCATCTCGGCGCTCTGGCCCGGCTGGGTTGCAGCCTTTGCGCTGTTCCGTCTGTTTGATATCTGGAAGCCTGGCCCCGTCGGATGGGCCGATCGAAAAACCGGACCTGTGGGCGTGATGCTGGATGATGTTATCGCCGGCATCCTGGCCGCGCTGGGCGTGGCTGCGCTCGCCGGGTTCAGCCATGGGGTTTTGGGGCTATGACAGAGAAGACAGCAGAGAAGCAGCCCGCCCCAGCCGTAGATGTCGCAGCCCTTATTTCGCGCGCCACAGCCCTTGGGGTGACTATCGCTACCGCCGAAAGCTGCACCGGCGGCATGGTCGCGGCTGCGCTGACTGATATCCCCGGATCCTCTGCCGTGTTGGATCGCGGCTTTGTCACCTATTCCAATGACGCCAAAATGGCCATGCTCGGGGTCCGGCCACAGACCTTAGCCTCCTACGGCGCGGTGAGCGAAGAGGTTGCCAGTGAGATGTGCGCCGGGGCCCTGACGCGGGCCAAAGTCAGCCTTGCTGTGTCTATCACCGGCATCGCGGGTCCGGGGGGCTCTGAGCACAAACCCGAAGGGCGCGTCTGCTTTGGTCTGGCGCAACAAGGCCAGGCGGTTTTTGTCGAGACCATCGAATTTGGCGCTCCGGGACGCGCACAGGTGCGCGCTGCCAGCTGCAGCCATGCCCTGCATTTGCTGCAGCGGGCCCTTTCGCAAATGGAGCAGTAATTAAGCAGCGGCCGCTAACATATGCCTAATTATTATGCACTTTTATAAAAGCCCAAGTTTTTGGCGCTTTTGCGCCTCATGATGCTTTTTTCCCCATTCCAGATCGGGTCTTTGATCCACCAACCACGCAGACGGGATGGAAGGACGACCCCATGAATGGAGCTGATACAGCTTGGATTATTGTAGCAACGGCCCTTGTGCTGTTCATGACATTGCCGGGGCTCGCCCTGTTTTATGGCGGTCTGGTGCGGGCGCGAAACGTGCTCAGCGTCTTTATGCAATGCTATGCAATTGCCTGTTTGATGAGCATTCTGTGGCTCGCCTTTGGCTATAGCATCGCCTTTGGCCCCGGTGAGACCGGCTATTGGGGCGGCCTCGACAAGATGTTCCTCAATGGGGTCACCGCAGACAGCCTGAGCGGCACCCTGCCGGAAGTGCTGTTCTTTGCCTTTCAGATGACCTTTGCCATCATCACCCCGGCGCTGATTGTCGGCGCCTATGTTGAGCGCGTGGGCTTTGCCTTTGTGCTGACCTTCTCCGGCCTTTGGATGCTGCTGTGCTATGCGCCGGTGGTGCATTGGATCTGGGGCGGCGGTATCATGTCCGATGGCGGCATTTTTGGCGAAACCGGTGTCAGAGATTTTGCCGGTGGCATAGTGGTCCACGAGACCGCAGGTCTGGCAGCGCTGATCCTTGCGATCTTTCTTGGCCCACGCAAAAACCGCCACACCCCACCGCATAACCCCGGCTATGTCGTCATTGGCGCGGCAATGCTATGGGTCGGCTGGTTCGGCTTTAATGGCGGCTCACAGCTGGCTGCGGATGGCGGTGCTGCCATGGCGCTGACCGTCACCCATATTTCAGCCGCAGCGGCGTCGCTCTCCTGGGCGTTCTGGGAGAAGGTCAAATATGGCAAGGCCTCGGTTGTGGGTCTGGTCACCGGCACCATTGCAGGGCTTGCCTCGATCACCCCAGCCAGCGGCTTTGTTGGCCCGGTTGAGGCGCTGATCATCGGCGGCGTTGCCGGTATCCTCTGTCAGGAGCTGGTGAACCTGGTCCGCAACAAGCTGCAGATCGACGACACGCTGGATGTCTTTGCCGTGCACGGCGTAGGCGGCATCTTTGGCACCATCATGATTGCCGTCTTCGGCGAGGGTGCCTGGGTTGCCCAGCTGGGTGCACTGGCTGTGGTTGGTGTCTTCACCACGGTGGTGACCATCGCTCTGATCAAGATCGTCGGTGCCTTCACCTCTTTGCGGGTTGATCCTGAGACTGAAACCAACGGTCTCGACATCTCGGTTCATGGCGAACGTGCCTATGACATGACCAGCTAAGGTCAGGCTCTTTCAGGGCCAGAAACCAGATGGCATCGCTCACACGACGCAGATGCATCACCATAGATTTGACGGGCCTTCCAAAGCATTGGGAGGCCCGTTTTAATTATGAGGCCCGTCCGGGCCTGGCTCAAAAGTGCCGGGTAAAATCAGACACCGCAGCCTCGCCTTGTAAAACAGACCAAACCTCGGTCGCGGTATCTGTGCCCAGAAGCGCCGCCGCCTTTTGCAACAGGCGCGTTTGACGATCCGTATAGTCAACCGGCGCCTGCAGATCATGGCTGGCCTCAAACCGCTTACCGTCGCGTCGCAGCAGGCTGACATGGGCCTCTGTCTCCGACAGAGTGTCATCAGCCTCTACATGGATGCGGTCACGCAACGTGACAAGGCGAGGATCTGCGCAACTCGCATCGCTATAGCTCTCCAGCTGTGCGGTATCCTTACCCAGCGCCTGCATTGCCAGCACAGTCCGGTAGGAAAATTTCGCCCCCAGCCCGGTGCTCGGCGCGATCTGGTTGCACACAGACATCCAGCGCGGATGGGTGCGCACGGTCAGAGCCGCGATCTCAGGCGCTGCCAGATCCAGCATCCGGGCCGCCTCAAGTGCGGCGTGCAAGCCATGACAGCAGGCGTGAAATTTGTGGCTGAGGCCCTCGACATGCCAGACCTGTCCCAGCCCCTCCAGCGCGGCTGCTGTATTGCCGGCGCCGTGATGCGTCGCGCCGAACCCAAGCTCACCATCAAGCGCATCCGGGTTGGATTGGAACCCGGCAGCAATCAGTTGCGCCGCCTCAACGCCAGCCGAGGCCGCAAGCCCGGCGTTGTAGGGTTTGCCCATGGTGCCAAACTGCGCCTTCAGACCAGCGGCACGGGTCGCAGCCAGTCCCAGTGCCATCGCCATCTGATCCGCATCAAATCCCAAAAGCCGCCCCACAGTTGCCGTGGCCCCAAAGGCACCCGCCGTTGCCGTCTGGTGAAAGCCCTCTGATAATGGCTACGCCCCAGCCACAGCCCAACCCGGATGGACAGCTCCATGCCGACAAGCGCCGCCTCCAGTACCTGTGGCAGTGACAGCCCTGCGGTCTCTGCGATGGCAAAACCCGCTGGGAACACCGCAACCGAGGGGTGACCGATATGGCCAAAATGCGTGTCGTCATAGTCCAGCGCATGCGAGATGGTGCCATTGGTGAGCGCCGCCATTCGGGCAGGCACCCGCGTGCCGCCAAAGAGACTGGCCGGCACGGCGCCCCCTTCCGACAGGGCCTGCGCCCGCAATATTTGCGAGACGGGCTCGGCGCGTCCGGCAACACCGCAGGCAAGCCAGTCCAGCGCCGAAAGCCGCGCCATGTTGCGGGCAAGCCCGGAGGGGAGAATATCGTTGGTTGCAAACCGGGCTAATTGAGCCGTGAGGGTGTCTTGCATGGTGATCAGGCTTCCTGTTGAGGCAGCCTAGCCATAAAGCTCTGCTGCACGGCGCTCAAATGCCTTAACGATACGCTGCATCGCCTCGTTGAAGACAACTCCAATGATGCCCTGCAACACTGCATTTTTGAACTCAAAATCGACAAAAAAAGTAACATCACAGGTTCCGTCGTCGCGGGCTGCAAAAGACCAGTTCGACTTCATATAGCGAAACGGCCCATCCAGGTATTCCGTGTCGATCTTCATCTCGTCAGCAAACAGTGTCACACGGCTGCCAAATCTCTCGCGAAAGACCTTAAAGGAAATCACCAGATCCGCCTCCATCACCTCAGCTGGCCCTTGATGGCTACGGCTGCGAATACGCGCGGCGGCGCACCACGGCAGGAACTTTGGGTACTGCGCCACATCCGCCACCAGCCCGTACATCTGCTGCGCGGAATAGGGCATTTGGCGGGTTTCAGAGTGAACTGGCCTGGTGGCTATCAATTTTCTTGCTATGATCGTGCCGCGTCATGTCCTATGAAAGCGCGGGAAATTCAAGGGGGCAGCCATGTCACAGCGTCCATATGTCATCGATGTGATGATTTCAGCCAAAACAATTGCCGCGCGAATCGAAGAGCTTTGCGACGAAATCACCAAAGAGTTTTCTGGCACAGACAAGCTGATAGTTGTTGGTCTGTTGCGTGGCAGTTTTGTCTTTATTGCCGATCTGGTGCGCGAGCTGGACCTGCCGATCGAGGTCGACTTCCTTGAGGCCTCATCCTATGGCGACGGCATGGAAAGCAGCAGAGAAGTGCGCATTCTTAAAGACTTGCGCGGCGCAATTGAAGGGCGAGACGTGCTGGTTGTCGAAGATATCGTCGACACAGGCCACACTCTGAATCACGTGACCAAACTGCTCGCCAGCCGTAAACCGGCCCGGTTGAAATCCATCGCGTTGCTCGACAAACCATCGCGCCGCGAAGTGAATTTTCGCTCGGACTGGATTGGCTTTGAGATCCCGGATGAATTTGTTGTCGGCTATGGCATCGATTATGCACAGCGCAATCGAAACCTGCCACATATCGGAAAGGTGCGCTTTACCGACGACGCCTGAGAGGTGCGTAAATATCTGCGCCGCCAACAGATCGTTGCGGCGCAGATATTTTTTGTTCAGTGAGGCCTCACAGGGCCTCCGGCGCTACCTCACACAGGGCCCCTGGCCCTACCTCACACTGGGCGCGTGGCCTTAAGCGATGCCCAGTTTTTTGTTTCGCGCCGTACGCAGCCGGGCAAAATCATCGCCCGCATGATAGGATGAGCGCGTCAGCGGCGTTGCGGAGACCATCAAAAAACCTTTGCCGTAGGCGGCTTTCTCGTAGGATTTGAACTCATCCGGGGTGACAAACCGATCCAGAACGTGGTGTTTTGGCGTTGGTTGCAGGTACTGGCCGATGGTCAGGAAATCGATGTCAGCGGCGCGCATGTCGTCCATCACCTGTCGCACGGATTGTTCGTCCTCGCCCAGACCAACCATGATACCCGATTTGGTAAACATCGAAGGGTCCAGCTCTTTCACCCGCTGCAACAGGCGCAAAGAGTGGAAGTAGCGCGCACCGGGCCGCACTTCTGGATAGAGGCCAGGCACGGTTTCCAGATTGTGATTGAACACATCAGGGCGTGCCTCAACGATCTGTTCCAGAACAGAAATATCACATTTGAGAAAGTCAGGCGTCAGGATTTCGATTGTGGTGCCAGGGCTGCGGTGGCGCACGGCCCGAATGGTCTGGGCAAAATGCTCGGCGCCGCCATCAGAGATGTCATCGCGGTCAACCGAGGTGATCACCACGTGGTTCAGGCCCAGCTTTTGCACCGCATGGGCAACGCGGCCCGGCTCAAACGCGTCGAGATCTTCGGGAGGCTTGCCGGTCGCAATGTTGCAGAAAGTACAGGCGCGGGTGCAGACCTCGCCCATGATCATCATGGTCGCGTGGCCCTGGCTCCAGCACTCGCCGACATTGGGACAGCCCGCCTCTTCGCACACGGTGACCAAACCGTTGTCACGCATGATCTTTCGGGTCTCCGCATAGCCCTTGCCGCCCGGCGCTTTCACCCGGATCCAACTGGGTTTCTTTGGCTGGGCATTGTCCGGGCGTTTTGCCTTTTCGGGGTGCCGTTGCTCGGGGATTTTTAGATCACGCATGGTGGGTCCGCTTCTGGCCTGTGTTCAGGTTGACTTAGCACGTTCATTTCCTTGACGTCACCGCGACATTGAGATTTCAGCGTTGCAGCAGACGCATACCGGAAACACCTAGCCGCCATTGGTTCAGAATTGCTTTACCGATGTTCCCTTTTAGCCACCGCACCTTTGGTTCCTTATTCTGCCCAGCTCTGCCAAGACCTGCCTCAAAATCGCTGTAAATACAGGCGATAACAAAATGAAAATAAAACAGAATTTCAAAAAACACCGAGAGCAACTTCAAGCGCAGTCGCGGGTATTCAGAATCTCTTGCGCCCCATTTCCAACTCTTATAGGTGGCTGCAAAACTGGTTCATCACCCATGGAGTTCAAAGATGAAAGCTGGCGTAAAACTGCCCGACGTGACCTTTAAAACCCGCGTACGCGACGAAGCCATTGAGGGTCCAAACCCCTTTCGTTGGGAAGACAAGACCACTGCGGATTATTTTGCAGGCAAGCGCGTTGTGCTGTTCTCCCTGCCCGGCGCGTTCACGCCCACCTGCTCGACCTACCAGCTGCCCGGTTTTGAAAAGGGCTTTGGCGATTTTCAGGCCGAGGGCATTGATGCCATCTACTGCATGTCGGTGAACGACAGCTTTGTGATGAACAAATGGGCCGAATCGCAGGAACTGGAAAACGTCGGCGTGATTCCAGATGGCTCTGGCGAGTTCACCCGCAAAATGGGAATGCTTGTCGCCAAGGACAACCTGGGCTTTGGCGCCCGGTCCTGGCGCTATGCTGCCATCGTGGACGATGGTGTTGTTGAGGCCTGGTTTGAAGAGCCGGGCCTGTCGGACAACCACGGCGAAGACCCCTATGGCGTCTCTTCCCCGGAAACCCTGATGACGCATCTTCAGGGCGCAACAGCCGCCATTTCTGCCTAAGAAAAGCAGGCAGCAGCAGCTGTTAGCTTAGTAAAGACCGGGCGCGCCACTGGCGGGCCCGTAGTCGCTTTGAGCCTGCGATAATATGGCCTGTCCCGTTTGGCGCGCCACCTGTGCCAGATCCGCAAAACACCCCCCCCCATTGGTGCTTGCGCGCCGGACCAGGCCAATACGACGCTGCGGCTCTGGCGTGCTAAACCGCTGCACACATAGCCCTTTTGCAGCCCCACATTCCGAGGCTGCCGCCAGTTCCGGCATCAAAGTCAAACCAAAACCCGCAGCCACGAGATGCGACAGGGTGGCCAGAGAGCCCGCTCCCATGTTGATCCCTGCAGACGTGCGCGCGACACCGCAGACCGCCAGCGCCTGATCGGTCAGACAATGGCCATCCTCCAGCAACATCAACTGATCTGCCTGCAGATCTTTTGGGCTGACATGCGGCTGCCCGGCATTGACCTGCGCCAGGCGCTTGGCCGACCCGGCAAGAAGAAACCGATCCGCAAACAGCTCTTGCTCAAACAATCCGGGCACCCCGCTGGGCAACGCCATGATCGCCACATCCAAAGCGCCACTTTGCAAAGACTCAAGCAATTGCTCGGTTCTGGCTTCGCGCACCTGAATATTCATCTGAAGATCATGGGCACGCAGATCTGCCAACAGGCCCGGCAGCATAGGGGGCTATGGTTGGGATAACTCCAAGCGACAGGTTTCGTTGGCCACTGTCCTGATCACGGGCAAGCCGGTCCAGTGTTTCGGCTGCCTGCAAGATCTGTTCACTCTGGGCCAGAACCTCGCGCCCCAGCGGTGTGAGAAGCACATCCCGCGCCCGGCGCTCAACCAAAGTGCCGCCCATCAGGTCTTCCAGGGTTTTAATCTGAACAGACAGGGCGGGCTGCGAGATATGGCTTGCCTCCGCGGCGCGGCCAAAGTTGCGATGCAGGCAGAGCGCTTTGAAATAGCCAAGTTGGCGCAGGGTGAATTTCATAACCTCTCCCTATCACACACCCGCATATCTTCAAGATGTCCTTATTGAGGCTACCTTTATTCAGGATGCACGTGTTGAGGCTGCCCCTCTTTAGACTGCATGTCTCGAACAGAGTTTTGCCTGTTGGCCAGGGACAGCAAACGCCAAGCAAGCCTTTAGCCGATCATCTGATTGTTATGTGCCGCATCACTGCTGGCGTCGAGCTGGTCGTAGAAGGATTTCAATTGCGACAGCGCAATGCGCAGGACAATTTTGCCCGAACGTGCGGACCATCCCAGCTGGCGCTCGGCCGCCTCCAGCCCCTCAAGGTGGCAACAACAGCGCAATGCAATGTCATTCAGCCCGGATCCAAGGGCCGCCATTGCAGCCGCGGCCCGCTTCTTTGCCGCGCTGGAGGCCGGGCTGGCACAGGGCGGCGGTTTGCGCCCACAGCGACCGGAGGTTGCAAAATAGGCCTGGTTCTGGGCCAGATGGTCGCCAATTTGCGCCAGCTCAAAATCCTCGCGCAGGCGCTTTCCCGCATCGACAAGATCCCGTTGCAAAAACGGCTCTCCGCTTTTGTCCAGCAAACGCGCCAGCGTATCCAATGGGGTTTCACCCAGACCATACCGGGAGCGCCGCTCCTTTGGTTTTTGGCGCCGACAAGGCAAAAAGCTGCTCTGCGCCTCGCCAAAGCCCTGCTCCAGTTTTGCCCGCGCCTGGTTTTCGCGCAGGGCCATCAACCGGCTGTAAACCGTGCGACCCGCAGGCGTAATGTGATAGCGCCGCAGGCGCCCGGATCTGGTACAACTGATCCACCCCAACAAGGCCAGAACGCCCGCCAGGCTTTGCTCAACGGCAAGCTTGCTCATCGCCCTATCACCTTCTCGCACGACCACGGCCTTTTCCATGCCCGCAGCAACCGCAAGGACAGCGCCGCTTTGGCACAGGCTTGCCAGGACCTCCAGCGCGGCAGCTTCAAGCATCGCGGCATCATCATAGAGAGGCGTTTTAGCGCCCGCATTGTCGCCAAAATGACCCGCTGCCAATTCACAAATCGCGCGGTCAATGAGGGGGTCATCACGACGATTTTCAACCCGTCGAACCTGCCGCAAAATCGTTGAAGGATGGCATTTCAAACCTCTTGCCAACTGGCGGATGGAACAGCCGCCTTCGGTGTGGTCGAGATAGTGCTGCACATCTTGAGGAACCCACTCTGGAAACGATTGTATGGACTGTCTTTGCATGACTGCTGATCTCCGGCCGTCAGTCAGGTCAACAATCCACAAGCCGCCCCCATGGTTACCCACAGAGTCGAATAGTTTACCCGCCTGATTTTGAACAGAACTTTGAGTTATCCATCATTGTTTCCAAATTTTCATCAATCAACAGGCAATAGACCGTTCGCCGAACCGCCTCTGCGGGCAACACTCGTTAAAGTTGTGGTAGGGCAAAGAGCACACGAAACGCCAAAAGGGGCATTCCCATGCAGGATGTAATGAGCCGTCTGAAAACTCTTCACCGCCCAAGGCTTCTGGTTCGCACAGCCAGAATAGGAGCCGCCGCTTACAGCCGACAGCGTGATCTGCGCAGAATACTGGGGTTTGGCGCAGATCGAAAACCAACCGCTACGATTTTGCGACTGCTGGAGCTGGAGCAGGAGGTTAATCTGCAGCGTCTTACGGGGGACGCGGGCTATATCCTGACACGACATATCGAAATATTGATCGCGCTGATGGGAGAAGCCAACATTCTGGCGGCGTCGCTCAAAACGCAGTTCAGCGGCGCGTCAAATCTGAATGCGGCGCTTCAGGGCGACGTCATAAATGGGGCGGCAACCAAATCAGCTGCCGCCCGACCTCTCTCGCCTTAGGCGAGACCGACCTCGCCTTAAGCGAGAGCAAATGGGTCATGAGCTGGACCGTAAATTTTACATGAAAGCGTCTGGGCTCGCGCTTTTCTTCTCAGCGACATAGGCTTCCAATGCCTCTCTGATCGCGGGATCCAGCGGTGGGGCCTGATAGTTGGACAACAGATACTCCACACGGTTGCTGGCCAGCGCATAGGTATCGCGTGCGCCTTCCTCTTCCCATGTTTCAAACGGCTTATAGTCAAACAGGTCGGACTTCCAGAACGCTGTCTTGAAGTTTGCCTGCGTATGCGCACAGCCGAGATAGTGCCCACCGGGGCCTACTTCACGGATCGCACCCATTGCCTGGTCGTCTTCACTGATCGGCACACCTTTGGCCAGACCATGCAGTGTGCCAAGCTGATCCGCATCCATGACGAATTTCTCAAAGTCCGCCACCAGACCGCCTTCGAGCCAGCCGCAGGAATGCAGCATAAAGTTCACACCGGACAGCAGCCCCATGTTGAGGGAGTTTGCCGTCTCATAGGCGGCCTGCGCATCGGGCAATTTCGAGCCACAGAACGAGCCTGCCGAGCGGAATGGCAGGTTCATCCGGCGTGCCAGCTGGCCTGCACCATAGGTGACCAGCGAGGCCTCGGGGGTACCAAAGGTCGGCGCACCAGAGTTCATGTCGATTGACGAGACAAAAGCACCAAAGATCGCAGGTGCGCCCGGGCGGACCAGCTGGCTATAGGCAACCCCGGCCATGACCTCGGCCAGAACCTGTGTCAGCGTGCCCGCCACCGAGACCGGCGCCATGGCACCGCCAACAATGAAGGGTGAGATGATGCAGGCCTGATTGTTGGCCGCGTAGACCTCTAGTGAGCCCATCATTACATCGTCAAAAGTCATAGGCGAATTGATGTTCGTCAGCGAGGTCATCACAGTATTGTTCTGCACAAACTCTTTGCCGAACAGAATTTCGCACATCTCGACCGAATCCTGTGCCCGGCTTGGCTCTGTCACAGAGCCCATGAAAGGCTTGTCCGACAGGGTCATATGCGCCAGCAACATGTCCAGATGCCGCTTGTTCACCGGGATATCGGTTGGCTCGCACACGGTGCCACCGGAATGGTGCAGCCATTTGGACATATAGGCCAGTTTCACGAACTTGTTAAAGTCTTCCATGGTGGCATAGCGGCGTCCCCCCTTGGCATCGCGCACAAAGGGCGGGCCATAAACGGGTGCCAGCACCATGTTATTGCCCCCAATCACCACCGATTTTTCGGGGTTGCGGGCGTGTTGGGTAAACTCGCTTGGCGCTGTGGCGCAGAGTTTGCGGGCCAGACCCGCGGGGAATACGCACGCGTTCTCCCTGAACATCAGCCCCGGCATCCCGCCAGCGCTGCAGCGCCTCTGGATTGTCGACAAAATTGACGCCAACCTCTTCGAGGATGATGTCTGCGTTGGCCTCGATGACCTCCAGCGCCTCCTGCGTCAGCACCTCGTAGTTCGGTATGTTGCGCTGGATGTATTTTGCGGTCTCGATCTTGATGCTGGTACGTTCTGCGCGGCGGGCGGCGCCACCGCCACCTCGGCTGCGACGACGTGGTGCTTCTTCGGCCATAGTCTTCCCTCTTGAAGGAATTGCGTTGAGTGACTTTTAGCTCGCCCGCCGCAATCACCGCCGAAGGATAACGGCCAATCCGGTTGGAAAGCGACATATCAGCTGTATTTTTGGGCCCAGATCCATCACCGGTGTCCCACCCCCCTTACCTGGCGTGTCGCACCGCAACCTGCAGCAGGGTTGTCAATTTGCGACCAATATTTGCGACCAATATCCGGGCGCGTAGGCGCCCTGGAAAATCAGCGCAGGCATTTTTTCGTCCTCGCCTCGCTTCAGGCCCATCTGTCCTCTTGCCAGAACCCTGCGCAGGCCCTATGAGCCAAACATGAGCCAGACATCCCATGACCGCCTTCTTATCATAGACTTTGGCAGCCAGGTTACGCAGCTTATTGCGCGCCGCCTGCGTGAGCTGAACGTCTATTGCGAAATTCACCCCTACCAGAACGTCACAATGGATTTTGTGCGCCAGTTGGCGCCCAAGGCCGTGAGATCTTTTCTGGTGGCCCAGACAGCGTGACCCGCGAGGGCAGCCCGCGCGTTCCCCAGGAAATTTTTGACTACGGCGTGCCGATCCTCGGCATCTGCTACGGCCAGCAGGTGATGATGCATCAGCTCGGCGGTCAGGTCGAAAGTGGCCACGGCACCGCCGAATTTGGCCGCGCCTATGTCAAGCCAACCGTGGACAGCCTGCCGCTGCTTGCGGGCTGGTTCCAGGACGATGAAGACCGCGAACAGGTCTGGATGTCCCACGGCGACCACGTCAGCAAAATCGCCCCCGGTTTTGAGGTCTACGGCACCTCGCCCAATGCGCCCTATGCCATCACAGCAGATGTCAGCCGCAATTTTTACGCGGTGCAGTTCCATCCGGAGGTGCACCACACCCCCAATGGCGCCAAACTCTATGAGAACTTTGTGCGTCTTGCTGGCTTTAGCGGCGACTGGACCATGGGGCTGTACCGCGAGCAGGCGATTGCCGCGATTCGCGAACAGGTGGGCGATAAGCAGGTGATCTGCGGCCTTTCCGGCGGTGTGGACAGCTCGGTTACGGCCGTGCTGCTACACGAAGCCATTGGCGATCAGCTGACCTGCGTTTTTGTTGATCACGGGCTGTTGCGCAAAGGTGAGGCGGAAGAGGTCGTCACCATGTTCCGCGACAACTACAACATGCAGTTCATTCACGCCGACGAGCAGGATCTGTTCCTTGGAGAGCTGGACGGGCAATCTGATCCCGAAACCAAGCGCAAGATCATCGGTAAGCTGTTCATCGATGTGTTTCAGAAACACGCCAACTCGATTGCGGGCGCCGAGTTCCTCGCACAGGGCACCTTGTATCCTGATATTATTGAATCTGTTAGCTTTTCTGGCGGACCTTCTGTCACCATCAAAAGCCACCACAACGTCGGCGGCCTGCCCGAAAAGATGGGTCTCAACTGGTTGAGCCGCTGCGCGAGCTGTTCAAGGATGAGGTGCGCGAACTGGGGCGCGAGCTGGGTCTGCCTGCAAGCTTTATTGGCCGTCACCCCTTCCCTGGTCCTGGTCTTGCGATCCGCTGCCCCGGTGAGATCACCCGTGAAAAGCTCGCGATTTTGCGCGAAGCCGATGCGGTCTACATCGACCAGATCCGCAAACATGGCCTTTATGACGAGATCTGGCAGGCCTTTGTGGCCATCCTGCCGGTGCGCACCGTGGGCGTGATGGGCGATGGGCGGACCTATGATTTTGCCTGCGCGCTGCGCGCGGTCACCTCGGTAGATGGCATGACAGCAGACTACTACCCCTTTACGCATGAGTTCCTGGGCGAAACCGCAACCCGGATCATCAACGAGGTGAAGGGCATCAACCGCTGCACCTATGACATCACCTCCAAGCCTCCGGGCACCATTGAATGGGAATAGTCTGCGCAGGCTGAAACAGAAAAAACCGGTCGGGTCTCGGCCGGTTTTTTTGTGTCTCGAGCCAGAACGGCAACAAACGTCAGATCCGACCTAAGGGAATTGTTAAAATTCCTCAGTTAACCAAGGAGGTGAGACCGCTGAGACCATGGATCTGTGCAGACTGACACCAGCCCGTAAGGGCGTAACAGGCAGCACAATTAAGACATGCTCGGCTAACTAGATGGAAACACATGCGCCAAACCTCAGCGATCTTTTAAAGAGGTGCTGGGGACAACTTGGGAAGCTGTTCAACACGAACCAGATGATTTTCACACTGACGGCAGGCCGCTCCGGCAGCGGCTGGCTCTCGAAATTCATTGCAGCCAACCTTGATATTACCAGTGTCCATGAGCCTCTGGAAATTGATGATATAGACGTCAGGATGCCGAGCATCAAAGTTTTGCGAAGCTTTAATACCCGCGGCATGGATTCGGTGGTGCGTGACTTCTGGCAGCGTAAACTGAAGACTTTGCCTGAAAATGCCCCCTACTGTGAAACCAATCACACCTTGGGCAAATGCGGCCTGATCGAAACCCTGGCCGAACAGCCCAATGCGGATGAATACACCATTATCGTATTGAAGCGAAACCTGGCAAAGCAATGCGCAAGCTACATAAACCGCAACGATTTCTCAAATATCCTCATGTGGTGGCAGTGGTTTCTTGCGCCCGACTACCCCAATATCATAGTGCCTTCAGAAACCCTACGTCCCCTTGGCGCGATTGGGCTGGCAGTCTGGTACACCCTGGAAATGGAAAGCAGGCAGTGCTACTATCAGCGGGTCTATGGAGATCGGTTGCGCTTTGTGGAGGTCCAGCTCGAAGAGGCCGTCACCGCTGAAGGGGCGGCGCGGCTGTTGTCGGATCTCGGCTACGACCAGGAGCATATCCTGCCGCCCAAATACAATGCCTCGGCCCAGCCATCCAACGACCAGATGGTCGCAAAAATCGGCGACATGATTGCCAACAGCGGGTTTGACCCGGACGCCACCGTCTCTGCCTACCTGGAGGCTAATCACAGTCTTTCGATGCAAGATACCAGACTGGCTTCTTGAAAATACTGGCCTCGTGAATACTGGCCTCGTGAATGCTGGCCTCATGAATACCGGCGCATGCGCTTGACCTTCCCATGAATTTACCACCTTGTGCTCTTCAAGAACGTGGGAAGGTCCGAGATGCACAATCAACCTACCGAAATAGGCAAAGCCGCTTTATGGATGACCGGGGCGATCGTGTCCTTTTCCTCTATGGCTATTGCCGGGCGCGAAGCAGGGCACGCGCTCGACACCTTTGAGATCATGACCTACCGCAGCCTGGTCGGACTGATCATTGTCGTCTGCCTGATCTCTTTTACCGGCAAATGGGGCTCGGTCAAAACAAATCGCCTTGGCAGTCATCTGATCCGAAACCTCGCCCATTTTACCGGCCAAAACCTGTGGTTCTATGCCGTCACACTGAGCCCTCTGGCGCAGGTCTTTGCCCTGGAATTCACCTCGCCGCTTTGGGTCATGGTGTTGTCACCGCTGCTGTTGGGAGAACGGCTCACCCGGATACGCGGCATCGCGGCCCTGTTGGGGTTTGCAGGCATCCTGATCGTCGCACGTCCCTCGCCTGACAGCCTTAACGCCGGGGTTATAACCGCCGCCAGCTGTGCGATTTTCTTTGCTCTCACGGTGATTTTCACAAAACGGCTGACCCGACATGACGGCATCGCGTCGATCCTGTTCTGGCTGACCTCGATGCAACTGGTGCTGGGGCTGATCATGGCGGGATGGGACGCAGACATGACGCTGCCCACGCTACAACCCTGCCCTGGATTTTGCTCATCGGGGTTGCTGGGCTGGCGGCGCATTTCTGCTTTTCCAATGCGCTGTCGATTGCCCCGGCCACCGTGGTGGTTCCTTTTGATTTTGCGCGCCTTCCGGTCATCGCCCTGCTGGCAATGATCCTGTATGATGAGGCAGTTGTGGTCTGGATCTTTGTCGGGGCGGCGCTGATCTTTGCCGCCAACTACCTCAATATCCTTGAGGCCGCAGGCCGCATTGGCGCGATGAAACAACGCCGGAGCTGATGACCACTGCGTGAAAGTAGAATTGACCAAATTGCCCTGCGGGATTAGCTAGGCCAGACAAAAAATGGAAAGGCCGGGGCATGCTCTATAAATCCGCACAAGACTGGCGCGATGCGCCGCAAAAACGCGTTTTGTTCTTTGGCATGTCTGGCCTTGGCAAGACCTATGTCAGCAATATCCTGCGCGGTGCCGGCAGCTGGTTTCATTACTCCGTCGACTACCGGATCGGCACCCGCTACATGGGTGAATACATTGCTGACAACGCAAAAGCAGAAGCCATGAAGAACCCGTTTCTGCGTGATCTGCTGCTGTCAGATTCGATCTACATCGGCTCCAACATCACCTTTGAAAACCTGACGCCAGTCTCGTCTTACCTGGGCAAACCGGGTAACCCTGACGCAGGCGGCCTGGCGATGGACGAGTACCGTCGCCGTCAGGACCAGTTCCGTCAGGCCGAAGAGCGCGCGTTGCTGGATACCGAGTATTTTGCCGATCGCGCCCATCGGCTCTATGGCTATCCGCATTTCATTTGTGACAGTGGTGGGTCGATCTGCGAATGGGTTGACCCCGAAGATCCCGAGGATCAAATTCTCACGGAGCTGTCACAGCAATGTCTGATGATCTGGATCAAGGGCGATGAGGCCCATACCGAAGAGCTGATCCGCCGCTTTGACCGCGCGCCCAAACCCATGTCCTACCAACCAGAGTTTCTTGACCGCGTTTGGGAAGACTATCTAAACCAAATGGGCGTATCCGAGGGGGATGTTGATCCCGACGCCTTTATTCGCTGGACCTACGCACAGGCGCTGGCACATCGCCAACCTCGTTATGCGGCAATGGCCCAAAACTGGGGCATCACCGTGACTGCGGACCAGATCTCGGGTGTCAAAACCGAAGCTGATTTCAACAGCTTGATCGCCCAAACCCTTGAGGCCCAGAGTTAATCCACCTATCTCTGCCTCTCCTGACCCTGTAATTCATCCCATTGAGGCCCTGACATGCCCATCAAGATCCCTTCTGACCTGCCCGCCTATGACGTTCTGACGAACGAAGGCGTCATGGTCATGTCGCCGGATCAGGCTGCGCGTCAGGACATTCGCCCGCTGCGCATCGGATTGCTCAATCTGATGCCAAAGAAAATTCAGACCGAGAACCAGTTTGCCCGTCTGATTGGCGCGACCCCTTTGCAGATTGAGCTTTCGCTGATCCGCATGACCGAGCACCAGACCCGCAACACTGCCGCCGAACATATGGAAGAATTCTATCACTCCTTTCAGGAGGTGAAGGACCAGAAGTTTGACGGCTTGTTGATCACAGGTGCGCCGATTGAACGTATGCCTTTTGAAGAGGTCACCTACTGGCAGGAGCTTTGCGAAGTTTTTGACTGGACCCAGACCAACGTGCAGTCGACATTTGGTGTCTGCTGGGGCGGTATGGCCATGATCAACTACTTCAATGGCGTGCGCAAACACATGCTGGAACACAAAGCCTTTGGCTGCTTCCGGCATCAGAACCTGGCGCCGGCCTCGCAGTTTCTGCGGGGGTTTTCCGATGACTGCGTCATTCCGGTATCGCGCTGGACCGAGATCCGCCAGGATGAAATCGACGCACGCCCAGGCCTCACGACGCTGTTGGGCAGCACAGAGGCTGGTCCCTGCCTGGTGCAGGATCCGGCCCACCGCGCGCTCTATATTTTCAACCACTTTGAATATGACAGCGACACCCTAAAGCAGGAATACGATCGCGACATCGCCAATGGCACCGAAATCAATGTGCCGCAAAACTACTATCCAGACGACGACCCAAGCCGCGTGCCTCAGAACCGCTGGCGCAGCCATGCGCATCTGCTTTATGGTAATTGGATCAACGACATCTACCAGTCGACGCCCTATGACATGGATGATATTGGCAAACAGACCTAGGCGTTTTTGTCGCCGCCCTTTGACCGCTGCTAAAGCCCTGCCCTTGGATTTCTGGCAGCGATGGCTGGACGCGGAAATTTGCGCAAAAGCGAGTCACATCTTTCACAGCAATGCCCTATAAAGGGTTGAGGACAGGAGGGTTTTGACCATGAAACTGCCATTTGACGGCGCCATCAGCAGCTATTTCAAAACCGAGGCTCCGGCGCATGTGAGAAAGCTCATCAAGCGCAGCGACAAAGACGATATCCTGGGCAAAGACTATCCCTATGACGCGCGCATGGGCCGCAAAGACTATGAAAAGGAACTGGCGCGCCTGCAGATCGAACTGGTCAAACTGCAAGCCTGGGTCAAGGCGTCCGGAACCCGTATCGCGCTTGTCTTTGAAGGGCGCGATGCCGCAGGTAAAGGCGGCACAATCAAGCGGTTTCGCGAAAACCTCAATCCACGTGGTGCCCGGACTGTGGCGCTGGCGAAACCCTCTGATGCCGAACAGAGCCAATGGTATTTCCAGCGCTATATCAATCATCTGCCCGCAGGGGGTGAGATCACCTTCTTTGATCGCAGCTGGTACAACCGCGGTGTGGTAGAACATGTCTTTGGCTTTTGCAGCCCCGCGCAGCGCGAACACTTCTTTCACCAACCTGGTGGCTTTGAGGACGCGCTGGTGGATGATGGCATCCTGCTGTTCAAATTCTGGCTCAACGTCAGTCGTCCCGAACAATTGCGCCGCTTTTTGGCACGTGAAAGCGACCCGTTAAAGCAATGGAAGTTGAGCCCGATCGACGTCAAAGGTCTGGCCAGGTGGGATGACTACTCGGACGCAATTCACGAGACCCTGACCCGAAGCCATAGTGATCTGGCGCCTTGGCGCGTGATCCGTTCAGACGACAAACGCCGGGCGCGTCTGGCTGCAATCCGCACCGTGCTGCATGGGGTCGACTACAAAAACAAAGACAAAAAGGCCATTGGCCCGCTGGACCCATTGATCTGCGCCGGACCGGATATTTGGGATGCCTAAACGCGGCTACCATCACGGCAACCTGCGCCAGGCTCTGGTGGAGGCGGCTCTGAGTCTGATCGAGCTCAAGGGCCGCACCGGCTTTACGCTCTCAGAGGCGGCCAAACGCGCTGGTGTCACCCCGGCGGCGGTCTATCGCCATTTTGAAGGCCGTGAGGATCTGATTGCCGAATGCGCCCGGCAGGGGTTCTTGATGTTTGCCGACCTGATGCAACATGCCTATGACAAATACCAGCCCTCGGCCCTGGCCGCGTTTGAGGCAACAGGGCGGGCCTATCTGGCCTTTGCCCGCAAGAATCCCGGCCATTACATCTCGATGTTTGAGAGCGGCATCTCCAGCAATCGCACCCCCGATCTGGCCAATGCGGCCCATCGTGCCCGCGCAATCCTTGAACGTGCCGCCGAAGATCTGAGCCAGCACATCCCGGCCGACAAACGCCCGCCGGCTTCGATGTTCTCGGCCCATATTCTGGCGATGAGCCACGGTGTCGTCGAGTTATATGCCCGAAATACCCCCGGCGCGACCTCGCCGTTTCCACCAGAGGAATTGCTGGAGACCGGAATTGGCATCTACCTGCGCGGGCTGGGGCTGATTGATCCGGACTAGGTCCTGCTGTGATCGCCAGCCGCCGCTGCGCAGATTGACAGCTTTGGTTTTGAAAATCAGGCTTTCGCTATTTGGGCAGGAAATCAGCAAGACGCCGTCGTCTTCCATGCTGTCAGACACGCCCAGCAGGAATTTTTTAGGATAGGGTACGTGTTCCAGAACATCGTGGGCGACAGGGGCGCTAATACAGGGGGTGGCCCGAACAATCAGCTCTATTGAACCCCTTGATATCCAGCCCTTCACAGAGCGGACAACCGTCATAATCATGCCTGTCGGACATCTTGTCACCTTTTCTCGAATGAAACCGCGCATGGCAGTCTTTGGGACAATCCGGCATTTTTATTAAAGAATATTGGTACTCTCACCCTTCCCTAGGACGAAAACCGAAAAACAACCCATTGGCCGTAAATTTATGCCTCCCGAAAATAGCGGCCGACAAATATACGGGCCACTGCGAAGGCATTGCAGCAGGCTTTTGGCTTTTGATTGCACGGGCCCTGAAAACACAAAAAAGGGCCCGCGCTGTGCGAACCCTTTTGTCTTTGATCTGAAGCGGTAAAATTAACGCTTGGAGAACTGGAAGGAACGACGCGCTTTGCGGCGGCCAAACTTCTTACGTTCAACAACACGGCTGTCGCGTGTCAGGAAGCCGGCGGCTTTCAGAGCGCCACGCAGGGAGGGATCATAAAGCTGCAGAGCTTTTGAAACACCATGCTTGACCGCACCGGCCTGACCGGAAAGACCGCCACCTTTTACGGTTGCGAAAACGTCGAATTGATCCTCGACACCAGCAACAGTGAACGGCTGACGCAGAATCATCTGCAGAACCGGACGGGCAAAATAGGCTTTCATTTCCTTGCCGTTGACCACAACCTTGCCGGAGCCTGGCTTGATCCAGACGCGGGCAACCGCATCTTTACGCTTACCAGTGGCATAGGAACGACCCAGCGCGTCACGCACTGGCTCACGGAGAACGATCTCTTCGGCGGCAACGTCTACGCCAGCAACGGCGCTCAGTTCTTCGAGAGTGTTGATCTGATCAGTCATCTATATCAGCTCCGCGTATTTTTCTTGTTCATGGACTTTACGTCCAGAACTTCGGGCGCCTGGGCTTCATGCCCGTGCTCGGTGCCTGCATAGATGCGCAGGTTGGTCATCTGCTGACGCGACAGGCGGTTGCCTGGCAGCATGCGCTTAACAGCCTGATAGACAACACGCTCGGGGTGCTTGCCTTCCAGGATTTCCTGTTTGGAGCGCGATTTGGTGCCACCGGGGTGACCGGTGTGCCAGTAGAAGGGCTCTTCGCGCTTCTTGCCGGTCATCTGGATCTTGTCAGCATTGACCACGATGACGTTGTCACCCATGTCCATATGCGGCGTGAATGTTGCTTTGTGCTTACCGCGCAAGCGCATAGCAATAATCGATGCGAGACGGCCCAGCACCACGCCTTCGGCGTCGATGATGATCCATTTCTTGTCGATATCTGCTGGTGTAGCAGAGAAGGTTTTCATGGCAGGTCTATCCTGTTTATCGTGGCGACGCAGGACAGAGGTCCAACGCCCGAATTTGATGTGAGGGATCTACGGGGTTCCATGCGCCTGGTCAACACAGGTATTCAAGTTTTAAATCAACAAAAACAGTGCGTTATGAATTAGGTATAATAATACCCCACAGTATCCGCTACCTGCCAGTTCCGTTCGTGGCATTTCCGCACTGGAGGCCCGGTAAAACTGCACGCCTAAATTGCTGGCCTGCAGAAATCGCGTAGACAAGTGAAAAACAACCTAAAAGGCTACACCTTGAAACTGACTACCCTAAAGATTTTGCCCCTTGCTCTGCTTTTGTCAGCTTGCATGGAGGGAGCTCCGATCAAACAGCCCCCTGTCACAGCCACCCTCAAAAACCAAACCAGCGCCAGCAGGGTCGTTGGCTACACGGAACCCGTCGTTCGCACGTTTGTGCCAAAAGAGCTGACAGAAGCGCAAAAACAGCAGTACCTGGCGAACCCGAATTCGCAACCACAGGGGGCCAATCGTACCGAAGTTTCTGGTGCCACCTGCGCAATAGACACGGCTGAGTTCTCGGCGCAGTTCCGCACGCCTGCCATTGTCCGCCTCCCCAAATTCCACGGCAAACCCTCAAAGCTTCGGATGACCTGCAAAACACCGGAGCTTTTGACACATTTCACCCACAACCCGATGCTTGACGGGGTTGTTGTTGGCGGTGCCTCAATTGCCGGGCTTGTTGCCGCCGCTGTGACAGCAGGGATTGCCGCCAGCAAAGACAACTGGTCCTACAGCGCGGACGACATCATCGTTTGGGTCAACCTGAAAGACTAGAGCCAATTCAACACTACGCCCTTCCTTTCAACAGGAAGGGCGTAAATGACCACAGATCGCACGCTGATCACACGCTGATCTGTTCCGGGGGGTTGTCCAATAGAGCCCGCAGGCGCAGCATGGCGGCCTCAAACCGCTTTATGGTGACATGGCCATTCACCGCAATGCGCACAGCATTGGGCGCCCGCCCGTCCCGCAGCGCAAACTCATCAGAGGATCTGATCTGCACCCCCTCAGCCTCGGCTGCGCGGGTAAAGGCGGCAGAGCGCCAACCTGCCGGCAGGTTCAGCCACAGGAAAGGCACCTGATCGTTCCAGACCAGATCAAAGCCCCCAAGGGCATTCACAGCGACGCGCACATATTTTGCCATCTCCTGGCGCACCGCCAAAGCCAACTGTCTGGTCCGCGGATCAGACAGCAGGATGCGGGTCATTTCTGCCAGGGGCGGTGCGAGGCCAAAGTAGCTGTATTCCGCCGCCCGGCGTAAATCCTGCGCCCGGCCCTTTGGCGCCAAAGCAAATCCCAGACGCAACGCAGGGGTCAGGTTCTTGGAGATCGAGAGCACATGCCATGTCATGTCCGGTGCCAGCGCCCGGTAGCTTGGGGCACCTGCCTCTCCCATGCGATAGCAGTCGTCCTCAAGGATTTGAACCCCGTGGCGACGCGCCACGGCGACGATCTCTTTGCGCCGGTGCAGCGGCGTAAACAGCCCGGTGGGATTGTGCACTTCGGGACTGGTACAAAGCACCTGCGCGCCGGTTTTGCGAATAGCCAGCTCCAGCGAGGCCGGTACAATGCCGTGCTCATCCATGGCGACGCCGACAACCTTGGCCCGCAGCAACTCTGCGGCGCGGCGGAAGCCGGCATAGGAGAGGTCCTCAACCAGGATCACCGGTTGCGGATCCCGCAAAACCGTTTGCAGCACCGTCAGAATACCGTTCTGCCCCCCATGGGTCAAAACCACTTCAGCCTCATTGAGCGCTCCCAGAGGCTGATCCGCCAGCCAGTCAACAACGGCCTGCCGCAGAGGCAAAAAGGCATCACGGGTTGGGTAGTTCAAAAACATCATAGGGTCGCCTTCTGCGACCATCTCCAGCGCCTCACGGACGGCAGCGACCTGACCAACATCAACCATACGCGGGCTGAACAGGCTGACATGGTGCGGGTCTTTTTCTTCTTTCAGGTGCAGTTGGCGAGACCAGACATCATCCATCACCTGGCTTTGCTTTTCAGCGACAAAGGTGCCGCGCCCAACTTCTGCCTGCAGCAAGCCTTCATCGGGTAAGGATCGTATAGGCGCGCGCAACCGTGCCCGGCGTAATCTGCAGCTGATAGGCCAGTTCTCGCACCGGAGGCAGCTTTGCGCCGCAGCTCAGAACCCCCTCAGAAACCGCTGTACGAATGGTATCCGAAACCCGCTGGTATTTCGGTCCCGATTTCCCACCAAGGTCTGGCGACCAAATTGTACCCATTACAATCCATCCTTAGACAGCATCAATATGCCATTGTATCAAAATACCAGTAACAGACAATCAGGATTGTATCAACACAATAAAAGGACAACGACCATGACTTCTCCTGCAACTCACAGCCACTCACAGATGTCTTACCTCAGCAACCGCGCGCCTCTGCCGGTGCTGGCGCAGGCGGCAGTTGCTTTTGCAGTCCTGGTCACCAAGTGGTCCAACCGCCAACGCTCACGTAAACAGCTGCGCCATCTCAGCGCAGAGCAGCTAAAAGATATTGGGCTCTCCCGCCAAGACGCTCATTATCAAAGTACTCTTCCGTTCTGGCGCCCTTGATCCCCTGGGCAATAGAACCAACTTATGGCCGGGGCATGTCCCCGGCCCTTTTTATTGCAGCCCTGTCTCATTGGGGCGCGCTCAGCGCAAATTTGCCCGCTGGGGCCCTTTTCAGCGCCTGCATGCAGGCCTGAGGCTGCGTCGGTGTCTGGCCGTTGCCTGGAAGATGTCTGGCCGCTGCCGCGCAAAATGTGACTCAATCCTTAAAGATTTCACTTGATCGAATCTGCCACCCTGCTAGATGCGCCTGACTTTCGGTACCGATCCCAACCTCGAATCCTTATTCGGGGGGGCGCTAAGGACCGGCTGGATTTCAATCTACTGGAACGAAGGGGAGTGTCATGACGGACGCCAACCTCTTCCAACTGGGGATCGGTCTGGAGACTGGCGCCCAAGAGGAAGACATCAGCCGCGGGGTTAATCCCGCGCAACTCAACGCGATTGCAGACGCAGATCGCGAGGACCATTTCATCCGCCGCGATGGTAAGGTGTTTGCCGGCACCCATCTGATCATCGAAGTGATGAAGGGCACTGGTCTGGACTGCGAACCCGCATTCAGAACGCCTTTCGCAAATCGGTTGAGGTCTGCGGCGCCACCCTGCTGCATATCCACACCCACAAGTTCTCACCTCAGGGTGTGTCCGGCGTGGCCGTGCTGGCCGAGAGCCATATCTCGGTGCACACCTGGCCCGAGATCGGCTACGGCGCTTTTGACGTCTTTATGTGCGGCGATGCCGACCCCTGGAAGGCTGTTGATGTGCTGAAAGAGGCCTTTGACACCTCCCAGGTCGAGGTGCGTGAACTGTTGCGCGGCGAGGCCCTGATCGCCAAGGAGGTCGCAGCATGAGCGAGACAAAACCCGAAACCTGGGTCACAGAACGCCTGCACGACCACTATGCCCAGTCCCTGCGCGCGGATGCGGTGCTCTCTGACAGCATGACAGAGCACCAGCGTCTGAAAGTGCTGCAAAATGGCACCTTTGGCCGCATTCTGACGCTGGATGATGTGGTGCAGACCACCGAGGGCGACAACTTTATCTACCACGAGATGATGACCCATGTGCCCATTCTGGCCCATGGCGCCGCCAAACGCGTGCTGATCATTGGCGGCGGCGATGGTGGCATGGCCCGCGAGGCCCTGCACCATGCCTCGGTCGATCATGTCACCATGGTCGAAATTGACGCCGGTGTGGTGGATTTCTCCAAAGAATACCTGCCCATGCTGAGCCAGGGCGCCTTTGACGATCGGCGTCTCAATCTGGTGATTGCAGATGGCGCTGCCTTCATGCGCGAAACGGACGAGAAATTCGACGTGATCATCGTTGACTCGACTGACCCGATTGGTCCGGGAGAAGTGCTGTTCACCGATACTTTTTATGGCCATGCCGCGCGGGCGCTTACCGCGAAAGGCATTATCGCCACCCAAAATGGTGTGCCCTTCATGCAGGGCGATGAGCTGACCGGAACGCTGCGTGCCTTTCAGGCGCTGTTTACGGATGCCAGCTGCTATCTGGCCACGATCCCCACCTATGCCGGTGGCCCCATGGCCTTTGGTTGGGGCAGCCACAGCCCAGAACCACGGGCGGTCGCCCTGGACGTGCTGCAAGCGCGGTTCGCCGAGGCCGGCCTTGTAACAGAGTATTACACGCCCGAGGTTCACAAAGCGGCCTTTGCGCTGCCGGGTTATGTGAAAAAGCTGTTCCCCTAAGCCGTAATTTGCGCGGTCAAAATTTGGCGGAGCAAAGTTTCACACGATACAAACAAAGGGGCCTGCGGGCCCCTTTTGCGATACTGGTTGCGATACTGGTTACGATACTGGTTGCGATACTGGCACGCGCAGCAATCAAAGCGCCCTAATGGCGGATCACGCGCGAATTGCGCAGGCCCCAGTCGGTGAACAAATCAGCCATGATCGTCCCGGTGCCCTGCTCGATTGACAGCGGGCTGATTGCCTCTGCGCCTTGCTGGCCAAACACCACCACCTCATCGGCAATGGCCGCATCAGCGAGTTGCGTCACATCCACCACGATCGTATTCATCGAAATCTTGCCCATCACCGGACACCTCTGGCCCCGGATCAGGACGTCTGCCCCCGCTGCCAGCTGGCGACAATAGCCATTGGCATAGCCCAGAGAGACGCTGGCCAGCGTGCTGTCGCGCCGCAGGGTGGTGGTTCGGTCATAGCCAATTGTACTGCCTTTGGGGTAGCATCCCAGGCTTGTCACCCGTGACTTCAACGCAAGCGTGCTCTGAAAGCCGGGCTCTGAGCCCGCAATGCCATAGAGGATCGCCCCGCAGCGCATCATATCGGTCTGGGGATCCAGTCCCGAGGTCAGCGTCAGGGTGCTTCCGGCATGCACCATGACATCCTGCCGGCGCAGCGTGCTATTGGCAAAAATCCAGCCAAGATCGCTGTGAAACCGGGCAATGCTTGTCGCCAGCTCGTCGGGGTGATTAGACGCAAAATGTGTGCAAAGCCCGCTCAGGCGCGCACCGGCCAGCTCCAGCATCCGCACACAGGCCGCCCGGCCCTGCGCGGTCGACAGCTCCAGCCCGTCGCGCGACATCCCGTCAGCATTGAGCGACAGATGCAAACGCGGCAGCGCTTGGCGACCCAGCTGCGCAATCAGGGCCTGCAATCCGTCTTCTGTGCCGACCATCTCCTCGACACCCTGATCCAGCGCATCGCTCACCTCTGCGGGCGTGGCGGTCCGCAGCCGCAGCAGCGCGCCCGTAAATCCCGCCTTTCGCACCGCGCGGGCGTCAGAGTTTGAAGAAATCCCAATGTGACCAATGCCCTGCGAGATCAAAAGTGGGACAATGTTTTTTATGCCATGGCCATAGGCGTCGGCCTTGACAACGGCGCCCAGCCGGGTCTTTGGCGGCAGCAGTGCCAGAGCATTGCGCAGATTTTGCGACACAGCCGACAGCGACACCTCGCACCAGGCACTCTGATAGGGCTGATCAGCCATTGCATGCGGCCTGTGGTACGGCTGGGGTAATCTCAACAGGTTCCAGCAGGATCTGGTTTATCACCGCAAGAAACAGCGAGACCCCAACCGGGGTCACAGCGTCAGGAAAGTCAAAGTTGGGATTGTGCAGCTGTGGCTGGGCTTCTCCGGATCCGATGAACAGCATCGCGGATTTGGCGCCCGCAAGGCCGAAGCGGCCAAAATCCTCGGACCAGCGCATGGGGCTGTCCATCTCGTATTGCGCCAAACCCAGCTGTGTTGCCGCGCGGCTGGCTATCTCTATGGCATCGGCATCATTCACAGTCGCCAGAAACACCTCATGCCAGGACAGCTCGGCAACAGGCGCCTCCTTTGTCTCGCCTGCAGAGGTATCCAGAGCCTGCGCCAGCTGCGCTTTGGCCTGCTGCACCATAAGGTCCATCCGCATATCGGTCTGGCTGCGCAGGGTGACACGCAGCTCGCCATCACCCGGTGCGATGCCAAAGCTCGCCTCTCCCAGTTGGGCATGGGTCAGAGTTGCCAGCGCAAAATCCTCATCCATCACACCGCCGCCACCTAGCGCAGGCAGCGTCTGCATCAAGCGCGCCATCACATCGGCTGGCGACACACCGTCTTCGGGGGCTGCCGCATGTGAGGTTTTGCCCGCAAGGCTGATCTTCATCCCGCGCGACGCGCAATTGCTCGTCCCGCTGCGCAGGCCAATTTCCCCCAACGGGCGCCCCGGAACATTATGATAGGCAAAGGCATAGTCAGGCCGGATCTCGGGCCAGCGCGGATCACCGATCACGGCCTCCGCCCCGGCTCCTGTCTCCTCGGCCGGCTGAAACAACAAAATCACTCGCCCGGTTGCAGGTCGCGCCTTTAGGGCCAGCGCAACCCCCAGCACCATCACCATATGGCCATCATGACCGCAAAGATGGCCCTTGCCGTCAATCCGGGAGCGGTGCGGTGCCTCTGAGATCTCATGGATCGGCAGGCCGTCAAGCTCACAGCGGATCATCACCACCGGCCCTCCTGTCTGCCTACCCGCAAATTCTGCAGCAACCCCGTGTCCGCCAAGCCCGGTCCAGATCCGGTCTGCCCCAGCGCGCTCCAGTTCCTGCGCGATCCGGGCCGCCGTTTGCGCCTCTTCACCGGACACCTCTGGCATTTGATGCAGCTCTTGGCGCAGAGTGCAAAGATAGGCAAACTGGTCGTCAGTGAGGGCGGATGTCATAGCAGGATCTTTCCTATGCGTTTCAGGGGGCCAAAGGTCAAATTTCGGACTGATACCCCGTCAGACAGCGGGTCAGGTTTTCCCCTAGACTGTCGCACAGATAGCCGCCCTCCTGAACAAACAGCACCGGAATTTTCAGGCCAGCCAGCGCCGCGCCAACCTCAAAGAACCCCTCCTTTGTCACCGCAAGCCCCTGAAAGGGATCATCAATAGAGGCGTCCAGCCCCAGTGCCACCACCAGCACATCTGCGCCATACAGCGCGACACGCTCCAGGGCCACATCAAGCGCCTTAAGGAAGCCCGCATCATCGGTGCCGCGCACCAGTGGCAGGTTCAGATTGTAGCCGAGCCCCCGCCCCTCGCCGCGCTCCTGGGCGTGGCCCCAAAAGAACGGATAAAACCGGTCGGGATCCGCATGCATCGACACGGTCAACACGTCGTCGCGGCCATAGAATATCCCCTGGGTGCCATTGCCGTGGTGCACATCCACATCAACAATTGCAGGGCGCAATCCGGCCGCGCGCAGCCGCTCGGCGGCGATGGCCGAATTGTTGAGAAAGCAAAAGCCGCCCGCCATATCGGCAAAGGCGTGATGACCGGGTGGGCGGGCCAGCACATAGGCCGACCGGGTGCCGCCGAGCAAAAGGTCCGCGCCGGAAATCGCCGACTGGGCCGACCAATAGGAGGCCTCCCAGGTGCCCTGCGCAATTGGGCAGGCGGTATCCGCCTGATGG
>NZ_MWVJ01000019.1 GCF_002087335.1 Pseudophaeobacter leonis
ATGAACTGCACCGGGTTTGCCGGAGGCTCCAACTCATGAGTAGGATGGAGCATCATGAACAAGACAACGAACAAGTATTCCCCCGAAGTGCGCGAGCGAGCTGTTCGCATGGTTTGGACAATCAAGGGCAGCATGACAGCCGCTGGTCTGCGATCTTGTCGATTTCAGCTAAGATCGGTTGTGCGCCGCAAACGCTGAATGAATGGGTCAAAAAGACGGAAGTCGATAGCGGCCAGCGAGGCGGTGTGACGACTGAGGTGGCCGAGAAGATGAAAGCCCTTGAGCGTGAGGTGCGCGAGCTCAAACAGGCCAACGAGATTCTTCGCAAAGCGTCCGCATATTTTGCCCAGGCGGAGCTCGACCGCCCACTCAAACGATGATCCAGTTCATAGAGGATCACCGGGATGACATTGGGGTCGAGCCAATTTGCAAGCACCTGCCGATTGCCCCGTCAACTTTCTACGATCACATGGCCAAGAGGGCGAACCCCAAGTTGCTGTCGGATCGGGCAAGGCGCGACAAAGACCTGCGGCCCGAGATTGAGCGCGTCTGGGAGCAGAACTACAAGGTCTATGGCGTGCGCAAAATCTGGCATCAGATGCGCCGGAAGGCTTTCACATCGCGCGCTGCACCGTCGCCCGGTTGATGAAGGATATGGGCCTTGAAGGCGTCATTCGCGGCAAAAAGGTCCAAACGACAATCCCGGACAAATCTCAGCCATGCCCATTGGATAAGGTGAACCGCCAGTTCTATGCACCTGCACCAAACGTCTTGTGGGTCAGCGATTTTACCTATGTCGCGACGTGGCAAGGGTTCGTCTACGTCGCCTTCGTCATCGACGTGTTCGCACGGCGGATCGTCGGATGGCGTGCCAGCCGCACTGCCAACGCAGGCTTTGTTCTAGATGCTTTGGAACAAGCCATTCATCAACGCAGGCCAGCACAGGATCAACTCGTGCATCATTCAGATCGCGGGGCGCAATATTTGTCGATCAAGTACACAGAACGGTTGGCGGAAGCAAAGATTGCGCTGTCTGTCGGCAGTGTCGGGGATTCCTATGACAATGCCATGGCCGAAACGATCAACGGTTTGTTCAAAGCCGAGGTCATCCACAGACGCGGGCCATGGCGTAGCTTTGAAGCCGTCGAATATGCCACCCTCGAATGGGTCGACTGGTTCAACAAACGGCGCCTGCTTGAACCTATCGGGAATATCCCACCTGCCGAAGCCGAGGACAACTTCTATGCCGCTCTGGAAAGATCAGACATCGCAGCGTAACTAAGACAAATCAGCCTCCGACAAACACGGCGCGGTTCA
>NZ_MWVJ01000002.1 GCF_002087335.1 Pseudophaeobacter leonis
TCTTGCGGGCACCGCCAATGGCGGCACCGGCCAGGGTCTTCATTGGTCCCGGTGAGATCGCATTGACCCGAATGCCTTCGGGGCCAAGATCATTGGCCAGATGGCGTGTGGCACTTTCCAGTGCGGCCTTGGCCACGCCCATGACGTTGTAGTTCGGGGTCACCCGGTTAGAGCCGCCATAGGTCAGGGTCAGCAGGGTGCCGCCATTGTCCTTCATGAAGGGATGCGCACGGCGCGCCACCTCAATGAAGGAATAGGCCGAGATATCCATCGAGTTCTTAAAGTTCGCCCGGCTGGTGTTCAGGATCCGGCCTGTCAGCTCGGATTTGTCCGAATAGGCGATGGCATGGACAACAAAATCGATGCTGTCCCAGCGGCTGCCCAATTGTTCAAAGGCGGCATCCAATGATGTGTCATCGGTGACGTCCACATCGACCATAAAATCACTGCCGACGCTCTGCGCCAATGGGGCCAGACGCTTACCAAAGGCCTCACCCTGGTAGGTGAAGGCCAGCTCGGCACCGGCCTCAGCCATGGCCTTTGGCAATGCCCCATGCGATGGAACGCTCATTGGCAACGCCCATGATCAATCCGCGTTTGCCCGTCAACAATCCTGACATTATGAGGTTATCCTTTGTATTTGCTCAAAACCATCGACCCATTGGTGCCGCCAAAGCCAAAGCTGTTGGTCATGACACAGTCGAGGCCTGCGTTTTCCACAAGATCGGTGGCAATCTCGCCGGGCAGAATGCCGTCGGCCAGAGTGTCCACATTGATCGAAGGGGTTGATAAAGTCGTTGTCCAGCATCAAGAGGCAGAAAATCGCCTCCAGGGCACCGGCCGCCCCCTGGGCATGACCTGTCATGGATTTGGTGGAGGAGACCGGTGCCGTCTGGCCTTCGCCAAAGACGCGGCGCACCGCCTCAACCTCACCAACATCGCCCACCGGGGTCGAGGTGCCATGGGCATTGATATAGCTGACCTTGCGGCCCTCGGGGAGGGTGGACAGGGCCAGACGCATGGCGCGCTCGCCGCCCTCACCAGAGGGGGCCACCATGTCGTGCCCATCCGAGGTTGCGGCGTAGCCCACCACTTCGGCGTAGATCTTGGCGCCACGCGCCAGCGCATGGTCGAGATCTTCCAGCACCACGATGCCGCCGCCACCAGAGATGACAAAGCCATCCCGGTTCTGGTCAAAGGCCCGGCTGGCTGCGGTTGGGTCGTCGTTTTTCTTTGAAGACATCGCGCCCATGGCGTCAAACAGGCAGGACAGGGTCCAGTCCAGCTCTTCGCCGCCACCGGCAAACATCACGTCCTGTTTGCCCATCATGATCTGCTCGGCCGCGTTGCCGATACAGTGCAGCGAGGGGGAGCAGGCCGAGGTGATGGAATAGTTGATGCCCTTGATCTTGAACGCCGTCGCGAGGTTGGCCGAGACCGTAGAGGACATGCATTTTGGCACCGCAAAAGGCCCGATGCGTTTGGTGGCGCCAGTCTTGGCAACCACCTGATGCGCCGCCAGCATGGCCGAGGTCGACGGCCCACCAGAGCCCGCCACCAGACCGGTGCGGGTGTTGACGATCTGATCCTCGGTCAGGCCGGCATCGGCAATCGCCTGGCTCATGGCGATATGGGCATAGGCGGCGCCATCGCCCATGAACCGCAGGGTGCGTTTGTCCACCAGTTCCTTGGTGTCCATCTTCAGAGTGCCCGCGACCTGGCTGCGAAAGCCGTGCTCTGTCATTTCGGGGCTCGCCTCGATACCGGATTTCCCGGCTTTCAGCGAGGTCAGAACCTCTTCAACATTGTTTCCGATGGAGGAGACGATCCCCAATCCAGTAACGACAACACGGCGCATCGGTGCACTCCCTTAATTGCTTATGCCTTAGTAGGCATTGCAGGGGAGAGGTGCAAGATAGCATGCTGGCGCGGCGCAGGCTGGATGCCGGTTTTGCGACGGACGGCAGCTGTGCGGACTTTAATGTCTTTCATAAAGATGGCTCGGAAGTCCGCTTTCCGTTTGATAGCTGGATCAGCTAAGATCACCGTATGGCGGATTTCAAATCACAAATCGCGCGTCACTGTAACACCTTGAACGAGTTGCATGAGCGCATCCACGCAACTCTTGAAGTGCGGGACCGTTCAGAAGCCAACAGGCGCGCTTGGAAAGACGCATGCAGCAAGTTTCAGGGCTTTCAGTCGGACGTTAACAAATACTTGGATAAAGTCAGCGCCGAAACAGTTTCGCAAGACAAGCAGATCAGACAATTTGTCTTCGATTTCCTATCCCTTGATCCCATTTTTTATCGATCAGGATACGAAAAAGAGCGCATACTGAGAGTGCTCAAAAAATTCGACTTAACGGATCATGAAAAGACGGTTCTGCGTCAGACAATCCTCCGTCGCATTCGCAACGGCGCCCTGCGGGAGTTTCGTCGGTTTTGTCAATTCATTCCACAGGTTCAGACTGAAAATTTTATAAATGAACTTCAAGCGGCTGCCCGATCTACCGACGAGAACATCAAGCGACGAGCAGTATTTGCGCTGGAGTATGTCGTCGCGCAGTCGTGTTGTCCAGCCGTTGAAACCGGTCGTTCGCTGCCAAGCATGAGCAAGTAGGTTTGGGCTAGGAACGGACCTTCGGTCAATAAAAAAGAGGCCCGAGGGCCTCTTTTACGTCTTGCGGGGTAAAGCTTCTTACGCCTCAGACAGAACGACCTTCATGTCCTTGACGTCATAGATCATCTCGCCATCTGCCTCGACGATGCCGTCCGCAACACCCATGGTCAGGCGGCGGGTCTGGATCGCTTTTTTGAAATCAATCTTGTAGGTCAGCATCTTGCGCTCTGGCCGCACCATACCGGTGAGTTTGACCTCGCCGACGCCCACGGCCATGCCGCGTCCCTGCCAGCCGCGCCAGCCCAGGTTAAACCCGGTCAGCTGCCACAGACCATCCAGACCCAGACAGCCGGGCATGATCGGGTTGCCGGGGAAGTGGCATTCAAAGAACCACAGATCCGGGTTGATATCGAATTCCGCAACAATATGGCCCTTGCCGTGGGCGCCGCCGTCGGCGCTGACTTCGGTGATGCGGTCCATCATCAGCATTGGCGGGGCCGGGAGCTGGGCATTGCCTGGCCCAAAAAGCTCTCCACGGGCACATTTCAGCAAGTCGTCTTTGTCAAAACTGCTAGGGTAATCGGCCATGCTGGCGCGTCTCCTGCCTGAGGTGTTTCATGGGTTTTTCTTCCTGTAGCACCCGGCTTAAGGGTCCTGCAAGGGGAGTGAGCCTTGTGGTGCGGGGAGAATGTGTCGCGGGGATAGGCCCTGATGTTAACGCGATTTGGGGATTCCGTTTGAAAACCGCAACTCATTCGCAGTATAAATGCCAATAGCAACGCGATGCAGGAACCGCTCATGACGCCAAACAGCGAAGATGTGGCCACAAATTGGTTGGTTGAGGCCGGGCTGCGCCCGACGCGGCAACGGCTTGCTCTGGCCGCGCTTTTGGTTGGCGACGGCAAGCATCGCCATGTCACAGCCGAAAGCCTTTTTGACGCCGCCAAGACCAAAGGCGACAGTGTGTCGTTGGCAACTGTCTACAATACGCTGCGGGCTTTTTGCGAGGCTGGCGTGTTGCAGGAGATCACGGTTGATGGATCAAAAAGCTATTTTGACACCAATACCCATGATCATCCGCATTATTTCTGGGAAGATAACAGTCTGGTGACCGATGCCCCGTCTGACCAATTGGTGATCCAGCGCCTGCCGGACGCGCCGGAGGGCATGGAGATTGCCTCGGTTGATGTGGTGATCCGCCTGCGCAAGATCTGAGTACCGCGCCCCAGCCTTTCTGCACCGTTTTTGCATCATGCGCCTGAGTGCCTGTTCTGACTAAAGCGATGACCGGCATCTGACGGGTGATTGAGGCCGCACTGCAAGTCGCTATCCAGTGGAGGCACCTGTGGCGAATCGGTTTTTGAGGTCGTTTGAGGCATCATCTGCCACAGAGACTGTCCGCCAGTGATTCATTCCGGGAAATCTACAGAGAAATCCATCCGTGCAGCGGCGTCAGGCAGAGCACGCCTTTCGGCCTGACCAGATTTTGGCCTGTCCAGATTTTACCCTGTCCAGATTTCGACCTGACCAGAGCATTTATGATTTGAAACCAATGCAGGATATGGGCAGGTTCGGCGCAACCAACCCTATATCGCCGACGGAGGCCATCATGGTGCACGCTCTTATCACTCAGGATCACATCGATCAGTTCCAGCGCGATGGCGTTGTCCTCATCAAAGGCCTGTTCAAATATCAGGTGGACCAGCTGCGGCAGGGGGTGGCCCAAAACATGGCGGATCCCGGCCCCTATGCCTCAAACAATGAAAAGCCAGGCCAGACCGGGCGCTTTTTTGATGACTATTGCAACTGGCCGCGCATCCCCGATTTTGAGCAGGCGATCAAAGCCTCGCCGGTGGCCGAAGTGGCGGCAGACCTGATGCAGTCAGACCGGGTGCAGATGTTTCATGATCATGTGCTGGTGAAAGAACCCGGGACCTCGATGGCCACCCCCTGGCATCAGGACGGGCCGTATTATTTTGTTGAGGGGACGCAGACTGTCAGTTTCTGGTCGCCGCTGGACCCGGTCAAAGACGCCACCCTGCGCTGCGTCGCAGGCTCGCACAAATGGGAAAAAGAAGTGCTGCCAACCCGCTGGGTGTCGCAGGATGGCTTTTTTGCTGATGAGGGCCAGTACATGGCGGTGCCCGACCCCGACGCCGAAGGCATGAGTATTCGTGAATGGGAGATGCAGCCGGGCGATGCGGTGGCCTTTAACTACAAAACTCTGCACGGGGCGCGCGCCAACACCAGCGACAGCCGCCGCCGGGCGTTCTCACTGCGTCTGGTGGGCGAGGATGTCCGCTATGTCGAGCGCCCCGGCCCAACCTCGCCGCCATATCCGGGCCACGAGATGCAGCCTGGCCAGCGCCTGCGCGAGGACTGGTTCCCGGTCTTGTTGCAGCGTTGAAGCTGCCGCCTCGTGTTCCGGCCTTTTGAGCGCTTAGCTTAAAGGGGCCTGGTCACGAGGCAAGCCCTCGCTGGGCAGCTCAAGGTGCAGGCGAAACGCGCTCAGAACCATTGCCCCGGCTCCATCAGGCCAAGATCCAGCAACTGCCGCGAGTGCCAGTCAAAGGGTGTCGAGTTGTGCCAGCGAAAGCTGTCGATGGCAAATTTCGACCCCGGATTGCGTTTCAGTGCCTTGGCGGTGCGGAAGGAGCAGATTGCGGCTGTCAGGTTGTGATGCCAGGGGCAGGCGTAGGTGTTGTATTCCTGATCGTTGAAGGTGTGATCCTCTTGCAGTTTCAGACCGCGTTTGGCCTGAAACAATGAGATCCGGTCAATTTTGCGGCTGGCCGGTGGAATGTGTCCCTCGTGGCGCCAGCGTCCCCCGCCAAAAAAGTCCAGCTGCCGCTCGCGTGGGGCCTTGGCCACCGTGTCATCGCGTGCCTGGGCGTAGTAGCCGGATTTGTCGAGAAAGGCCGTCTCAAGCGAGACCGCATTGGGGTGTTTCTCCAGGTCCCCCGCATAGATGTCGACCACATAGGTCAGGATGGCCGAACGCCGCTCTTCGGCGTGGAAGGTCAGCATTTCTGCCACCGAGCGGGTTTCGCAAAAGGGAAAGAACAGGAATTCGGCGTTGTAGCAATAATAGAGCCAGCAGCCCGGCTGTGCTGCGCCAATTACCCGGTTGATCGCCGCAAAGACCGTCTCGGGGGCGCTGCAGTCAAAAGGCACCCGGTGGATTTTGGCCTTGATATCGCGGGGCAGATCAAAGGCATCCGGCATCAGGGCAACAATGGTCTGAAAGCCTGATTGCAGATGATGGCGCAGGGTGGTGGCCACCTCAATATCGTCCTCGACAAAGATCAGCGCCACCGGCCCTTTGACCAGCAGGGCCTTCTGTTGTTGCAGAAAATCGTCCAGCGAGGAATACATCATGGTCTTGTGTCTCTGCTCATCAGCTGCCTTGCTGGCATTTGCTGCTAAAATCGGGTATCCCGCCTGCATTGCAAGCCGCGAGATTTGCCTTTATGGCAGGCCGTTGTTCCCACCCCTGCTGGAAGGCACCTCAGATATGACCGCCCCGAAGAAGCTGTTTATCAAGACCTATGGTTGTCAGATGAATGTCTATGACAGTGAACGCATGGCCGAAGCGCTGGGCGGGGAGGGCTATGTCGAGACCAAGACGGCGGATGACGCCGATATGATTTTGCTCAATACCTGCCACATTCGCGAAAAAGCGGCCGAGAAGGTCTATTCCGAACTGGGACGTCTGAAGCAGCTGAAGGTGGCAAAGCCGGATCTCAAGATTGGCGTTGCGGGCTGTGTGGCGCAGGCCGAGGGCAAAGAGATCATGCGCCGCCAGCCGGCAGTTGATCTGGTGGTCGGCCCGCAAAGCTATCACCGCCTGCCCGAAATGGAGCAAAAGGCGCGCGGTGGCGCGCAGGTGATCGACACCGATTTCCCTGAAGAAGACAAATTCGAGAAACTAAAGCGCCGCCCCAAGGCAAAACGCGGCCCCACGGCGTTCCTCACGGTGCAGGAAGGCTGCGACAAGTTCTGCGCCTTTTGCGTGGTGCCCTATACCCGGGGTGCCGAGGTGTCGCGCCCGGCGGACCGCATCCTCACCGAGGCCCGCGATCTGGTGGAACGCGGCGTGCGCGAAATCACCCTGCTGGGGCAAAACGTCAATGCCTATCACGGCGCCGGGGCCAATGGGGATCTGACGCTGGCGCAGCTGATCTGGGAGCTGGACAAGGTGGACGGGCTGGAACGCATCCGCTTTACCACCAGCCACCCGAACGACATGATGGATGATCTGATCGAGGCGCATGGCACCTGCAAAAAGCTGATGCCCTATCTGCATCTGCCGGTGCAGGCGGGCTCGGACAAGATCCTGAAGCGGATGAACCGCAGCCATACCGCAGACAGCTATCTGCGCCTGCTGGAGCGGATCCGTGCGGCGCGGCCTGATATTTTGATCTCCGGCGACTTTATCGTGGGCTTTCCCGAAGAGACCGAAGAAGACTTTCAGGCCACTCTGGATCTGGTGGAAGAAGTCAAATACGGCACCGCCTATTCCTTTAAATACTCCACCCGCCCCGGAACCCCGGCAGCGGAACGGCCGCAGGTTGACCCGGCTGCGGCCGATGACCGTTTGCAGCGCCTGCAGGCCCTGTTGACCCGCCAGCAGCGCGAGATCCAGGACAGTATGGTGGGGCGCGAAGTCAGCGTGTTGTTTGAGCGGCCCGGTCGCTTTGAGGGCCAGATGCTGGGCAAATCTGAGTATCTGCACGCGGTCCATGTGGGCAATTGCGGCCGTGCCGCTGGTGATCTGGCGCGGGTCCGTATTGTGGCATCGCGCACCAACTCCCTTGCTGGAGAGCTGATCGACTAGACGCGGGTCCTGACCCTGGCAGGGGATCCGCAGGCCTTGCGTTCTGAGGGGCGCGGGCGGTGTGCCATGCCGGGCTATGCCATGCAGGGTGGTTATTATGTGTGATTCGATACCCGGCGTTTGAAGTTTGATTTCAAGGGGAAAACTCGTAAGCTCTGTCCATGCGGATGCAGAGTGAGTCATTATTGCAGCGTTGCCGGATACAATTGAAGCAAAATTATATGAGTGTCGCGTGAAACCGCATAATCTGGTGTAAAAGGCCTCATATGTGGGGGTATTTTTACGAAAATGCCGTGTAGATTGTTGCTGATAACCTGAGTGTTAGGAATTTTAAGCGGCAAGCTCCCTGGGGGGGACTTAGGTGAAGGAAACCTGGTTGTGATGACTATTAAAGCAAAAAAAATGTTCACTCTGCTTGCCGCTGCCGTGGCTGCGGTTGGCCTGTCGACGGCGTCGGTGCAGGCGCAGAATACGACACGGACCGTCGTTGGTGAACGCTATATTCCAACGATCTGGGTTGACCCGGATGGCTGTGAGCATTGGGTGATGGATGATGGCGCCGAGGGCTATATGACGCCGCATGTGACGCCTGATGGCAAACCTGTCTGCCGTCGTGGTACCCTGTGCGGTGTGATGGAGACGGATCAGTTCTTTGCCACCGACAAACATTACATCAATGCTGCCGGTAAATCGCGTTTGCAGGAGTTTTTCAACTCTAACAAGGGCAATGTCCGGTCGTTTGTGATTGCGGGCCACACAGATAGCCGGGCCTCGGATGAGTACAATATCCGCCTGTCTCAGCGTCGGGCCAATGCGGTCGCAGGTGTCGCCAAATCGGTTGGCGCGCGCATTGCTGATATTCGTGCCTATGGTGAGCGGGACCCACGCGTGCCCAACACCAGCGCGTCAAACATGGCGCAGAACCGTCGCGTCGAAATCTACTGCCTGCGCTAAAGAAGGACATCAAGATGCATTTTTTCAAAGCAACAGCCCTGTCCCTTGCTCTGGCAGCTGTGACGGCCTGCGGACCAACCGCTGATAAAACCCGCGATCAACACATTGGTGACTCGTCCAATGCCGACCTGTCGCGCATGAAAGCCGGTATTTGGGTCGACCCCCAGGGCTGTGAGCACTGGATTATCGATGATGGCCTTGAGGGCTACGCCGATCTTCGCCGCACCCCGGATGGCAAACCGGTCTGTAACAGCCCGCTGCCGCGCAATGTCGCAACCGGCCCCTTCAAGTCAGGGTCGAGTTTCCCAGATTCCCTCTAGGGATCTGCTGCAGTTCTATCTCAAAATGGCCGTCCTTATTTCAGGGCGGCCATTTTTATTTGGGGTTTATTTGGGGCGACCGTTTTTGTTGCAGTGCGCCTTTTTTCGTCATTTGCCGAAATTTGCGCCCGGCGTGCTTGCACCTGCCGTGCGGCGGAGGCAGACTAAACGGAGAAACACCAAAAACAGGAGCCACCATTGGCCACAGGTGCCCGGATCGAGCCGACAAACAGTGACAGCGCGCATGATGTGCTGCTCGAATTCCCTGACAACCGCTTGTTGATCGATCTTTGCGGAGAATATGATCGCAACCTCGCGGAAATAGAGCAGAAAATTGGCGTCCAGATTATTCGCCGGGGCAATCAGCTTTCGGTTCTGGGGGAGGAGGCAAAGCGTGAGCAGGCCTCTGAAGTTCTCATTGCATTATATGACAGGCTGGAGACGGGGCGCAGTGTCGAGCGCAGCGATGTCGACCGCGAGTTGCGCATGGGGCAGGCGCCGGATGCGGGCGCCGATGACCAGCTTGAGATGTTCAAGGGAGGCCATGTCGAAATCAAGACCCGCAAAAAACTGGTCGAGCCGCGCACCGATGCACAAAAGGCCTATGTGCGCTCGCTGTTTGAGCATGAGCTGGCCTTTGGGATTGGACCCGCCGGTACGGGCAAGACCTATCTGGCGGTGGCCGTTGGAGTGAACCTTTTTATGACGGGACAGGTCGACAAGATCATCCTGGCGCGCCCGGCGGTTGAGGCGGGTGAAAAACTCGGCTACTGCCGGGGGATATGAAGGACAAGGTCGACCCCTTTATGCAGCCGCTTTATGACGCCCTGAATGATTTTCTGCCAGGAAAGCAGCTGGCCAAGCTGCTGGAGGAAAAGCAGATCGAAAGCGCGCCGCTGGCCTTTATGCGCGGACGGACGCTGTCGAACGCTTTTGTGGTGCTTGACGAGGCGCAAAATGCCACCTCGATGCAGATGAAGATGTTTTTGACCCGGCTGGGCGCAGGCTCACGCATGGTGGTCACCGGTGACCGCACCCAGGTAGACCTGCCACGTGGGGTGACCTCGGGTCTGGCGGATGCCGAGCGGCTGCTGGCGCCCATCTCGAAAATCAGCTTCAACTACTTTACGGCCCGCGATGTTGTGCGCCACCCACTTGTGGCGGCCATCATCGAAGCCTATGACGCCGACACACCACCCGCCTGACGCAGGCTGGTTTGGAAGGGGCCGCAATGGGGGGCTCTGCATTGAGGGCGAAGGCAGGTCATGGCGCTGGATATCACAGTTGAGGACAATCGCTGGCAGGACGCGGGGCTGGAAGCCCTGGCGCAGCAGGCGGCTGAGGCGACCCTGTCGCATTTCGATCTTGAAAGCGAAGACTGCGAGATTGCATTGCTCGCCTGCGATGATGCGCGCATTGCCGTTCTTAACGCAGAGTTTCGCGGCAAACCTGTTGCCACCAATGTGTTGAGCTGGCCGGCCGAGGATCTGGCTGCCGCGGATCCCGGAGGCCAGCCGCAGCTGCCGGAGGCGGATTTTACCGGCGAGATCCCGCTGGGGGATATCGCGATTGCCTATGACACCTGCGCGCGCGAAGCCACTGACGCAAATAAGCCGCTGTCAGATCATTTGCGTCATCTGGTTGTTCACGGAGTGTTGCATCTTTTGGGTTATGATCACATTCGCGACCTTGACGCCACAGTGATGGAGGCCTTGGAGGTCGAGATACTTGGCAATATGGGTCTAGATAACCCATATACAATCAATGGCAGCCTCTGAGAGGCATTTTGGATAGGACAAATGGGCGATATAGAAGGCAGTTCTAACGCGGCGCATGGCGCGCTGCAGAACACCACCAGCATTGAGGCAGAAGCCCGTGCTGCGGAACAACCAGGGTTCTGGGAACGGATTTTTGGCTCTTTTACGCCAGATGCCCCCAGGCAGGAACCGGTGGTCGTGCAGGAGCAAAAGCCGGAGATCCAGTCTCATGGCATGATCAACCTGCGCCGTATGCGGGTCGAGGATGTCGCCATCCCCTCTGCAGAAATCCTCTCAGTGCCTGTATCCATTGAGCGCGACGATCTGGTGCAGGTGTTTCGCGACAGCGGCTATACCCGAATTCCGGTCTATGAAGGCACCCTGGACACGCCGCTTGGCTTTGCTCACCTAAAGGATTTTGCCCTCACCCACGGGTTCAATGGCGGCGGCAAGCCCTTTGATCTGGCCAAGATGCTGCGGCCTTTGTTGTTTGTGCCGCCCTCGATGCCGATTGGGGTGTTGATGGCAAAGATGCAGGCAGAGCGCCGCCATATGGCGCTGGTGATCGACGAATACGGCGGGGTGGGCGGGCTTGTGACCATCGAAGATCTGATTGAACAGGTGATCGGTGAGATCGAGGACGAACATGATCCCGGCGAAGACCAGACCTGGTATCTGGAAAAGCCCGGCTGCTACATTGCGCTGGCCCGCACCCCTTTGGATGAGTTTGAGGCCGAGATCGGCCGCTCGCTCACCGGCCATGAGGATGTGGATGCCGAAGAAATAGATTCTCTCGGAGGCCTTGTTTTTATGCTCTCGGGCCGGGTTCCGGCGCGGGGCGAGGTTATAGTGCATCCCGATGGACCCGAATTTGAGGTCATGGATGCTGATCCCCGTCGCATCAAACGCCTGCGGGTGATGCTGCCGGACGCTGCCGCGTGACGAGGGCCCTGGGGGCCAGACTCGTCAGGGCGGCGGGGCGTCGGGCGCAAACTGGGTGGCCACGCTGTTGTCCTTTGGGCTTGGCGCCCTGCTGTCGGTGTCTCTTGCGCCGATGCATATCCTGCTGAGCCTGCCTGTGGCCGCTGGCGGCATTGGCATGATTGCCCTTTGGGCCCGCACGGCTTTGCAGGGCGCGGTGATCGGCTGGCTGATTGGCCTTGGCTATTTCAGTTTTGGCCTGTCCTGGATTGTTGAACCCTTTCAGATTGATGCGGAGCGCTATGCCTGGATGGCGCCCTTTGCGCTGGTTTTCCTCGCCGCAGGTCTGGCGCTGTTTTGGGGCCTGGCCTTTGGTCTGGCTGCGCGCTGGAGCCGGGGAGGGCCGCGCCTTCTGCTCCTGATTGCATTTTGGTCGCTGGCTGAATTTGGCCGCGCCTATCTGTTGACCGGCTTTCCCTGGGCGGGGTTTGGCCAGTTTTGGATAGAGACCCCCGCAGCGCAACTGCTGCCTTTGGTTGGGGCACAGGGCCTGTCCTTGCTGACGCTTGTGGTCCTGCTGCCGCTGGCTCTGGTGCGCCGCCGCCCGCTTCTGGCGATCGCGCCGTTGCTTTTGGTGGCGCTTGGGGGCTATGCCCTGTCGCCTCTGCCCGCGCTGGAAATGACCGACACACGGGTGCGACTGGTACAGCCCAATGCACCGCAGGCGGAAAAATGGCTGGCCGAGCGCCGATGGGATTTTGTCCGCCGCGCTATTGAGTTGAGCGAAACGCCCGCGAGCCCAGACCAGTCAAGCCCGGAGCAGCCCGCCCCGGATCTGATCATTTGGCCCGAGACCACAGTGCCGCAATTGCTGAACAACGCTGAGGACACCCTGTCCGCGATCCGCAGCCGCATTGGCCCTGTGCCCTTGCTGCTGGGTATCCAGCGGCGCGAGGAGGAGCGCTACTATAATTCTGCAATCCTGCTGGATGCGGCGGGTGGCGTGAGCCAGACCTATGACAAAACGCATCTGGGGCCGGTTGGAGAATACGTCCCCTTTGGGGATCTGATGGCCCGGTTTGGCATCTATGGCTTTGCGGCGCAGTCGGGGGCTGGGTACTCTGCGGGCTCTGGCCCGGGGCTGATGGATCTTGGCATTGGGCTTGCAATGCCGCTGATCTGCTACGAGGCGGTGTTTGCCCAGGACGTGAACGCGGTGCCGGTACGGCCCGATATGCTGGTCCAGATCACCAATGATGCCTGGTTCGGCACCCGCTCGGGGCCCTATCAGCATCTGGTGCAGGCCCGGCTGCGCGCCGCCGAGCAGGGTTTGCCGATGCTGCGCGCCGCCAATACAGGCATCACCGCAATGATCGACCCCTATGGCCGCATGCGCGAAAGCATCCCCCGCGGCCAGGCCGGGGCCGTGGACGCGGCTTTGCCAAAACCGCTGCCCGCAACGCTCTATAGTCGCACGGGCGACTGGCCTGTTTTTCTGCTCACCTTGATTTTGGCGCTGTTGGGGGCCAAATTGGCACAAAGACCGGTGCTGCGCTCATAGTTGGTTAACGTCTGCTGACTATTGATTGACCTCTAGTGCGACCCCGCGTAAATCAGTTTTATTCCTCTCACAACGGCTTCCTGGCGTGACGAGGTGAACTCAATGGAGCGTTTTCATGTCCCGCAAGAACTATACTTTCACCTCGGAATCCGTGTCCGAAGGCCACCCGGATAAGGTCTGCGACCAGATCTCCGATGCTGTTCTGGACGCCTTTTTGGCGGAAGAACCCGAAGCGCGCGTTGCCGCTGAAACCTTTGCCACCACCAATCGCGTTGTGATTGGCGGCGAGGTTGGCCTCTCCGATCAGGATAAGCTGCACGACTATATGGGGCGGATCGATGCGATCACCCGCGCCTGTATCAAAGACATCGGCTATGAGCAGGAGAAGTTTCACCACGAAACTGTGAAGGTGACAAACCTGTTGCACGAACAGTCCGCACATATCGCCCAGGGCGTTGATGCCTCCGGCGACAAGGACGAAGGTGCCGGTGATCAGGGCATCATGTTTGGCTATGCCACCACCGAGACGCCGCAATTGATGCCGGCGCCGATCCAGTACAGCCACGCCGTGCTGCGCCGCCTCGCCGAGGTGCGCAAAAATGGCACCGAGCCTGCGCTGGGTCCCGATGCCAAATCGCAGCTGTCTGTTGTCTATGAGAACGGCAAGCCGGTGCGTATCAGCTCGCTGGTGCTGTCGACCCAGCATCTGGACGAAAGCCTCACCTCCAGTGATATCCGCGCCATCGTGGCACCCTATTTCCATGAGGTGTTGCCCGAAGGCTGGCTGACAGACGAAACCGTCTGGCATGTGAACCCTACGGGTAAATTTGTCATCGGTGGCCCCGATGGCGATGCGGGTCTCACAGGGCGCAAAATTATCGTTGATACCTATGGCGGCGCAGCGCCCCATGGTGGTGGTGCCTTTTCGGGCAAAGACCCGACCAAGGTCGACCGCTCGGCGGCCTATGCGGCGCGCTATCTGGCTAAGAACGTTGTGGCGGCCGGCATGGCAGAACGCTGCACCATTCAGCTGTCGTATGCGATTGGTGTCTCAAAGCCCCTGTCGATCTATGCCGATACCCATGACACGGGTGAGGTTGACCCGGAGGCGATTGAACGGGCGATTGATCAGGCGATGGATCTGACACCGCGTGGCATTCGCCAGCACCTGGGCCTGAACAAGCCGATCTATCAGCGCACTGCGGCCTACGGTCACTTTGGCCGTGAGCCGGATGCGGATGGTGGCTTCAGCTGGGAGCGCACAGATCTGGTTGAGGCTTTGAAAAAGGCCGTTTGATCACCGGTTTGAATACGGGTGTAAATGTTTTTCACAAAGGCGGGCCAGGTGCCCGCCTTTTTTATGCCCGCCTTTTTTGTGCCCACCTATATTCGGCCCGCCTATATTCTGTCGGCCTCTTCTCGGGAAAGCGGCCAGGATCGCGCGCGGTGAACGGGAGGTTTTCTCTCTTGGTCTGAGGGGGCGTCCTGGTCCATTGTAGCGGATAGCCCCTGCCAAAGGACTGGACCCAGACCATATGACCCGCTTGCTTGCAGCCTGTGCGCTTACCCCTGTTCTCGCTTCAGTTCTAGCCTGTGCGCTCGCTATTACGCCTGCTTTTGCCAAAGAGCCGCTCTCTGATAAATTCGAGGTCGCGGGTGCGGTGTTGATATATGACACGGAAAAGACCGGCGATGAAATCCGGGATGAGGATGTCAGTCAGCTGAAGCGGGTTCTGAGCCGACACAGGCAGATCAGGGAGCTGCAGCTCAACAGCAGCGGCGGCAGTGTTTTTGCAGGCACTGAAATGGCCGGGGTCGTGCTGCACTATGCGCTTGATACCCATGTGGCGGGCGAATGCGTGAGTGCCTGCGTTGATGTGTTTCTCGCCGGAAACCGCCGCCGGATGGCGCGTGGATCCAAGATCGGCTTTCATCACCGCAGTTGGGGTCCGCAGGCGGTTCAAAGCTATTATCGCGACCAGCGCAAAGAGAAGGACTGGGCCACGCCTTTTGAATTCGGCTCCTGGATCTACGGTGACACCCAGAGCGAAATCTACGAACATCTGATCTATATGGTCTCGCGGGGGGTGGAACCGGGGTTTGCCGTGGAGACCCTGCAAGCCGTTGCCAGCGAAGAGTGGTATCCGTCGCGAACGCAACTGATCTCGGCTGGCGTGTTGCGCGAGGGGCGGGGGGCAGAGTGAGGCGCTGAAGGCCGCGGCGTGGGGCGCTGGATCCCGTCTCTCTTGACCTGAGGCCCGGCTTGCGGCAGATGGACGGCCAACCCGGCGCGGGCCTTGTTGCAAGACCCCGCTTTGAGCCCGCGTGAACAGAGGATGAGCCCAGCCGATGGCCGAAGATAAAACGCCCCGTGATGCAGGCCCCGTTGCCGATCCATCAGACACGTCGCGCCCTGAGGGCTCGGTGCAGGCCGAAGGGGCCCATGTGAGCGGCGCGCCCTGGCGCAATTTTTATGGCCGCTTCAGTGGCAAGACCCTGAAGGACAGCCAGCGCCGCTATCTCGCTGAGGACCTCGCGGATCTTAGCCCCGGTGCCGTGGGCTGGGACGAAAACCCCGACCGCACTCCGCTGGATCTTGAGGCGCTGTTTGGCGGCCGCGAGACCTGGCTTGAGGTTGGCTTTGGCGGTGGTGAACATCTGGTGCATCAGGCCAGCTCAAACCCGGATGTCGGCATCATCGGGGCTGAGCCCTTTATCAATGGCGTGGCCATGCTGCTGGGTAAGATCCGTAAGGCGGGCTGCGACAATATCGCGGTGCATCCGGGCGATGCCCGCGATCTGATGGATGTGATCCCGCCTCAGTCGATTGCCAAAGCGTTTTTGCTCTACCCCGACCCCTGGCCAAAGACCCGCCACCACCGCCGTCGCTTTGTGACGCAGGAGCATCTTGAGCCCCTGGCGCGCTGCCTCAAACCGGGTGCGATCTTTCGTGTGGCCACCGATATTCCCGACTATGTGCGCCAAACCCTCGAAGAGGTGCCAAAGGCGGGGTTTGAGTGGCTGGCAAGCGAGGCTGCCGACTGGCGTGAACCCTGGGAGGACTGGATCTCGACCCGCTATGAGCAAAAGGGGCTGCGCGAGGGGCGCACTCCAACCTATCTGACCTTCCGCCGCCTCGGCTAGGCGTAAAGGGCGGGCAGGGGATCGGCGCTGGACCCTTCCTGTGTAATTCGTTACCGATAGCGCAAACAGAACAGACTGCACCCTAGGCAGACACGACAAAGACAAAGGAAGCGCCATGTCCGGACACGGTACCCCCATCCCGATGACGTCACACCGTGCCGCGCCGCTCAACGGTGTCGCCGAGGTGCCCGGGGATAAATCGATCTCGCATCGCTCGCTGATTTTGGGCGCTATGGCGGTGGGTGAGACCAAAATCTCGGGCCTGCTGGAAGGCGATGATGTGTTGGACACGGCCAGGGCGATGCAGGCCTTTGGCGCTGAGGTGGTGAACCACGGCGGCGGCAACTGGTCGGTTTACGGCGTTGGCGTCGGTGGCTTTGCCGAGCCGGATCACGTGATTGACTGCGGCAATTCCGGCACCGGAGTGCGGCTGATCATGGGGACCATGGCGACATCACCTATCACCGTGACCTTTACGGGCGATGCCAGCCTCAATGGCCGTCCCATGGCGCGGGTGACCGATCCGCTGGCGCTGTTTGGTGCCAAAACCGTTGGCCGCAAGGGTGGCCGTTTGCCGATGACCATTGTGGGCGCGGCTGATCCGACACCGGTGCGCTACGTGGTGCCGGTGCCCTCGGGCAGGTGAAATCCGCCGTGCTGCTGGCAGGGCTGAACGCGCCCGGAAAAACCGTGGTGATCGAAAAAGAAGCCACCCGCGATCATTCCGAACGCATGTTGGCGGGCTTTGGCGCTGAGATCACTGTCGAGGACAGCGATGAGGGCCGGGTGATCACCCTCACGGGCCGCCCCGAGCTGAAACCGCAGGTGATTGCGGTGCCGCGCGATCCTTCCTCGGCGGCCTTTCCGGTCTGTGCTGCGCTGATCACGCCGGGCTCTGATGTGCTGGTGCCGGGCATTGGCCTGAACCCCACCCGAGCGGGCCTGTTTTACACGCTGCAGGACATGGGCGCTGATCTGACATTTGAGAACCCGCGCGAAGAAGGCGGTGAGCCGGTTGCCGATCTGCGCGCGCGCTACTCTCCCAACATGACGGGCATCGCGGTGCCGCCGGAACGGGCCGCCTCGATGATCGACGAATATCCTGTGCTGTCGGTGGTGGCCTGCTTTGCCAGCGGCAAGACCATGATGGCTGGGGTAAAAGAGCTGCGGGTGAAGGAAAGCGACCGAATCGACGCGATGGCACGCGGGCTGCGCGCCAATGGCATCACCGTGGACGAGGGCGAGGACTGGTGGTCGGTTGAGGGGCTGGGCCCGGATGCGGTTCCCGGTGGTGGCACCTGCGAGAGCTTCCTGGATCACCGCATTGCCATGTCCTTTATGGTCATGGGCATGGGGGCGCAAAATCCTGTGTCGGTGGATGACGGCACCCCGATCACCACGTCTTTTCCGATTTTTGAACCTCTGATGACTGGCCTTGGTGCCAAGTTGAGCAAAGGCTGATGACATTGCGGGCGGCATACTGGATTTGTTTTGCCGCCGCGCTGGCCGTCTACCTTTGCATGGTTCTTTGGACCTTGCCGACAATCAGTCTGGCTGCCGGGGGACTAGCTCCGTTTGATCTGCGCCCGACAGGCTATTCAGAGGTTGAGGCACGCGCCTTTCTGACTGCGCTGACCGAACAGGGCAGGGCGCTTTATAGCGGGCCGCAGCGTCTTTTGGATCTGGCCTATCCGGTGCTTTTGGCCCTTGTCTTGATCGGTGCGATTCGGGCCTGTTTTACCCGCCCCTGGGTACGAAGTGTGCTGATAGCTGCGGCTGTTTTGGGGATGTTGGCTGACTATTGGGAGAATAACCTGGTTGCGACCCTGCTTGCCGGAGAGGTGAGCGCGGCGCAGATTGCAGCCGCGAGCCAAGCCACCGTTGTGAAATCTATTGCCAGCGGTCTGGTGATGACAGCGGTGGTTCTGGCGCTGTTGCGGGGAGGTTTGAAGAGATGGAAGACGAGATGACAACCAGTTTCACAATTGCAATTGATGGGCCAGCTGCCGCGGGCAAGGGAACGATTTCCAAGGCGATTGCAGCGGAGTTGGGTCTGGCGCATCTGGACACTGGCCTCCTGTATCGGGCCGTGGGCGCCAGAACACTGGAAGGTGTGGCGCCGATTGAGGCGGCGCTGTCGCTCTCGGCTGCTGATCTTGAGCGCCCGGACCTGCGGGGGCCGGAGGTGGCACAGGCGGCGTCAAAGGTGGCGGTGATTGCAGAGGTGCGCGCCGCACTGGTTGATTTTCAGCGTGCCTTTGCCCGTCGCGCCGGGGGCGCCGTGTTGGATGGCCGCGACATCGGTACGGTGATCTGCCCCGAGGCTGAGGTGAAGCTTTTTATCACCGCCAGCGCCGAGGTCCGCGCCAGGCGCCGCTTTCTGGAGCAGGAGGCCAAGGGGCAGGCGATTGCGCTGGAGGAGGTTCTGGCCGATGTGAAGGCCCGGGATGAGCGGGACATGAATCGCGCCGAGGCGCCGCTGCGTGCGGCAGAGGATGCGGTACTGATTGATACCAGTGAGCTGGAAATCGATGAGGCCGTAGCAAGCGCGTTGCGCGTCATAGACGCCCGCCGCCGGTAAAAAAGACCCTCCTTTCTCACAGGTCATGCTCTCATCGGGGCCTGCTTTTATACGGCCTGTTCTCATCGGACCTGTCGCGATGAATCCGTTCTGGCCCCCGGTGTGGCGGGCCTGCCACCGTGCGTGTCCTGGCCGTCAGTCGAGATTTTTTTGGCGGGAGATGGTTTTTTTCGCGTTGCGGTATTGAACTGAACAGTTCAGTTCTAAATAAGGAAGGAGCAAACCTTCCAATGACGGGAAAGATTATGTTTCTAGAGAAACTGAACTGGCGCTACGCAACAAAAAAGATGGACCCCTCCAAAACGGTTCCCGAAGAGGACGTGGCCAAGATTGTTGAGGCGGTCCAGCTGGCTCCGACCTCCAGCGGCTTGCAGCCCTACGAGCTGTTGGTGATCCGCAACGCCGATGTGCGTGCCGCCATTCGCCCGGTTGCCTGGGATCAGGCCCAGATCACGGATGGCTCGCACCTGTTGGTTTTTGCCGCCTGGGACGACTACAGCGAAGCGCGCATTGACGCCGTTGTTGATCAGATGGCCGAAGAGCGCGGCGGCAGAAGCGACATGCTGCAGGGCTACTATGACCGCCTGAAGGCCATGTATCTGCCGCGCACGGATGAGGAAAACTACGCCCATGCGGCGCGCCAGGCCTATATCGGCCTTGGCTTTGCTCTGGCGGCTGCCGCAGAGCTGGGTGTGGACAGCACCCCGATGGAAGGCTTTGACCCGGCACAGGTCGATGAGATTTTGGGCCTGAAAGCAAAGGGTATGCGCTCGGTTCTGTGGCTGCCGCTTGGCTACCGCGACGAGAGCGGTGACTGGCTGGTGAACCTCAAGAAGGTACGTAAGCCATTGGGCACATTTGTGACCAATATCGACTGAGTAAGGCGAGGCCTGCAGAGATTACACAAGGCCACCGGGACTTAGCCGGTGGCCTCTTGTTTGAGCGGTGTGCAGGGACCGTTCAAAGTGCTGCGTGAAAGGGCAATAAAATATGGTTTTTCCTTGCGCGCCGGGGGGCAAAAGGCTATAGCCCGCAGCGTCTACAAGGTGAAAACACCGCAGAATAAAAGAGATTCGAGCAGGGTCGGTGCATCCGGCCCTCTTTCGTTTTGCACAAAACCTGTGACCAACCGCAAGACCGGTGGAGACAACCACCCGGCCAGAAAACCAATGTAAAGGACATCTGAGACCTCATGGCTCAAAACGTATCTATGGAGGATTTCGAAGCCCTCCTGAATGAAAGCTTCGAAATGGACACCCCGAATGAGGGGTCCGTTGTTAAAGGCAAGGTTATCGCGATCGAAGCGGGCCAGGCCCTGATCGACGTCGGCTACAAAATGGAAGGCCGCGTTGACCTGAAAGAATTTGCCAACCCTGGCGAAGCTCCCGAGATCGCAGTTGGTGACGAAGTTGAAGTCTTCCTGCGTTCCGCTGAGAATGCCCGTGGCGAAGCTGTTATCTCCCGTGAGATGGCGCGCCGCGAAGAAGCCTGGGACCGTCTGGAAAAAGCCTATGCCGACGACGAGCGCGTCGAAGGTGCGATCTTTGGTCGTGTCAAAGGTGGCTTTACCGTCGATCTGGGTGGCGCAGTTGCCTTCCTGCCCGGCAGCCAGGTTGACGTCCGCCCCGTGCGCGACGCAGGCCCGCTGATGGGTCTGAAGCAGCCGTTCCAGATCCTGAAAATGGACCGTCGTCGTGGCAACATCGTTGTCTCCCGTCGTGCGATCCTCGAAGAATCCCGCGCCGAGCAGCGCGCCGAAGTTATCGGCAAGCTCACTGAAGGTGATTCGGTTGACGGTGTGGTCAAGAACATCACCGAATACGGTGCCTTTGTTGACTTGGGCGGCGTAGACGGCCTGCTGCACGTCACCGATATGGCATGGCGTCGTGTGAACCACCCCTCCGAGATCCTGGCGATTGGCGAAACCGTCAAGGTTCAGGTCATCAAGATCAACAAAGAGACCCATCGTATCTCCCTCGGCATGAAACAGCTGCAGGAAGACCCATGGGATCTGGTTGGCGCCAAATATCCGCTCTCCTCGGTCCACAAAGGCCGTGTTACCAACATCACCGATTACGGTGCATTTGTTGAGCTGGAGCCCGGTGTTGAAGGTCTGGTCCACGTCTCTGAGATGTCCTGGACCAAGAAAAACGTCCACCCCGGCAAGATCGTTTCGACCAGCCAGGAAGTTGACGTCATGGTTCTGGAAATCGACGGCTCCAAGCGCCGCGTTTCCCTGGGTCTCAAGCAGACACAGCGCAACCCATGGGAAGTCTTCTCGGAAAGCAACCCCGAGGGCACCGAAGTCGAAGGCGAAGTCAAGAACATCACCGAATTCGGTCTGTTCATTGGTCTCGACGGCGACATCGACGGCATGGTCCACCTGTCCGACCTGTCCTGGGACGAGCGCGGCGAAGATGCGATCCAGAACTACCGCAAAGGCGACATGGTTTCGGCCGTTGTCTCCGAAGTGGATGTTGAAAAAGAGCGTATCTCTCTCTCGATCAAAGCCCTGGGCGGCGACAAGTTCGCAGAAGCCGTGGGCGGCGTGAAGCGTGGCTCTATCGTCACTGTGAACGTCACTGCCATCGAAGAAGGCGGCATCGAAGTCGAATACGAAGGCATGAAGAGCTTCATCCGTCGTTCCGACCTCAGCCGTGATCGTGCAGAGCAGCGCCCTGAGCGTTTCTCGGTTGGCGACAAGGTCGACGTGCGCGTCACCAATGTCGACAGCAAGACCCGTCGTCTGGGTCTGTCGATCAAAGCCCGCGAGATTGCAGAAGAAAAAGAAGCTGTTGAGCAGTATGGCTCCTCGGATTCCGGCGCATCGCTGGGCGATATCCTGGGTGCAGCTCTGAACAACGACTGATTTTCGAGCAGCATTTAGGTGCTAAGCTATTTGAGCGGCCCTGCCATTTTGGTGGGGCCGTTTCTTTTTGGGCGGTTTTCCACCGTCGTCTCCGATGCCACAGACGCCGCGGATATTTTCGGATTTGACCTGCGATTTTTCAGAGCCGCCGTTGGGCCCGACCGCGGCACGCTCTGAAATCGTGCTGATATTCAGTTGCGAATCAACTACTTCTATTCCCGCTACGCAGCGCCGCCTGCAGAGTGGAAAAATGACGTGACGGTACTGTGACGCGGTGAAATATCAGAATTTGTGCGCGTTTAACGAGGTTTACGGGGCAAATAGCAACAAGCCCCCGTCTGTTTTAGTTCCTAGAGCGCGCATTTGTACCTATAGTTGTCGTTAGCCGGCAAAGGCTTGCGTAGTTTTGGGAGGGCAGGAAGTATGATCCGTTCTGAATTGATTCAGAAGATTGCAGACGAAAACCCGCACCTGTATCAGCGGGATGTCGAAAGGATCGTGAACACGGTATTCGAGGAAGTGACTGACGCAATGTCCCGGGGTGACCGGGTGGAATTGCGCGGTTTTGGTGCTTTCTCGGTCAAGCAACGGGATTCGCGGGTAGGCCGCAATCCACGCACGGGTGAAACGGTCCAGGTAGAAGAAAAACATGTTCCGTTCTTCAAGACCGGTAAGCTCTTGAGGGACCGCCTGAACGGAAAGGCCTAAATGCGCTATATTCGCTACGCTATCCTGGGATCTCTGGGAATTGTGTTGGTCTCGGTTTGCCTGGCAAACCGTGCCATTGTTGAGCTGAAACTGCTGCCGTCGGTTTTAGAAGAGCTTATGGGGGTGAACCCCACGATCTCGCTGCCGCTGTTTGTGGTGGTGATCGGTGGCCTTGGCGCCGGCTTGGTGATCGGCTTTATCTGGGAATGGCTGCGCGAGCACAAACATCGCCGTGCTGCGGGCACTCAGACCCGCGAGGTCAAAAAGCTGTCTCGTGAAGTGCAGAAGCTGAAGCAGCAAAAACATAAGGGCAAAGATGACGTTCTGGCCCTTCTGGACGAGCACAACTGAGCGCCGCGATGAGTGCAATCCGGGTGAAAATCTGTGGGCTCAAAAGCCCGCAGGACGTACGGGCGGCTGCCGACTCTGGTGCTGCCTATGTCGGCTTTGTCTTTTTCCCAAAGTCCCCGCGCAATATCTCTGTTGAAGAGGCGGCCAGGATTGCGCTGGAGGTGCCTGTGGGCCTGTGCAAGGTGGCGCTGACTGTCAACGCAGATGACGCCATGCTGGATGCGCTGACCTCTGCCGTGCCGCTGGATATGCTGCAGCTGCATGGCAGCGAAAGCCCCGAGCGGGTGGCGGCGGTCAAGGCGCGATATGGGCTGCCGGTAATGAAAGCGATTGGCGTGGCGGATGCCGAGGATCTGGCACAGATCGACCTTTATGCGCAGGTCGCGGATCATCTTTTGATCGACGCCAAGCCACCAAAGGGCGCGGATCTGCCTGGCGGCAATGGGCTTGCCTTTGACTGGCGGCTGCTGGCCGGGCGCAAATACTGGCAATGCCCCTGGATGCTGGCGGGGGGGTTGACCCCCGACAATGTCGCCGAGGCGATTCGCATGACAGGCGCGCGTCAGGTCGATGTGTCTTCGGGTGTCGAAAGCGCTCCGGCCAGAAAGACGCGGATTTGGTTGCCCGCTTCACGGCGGCGGCATTGTCTGCCTGAACTGGTTGTCTGAACTGGCTGTCTGAACTGGCCGCCTTAACCTGGCCGTCCAGACTGGCCACCTAAAACTTGCCGCGTAGCTCTGACACGAAATTGTGAAACAGATAAAAAGACGGGCGCAGATGCAGGTTCTGTTTGAGTGAGGCGGGGCAGGGGGGGTGAAACCTGCAGGGGAGCGCGGAAAATCCTGCTTTGGCTCTCTTTACCCGCCTGCGCCTGCGCGATACTCATATCCAGCGCTGCACAAAGGGAAGAACCATGGCCAACGATCTTTTCAACAGCTTTATGAACGGACCCGACGAAAAGGGTCGCTTTGGTATCTTTGGAGGCCGGTTTGTCTCGGAAACCCTGATGCCTTTGATCCTGAGCCTGGAAGAGGAATACGACCGGGCCAAAGACGACCCGACCTTTTGGGCTGAAATGGATGATCTGTGGAAGCACTATGTGGGTCGCCCCAGCCCGCTCTATCATGCTGAGCGTCTGAGCGCCCATCTGGGCGGTGCCAAGGTCTATATGAAGCGCGACGAGCTGAACCATACCGGCGCCCATAAGATCAACAATGTGCTGGGGCAGATCCTGCTGGCGCGCCGCATGGGCAAGACACGGATCATCGCGGAAACCGGAGCCGGACAGCACGGTGTGGCAACGGCCACCGTCTGTGCCAAATTTGGCCTGAAATGCGTGGTCTACATGGGGGCGCATGATGTGAAGCGTCAGGCGCCCAACGTGTTCCGCATGCGTCTTTTGGGCGCCGAAGTGATCCCTGTCACCTCGGGTCGTGGCACCCTGAAGGATGCGATGAATGACGCGCTGCGGGACTGGGTGACCAACGTCAAAGACACGTTTTACTGCATCGGCACCGCTGCGGGTCCGCACCCCTATCCGGCATTGGTGCGTGATTTTCAGTCGATCCTCGGCAAAGAAGTCCGCTGGCAGCTGGCAGAGCAGGAAGGCGAAGGCCGTCTGCCTGACACTCTGATCGCGGCCATTGGCGGTGGCCCTAACGCGATTGGCCTGTTCCATCCCTTCCTCGACGACAAATCCGTCAATATCATCGGGGTTGAGGCCGGTGGCAAAGGGGTTGACGACCGCATGCAGCACTTTGCTTCGCTGACTGGTGGCCGCCCGGGCGTGCTGCACGGCAACCGGACCTACCTGTTGCAGGACGAGGATGGCCAGATCCAGGAGGGGTTCTCGATCTCTGCCGGGCTCGACTATCCGGGCATTGGCCCTGAGCATTCCTGGCTTCATGACACGGGGCGCGCGCAATATGTGTCGATCACCGACAAAGAAGCCCTGGAGGCGTTCCAGCTGTCCTGTGCGATGGAAGGCATCATCCCGGCGCTGGAGCCCAGCCATGCGCTGGCGCATGTGATGAAGATCGCACCCGAGCTGCCAAGCGACCATATCATTGTGATGAATATGTGCGGCCGTGGCGACAAGGATGTCTTTACCGTGGCCAAGCACCTCGGCTTTGACATGTCTGACACCGAAGAAGGCCGCAGCTTCGAGGATTAATCCTCGCGGCCGGGTTCTGTTGCCCAGCCGTGTCTTCCAGTCGTGGCATCCTTTGCCGTGGCTCCGGTGCCCCGGCAAAGGGCCAAAAATAATTGGCCGATCTGACGCAATTCAGGTCGGCCAATTCAATTTCTAGCCCGCTTTCAAGCCAGGTCAGCTCTCACGCCTGGATTAGGCTTTGTGACAGGTCAGCTTTCGTGGATGACGGTTTCAAAACCTTCAAAGCTGGGATGCCCCATGATCGGGCTTTCGCCTTCGCTTTTGCCGGCATTGCGGTGCGACGCCCGGAACTGCTCGGATTTGGTCCAGGCTTCAAAATCCTCGCGGCTGTCCCAGACAACATGGCTGGAATAGAGGCAGGAGTCTTCGCTCGCGGGGCCTTTCAGCAGGCGGAATTCGCGAAAGCCCTTAAGCTCGTTCAGGTGAGATTCACGGGATTTCCAGATCTGTTCAAAGTCGGCTTCACGTCCGGGGCGAATCTTGAAACGGTTCATAGCGATAAAGCTCATGCCGGTCTCCTTTGTTTGTATACAGAGGCTGGCGTTGGCGGCCGAGGGACCGCAGAAGCTGGCTACTGAGGTGGCATAGCTGCAAAACTGGTCGGGGGTCAATCTCCCAGACCACAGGTGCTGGTATTATCCCGGTAAAACCTTAGTCGCGCCGGCCATTCAGTCTGACGTCATGGCTTTGCAGCAGCGGCATTGGTACGATTTCGAGGGCCCGGAAATGGGTCGCGGCAAGAGAGACCAGCGGGGCACAGCCTTCGTCGGCGGCCTGCAGAAAGCGACTGGCGCAAAGGCACCAGGTGTCGCCTGGCTTCAGCCCGGCAAAGCCGTATTCTGGCCGCGCGGTTGAGAGATCGTTTCCGACATATTTGGAATAGGCCAGGAACTCTGCTGTCATCACCGCACAGACCGTATGACTGCCCTGGTCCTCGGCGCAGGTGTTGCAATGTCCATCGCGGAAAAATCCGGTGAGGGGGACCATCGAGCACGGCTCAAGCGGCCCGCCCAAAACATTTATGCTGGTGTCCTGTTTCATGCGGTCCACTCTACAATACTCGTACATTCTTTTGGAACATTTTGTCCGGGTCCTGTCCAGGCCCGGACCTATGGTGTGCTGTTTGACAAAAATGCCGGGGCGGTGCTTGCAAGCAGCTGATATTAATTCAGATTTTCTGCTCGTCACCGGGGTATTTTTCAGAATGCAGCCGCCAGCGTCTAGCTATTTGAATTTGTTCAGTAGTTTTTCCAGCGCAGAGCGCTCTCCGGTCTCGGGCTTTTGCTCCGGGACGCTGTTTTGGCGCGTGGCGGCCGCAGGCTGTTGCGCGTGCTCAGTTGGCGCGCTTTGGGCCGCAGGCTGCTGTGCGGGTTGCGGTGCTGCCGCCTGTTTTTGCGCCTGCGTTTTTTGCGCCTGTGTTTTTTTAGCCTGAGGTTTTTGAACCTGTGATTTGGTGCCGGTCGAGCTGCGCGGCGGGGCGGTCCTGAGGGAGACTGCATTCATGAACTTGCCACCGTCCCCTGCGGCCAGGGCCGCAGCGCCGTCAGAGATGCCCCGGATCAGGTCGTCCAGCCAGCCTTGATCCGCCTTTGGGAAATCCCGCAAGACGTAGCCTGCAACGGCGTCCTTATGGCCGGGGTGGCCGATCCCCAGACGGACGCGTGCGTAATCGGGGCCAATATGGGCGTGCAGCGAGCGCAGACCGTTGTGGCCGGCATGACCACCGCCCTGTTTGACCCGACATTTTCCCGGCGCCAGATCCAACTCGTCATGCAGTACGATCACATCCGAGCTGCTGAGCTTGTAAAACCGCATCGCTTCGCCAACGGCCTGGCCGGACAGGTTCATGAAGGTCTGAGGTTTCAGCAAGAGCACCTTGACGCCGCCCAATGTCCCCTCACAGATCATCGCCTGATATTTGGCCTTCCACGGCGAAAAGCCGTGCGTGGAGGCGATCTCATCAAGGGCCATGAAGCCGATATTGTGGCGGTTCTGCGCATATTTGGCGCCGGGGTTGCCGAGCCCAACAAAGAGTTTCATAGCCTGTCTCGTCTCAAAAATCTGGCGGCGATCACCTGGACATGTTGCCACCTCTCGCCTGTCTGGGGTGCTTCATGACCTGTTTTGTCGCAAATATCCAGTGTCGCTCCGATGTACGGCCCCACGGCACGCCTCCCCCTGTGACGAAAGAGGGCATAGGGGACGCAGGCGCGCTCCCTATGAGGCCTCCCAAAGGGGAGGGCACTGAAACGAAACAAATAGCGCGCGCAATCGGTGCGTCAGCACATGCTTCAGGACCGCAGAGGCTGCTGCGCGGACATGCGCCGAGAGAGCTCTTTGCGCAGGGCGTTGGCGGAGTCACGTTCCACCAGATGGCGTGGAATGGGCTCCGATATGGTCTCATGGCCAAACCGGGGGGCATCAAAATTGAACCCCCGCAACATTCTGAAAAGAAGCCGCCTGCGCAGCGCTGCCTCTTCCTGCTCTAATTGATTCATCATCTCACATCCACTCCCCACCACGGTAGTAGGTAGAGTTTGCCCGATCAATTGCAAAGGAGAGGTTTGCGCGCGGTAACATTCTCTTTAGATTTTTTGCCGTTTTTTCCCCAGTTTTTGTGCATTGCCGCAGCCGAAGGGCACAAGAAAGCGGCACAAAAAACCGGTACAAAAAAACGGGGCTCCGAAGGACCCCGTTTCATCACTCCCCAAAAAGGAGGGCGATATTATTCTTCAGCTGCGGCTTCTTCACCGGCGGCTTCTTCTTCGTCTTCGTCGGCAGCAGAGATGCCACCAGGTGCGGCAATGTTTGCCACAACGAAGTCACGGTCGATGGTTGGGCGTGCACCGCTGGGCAGCTCGATCGACGAGATGGTGATCACATCGCCAATAGCGCTGTTTGCCAGGTCAACGGTCAGCTTCTCAGGGATCTCACCTGCGATGACAACCAGTTCGACTTCGGGACGAACCACGGCGAGCATGCCGCCTTTTTTGATGCCGGGGCAGGTGTCTTCGTTGATGAATTCAACCGGGATGAACAGGTTGATTTCCGAATTCCGACGCAGGCGCATCAGGTCCAGGTGGGTTGGCAGATCTTTGACAACGTCACGCTGAACGTCGCGGCAGATCACGCGCACATCTTCCTGGCCTTCAACTTTCAGGTTCCACAGAGTGGACTTGAATTTGCCGGCTTTCAGCTTTTTCAACAGAACGTTGAAAGGGATCTGGATCGAAAGTGGATCAGTATCACCACCGTAAACAACACCAGGAACCATACCAGCACGACGTGCTGCGCGAGCGGCGCCCTTGCCCGTCCCCACACGTTCCTCGGCGACGAGATCAGGAATCTCTTTTGCCATTTGAATTCTCCAATATATCTATGCGGGGTGCCTCCAAGGCTGTCACCCCACGTGAAGGCCTGCGCTTACACCAGAATGTTGGCTTTGAAAAGTACCGATCGCTTTCACAGCTCACTGAGGCGAGTATCGCATGGGAACCCTCTGTTAAAGTCGAGGTTTTATGCTGCCGACAACCCGTTTTTAGCCGAGGCTCCCCCGTGCTGCGCCTGATTTCCCTCTTTTTGCCAACAGTGATTCCCTCCTGGCGGTTTTTCCAGACCGTGGCCCCGTCGCCGCGGATTGAATACCGCCTTATTTTGGGCGAGCAGCCAGGCGACTGGCATGAGGATCGCCCCCGGCCAGCGCATCTCAGCTTTGCTCAGATACTGCGGCGGATGCTGTGGAACCCGGACTGGAACGAGCAATTGTATCTGGTCAGCTGCGCTGAACGGCTGATCGAGGCGCCAAGCCAGCACAGTCTGGATGAAATCAACACGCGCGTGGCGCGGCTTTTGCCCAAGGGGCCGCAACTGCTGCAGTTCCGGCTGGTTTTTGTCTCGCGCGAGGGGGCGCGGATTGTGAAGCTGGTGGAATATGAAAGTACCCCGGTGCCGCTCGCCGGCCTGCAGGAGGAAGCGGCATGAACGGGGCAGCGGTTTTAGAGCAGGGGCTTGCGGCGGGGTTTACTGCGGGTTTAACGGAGGGATTTACGGCAGGCCAGGCGATGGGCTGGATGCAGCTTTTGCTAGCCTTTGCCATAGCGCAGCAAAGCCTTGAGCACCTGCTGCGCGGCGACCGCGCGATCTTTGGGGCGAGGCTGCTGCTCTGTCTGGTTATGGCGCTGGGGATTGGCGGAGCCTGGCCGGTTTGGGGGCTGTGGGTCATTAGCCTCGCGATGCTCTGGCGCTATCAGGGGCCGTATAATGGCGGCAGTGACAAGATGACCATGCTGATCCTCTCCTGTCTCAGTCTGGCGCATCTCTCCACGACGCCGTTTTGGCAGGAGATGGCGCTGTCCTATCTGGCGGTGCAGCTGGTGCTGTCCTATTTTGTCTCGGGCTGGATCAAGGTGATCAATCCGGAATGGCAAAGGGGCGAGGCGCTGCGCGATGTCTTCCGCTTTTCCGCCTATCCCGTCAGCGAGGCTCTGCGGAGCTGGGCTGACCATCCGCGCCTGCTGTTTGTGATGGGCTGGACCGTGATGCTGTTCGAGCTGCTGTTTCCGCTGGCGCTATTGCACCCGGTCGCGTTGAAACTGGCGCTGCTCTGTGCCGCCGGATTTCATTTCTCCAACGCCTGCTTTTTTGCCTCAACAGGTTTTTCTGGATCTGGCTCTGTGCCTATCCGGCCCTGATTTGGTTCCAGGGCCGGATTTTTTAACGCAGGGCAATCAGGATCAGTCCTGACCTTTGCCTTAAAGCCCGTTGCCTTAAAGCCAGTTGCCTTAAAGCCAGTTGCCTTCAAAACCCTTGGGGATCAGCAGATTGTGCCGTCCCAGATCTGCAACATTGCGCTCGCCGCACAGCGCCATAGTGGTGTCGAGCTCCTTTTGGATGACCTCCAGCGCGGTGGTCACGCCCTGTTGTCCCATAGCGCCAAGCCCGTAGATATAGGCCCGCCCGATCATGGTGCCGGTGGCCCCCATGGCCAGCGCTTTCAGGACGTCCTGACCAGAGCGAATACCGCTGTCCAGGATGCCTTCGACCTCGCCGCCGCCAGCATCCAGAATCTGTGGCAGCATCCGGATCGAGCTGAGCGCGCCATCCAGCTGACGGCCGCCGTGATTTGACACAATGATCGCATCCGCGCCGACCTTTACCGCCATTTTGGCGTCTTCCGCGTCGAGGATGCCCTTCAGGATCACCTTGCCGTCCCACATCTCTTTCAGCTTGGCGATCTTGCCCCAGTCCAGCGACAGATCAAACTGCTCCGAGGTCCAGGCCCCCAGGGAGGATGCGTCCGAGATGCCCTCAACATGGCCCACGATATTGCCAAATTCGCGCCGTTTGGCGCCCAGCATCTGCAGACCCCAAGTCCATTTTGTCATCAGATTGGCAATGGTTTTTGGCGTCAGCTTTGGCGGCGCGGACAGGCCGTTTTTCAGATCCTTGTGGCGCTGGCCCAGAATCTGCAGATCCAGCGTGATCACCAGAGCCGAGCATTTGGCATCCTTGGCGCGCTGAATCAGACGGCGGACATAGTCCTCGTCATTCATGGTGTAGAGCTGAAACCAAAAGGGTTTGGTGGTGGCCTCGGCGACATCCTCGATCGAGTTGATCGACATGGTCGACAGCGTATAAGGCACGCCAAATTCCTCTGCCGCCCGGGCTGCTTTGATCTCGCCGTCGGCATGCTGCATGCCGGTCAGACCAACTGGCGCCAAAGCCACCGGCATGGCGACCTCTTTGCCAATCATCTGGCCACGGGTGCTGCGCCCTGACATGTCGACCGCGACGCGCTGGCGCAGGCGGATTTGTTCAAAATCAGAGGTGTTCTCGCGAAAGGTCTGCTCGGTCCAGCTGCCGCTTTCGGCATAATCAAAAAACATCCGCGGCACACGGCGCTCATAGATGCGTTTCAGGTCCTGAATATTTGTGATTACCGGCACGGATCAGTCCTCGCTATTACCTGGTAAGGATTCCTTACCAATTCGGGGGCGAGGTTGCAATACTGTTCACAGGACCGCGCCGACGCAAAAACCGCACCTCCAAAGCCGAATTTGGGGCGCGGCTTTGCCGTTCTGCGTCTGCCTTGAGGGACCAGATGAGCCCCGATGAGCCCCGGTTCAGCCCCGGTGGGCGCCGTCTGCCAGCGTTTTGACAAAATCCAGAACGTCGCGGGTTGTCTTGCCGGCGCCACTCAGGCTCACGATGGCACTGCCGACCACGGCACCATCTGAAATTGAGGCGATATTCTCGCTTTTTCGGGTGTATTGATGCCAAAGCCCACAATGACGGGAATATCCGTGGCGGCCTTGATGCGGGCCACTTCGGGGGCGACAGTGTCGGCCTGGGCCTCAGCGGCGCCAGTGATGCCGGTCACCGACACGTAATAGACAAAGCCAGAGGTGTTTTGTAGCACCTTGGGAAGGCGCGCATCATCGGTGGTTGGTGTTGCCAGACGGATGAAGTTCAGGCCGGCCTTCTGGGCTGGAATGCAAAGCTCGTCATCTTCTTCGGGTGGCAGGTCCACCACGATCAAACCATCGATGCCGACCGCTTTTGCATCCACAAGGAACTTGTCGACGCCGCGATTATAGATCGGGTTGTAATAGCCCATCAGAACGATTGGTGTGGTGTTGTCCGTTTGGCGGAAATCGGCTGCCAGCTGCAGGGTTTTTTCCAGGGTCATGCCGACGTCCAGGGCGCGCTGACCTGCCAGCTGAATGGTCGGGCCATCTGCCATCGGGTCGGTAAAGGGCAGGCCCAGCTCGATAATATCAACCCCTGCCGCTGGCAGGCCTTTGACCAGCTCCAGCGAGCTTTCATAATCGGGGTCACCCGCCATGACATAGGACACAAAGGCCTTTTTGCCGGCAGCTTTGAGTTCGGCGAATTTAGCGTCAATACGGGTCATGGTCAGGCCTCTTGCAACATACTGCTCTGGTTTGCCCAAAGTTGTAGGGGAAATCAATCCCGCCCTCAATCCCGCCCACTTAACGGCCCACAGTTCGGTTCACAGTGCTGCTCTGTACCCGAACTGCGCCTTGTCGTGTCAGTTCAGCGGAACATGCCAGCGCAGCATCACCGCATTGACGCCGGGGTTGATCCGGCCTGTCGAGGCGTTGGATTTATGACCCAAAGCAAGCGACAGGGCTTTGCCATTGTTGAACCGCTTGCCAACGGCGATCTGGCTGCGCACCTCAAAGGTTGAGCCAAGATCGTTGAATGTAATGCCTTCAGAATAGGCACCCGGCAATACACTGGCCTCGATGAACCAGTTGTGCTGCAGATCCCAATTGCCGCTGACGCCACCGCCGATAAATGCATCTCCGGTTTCTGCGACCTCAATCACGCCTGCCAGGCGGGCAGAGAAGCGGCCCTTTTCGTAAAAGGGGCTGTGAAGATATTCGAGCGAGAAAATTGCGCCATCCTCGGCGCCATTGAGGGAATAGTCGGTATAGCCTGCGCCAAGAACAATTTCCTGGCTGGTTGCGGCTTGGGCAAAGCCTGCAATCAAGGCTGCACAGAATAGAATATTTCGTTTCATTTCGTCCCCGAAGCATGGTCAAATTTTGTCGGATATTCAAATTTTGTCGGATATAATGTCGCTAGTACCGAGTTAAACCTCTTCCACAGCAAAAACGAGATCTGCTGCGGCCAAATTTGCAGCTTTTCTCGGGATGGTGACTGGATGACGACAGGATGCAGACAGGGTGCAGACCGGATGCAGACAGGGCTCTGGACGACAGAGCTGCCTTGCGCCGGAAGCCAATGCTGCCTAGAAGCCATTCCCAAGTGGCATCAGGAGGCCGATATGGGCTTTAAAATGGGAATTGTGGGCCTGCCGAATGTCGGCAAGTCGACCTTGTTCAACGCGTTGACCAAAACAGCATCGGCGCAGGCGGCGAACTTTCCGTTCTGCACGATCGAGCCCAATGTGGGAGAGGTCGGCGTTCCGGACGCACGTCTGGACCAGCTGGCAGCGATTGCCGGCTCCAAACAGATCATCCCGACCCGGATGACCTTTGTTGACATCGAGGGCTGGTCAAAGGCGCGTCCAAGGGCGAAGGCCTGGGCAACCAGTTTCTGGCGAATATCCGCGAAACCGATGCAATTGCTCATGTTTTGCGCTGCTTTGAAGATGGTGACGTGACCCATGTCGACGGTCGCGTCGACCCGGTGGCGGATGCTGAAACCATCGAGACAGAGCTGATGCTGGCGGATCTTGAGAGCATCGAGAAGCGCCGCGCCGGTCTGGTGCGCAAGATTAAAGGCAACGACAAAGAGGCCGTGCAACAGGAACGTCTGCTGGCTGAGGCGCAGGCGATGCTGGAAGATGGCAAGCCCGCACGCCTCATTGAGGTCGACGAAGACGACGCCAAGGCCTGGCGGATGTTGCAACTGCTGACCACCAAACCGGTGCTCTATGTCTGCAACGTAGGTGAGTCGGAATCGGTCGATGGCAACGAACATTCTGCCAAAGTTGCCGCGATGGCTGCAGCGCAGGGCAATGCGCATGTAATTATTTCGGCCCAGATCGAAGAAGAAATCAGCCAGCTTGAGGCGGATGAGGCACAGATGTTCCTCGAAGAGATGGGCCTGCAGGAAGCGGGCCTCGACCGGCTTATCCGCGCGGGCTATGAGCTGTTGCATCTGGAAACCTATTTCACTGTTGGGCCGAAAGAGGCCCGTGCCTGGACCATTCGTGCGGGCACGTCAGGCCCCCAGGCGGCCGGTGTTATTCATGGCGACTTTGAAAAAGGCTTCATTCGGGCCGAAACCATCGCCTTTGAGGACTTCATTGCCTGCAATGGCGAACAGGGGGCCAAAGAAGCGGGCAAGATGCGCGCCGAGGGCAAATCCTACGTCGTCAAGGATGGCGATGTGATGCACTTCCTGTTCAGCAAATAGGATTTTGTCACTGTGCGGGCATTGTGCAGGCATGGTCGGCACGGAAACTGACACCACTCCAGACTGCCCATACGAGAGAGCCGACAGGCACCACACAGGCACCACACAGGCACCACACAGGCACGACCTACAGGCACCACCTAAAGACACAGCCCGTGCAGATGACCTGCGCGGGCGGTTTTCTGTGGGTCTGCTGAAAAACGATTGCCGCTACGGCCCTGTGGTTGGCTGGCTGGGCTTGCAGCAGCGCCGGGGCAAGTGCTAGGCGGACGCAAGAACCGAGATGGAAACTTTTATGGTCAAACTCATTATCGACACGGATCCCGGCATTGATGATGCCATGGCAATATTTTATGCCGCCGCCGCTCCGGATATCGAACTTTTGGGGCTCTCCACGATTTTTGGCAATGTCACAACCGAGGTCGCCACCCGTAACGCCCTGCGTCTGCTTGAGGCGGTGGAGCTGTCTGTGCCGGTGGCCCATGGCGCCGACAAGCCACTCTCACTGCCGCCATTTCGCCATCGGCGCGGGTGCATGGGGTTGAGGGCTTTGGCGACATCCCCTCTGAGACCCCCAAGGGGCTGCCTGTCGATGAAGAGGCTGCCGATTTCCTGATCCGCATGGCGCGCGAACACAAAGGAGAGCTGGTGCTCTGCCCGATTGGGCCGCTGACCAATATTGCCCTGGCCATGCAACGCGACCCGGAGTTTGTCAAAAACCTCAAACGCATTGTCATTATGGGGGGCTCGCTGGAGGAGGGGGGCAATGTCACGCCGCATGCGGAGGCCAATATCTATCATGACCCGCAGGCGGCAGATGTGGTTTTTGGCGCTGGTAACAAGGTGGTGATGGTGGGGCTGGATGTCACCCACCGTATTCTGTGCACCAAGGAAGATTTTGCCTCCATCGCGACGCAGTCGCCCACCTTGGGGGGCATGGTGCAGCGCATGTCCGAGTTTTACCTGTCCTTTTATGCCTCGGTCGGGAAGTTCGACGGCTGCTCTTTGCATGATCCGGCGGCGGTGATCGCCTGCAGCAATCCAGAGCTTTTTGAAACCCGCAAGACACCTGTCCGGGTGGTCTGCGGCGGCGAAGAGATCGGCGCCACTGTGGTGGCTGACAAGGGCAGCCGCGACGCGGTCTCTGTCTGCATGCAAGTTGACGCCGGGGCCGTAAAATCACTGTTTCTCGAACGCCTGGCGCTTTTGCCCTAGTCTGGCGCTTTTGCCCTAGTCTGGCCCTGTTGCGCCGGTCTGGCGCTGTTGCCTGATGCAGTTTCCTGATCGGGGCGCGGTAAAAGGGCACAGGCAAAAAGGGCACAGGCAAACTGGACGGCTAAATGGGGCTGGGCTGTGCCGTAGCCCCATTTGTTTTGACAGCCGGGTTTGAAGCGGCCTGGGGGATTAACCCTGCACGATCTTTTGCATCTGGACCCCCAGACCCTCGACGCCCAGTTCCATCTGATCCCCGGCTTTCAGGTAGACGGGATTGGGTTTCATCCCCATGCCCACGCCGGGCGGGGTGCCGGTAGAGATCACATCCCCCGGCTGCAGGCTCATAAAGCGCGACAGATAGGCGACAATATGGGCAACGCCGTAAACCATGGTGGCGGTAGAGCCAGTCTGCACCCGGATGCCATTCACGTCCAGATACATGCTGAGGTTCTGCGGATCCGGCACCTCGTCACGGGTCACCAGCCAGGGGCCGATGGGGCCAAAGGTATCGGCGGATTTCCCCTTGGTCCATTGCCCCTCATGTTTGATCTGGAAATCCCGCTCTGAGAGATCATTGATGACGCAATAGCCCGCGACATGCTCCAGAGCCTCGGCCTCAGTGATGTATTTTGCCTCCTTGCCGATCACCACGCCCAGTTCGACCTCCCAGTCGGTGGCGGATGAGCCACGCGGGATCTCGATGTCGTCATTGGCGCCGCAGATGGCCGAGGTGGCCTTGGCAAAGATCACCGGCTCAGCCGGCACAGTCATGCCAGCCTCGGCGGCATGATCAGAGTAGTTGAGGCCGATGCAGATGAATTTTCCGGTCTGCGCAACACAGGGGCCGTAGCGGTCCACCTGAACGGCGGGCAGGGTTTTTGGGTCAAGGGCTGCAATCTTTGCCAGAGCTGCATCGCTCAGGGTGTCGGCGGCAATATCGGCGACATGGGCGGACAGATCCCGCACCGTGCCGCTGCCATCCAACAGTCCGGGTTTCTCATGCCCTTTGGGGCCAAATCGTAGCAGCTTCAAATCAGTATTCTCCGTTCAGGTGATCCCGCGTCCATGCCAAAGCATGGGGCCAGGGGATGACAGCGGCAACGCGCATGGCGGGACTGCCCTGCTGTCGGCTTGGTGATTGGAGAGATCCTGCATAGTGGCCTGCAGGGCGCAACCAGAATGTTGCCAAAACCGCAGCGAGGGCTGCCCCATCAGCCCGCTGAAACCTGTAATCTGGCTGTGACGCAGCTGGCCGGAGGGGCAAGATTCAGCTCTGTTTCGCGAGGGGGAGAGAAGGTCGGGCCAACAGCTTCGGGAGGAGGAGAATCTGTTGGCCCTGGTTTTAACGGGCTCCGGGAGGAAGAACCGTTAAAGTGCGGTTTCAGGATGACTCTGGGAGGAGCGAGACCTGATACCTGTCACTGCCGACCATGCAGAGCGGCCATTGATTTCGTGAAGGGTCAGTGACGTTTCACCGCAAGCGTCGGGGTCACAGACCGTCGTATTCGTATGACAGCAGGAATTGCGCATGGCGCTTGATCCCACTGCGGGTGATTCCGATTTGCGCCAGTTCTTTGTCGGACATCTGGTTCAGAACCGATTCCATCTTGGCGGTCTGCACATTGGACAGAAATGTCGCCAATCCGCTCCGCGCTTTCGACAAAATGTCGAGTGAGGCACCGGATACCAAAGTCGCGACCTGTCCGAGATGCAGCCAAAGCTTTGCACCGGGGAGGGTGTTGCTAGGATACTTCATGTTTTGTCCTTTCGACTGGTCTCAAGAGCGATCCTGCGAATGTGAGCGCGAGGTATGCCAAGATCAGCAAGCTCCCGGTCTGAAAGACCGCGAAGCTCAGACAGGGTGGAGAGATACAGGTCGCGGCGCAGCTTTGCGGCTTTCACGGCAGACAGCATTTGCGCCAGGCGCCAACGCAGGGAACCCAAGATCAATTTTTGGGCGAACATTGGTGTGTATGAATGCCATTGACTTCAGGCCTCCTCATTTTGATTGCTGCGACGCAGTATTTGTGCCGCACTGCAGCAATACCGCTAACGAACAAGATCTCCAATCCTCTAAATATGCATAGGGGATGTTCCAAATTGGAAAGGGTACCGCCGCATGATGGATATTTCCTCGCAGATGCTGGCTTTTGTGAAGGTCGTGGAACTGGGCAGTATCTCAGCGGCCTCGCGGGCGAGTGGACAAACGCCCTCGGCCGTCAGTAAGCAAATTCGAAACCTGGAGGATCATGTCGGGTACAGGTTGCTGCATCGCTCAAAAACCGGGGTTTCCATGACCGATGAAGCCCGGGACTATTATGAAAAATGCCGGGCGGTGGCCGCTGCCATGCTGGAGGCGGAAGCCCATATTTCCAACCAGAAAGGCAAGCCCAACGGCGTGTTGCGGGTTGCCTCCAGCGTTGCCTTTGGCAAATACCAGCTCATCACCGCTTTGCCCGAATTCCTTGATCTTTATCCCGAAATTACAGTCTCACTAGAGCTGAGCGACCGACAGATTGCCCTGGAAGAAGAGAGCTTTGACGTCTCGATCAGCTTTGCTGAGCAGCTGACGAATCCGAATGTCGTGGCGCGCCGGATCCTGAAGAATGAGCGTGTGCTGTGTGCCTCCCCCAGCTTTCTTGCGAAGCACGGCACCCCCAAGAGCTTTGGCGATTTGGCACGGTTCAATTGCCTGCGGACCTCTAACTTTGTCGGCAGAAATGCCTGGGAGGCCGAGCTGGATCAGGTCAAACACCGGGTTGATGCTGCCGGAAATTTTGTCGGCAACAGCGCCGACGCGGTTTATCGCGCCGTTTTGGCCGGCCTGGGTATTGCCCGGCTGTCAAACTATATCGTTGCCGAAAAAATCGCCACCGGCGAGCTGGTCAGGTTGTTTCCGGCCTATACGCAAAAACATGCGGATGTGGCGGTGATCTTTGCGGATAAGAGCAAATGGCCCCCAAGATCCGTGTTTTTGTGGACTTTATGGCAGCGCATTTTAACCGATGACGCTGCCACAGCGCGCGGCCTGGCCACCCCGGGTGGAGGCAATACAGGCCGTGGCGACACAGGCGTGATAACACGGGCCGTGGCACGGGGGCAGGCTAGGCAGGCACCTCATAGCGCAGCCCGCCCATCTCGGCCACAAACCTCAGCACTTCATTGATGCCTTCGTCGTGGCGCAGAGAGCAGAAGGCGAACGGCAGCTTGCCGCGCATCCTTTCACTGTCGCGCTTCATCACGTCCAGGCTGGCGCCAACATGTGGTGCAAGGTCGGTTTTGTTGATCACCAGAAGATCGGATTTAGTGATGGCAGGGCCGCCCTTGCGCGGGATTTCCTCGCCTGCAGCCACATCAATCACATAGATCGTGAGGTCAGCCAGCTCGGGGCTGAAGGTCGCTGACAGATTGTCGCCACCACTCTCGATCAGCACGACCTCCAGATCCGCATGGCGTTTGCGCATCTCGGCGATGGCGGCCAGATTGATCGAGGCATCCTCGCGGATGGCGGTGTGGGGACAGCCGCCTGTTTCGACACCGATGACGCGATCCTGCGGCAGAATTTGCATCCGCATCAGGGCTTCGGCGTCTTCCTGGGTGTAGATGTCATTGGTGATGACACCGATAGAGATATTCGGATGCAAAGCCCGGGCGAGGGAGGCTGTCAGGGTGGTTTTACCGGCGCCAACAGGCCCCCCGATCCCAATGCGCAACGGGCCATTCAGACGTGTCATGAGCGAAATATCCTTGGTTGAAGAGTTTCATGGGTCATTGCCGCAATATCGGACAAAAAGGCGCTGCTCTGCAGGTCGTCCAATGTGCTGTGCTGCGTGTCCCGCGCGATTTTTGTGCAGTCAGGTGTCAGCGCGGCAAGAACGGCCTGCCCGGCGGTCTGGCCCAGTGGCACAAGGCGCACCGCCGCCGAGACAAGGTTGCTGGTAAAGGCCTGCAGATACAGCCCGGCTGTCAGGGTCAGATCGAGCTCCAGCCGCGCCGCGGCTGCCCCAACGGCGACCGGATAGGCAAGGCCTTTCAGCTCTCCTCCCCAAATAGCAGCGGTGGTCTGACAAAAGGCATCCCCCTGCAGCTCGGTCTCCATCCGGCGCTCAGCACTGGCACAAAAGGCGAGAGCTGTTGCGTTCACATGGGCCAAAGCAGCGGAATTGGCGCTGGCATAGGCCGCACGCAGCAGGATGCAGTCATTGCGCCCGCTGCCGTGGTGCAGCAGATCTGACAGCCAGAGCTGCAGATCCTCAGGCGTTGCAACCGTGCCGGACTGGATCGCGGTTTCCAACCCGTGTGAATAGGCAAAGGCCCCCACCGGAAAGGCGGGAGACAGCCACTGCGCCAGGGTCAGCAGGCCAGTCCCAGAACCAGTCCCAGTTCCTGTGGCAGTGCTAGTGTTCATGCGCAGTTGCGACATGTTCATGCGAATGGGTGCGGCCATGCCCATAGGCGCCGCCTTCGGGACTAAAGGCCTGTGTCACGTGATCAAGGCTGGCGCCAAGGTGCTCAAGCATGTGACCGATCACCGGGTCGGCCTGAATCAGCAGATGGTCGGCATTGATCTGGCAGGGCGTATGACGGTTGCCGATGTGCCAGGCCAGACGTACCAGATCGGGGCCGGTCACCTTCAGCAGCTCTTCGGGGGCGGCTTTGATCTCAACAAAGGTGCCGTCGTCCAGCTCCAGGCAGTCGCCGTGGTTCAGCGAGGTGGTTTGCTCAAGGTCGACCAGAAAGGGCCTGCCTGCGGTGGTGACCAGTTTTTTGCGCCGCAAGAACCGCTCGGTGTAATCAAGAGCGCAGCACTCTGACTGCGCGCTGTTGGCGGCGTGGCGATGGACGATCTGGGCCAGGGGAAGTGTGGTCATGGATGCCTCTCAAAACATAAAGTAGCGCTGGGCCATTGGCAGCACCTCTGCCGGCTGGCAGGTCAAAAGCTCGCCATCGGCGCGGACCTCATAGGTCTCTGGATGCACGTCGATTTTGGGGGTCGCAGCGTTCAGGATCATGTCCGCCTTGCCGATGTTGCGGGTGTTGCGCACGGCGATGGTTTGTTTGCTCAGGCCCAGGCTCTCGCGGATATTGGCCGATTGCGCCGCCTCAGACACAAAGCTGACAGAGCTGTGGCGCAGCGAGGTGCCCAGAGCGCCAAACATCTGGCGGCTGTAGACCGGCTGTGGTGTCGGGATAGAGGCATTGGGGTCGCCCATCTGTGCTACGACAATAGTGCCTGCCATCAGCACCATCTCAGGTTTCACCCCAAAGAAGGCCGGGTTCCACAACACAAGATCGGCGCGTTTTCCAACCGTGATATCGCCCAGAACATGGCTGACACCCTGCGCAATCGCCGGGTTGATGGTGTATTTTGCAATATAGCGGCGCACCCGCATGTTGTCATTGTCGCCAACTTCCTCAGAGAGAGGCCCGCGCTGTTTCTTCATCTTGTCAGCGGTTTGCCAGGTGCGGATCAGTACCTCGCCGACCCGGCCCATGGCCTGACTGTCAGAGGCGATGATGGAAAAGGCGCCGATGTCGTGCAGAATGTCCTCGGCCGCAATGGTTTCGCGGCGGATGCGGCTTTCGGCAAAGGCGATGTCCTCGGGGATGGATTTGTCGAGGTGATGGCACACCATCAGCATATCCAGATGTTCTTCCAGCGTGTTGACGGTGAAAGGCCGTGTCGGGTTGGTCGACGACGGCAGCACATGCGCCTCGCCGCAGATCTTGATGATGTCCGGCGCGTGGCCACCGCCTGCACCCTCTGTGTGGAAGGCATGGATCGTGCGCCCCTTCAGGGCGGCCACGGTATGTTCCACAAAACCGCTTTCGTTCAGCGTGTCGGTATGGATCATGACCTGCACGTCCATGTCATCGGCAACCGAAAGGCAGCAGTCAATCGCGGCCGGGGTGGTGCCCCAGTCCTCATGCAGTTTCAGCGCACAGGCGCCGCCTTTGACCATCTCAACCAGAGCCTCGGGCTGGCTGGCATTGCCCTTGCCCGAGAGGCCGATGTTCATGGGAATGCCATCAAAGGACTGCAGCATGCGGCCAATATGCCAGGGGCCGGGGGTGCAGGTGGTGGCCAGGGTGCCATGGGCCGGCCCGGTGCCGCCGCCAAAGCAGGTGGTGACGCCGGAATGCAGCGAATCCTCCATCTGTTGCGGGCAGATAAAGTGAATATGGCTGTCCATGCCGCCCGCCGTCAGGATGCGGCCTTCGCCTGCAATCACCTCGGTGCCGGGGCCGACAATGATATCAACGCCGGATTGCGTATCCGGGTTGCCTGCCTTGCCGATGGCGTGGATCAGCCCGCCCTTGAGGGCGACATCGGCCTTGTAGATGCCAGAATGGTCAACGATCAGCGCATTGGTGATCACCGTATCCACAGCGCCTGCGGCGCGGGTGACCTGCGACTGACCCATGCCATCGCGGATCACTTTGCCACCGCCGAATTTCACTTCTTCGCCATAGGTGGTCAGGTCGCGTTCGACCTCGATGATCAGATCGGTATCGGCCAGGCGCAGCCTGTCGCCAGTGGTAGGGCCATACATCGCCGCATAGTCTGAACGGGGTATTTCGCGGGGCATGTCAGAGATCTCCCATGATGAGCTGATTAAAGCCGTAAATGCGCCGCAGCCCGCCGACCGGGATCAGCTGGACTTCGCGGCGTTGGCCCGGCTCAAAACGGACCGCCGTGCCAGAGGCGATATCCAGACGCATGCCGCGCGCGGCGGCGCGGTCAAAATCAAGCGCCGGGTTGGTTTCGGCAAAATGAAAATGGCTGCCCACCTGCACGGGCCGGTCTCCGGTATTGGCAACCATCAGGGTGATCGCTTCGGCGCCCTGGTTTAGGGTCAGGGTCCCTTCGGCCGGGAAGAGCTCTCCGGGGATCATGTGCGGTTTTTCCACAGAATATAGCCACCTGCCACGATCAGCGCCACAAGTGCTGCCAGACCGATCATATCCTCAGGGTGCGTATGGATCTCGCGGGCACCATGCGCCAGCGCAGGCGAAGAGAGCAGGGCAAGTGACAGAGACAGGGCGAGGCCGGTTTGCAGGGTTTTCATTGAGAGGGCTCCTTTGGCGGATTGGATAGCGTATTGAATAGGGAGGCTGATTTAGCGGATGGGGTTGTGGACGGTGACCAGTTTGGTGCCGTCTGGAAAGGTGGCTTCGACCTGCACCTCGTGGATCATTTCGGCGATGCCTTCCATGCACTGGCCGCGACTGATCACCTGACCCCCGGCCTCCATCATATCGGCAACCGAGCGCCCATCGCGGGCGCCTTCCACAACGACGTCGGTGATCAGGGCAATCGCCTCGGGGTGGTTCAGTTTGACGCCACGGGCCAGGCGCTTGCGGGCGACCTCTGCGGCCATGGCGATCAGCAGTTTGTCTTTTTCACGCGGGGTGAGTTGCATGGGTTACAGCCTCCAGGATTTCGGCAAAGCGTTGTGAGAAAGGAGTTCAAGGACGGGGATGAGGCTGCGCCGCAGCTCAAAACTGTCGCTGGCGAGCTGACGTATGACCAGCACGTCCTCAGCAAGCAGGCTGGCGCCTGCGGTCTCGGGCAACAGGGCGCGCACGGCCCCAAGATGGTTTGAGGCCTTGGCATTCACCATCACCACGCTGGCCATTGCTGCGGCACCATTTGCGGTTGCGGGTCGCGCCAGATGGGCGGTGGCATCGCCGCCCAGATCCATGCTGCCCAGATCCATGCCGTCCAGATATAGCGGAGATCCGGCGCGGGTTATGGTGATGCGGTCACGAAACATCACCTCGCGCAGTGTCTCACCCATTGCGGTGCGCCCAAAGACAACGGGCTCGACCAGCAGCAGATCCGCGCCGGGCTGCAGGCGATGTCCAGCCGCCGGTTGAGGGCGCAGCGATCAAACAGGATCAATTCCTGCGGCAGCCATTTGAGCGCGGCACCTGTCTGCACAGACAGGCGTGATGTGACCTGGCCGACCTCGCCGGGCTGGGCGCGGTAGGCGCGCTCTGCCGCCTGGGTGGTGAGGGTCAGCTGCGCGCCTGTCTGCAGGGAAATGTCGAGATCAAACTGATCGCCGCCGGTAATGCCACCCGCCGTATTGACCAGGATCACCTCGCTGTCCTGACTGTGGCTGTGTGGAAAGACCAGTTTAGTCGATCCGGATTGGCGCAGGTCCTGCAGGCGGGTTTTTCCCGTGCTGTCCGCCCGCACACACAGCCGGCCAGTCCCGACTGCACGGGGTTCACGGCCGTCATGCGAGAGAGGTCTGACAGGGCTATGGGGTGGACTGAGAGATGACAGGCTCCTGCGGCAACGGGTGGATGGTTTTCTATTTCGCCTTTTGTTTGACCAGACTGAGAGCAAGATCGGCAATGTTTGTCGCCAAAAGAGGCGGTGATATGTTGGCGGAGGTCATTTTTTGGGCGGTTGCGTCGCTGGGTGCTCATATTTGCAGCGGTTCTGGCGAGTTGCCGCGTTTTTGCGCCCCGGCAATTGCTCTGGGTGCAGTGCCTCCGCAATGCTGAGCCATCCCCGGATGTGGAATCAAATTACGTTGAGGGGGGGGGTGTGACGACCGGTAGAATTGGACCTCGTGCCAGCCGTCACACGGTTTGCAACACTTACGTTGCAGGGAGTAGTTAAAGCGCCGGAGTTCCAAGAACAAGGCGCAAGCGGCTATCCCTGCTGGGAGACATCACATGAAAACGACAACTGCTCTTGCTACGGCTCTTACACTGGCGACAGCGCTGCCTGCACTGGCCGATGACTGCACCATCAAAGTGGGTGTTTTGCACTCGCTGTCCGGCACCATGGCAATTTCCGAGACAACCCTGAAAGACACCATGCTGACCCTGATCGACCAGCAAAACGCCAAGGGTGGCGTGATTGGCTGCGAACTGGAAGCCGTCGTGGTTGACCCGGCCTCGGATTGGCCGCTGTTTGCTGAAAAGGCGCGCGAATTGCTCACAGTGCATGAGGTCGACGTGATCTTTGGCAACTGGACCAGCGTTAGCCGCAAATCCGTGCTGCCGGTCATCGAAGAGCTGAACGGCTTGCTGTTTTACCCTGTGCAATACGAGGGCGAAGAGAGCTCGAAAAACGTCTTTTACACCGGTGCTGCGCCCAACCAGCAGGCCATTCCTGCAACGGATTACTTCCTCGAAGAGCTGGGCATCGAAAAATTCGCTCTGCTGGGCACGGACTATGTCTACCCCCGGACAACCAACAATATTCTTGAGGCCTATCTGCAGTCAAAAGACATCGCAAAAGACGATATCTTTGTGAACTACACGCCCTTTGGTCATTCTGACTGGTCCAAGATCGTGGCGGATGTTGTTGCTCTGGGTGCTGACGGCAAAAAGGTCGGCGTGATTTCAACCATCAATGGTGACGCAAACATCGGCTTTTACAAAGAGCTGGCCGCTGCGGGTATTTCGGCGGATGACATTCCGGTTGTTGCCTTCTCGGTTGGCGAAGAAGAGCTCTCTGGTCTGGATACCAGCAACCTTGTTGGCCACCTGGCAGCCTGGAACTATTTCCAGTCGGCTGAAACAGATGCAAACGCCGACTGGATTGCAGCCTGGAAGGGCCGCATGGGCGAAGAGCGTGTGACCAATGACCCAATGGAAGCCCATTACATCGGCTTTAACATGTGGGTGAATGCGGTCGCCGCCGCAGGCAAGGTCGACGTCGACGCCGTGCGTGATGCGATGTACGGGCAAGAGTATCCAAACTTGACGGGCGGTACAGCTGTCATGCTGCCAAACCACCACCTGTCCAAACCGGTCCTGATTGGTGAAATCACCGCCGAAGGCCAGTTCGACATCATCAGCCAGACCAGCGAAGTGCCCGGCGATGCCTGGACCGACTTCCTGCCAGAATCCGCCAAACTGGTCTCTGACTGGAAAGACCTCGGCTGCGGTATGTACAACACCGAGACAAAAAGCTGCGTGCAGACTTTGTCTAACTACTAATCATTCGATCTGTGAGGGCGTGCCAGACACGCCCTCACTCTTTAAACACTCCGAAAGTCCCCCCTTATGAAGTCTCTGTTTTTGGCTCTGCTTTCGGCAGTGCTGTTGACCACTGCTGCCCCGGCAATGGCAGGCACAGTACAGGAAGTCCTGCAAGACCAGCGCGCGCTGATCGAGAAAAGCTCTCGGCGCACAGTTGGCCCCGCAATTGACGCATTGGTGATGAGTGACTTGCCGCAGATGCAGGCCGTGCTCGAGGCCTGGCAGGCCAAAGAGATGTGGCAGCGCAAAGAAGATGGCTGGTTTTTTGCCGCCTCCAAAAACGCCGATGGCACCTACGTGCTGCACCGGTTTGAGGACGGCACCAAGGTTGGGGACTATGCCAAGGGCGCGCTGAAGCAGTTGAAACCCAACAGTGGCGTGCGCGCCATGATCGCGACAGCGCTGGTGCAATACCAGCTGTCCGATCCGGATATCAATAAGCGCACCGGCGCGCTCGATTCCATTGCCCGCGACCCCGAAGCCGCCTTGCTGGCGCCGCTGCGCGCGTCTATTCCCGGTGAGACAGATCCGGGCGTTCTGAGCCGCAAGACCCGGCTGGAACGCCTGATGAGCATGGCATATGACACAGATATTGCGGTGCGGGTGACCGCCATAAACGACATGTCCGGCGATCTCGGCGTTGATTTTCGCGCCACACTGAACCCAATTTTGACAACCAAAACCACGATCCTTGCGGTTGGCCAGACCACGGATGCCACCACGGATGCAAATGTTGCGCGTGTGCTGCTGCCCGGAAGCGAGACCCTGTCGACCCAGGCGGCCTATGCGCTGCTGGTTGCCGCAGACCTCGCCCCGGCTGAGCTGACGCAGGACGCACGCGACGCCGCCCTTGAGGCAAATATTGAGGCAGGCCGGGTCGGGGGTTTTCCTGTGGCCCAGCTTGGCACGCAGGCGAAACGAGATGCGGCCTATGATGCCTTGGTCGCGGCCGACCTGGCGGCGCCGCGCATCACGGCAGAAGACATAGCTGCCAGCCTCGCCAGCTATCAGTTCCGTGAAATCTATCAGGAGCCGTCACAGGCGGTGACAGATGTTGCCGCGGCTGCCCTTGCAAAATCTGAGGGCCGTGTGGCGGTCAATCAGGCGGTTGATCTGGGGCTGGATGCCTTGTCACTGGCCTCGATCTATTTTCTCGCCGCCATTGGCCTTGCGATTACCTTTGGGGTGATGGGCGTGATCAACATGGCGCACGGTGAGTTCATCATGATGGGCGCCTACACCGGCTATGTCGTGCAAATGTTCATTGCGAACCACACGCTTTCGATCCTTGTGGCAGTGCCGCTGGCCTTTGCGGTGACATTTGCCGCCGGCGTCGCCCTAGAGCGACTGGTGATCCGCTGGCTGGCGCATCGCCCGCTTGAGACCCTGTTGGCCACCTTTGGCGTATCAATTGCGCTGCAGCAGCTGGCCAAGAATATCTTTGGCACGCAAGCGCGCCCGCTGACCGCACCGGCCTGGCTGGACGGCACCTGGGTGATCAATGATGTGGTGGCGATCAGCTCTATCCGCATTGCGATTTTCATTCTGGCGCTGCTGTTTCTGGGGCTTTTCCTGTTCATCATGAAACGCACGCGCCTGGGGCTTGAGACCCGCGCCGTGACGCAAACCCCCCGTATGGCCGCCAGCATGGGCATCAATCCGGACCGAGTGAATATGCTCACCTTTGGGCTGGGCTCTGGCATTGCCGGCATTGCCGGGGTGGCAATTGGTCTCTTTGCCAAAGTCACCTCTGAGATGGGCGGCGACTACATCGTTCAGAGCTTTATGACGGTGGTTGTTGGCGGAGTTGGCAATATCTGGGGCACCCTTGCGGGCGCGATGATGATTGGCGGCTTCCAAAAGGGCGTAGAGTGGCTCAACCCCTCCAACACCTTGGCGGCACAGACCTATATGATCGTCTTCATCATCATATTCATTCAATTCCGACCCCGGGGGATCATCGCCCTCAAAGGTCGCGCGGCAGGAGATTGATGTGATGAACAGATCCTTTATTGCCCGTAACCCTTCGGTGCTGATCTTCCTGTCTATACTGGCCCTGTTCACGCTGCTTGTGACGCTGCTCTCTGAGGGATTTGGCGCAGGCCTGGTCTCGACCAGCATGGTGAAAACCCTGGGCAAGACCCTGTGTCTCTGTCTGATCGCCGTGGCGATGGACCTGATCTGGGGCTACACTGGTATCCTTTCGCTGGGTCACTTCGCCTTTTTTGGCCTGGGCGGATATATGATCGGCATGTGGCTGATGTTTGAACGCACCCGCCAGATTGTTGTCACCTCACTGTCTGAAGGCGTACTGCCGCCGACACCAGAAGACATCCAGGCGGCCATTGGCAACCAGATCTTTGGCGTGGTGGGCAGCAGTGAGTTCCCCCTGATCTGGATGTTTGCAGACAGCCTTGTGCTGCAGCTGGCCTTTGTTGTGCTGGTCCCCGGCGCTTTGGCCTTTGTCTTTGGCTGGCTGGCGTTTCGCAGCCGGGTGACAGGCGTGTATCTGTCCATTCTGACCCAGGCGATGACCCTGGGGCTGTCCCTGTATCTGTTCCAGAATGCCAGCGGTCTGCGCGGCAACAACGGCTTGTCCGGCCTGCAGAACCTGCCCGGCGTCACAGCGCCGCAATCAGTTGTCTCCCTCTGGTTCTTCTGGGCCTCAGCACTGGCGCTGGCGCTGGGCTATCTGCTGGTCGCCTGGGTGGTGTCGGGTAAATTTGGCTCGGTCATTCGCGGCATTCGCGACAACGAGGCCCGGGTGCGGTTCCTTGGGTATTCGGTTGAGAGCTACAAACTAGCGGTCTTTACCCTGACGGCTTGTATTTCCGGCATCGCAGGCGCGCTCTACTACCCGCAGGCAGGGATCATCAACCCGGCCGAGGTCGCACCGATTGCCTCGATCTATCTGGCGGTCTGGGTGGCGATTGGCGGCCGCGGCAGGCTTTATGGTGCGGTGATCGGCACCGCCCTCGTCAGTCTGGTATCCAGCTGGTTCACCGGCGGCCAGGCCCCTGACGTGAATCTGGGTTTTTACACAATCAAATGGGTCGATTGGTGGCTGGTTCTGCTGGGCCTCAGCTTTGTGCTGGTCACGCTCTATGCACCACGCGGGATTGGCGGGTTGTTTGACCTTGTGGCGCGTAAAAACCCGGGGGAGGGGCCATGAGCACGCTGTTAGAAGTCTCCGGCGTCACCGTCAGCTTTGACGGGTTTCGCGCCATCAACAATCTGTCCTTTCAGATCGGAGCAGCCGAGCTGCGCGCGGTGATTGGGCCCAATGGCGCTGGCAAGACCACGTTCATGGATATCGTCACCGGTAAAACCCGTCCCGATGAGGGGCATATTCTGTGGGGCGAGAAAAGCATTTCACTGATCGGGATGTCCGAGGCCAAGATCGCCCAGGCCGGGATTGGGCGGAAGTTTCAAAAGCCAACGGTTTTTGAAGACCAAACCGTTCAGGAAAACCTGCTGATGGCGCTGCGCAAAGATCGCAGCCCGCTGGCTGTGCTCCTCTTCAGACCGTCGGTGCCGGACCTAGATCGTGTGGCTGAACTGGCGGCAGAAATTGGCCTCACTGAGATGCTGTTGCGGGTGTCCGGTGAGCTGAGCCATGGGCAAAAACAATGGCTGGAAATCGGCATGCTGCTGGCACAAGAGCCGCGTCTTTTGCTGGTGGATGAACCCGCTGCGGGCATGACACTGGCCGAGCGCGAAAAGACCACCGCCATCCTGACCGAAGCCGCCAAGACCCGCGCCGTTGTTGTGGTCGAACACGATATGGAATTCGTGCGCCGTTTGAACTGTAAGGTGACAGTTCTGCACGAAGGCGCGGTTCTGGCAGAAGGCTCGCTGGATCACGTGACAAAGAACAAAGACGTCAGCGTCGTCTATTTGGGGCGCTAGGATATGCTGAACGTTGAAAATCTCTCTTTGCACTACGGCAACTCGCAAATCCTGCACGACGTCTCGATGCGCGCTGAGCTGGGATCGGTCACCTGCGTTATGGGCACCAACGGGGTTGGCAAAACCAGCCTGCTGAGGGCGCTGTCTGGCGCACATCCCTATTCGGCGGGCGCAATCACACTGGACGGCAAAGACCTGAACCATGCGCCCGCGCATCAGCTGGCCCGGCTGGGGATCGGCTATGTGCCGCAGGGGCGCGATATCTTTCCGCTAATGACAGTGCGCGAGAATCTGCAGACCGGTTTTTCCTGTTTGCCAAAATCCGAGCACTTTATCCCTGATGACATTCATGAGCTTTTCCCGGTGCTCAAAGAGATGGAGAACCGTCGCGGCGGCGATTTGTCTGGCGGGCAGCAACAGCAACTGGCCATCGCACGCGCATTGATCACGCGGCCAAAGCTATTGTTGCTGGACGAGCCAACTGAGGGCATTCAGCCCAATATTATCCAGCATATCGGGGACGTTATCCGGCTGCTGCGGGGCAGGGGCACCATGGCGATTATCCTGGTGGAGCAGTTTTTTGATTTTGCCTTTGATCTGGCCGATGATCTGGTTGTTCTGAAGCGCGGCGAGGTGATCAAGACGGCTCCCAAGTCTCAGGTCGAACGGGACGAGCTTTTGTCGCTGGTCTCTGTTTGAAATTTCTCTGTTTAAAGGATCAGACACTGCCCAGTCCGAGTGAGCCCAGACAAGGTTGAGGTTTTCTGAGTGGCTGCTCAGGTGACCGGCTACTCAGGTGACCGGCGTCGAGGGATCGTGCCGGTCACCTGAAAAGGCATATTTGTTCAGGAGGTGAACAAAGCGCCATATGTGTCGCGCAGGACGTTTTTTTGCACTTTGCCCATGGTATTTCGCGGCAGCTCTTCCACGAGGACCAGCTTGCGCGGATGCTTAAAGCGGGCCAGGGCTTGTTGCACCGCAGCCTTCACGGCATCCAGATCCGGAGACTGGTCTTTTTGGGCGACGATCACGCCCACGACCGTTTCGCCAAAATCCGGATGCGGCACGCCGATGACGGCGCTTTCCAACACTCCGGGTTGGTCGTCCAGGATCAGCTCGATCTCTTTCGGGTAGATGTTGTAGCCTCCGGAAATAATGAGATCCTTGTTGCGCCCAACAATGTGTACATAGCGCTCAGCATCCACCCGCCCCAGATCACCGGTGATGAAAAACCCGTTAGCGCGCAGCTCTGCCGCCGTTTTTTCGGGCATTTGCCAGTAGCCCTTAAAGACATTTGGCCCGCGCACCTCAATCTGGCCCACCTCACCGTCAGGCAGGGTCTCGCCGGTTTCCGGATCGGTGATTTTCAGCTCAACCCCGGGCAGTGGAAAGCCTACCGTTCCTGCACGCCGTTCGCCGTCATAGGGGTTTGAGGTGTTCATATTGGTTTCGGTCATGCCGTAGCGCTCAAGAATGCGATGGCCGGTGCGCTCTTCGAACTGTACATGGGTTTCCGCCAAAAGCGGCGCCGAGCCTGACACAAACAGCCGCATATGTGCGCTCAGATTCCTGGTAAACCGCGCGTCCCCCAACAGGCGGGTGGAAAAGGTCGGCACCCCCATCATTGTCGTGGCCTGCGGCATCCAGCGGATGACCTCGTCGAGGTCGAACTTTGGCATAAAGACCATGCTGCTGCCCGCCGCCAGGATGACATTGGTGGCGACAAACAGCCCATGGGTGTGGAAAATCGGCAAGGCGTGCAACAGTACGTCCTTGTCGGTGAAACGCCATTCTTCCACCAGTGTATGCGCGTTTGACAGCAGGTTGTCCTGGGTTAGCATGGCTCCTTTTGAGCGCCCGGTTGTGCCCGAGGTATAGAGGAAAGCCGCCAAATCATCGCCCCTACGTGCGACTGCGGCACACTGCTGTGGCGTGGCGCGCGCCTTGTCCATCAGGGTGCCGCTGCCATCGGCATTCAGGGTTTCACCCCGAGCCCCCAGCTCATTTGCCAGTACCGTCATGGTCTCGGCACTTTTGCCGTCACAGACGATCAGGGACGCGCCGCTGTTTTCAATAAAGTAGCTGAGCTCATCCACAGTATAGGCAGTATTTAAGCGGCAAAAACACCAGCCCCGCCTGCGCGCAGGCCGCATAGAGCGCCAAGGCCTCTGGTGATTTTTCGACCTGCATAGCCACCCGGTCACCGGGTTTCAACCCGATCTGCGTGGTGACATTGGCGATCTGGGCGCCCATCGTCAGGAAATCCTGATGACTGATCACCCCACCGTCCAGCAGATGCAAAAACGGTGTCGATTGTCCCGCGTGAATACCAAACAGGCCATCATAAAGAGGGTTTGCCATGGGTTTACCTTTCCTGTGCCGCAGGGAGGCGGACGGCATCCGCCAGCGCCTTGACCTCGGCCGTCGCGACAACCTCGCGCGTGGTGACGAAATTTTCGTGGTTCTGAGCGACCTTGGTGAGGTCATAGAGATAATTGACCATTGTGCCAGCGGATTGGGCCCGCCCCTTATCTGAGGTGTCGGCACCGGCGTGTACCGCATGCACAATGGCGCCATTGCCCAAATGGAACCGGGCCACGGGGTCCATAGGCTGGCCGCCGCGTGATTTTGCGTTCAGCAGATAATAGGCTGCAAGGGACTGTATGTCTGTGCCGGTGTCTTCACCCAGCGACTGGCCTTCCTGCCTTAGCCATGCGCTCAATCCCGGAAGGGGAGAGAGGGTGACAAAGGTCTTCAGCCCGGCCAGTTCGGCCGCCAGATCTGCGGCAACCTGTTTGATCAGCGAGTTGCCAAAAGAGATGCTGGCCAGGCCCGCCTGACAGTTCGAGATGGAGTAGAACACGGCGGTATCCGCCTGTTCTGCGGCCATGGACGTGCGGTCTTCGGCCAGCAGGGCCTGAACCGAGTTCGGGGTCCCCTTGCTAAGCGCCACTTCGACAAAGATCAGCGGCTCATCCGGCATCGAGGGATGGAAGAAGGCAAAACACCGCCGGTCTGCGGGCTCCAGCCTGCGGCGCAGATCCTCCCAGCTGTCGATGGCGTGCACGGCCTCATAGGCGATGATCTTCTCCAGGATATGTGCCGGGCTTTCCCAGCTGATAGGGCGCAGCACAAGAAAACCGCGATTGAACCAGGAGGCAAAGAGATGGCGGAAATCCAGATCCAGCGCCTGAAGTTCTGGCTCTTTGCGCCCCAGCCGCAACAGGTTAGCCCGCATCTGCACCAGAGCGCCGGTCGCCCCCGGCACCCGGTTCAGACGGCGGACAAACTCTTGCCGCGCCGGTTCGGCCGCCTCGGTAAAGGCGCGGTAGCTCGCCTTTGAAGGGGCTTTTTCATAGTCATCCAGAGTGGTGCGCACCCTTTCCGGGTCGATGTTCATCGTGGTGGCGATATGGCGGAAAAAGGCGAGCTTTGCCGCGTCGTCCAGCTGCGAAAACCGCGACAGGATTTCTTCGGCCAGCGCCAGACCAGAGGTCTCGCCCGCAGAGCCAACCAGCGCGGCGGCCAGCTCTGTCAGTGGACGGCCATCGCTTTGCGCCGCGCGGGCCTCGCGGCGATAGCGTCGCTCAAAAACCGTTGAGAGCAGGTCTGCAAGCAGGGTCATATCGCCGCTCCCATCACGGCATCAGGCAGCCAGGTTGCAAGGCCAGGGAACAGGCAGAGCAGCACAATCGCCAGAACCATGCAGGCCACAAAGGGCAAAGAGCCGGTCAGGATGGTTTTGAGGGAGATATCCGGCGCGATGCCGTTGATCACATAGAGATTCAGCCCGACCGGAGGAGAGATCAGCCCGATCTCCATGTTGATGGTCAGCACCACGGCAAACCAGATGGGATCAAACCCGGCAGTGTCGATGATCGGCAACAGGATCGGTGCGGCCATCAGGATCACAGCGACGGGGGGCAAAAAGAATCCGGCGATCAGCAAGAAGACATTCACAACCCCCATCAAGACCCAGCGATTGACGTTCAGTGTGCCGATCCATTCGGCGATGGACTGGGTGATGAACAGCGAGCTGAGCATGTAGGAAAACACCCAGCAGCGGCGATGATAAACAGGATCATCACGCTTTCCTTGGTGCTGTCACGCAGCACCACCCACAGATCACGGGGATTCCAGAGCTTGTAGATGATCATGGCCGATCAGCAAACAAAGCAGAGCGCCAACTGCAGCCGTCTCCGACGGGGTCGCAATACCGCCATACATCGCATAGAGCACGCCCAGGATGATCGCGAGGAAGGGCAGAACGCGGGGCAGGATTTCAAACCGTTCCGCCCAGCTATAGCTACCTGCGCCGAGACGTGACGCATCGCCCGATTTCCAGGTGGAATAGAGCGACCAGGCCATAAACAGCACAACCAGCAGTAGTCCCGGGATCACACCGGCCAGAAACAGCCGACCAATCGAGGTCTCTGTGGCGATGCCATAGACAATCATCGTAACAGAGGGCGGGATCAGAATACCCAGGGTGCCGCCCGCGGCGATCGAGCCTGCGGCAACCCCGTCCGGATAGCCCCGCTTGCGCATTTCAGGAATACCCATTTTGCCAATGGCAGCGCAGGTGGCAGGGGAAGACCCGGACATCGCCGCAAACAGCGCGCAGGCGCCAAGGTTTGAAATCACCAGACCGCCGGGCACACGGGTCAGCCAGCGCTCCAGCGCTTCATAGAGATCCGCGCCTGCCCGCGTCGAGGCGATTGAGGAGCCCATGATGATGAACATCGGGATCGACAAAAGAGCAAAGTTGTCGAGCTTGCCAAACAGCAGCTCGGGCATCAGTTCCAGCGACCGGGCACCGTCGAATATGAGCAGGAAACCTGCGGAGACAATCAACAGGCCAATGGCCACAGAGACGCCGGAGAAGAGAACCAGAATGGTGGCAATGGCCACAATCGCTCCCAAAAGAAGAGGGTCCATCGAGATTACTCCAGACCAAAGGGTTTATCGATGCCAAGCAGCACAGCCACGAGGTCGGCGATCAGTTGCAAAAGCAGCAGGCCAAAGCCAACCGGAATTGCCAGATAGGGGATCCACAGGCGTACGCCCCAGATCGTGTCGGATTTCCAGCCGCGGTCCCAGGCGAAATGCCAGTACTCAAAGCCGTAAAACACCATCACCGCAACGATCGAGATCGACAGGACCGAGGTGACGATGGCCATGAAAAAGCGGGGCCGTGGCGACAGCGAGAGTGGGATCAGATCCACGTTCACATGGCCACGCAGGCTCTGCACATAGGGCAGGCCGACCAGGGTGGCGGCGATCACCAGATAAATGACGGCCTCGGTTTGCCAGACGGTCGAGCCATTCAGCACGAAACGGACGATGATCATCTGGCACGTGATGGCAACGGCGGCGACAATCATGGCGGCCGAACACCAGCCGGCCAGTGTCGACAGCGCCGAAACTAGGCGAAGGAAAGGATTGTTCCCGGTATGGGACGCAACGGCGGAGCTATGGCCTGCCACGAGCGCCTCCTGTGATTTGAATTTCAGAGAAAGGAGAGGGGAGAGGCAGGGCGCGCTGCAGGCGCCCCGCCAAAAGGTCACTCAACAGCCAGAGCCAGATCCAGCAATGTCTGTCCGTCTTTCACGTCTGTGACGAACTTTGCATAGGAGGTCTCCATGGCAATGGCACGCCAGGCCTCAAAATCCTCAGCCGTCATTTCGGCGATTTCCACACCGGCATCGGCAAAGACTTTTGCAGAGGCAGCATCCTGAAGCTTGGCTTCTTTGAGATAGTAGGCCTCGGCTTTTTCAGAGGCGGCCAGCAGGGCAGCCTGCTGTGCGTCGTTCAGACCCTCAAAGGCGGTTTTGTTCATCAGCAGTGGCTGATACATGAACCACAAAGCAACATCGCCTGCGGGCGTGTAGCAGCTGACCTGCTCATAGATGCGGTAGGACACAAAGGACGAGGACGAGGTATTGGCCGCCTGCAGAACACCGGTCTGCATCGCGTTGTAGATTTCGGATGAGGCCATAGAGGCGATAGAAGCCCCGGACCCTGCCAGCATCTGCTCAAATGATTTACCGGCGGCACGGGTCTGCAAACCCTCTACGTCGCTCGGCTTGGTGATGCATTTGTCCTTGCCGGCAAAGCCGCCCGCAAGATAGCCGTGCACCAGCACCATGACATCATCCTCGGCCATCTTCTCCTCCAGAGCGGCCATAAAGGGTGAGTCAGACAGGCGTGCGGCGTGATCGTGGTTTTTCACCAGACCCGGCATCAGGGTCAGGTTATAGGCAGGCTGCTGGCCCCCGGCATAGCTGAGCGGCAGAACCGTCATATCCAGCTGGCCGCGGCTCAGGGGTTTATACTGCTCCCGTGGCTTGAAAAGTGATTTCGAGCCGAAGATCTTGATGTCGAGATCAACACCGGCAGCAGCCACTTCGTCGGCGACAATCTGGGCCACCTTATGGCGGATGTCTTTGTTTGACCATTGGTGCGACAAGCGCAGCTCAGTGGCATGGGCCAGCGTGCTCACGGATGTGAGCGCCAGGGCCGCAACGGCAGTCTTCAGCATGGATTTCATGTTTTCCTCCCATAAGAATCCGATCCGGTAGATACCGGGTGCTGGCAAGATAGGCCTATGATGTATTTCAAGTCAAACTTCTTGTATACAATAATTGCGTTCTTGAATTTCAGAATGGGGCTAACTAAAAAGACAGCTATGGAACAACGCCGCGCAGATACGATTGCAAAAGAGCTGGAAGAGCTCATCTTTGACGGAACATTTTCGGATGGAGACCGGCTGGATGAGGTGCGCCTGGCGGAGCAGTTTGGCGTCTCGCGGACCCCTTTAAGAGAAGCTTTGCAGCGCCTTTCCCGCTCTGGTCTGGTTGAGCTGATCCCGCGCCGCGGCGCCTTTGTGCGGCAACCCGGCCCGGTTGAGCTGATGGAAATGTTTGAGGTCATGGCCGAGATCGAGGCCGTGTGTGGCCGGCTTGGCGCGATGCGGATATCTGATGCGGCTTTGGCAGAGCTGCGGGATGCAAACGTCAAATGTCAGGCGGCCATCGACGCCCAGGACCCGGATACCTATTACGCCGAGAACGAACGGTTTCACCTGATCATCTATCAACAGTCCGGCAACAGTTTTCTGTCTTCCGAGGCAGCAGCACTGCACCGGCGTCTAAAGCCATTTCGCAGGCAGCAGTTGCGCTTGCGCGGCCGGATGGCGCAGTCAATGACCGAACACAAAGAGATCGTTGAAGCGCTTGAACAGGGTAAACCCGAGCGCGCAGCAAATATCTTGCGGGACCATGTGGCGATCCAGGGGGAAAGGTTCCACAGTCTGATGGCAACCCTAAAGACTGTGGCTGAATAGCCCTTTAGGTCTGTCTGGCTGAATAGCTGGTCGGATCTGGCGGCGGTACCAGATTCATGTCGCTGCTAGGGGGGCGGGCCTCACTCAGCCCGCAAATTGTGCTGCCCTGCAATCCGAGCCTCTATCTATTTTCACCCTTTACAGAAGAAGCCCGCAGTGAAGGTCTCATCTTCACTGCGGGTAAAATTTTCGGCGCCTGACTGCATTGGTGTTCCAATGGTTTCAGGAGGCCGCTACTCGTTTGCCTGAGGCGATTTAAATCGCGTCAGACCAATTCACACTCAAGGTTTCTCCATAGAGGTTCCAGTCGTTTTGGGTGATGTGATACCCTTCGAGCAGGATTGTGCTTTGATGTGCTGTCCCGGCTTCCAGCAAGATCAGGCTGTCGTTTCCTTGCAGGCTATAGCTGGCATCCAACGTACCCAGGCCCCAGCCATAAACGTCCAGCACATCCCCTTCTGAGAAGTCCGCAATGGTGTCTGTGCCAAGAGACGTGAATTCAATGCCGTCAGTTTCGATATTGAATTCAAAGCGGTCATAGCCCGCGCCACCAATC
>NZ_MWVJ01000020.1 GCF_002087335.1 Pseudophaeobacter leonis
AGCGTCAGTGCAGGCAGGCCGGACGCTTACATCATTTCAACGGCTCTGCCTTGATCTTGGTCTGATAGCCGCCGCTATCCAGGGTATGCAGGGCGCGTGTGATCAGCCAATCCCCGTCAATGTAGGATCGGAAACCAATAGCCTGAAGCACGGCCTCTGCCTTGGCATCGGGGGCGCCTTTCATGCTGACAGAGAATGACTGCCCAGCACTCTTGAGGCGCAGCAATTCAGAGCCCTCGACTTTCTGTGCGGTCTCCTTTTTGGAAAACCGGTTCTTGAGCCTCTGAACCGGAGCCCCCGCGCCTGCGGTGCACTCCTGTGGCTTGCCTTTGCCCAGATCCTGATAGGTGGCCACTGCGGACCCTGCATTTTGGCGCAGGCTGTTGCGATATGACCAACGGCAACCTGCCCCTTGTAAAGGGGAACCCTGGGCATAGGCTGCCCGGAGGCTGTCAAGCTCTCGCCCCGCTTGGCCATGATGATCCGACCGTAGCCCGGCTTCGCGATGGCGTCATGGTCGTGGGCGATGCTGGAAAGCAGGTTCATATCACTTTCGTCAATCTGGTCGATATGGGCCAGGGCGATTTTGGCATCCGTGATGCATCGTGCGACAGTCTTCTCAAACAGATGCCTCAGTAGTTTGCTCTCCCGAAAGCCACCGTGGCGGTTCTTGGGAAATGTCGAGTGATTGGACACAGGGTCGGACAGAGCAAGGCGGCAGAACCCACGCTAGGCAAGATTCAGATGAACCTCTTCACAAAGGCGGCGCGCAGACCAGGTCCAGAAGCAGTAACCCACAACAAGCATGTGGATCAAAAGTTCAGGATCAATCGACGGGCGACCTGTGTGGCTATAGAAGTCAGATAGTTACCGGCGGATATCATCCAGATCTACGAACCGATCTATTGACCGTCGCAGATGATCTTGCGGGATATGATCCTCCAGCGAGAACTCATAAAACAGCACTGTCTGTGCTTCCTGCCTTGGCCCCATCATCGCGAAATCCCTCAATCAATGAGGGAATTGAATCAGTGAATAGGCAACCGATCAAGAAAGATTTTTTCAGCAGTATTCGCCCCAATCCAAACACCGGCGCAAGCGTCAGTAGCAGGCTTTTCAGTCCAACTTCATGACCGCCTTGCGCTTCTGTTCCATCGAGCTACCGCCTGAGTACAGGTCGTCGCTCATGGTTTTCTTCGCGTGTTCCAAGATGTCCGCAAGGATACTGACAGGCAGCCCTCTGCGCGCTCCCATTGTGGTTGCATCGGCTTGGCAAATCCCTCGACTGGGAGGACAAATTGCGGATATGTCGGAGGAAGAGATATTCTCAAGGTATTGAAAGTAATCAATTTATGGAAGCATCGCCTATTCCCTGTCTCTTCGCCAGAATCTTCCTTAGCTCTTTTTGGTCACAAAAATCAGGGGTGATTGTCGCCTTTTGCCTTACAGGATTGGCAGGGACAGCAGCAAATACGCAGGTTCTGCATCTTCTTACCCCCAGTGCCAACATCAATAAAATGGGGCCAACAGCACTAAATAAGAGCCAACAGCACCAAAAAAGGCCGGGTTTCCCCGACCTTTTACAGGTAGTTTTGCAGCGCGTCTTACGAGCGACGGCGGCGGCCACCGCTCCGGCCCCCACGACCACGTGCCTCTTGCCCCTCCTTGAGCGGGGGTTTGTTGAACCTGATCCATTCGCCGCCGTGCGGGTCATTGTTGGTGAGGAAGTTCGCGGCACGAATGGCCTCCATTTCCTTACCTGCGCGGGGCTGCATTGAGCCCAGACCAAACAGGGTGACAAAAGTTTCGTCATCCATGCCTTCGGGCAGGATAATGCCAGCGGCGGCAACTTCTTCTTTCTTGGCGGCGAGGGCTTTTTGCGTCACCGGCAGGCCGACCGGATTCATGATCGCCGAGGTCATGCCGGCACCCATTGCCATTGGCAAAAAGGCGTTGTTGATACCATGCCGGTTTGGCAGGCCAAAGGAGATGTTGGAGGCGCCACAGGTGGTGTTTACACCCAGTTCTTCACGCAGACGCCGCACCAGGGCAAAAACCTGCAGACCTGCGGTCCCCATGGCGCCAACCGGCATCACCAGCGGATCCACCACAATATCATGCGCCGGAATGCCAAAATCGGCAGCGCGCTGAACGATTTTCTTGGCAACCTCAAAGCGCCCATCCGGGTCTTCGGAGATACCTGTGTCGTCATTGGAAATCGCCACAACAGGCACGTTGTACTTTTTGACCAGCGGCAGGATCTGCTCCAGACGCTCTTCTTCGCCGGTGACGGAATTCAGCAAGGGGCGGCCTTCACAGACCTCCAGCCCGGCTTCCAGCGCGCCTGGCACAGACGAGTCGATACAGAGCGGCACATCCACCAGCCCCTGCACCATCTGAATGATCTTGCGCATCAGGGGCGGCTCGGTCTCGTTGGGGTTGGGGTTGGAGTTGTAGACCACGCCTGCGTTGATATCGAGCACCGTGGCGCCAGCCAGAACCTGCGCAACCGCGTCGCGTTCTACGGTTGAAAAATCACCGGCTTCCAGCTCGGCCGCCAACTTTTTGCGCCCTGTCGGGTTGATACGTTCGCCGATAACGCAAAACGGCTCGTCAAAGCCCATCACAGCGGTTTTTGTTTTTGATTCTAGTACTGTACGGGTCATTGTTTATCCCTGGGTGTTGACGGGCTGCGCGGATGCGCCGCCGTTGTTGATGGCCCAGTTGGCATTGGTTTTTATGCCGCCAAGCGGGAAGAAATGAACATGTGAAATGTTAAAGTCAGGGTTTGCGGCCTTGTGGGCGGCGAGCTCTGCCAAGACATCTGTCGGCTCGTAAGGCAGCAGCAGCTTGGAGACATCCATTGCGCGTTTTTGCAGCACTTTAAGCGAGGGGCCGACGCCACAGGCAATGGCGAATTTGATCAGGGTTTGCAGTTTGGCAGGCCCCGCAATACCGATGTGGATCGGAATATCGACACCTGCCTCTTTCAGGCTGTCAGCCCAGGCAATAATCGGCTTGGCTTCAAAGGCAAACTGGGTCGCCAGCGCCATCTTTGCATCCGTGCGTTCAGAGAATTTTTGTTTCCACTGAAGGGCTTCGTCGACGTTCTTGCTTGATCCGTCCGTGTCGATATCTTTGTTGCCCTCAGGGTGGCCTGCCACATGCAGATTGGTAAAACCCGCCTTGTCAAACAGGCCGGTTTCCAACAGCTGCATGGAGGAATGGAACGCGCCGTGAGGTGTGTTGACGCCCCCCGCCAACAGCAGGGCCTGCGTCACATCCGCTTCGCCCTGATAGCGCGCGATCCAGTCCGCAAGCATCGCCTCGTCCTGAATGATACGCGCCGGGAAATGCGGCATCACCGGGTAGCCCTCGGCGTTCAGCCGTTTCGCGGTTGCGACCATTTCCTCGATCGGGGTGCCATCGATATGGGCGATATAGACGCGGGTGCCTGCGGGCAGAAGGTCACGAAAGTTTTCCACCTTGGCGGCCGTGCGCGGCATTACCTCGATCGAATAGCCCTGCAACAAGGCCTCGACCTGGGAATTGACGGTTTGCGGCGTTTTCGCCTCACGCTTTTTAAAGTTCAACAAAGCCATCACGGCCTCCCATACTGGTGTCAGGCTCACGCCCATCCGTCATTTGCAATCAGCGCCTTGAGGCGATCCTGATCGTATTCCGCTTCCAGACGTTGGGCCTCGGCCTCGGCAATGTCACCCGCGTCGCCGTCCAGCGCGTAGGGAGCTGCCTTGCGCCACTCTGCCAGATAGGCATCGCTGTCCTTGGCATTGACCTTCATCGCCGCGCGGTCGATGGCCTGCTCAAAGCGCTCTTCCAGCTGCCGTTTCGAGCCACGACGACCCTTTCCCACAATAACCTGCGCCGGAATATCGCGCCAATACACGATGGTCACATCCGCCATAGCCAGTCCTCCTCAGACGTCTGATACTTCTCGTTTCTAGTGCGTCCCGTTTTGCGGAGTACGCCGATTTTCGACATCACTTGGGTTTTGAGCGACGTTTTGACCCGTCTGTGAATACAAAGCTGCGGCGGCCCTGACCACAGCCCACGCCGCCCAAAATATTCATCAAGCTTATGAGTTTGCCGCAACCCCTGCCTGTGCGCCTGCCCCGAAACCGCGATTGCAAGCAAAATCTAGGGTCTACTGGGCACCAGTTGCCCTTGCGCCGCATGGCCGGCCTCCATAGTCTATAGGCAACACGATAATCGGAGGGCGTGAATCATGACGCCCAGGCGTTCCAAGGGTGCGGGCGCGTTTCCCAAGGTGGTTGAAACCCCTGTACCAGCCCGTCCGGATTCAGATGCGCTTTATGCCGCGCTGGATCTTGGCACAAATAGTTGCCGCATGCTGATTGCCCAGCCAAAGGGCAGCGGCTTTCATGTGGTCGACAGCTTTTCCAAGTCGGTCCAACTGGGGACCGGGCTTGAACGAACCGGACGTCTGTCCCGCTCGTCGATGGCGCGTACCATTCAGGCGCTGCGGATCTGTCAGCAAAAGCTAAAGCGCAACCGGGTGAAGCGGATGCGCCTGGTGACCACAGAGGCCTGTCGGCGGGCAAAGAATTCCCGCGAGTTCATTCGCCAGGTCAAACGGGAAACCGGTCTGCCCCTCGAGATCATCCAGCCAGAGGAAGAAGCCCGTCTCGCGGTGATCTCCCGCGCCCCGCTGGTCTCGACCAAAACCGAGCAATTGCTTGTGGTGGACATTGGCGGCGGCTCAACGGAACTGGTCTGGATCGACCTGTCGTCGGTACCCGGACGTGACCGCCCAGCCGCCATCATGCGGCTGCATGCCGGATTTCACCCCGCAAGCAGCCCTTTTCCCTCGGCCAAGGTGGTGGACTGGATATCCGTGCCTTTGGGCGTGGCGACTCTGCGTGATCAGTTCAATGACGTGGAAGACGATTCTGCCCGCTTTGCCCTGATGAGCTGGTTCTTTGAAGAGCATCTTGCGGATTTTGCCCCCTATAAGGATGAGCAGACCCGGGCCGGCTTTCAGATTGTTGGCACCTCAGGTACTGTGACCACTGTTGCCGCCTCGCATCTTGGGTTAAAGCGCTACGATCGCACCAAGGTGGACGGGCTGCGCATGACCAGTGACCAGATCGACAAGGTGATCCGTGGCTATCTGGAGCTGGGCCCTCAGGGTCGGCGGCGCGACCCGCGCATTGGTGAGGATCGGCAGGCTTTGATCATGTCGGGCTCTGCAATTTTGCAGGCCCTGCTGCGGTGTTGGCCAACTGATAGGCTGTCTGTTGCAGACCGTGGCCTGCGTGAAGGGCTGCTTTATGCGCAGATGAGCGCTGATGGCGTGCTGGAAGACGGGCCCTTCTGAGGCGCCAAAATGAAATTTACACCCTGCCCCTCTGACTGGAGGTTCAGGCGACAACGGTGATGATGATGGCAAAAACGCCTACTGGTAAAACCCCAACCGGCAAGAACACCTCGGGCCGCGGCCAACGCGAGCTGAAGGTAAAGGTGAAATCCGCGCGCGGAAGACGCCTGAGTTCCACACGGTGGCTGCAGCGACAGTTGAACGACCCCTATGTCAAACGGGCAAAGGCAGAGGGCTATCGTGGACGCGCCGCCTATAAGATTATGGAAGTGGATGACAAATACCGCTTTCTGGTGCCAGGCGCGCGCATTGTCGATCTGGGCTGTGCCCCAGGTGGCTGGGCCCAGGTTGCGGTCAAGCGGATCAACGCCATGGGCGAAAAGCAGGGCAAGGCGCAGGGCCGGATTATCGGCGTTGACCTGCAGGAAATGGAACCTATTGCGGGGGCCGAGTTTCACCAGCTCGACTTTATGGATGAGGGGGCTGACGACAAGGTAAAGGAATGGTTGGGCGGCAAGGCGGATGTTGTCATGTCAGACATGGCCGCATCCAGCTCTGGCCATAAGCAGACCGACCACCTGAAGATTATGGCCCTCTGCGAGGCAGCTGCCTATTTCGCCTTTGACGTGCTGGAAGACGGTGGCACCTTTGTCGCCAAGGTTCTGGCCGGTGGCGCCGAGGGTGAGCTGCAAAAGCTGTTGAAGAACAAATTCACCAAGGTCGCCAATGTAAAACCACCGTCTTCGCGCTCTGACAGCTCTGAAAAATTTGTTGTGGCGATGGGCTTTAAGGGCAATCCTCAGCCCGAATAAAACAACCTGAATAAAGCTTCTGCGGCAATGTCTTAGGTCTTGCCGCAGGTATTTGGACCCTTTGTCCTGCTCGCCGATAGCGGAGTGACTACTGCAAAGCGATACCATAGGCTGTTTGCCTGGCGCATAGGGACTGTGTCGCCATATCGCGCAGCCTGAGGGTCTCTTCGCCCTCGCCTTCGCTTTGCAGGGTTACACGCGAGCGACGCGAGATCCGGGCCCCAAACCCTGTTTTTTGCCAGATCAGGTCCAGTACATTTGGTTTCAGTGGTGTTTTGCTTTTGGGTACCATTGCAGTCTATCCATCGCGTTTGCCTGTCAGGCAGGTCTGCCTTTCAGCTCTGCCTTTGCGCAATTGCTAGGCTTTGAATTGGTCCCGGTTATGGCTGAAATATGGCAAAAACTGCCCTATTGTTTCCAAATTGGAAACGGGCGGCATGTTATTTGACAGAGGACAGGTGAAAACACCCCGCCAGCATCAAGCCCCCCTGTCGCGAACAGGCTTTTTTTTATCAAACTGGCCTCATAAGATCAAACTGGCCTCTTAAGATCGATCAGCACACCATTGAACTCGGCGCCCAAGATGAGAATCGCGGCATTGACATAGAGGAAAATCATCGCAGCCATTGCGCCGGCAAGCCCGGCATAGGTCGCAGAATACTGCGCGATCGAGCCCACATAATAGGCAAACCCATTCCCAGCGGCCCACCAAAGTGCTACAGTCAGCAGCGTTCCCGGCAAGATCGTGCGCACCCGGTGAATGCGTCCTGGCAGCAGCAAATGGCAGATCAGCACCGCCACCAAAGGCAAAAGCGCCGCCAGGAGCGTATTGATGCCCAAAGGCAAGCTGAGCAAGACAGGCATTTCCGGAAAAAAACCAGCCAGATAGCGCAGATAGAGCGGCAAGATAACCTCAAAAGTCGCTACCAGAAGAATGCCAATCCCGCCGAGGATCACCAGGCCAAAACAAATCACCCGGGACAGCCAAAAGGGCCGCGTATCCGTATCATGATAGGCCTGAACCATCGCCACGCGCACCGCATTTACCCCATTGGAGGCAAAATAGAGCGCAAGCAGCCCGCCAAACGTGGCAAGTCCGGTGCTGGAGGTCTCCAACACTGCGTAAAGCTCGGTAACTATGGGGGTCGACACCGCCTCGGGCCAGGAGCCAAACACCAGATCGACCAGATCCTCCAAAGCAACATCGCTGGAAAAAACATTGGCAACGGCGCCTGACAGCGCGACCGTAAAAAGCACAAACGGGAACAGCGCCAACATCATCGACATCGCGATATGGCTGCTCATGACCCAGCCGTTTTTGTCGTTAAACCGCTTGAGAGCAAGCCAGAGGGACTTCACCAGGACCTGCGGAAATTTTCGGTAATTCATTTGGTTACATTTCCACAGCTTGAACGGATTGCCACTCTCCCAATCCACTGAAAGACCAAGGGCAATAAGGGGTTCGGGGTCTTACGCGCCAGTATTGACCGTTTTCTCGCGTCAGGGACACCTATATTCTTTACAGCGACCGGCGCTGCTGCTCAGACTGGAGCTGAGGCAACAACTCGTGCGGGAGAGCGAATGTTTTGGGTCGTGATCAGTTCTATTGCTGTTGTCTCAATGTGGACGGCTGCGGCCGTCTCAGCGCTGAATGCCGCCCGCACTGCGCGCACGCCGCAAGGGGCCATTGGCTGGGTCGTGTTTTTGCTCTCCGTGCCTTTGATCGCCCTGCCCGCCTATCTGATTTTCGGCCAGTTCCGCTTTAAAGGCTACCACCGCGCCCGGGTTGATCTTTTCTCGCTCATTGGCGCGCAAACCGATATGCAAGAGAGCCGTGATCGCGCGCAGCAGCGGATTAATCCCGCCCCTTTTGAGGCTATCTCGGGACTGTCTTTGTGTCGCGGCAACCATTGCACCCTGTTGATTGATGGACCAGACACCTTTGATGCCGTCCTTGAAGCCATTGATAATGCGTCTGAATATATACTTTTTCAGTTCTATATTGTCCGTAGCGATCATTTGGGTACGCGGCTGCAAGAGCACCTTATCCAGGCTGCGCGGCGTGGTGTGACCATATGGTTCATGAACGATGCGATCGGCAGTCACGGATTGCCCAAGACCTACCTTGCCGCCCTTGAGGCCGCCGGGATAAATCTGGTGGACCCGAAAACCAGCCGTGGTCCAAAGTACAGGTTTCACATCAATTTTCGCAATCATCGCAAGACACTGGTTGTCGACGGGCATGTCGGATTTACCGGTGGTCTGAATATTGGCGATGAATACCTTGGGCTGGACCCCAAATTCGGCCCTTGGCGCGACACCCACCTGCGGCTGCAGGGGCCGTCTGTGCAACAATTGCAACTTTCCTTTGCTGAAGACTGGCAATGGCAAACGGAAGAGCCGATCTGGGAGCTGTTGAACTGGACGCCCTCTCCAGCCGTGGCGAACCAATCTGTGTTGATCGCGGCAACCGGGCCTGGCGATCAAACCGCAAATGGTTCAATGTTATATTTTTCAGCAATTACAGCGAGTAAGGAAAGGTTGTGGGTTGCCTCCCCCTATTTTGTTCCGGATCTGGATGTTGTTGCGGCCCTCAAACATGCAGCCCTGCGGGGCGTTGATGTGCGGATACTTTTGTCCAATAGTATAGATCACTACCTGCCGTGGCTCGCCGCGTTTTCCTATTTTGATGACCTGCGCAAAGCCGGCGTCCGCATCTATCGCTACTCTGAGGGCTTTATGCACCAAAAGGTGTTTCTGATAGACGATGCGGTTGCAGGCGTAGGGACAACAAACCTGGACAATCGCTCCTTTCGGCTAAATTTTGAAACCATGGCGGTGATGTTCGACCCCGTGATGGCGCAGCAGCTAAAAAGCGTTCTGGAGCAGGATTTTGCAAATTCTGTAGAAGAGACGAAGCTTCTGGACGCGCAAAACTGGAAAATCCGCCTTCTGTCGCCGATTGCCCGTCTTTTTGCCCCCATTCTATAGCTGCTTTTACGGCTAATCCCCCCGGCACCAAACTGGCACCCAACAGGCGCTAAACAGGCAGCAAACCGGCACCAAACAGGCTTCAAACCGCGCCGTGGTCTGGACACTCTGCTCTCAGCGGTATTGACTGACACCGGGCTGAGTGCGGTGCGTTTCGCGCGGCACACCGTTAAAATTGAGGGCCAAAATGGTTCTAGAAGTCACAGAGGTCACCAAGACGATCCCGGGCAGTGATCTTGAGAAACCTATTCTCGACCGGGTTTCCCTCAGTCTCAGTGCCGGAAAAACGCTTGCTCTCACAGGAGAGAGCGGCTCCGGCAAGAGCACCCTGTTGCATCTTGTTGGCGCTTTGGATGAGTTTGACAGCGGTGAAATCCACCTGGATGGCGCGGCACTTAGCGGTCTGAATGAAGCCAGGTGTGCGGCCCTGCGTCGATCAAAGGTTTCTATTGTATTTCAGCAGTTTAACATCGTTCCCTCACTGAATGTCACGTCCAATATTTCGCTGCAAGCCAAACTGGCAGAGCGTCACGATGCCGAATGGGAGGCCTATCTCGCTTCTCGTCTTGGCCTGAACGACCTGCTCAATCGCTTCCCCGAACAGCTTTCGGGTGGCCCGCAGCAGAGGGTCGCCATTGCACGTGCACTCGCCGTGCGACCAAAACTGCTGCTGGCTGATGAGCCCACAGGCAGTCTGGATGAAGAAACTGGCGAGGCCGTTTTGTCGCTCATGCTCGACCTGGTCAGGGAAACACAGTGTGCATTGTTTCTCGTCACCCATTCGGAACCTCTGGCGTCCTGTCTCGACCGCAGGCTTCATCTGAGCGGCGGAAACCTGTCGTGAAACGGGCTGCTCTTTTTGCGCTATTGTCCTATTGGCGGCATCATCTGTTTCAATTGGCCGCCCTCATCACCGGGCTGGCCCTGGCAACCGCTCTGTGGTCCGCAGTGCAGGCCATCAATGCCCAGGCCCGCACCAGCTATGCCAAGGCAGAGGTGTTTTTACAGCAGGCGGATCAGCCCAGCCTGATTTCAACGGCAACTGACCTGCGCGTTGCAGACTATGTTGCCCTCAAACGCGCCGGATGGCAGCTGTCACCGGTGCTGGAGGGGGAACTCAGTTTTGGGTCGCATAACATTGATCTTATTGGGATTGATTTTCTGACGGCACCCCATATTCCAGGTCTCGCGCAGGCAAATCCCTCCAGTCCGGATGCCTCCTTGCTTAGTGACATGCTGGGATCTCCGGCGGGCTGATCATGCATCCGGAAACGGCCGCCAGCCTCGTTGATGCGGCCCCCACATTGGTGCTTCGCCGCTCAAAAACGCTGCCTATTGGCGTTGCTGTTGGCGACATCTCGGTCATCAGCCGCCTGCTTGAGAGGCCCGATACGCTCACGCGACTTGTCCTGCTGTCAGGCGTAGCCCCCAGCACCGCTGCGCTGGAAACCCTGCCCGGGCATATACAGCTGGATCGCAACACGACCACCCCGGCAGACCCCGGCAACCTGACCGAGAGCTTTCACCTTAACCTGACGGCGTTTGGGTTTTTGTCTTTTGCGGTTGGGCTTTTCATCGTTCAGGGCACGATTGGCCTCGCAATGGAACAGCGCCGTAGCCTGTTTCGCACCCTGCGCTGCCTTGGCGTGCCCTTGGCCACCTTGGCTGGCCTCCTGATGGCGGAGGTGACAATCATAGCAGTCCTGTCAGCCTGCATCGGATTGACTGTTGGCTATTTTCTGGCCGCAGCCCTGTTACCGGATGTCGCCGCCACCCTGTCCGGCCTTTACGGAGCACAAGTCTCCCAAAGCCTGTCGCTGCAGCCGCAATGGGCCCTCTCGGGGCTGGCGATGACCCTATTGGGCGCTGGCGTTGCAAGCGCGCAGTCCTTCCATAGCTTATGGAGACTGCCAATTCTGCAAGCGCCGTCTACCCGGGCCAGAGGTCAGCAGGTCGTCCAGAGTTTTGCGAGCTGGGCTTTTGCGGGAGCCGGGCTGATTGCGGGCGGGGTCCTGGCGCTTTTGCTGCAGGGCGGCCTCATGGGAGGGTTCCTCTTTTTAGGCGGCATAATGCTGGGCGTGGCGCTGACCTTGCCCTATTGTCTGTCGCATTTTCTGCGCCTGGGGCAAGGCATGTCCCGCCACCCGCTGATCCATTGGCTCTGGGCGGATGCGCGGGCGCAGCTTCCGGGCATGTCGCTGGCCTTGATGGCGCTCATGCTGGCGCTTGCGGCAAATATTGGCGTCGGGACAATGGTTTCCAGCTTCAGGCTCACCTTTACCGAATGGATGGATCAACGTCTTTCTGCCGAGCTCTACGTCACGGCGCGCGATGACGCCCAAGGCGCGGCCCTGCAAAGCTGGCTAGAGACGCAGGAAGTGCGCGTCCTGCCGATCCGGTCCTATGATCTGCAGCGAGAGACCGGCCAGCTCAAAATCTACGGGGTGCGGGATGATCTAACCTATCGGCAAAACTGGCCAATGCTCACGGCACGGGCCAAGGCCTGGGATCTGGTTGCAAATGGCAGTGGCATCCTCATCAGTGAGCAGTTCGCGCGGCGTGAGGGATTGGATATGGGCAACCATGTCACACTGCCACAAGGCTGGCCCACCGAGATTGTTGGGGTCTATTCCGACTATGGCAATCCGCATGGGCAGGCCATCGTGTCACTTGCGGTGTTGCTGCAGCGGGCCCCCAATGTTGCAAACCTGCGTTTTGGCCTGCACCTCCCCAGTGAGGCGGTGCCAGACCTTATCAAAACACTGCACAAACGCTTTGACTTAAAACGAGAAAACCTTGTGGAGCAAGCTGTCGTAAAGCAAAGGTCAATGGCCATTTTTGACCAGACATTCCTGGTCACTGATACGCTGAAACTTCTGACCCTCGGGGTGGCAGGGTTTGCAATCTTCACCAGCCTGATTACCCTTTGGAACCAACGATTGCCGCAGCTGGGCCCCATCTGGGCTATGGGCGTGAGCCGCAAAACACTGGCGCAAATCGACATCCTGCGCAGCCTGCTGATGGCCGGTCTCACGGCCCTGATCGCGTTGCCACTTGGCCTCGTGCTGTCCTGGGCTCTGTTGGTGGTGATCAATACTGAGGCCTTTGGCTGGCGCCTTCCGGTCTATCTGTTTCCGCTCGACTGGCTGCGTCTCATCGGGCTCGCCCTTTTGGCAGCCCTGTTTGCCGCCCTCATTCCGGCCTGGCGACTGTTTCGCCTGCAGCCAAATGAGTTGTTGAAGGTGTTTTCCAGTGAACGTTAGCCATATGCTTGTGGGTCTGTTTGTGGTGCTACCGCATCCTGTCTTTGCCCAGGGTTTTGCTGGGTTGGGAACTCAGGCCGAAGGCTTTGCAGAGCCGCGCGCGGGAGTGTCATTGCAATTCCCGCAAGACCACGGATCCCACCCTGATTTTCGCATTGAGTGGTGGTACTTAACCGCCAACCTTAAAGACGCGCACGGCACGCCCTATGGGGTGCAATGGACGCTGTTCAGAACCGCCCTTGCCCCCGGTGAGGCCGAAGGGTGGCAAAGCCCGCAGATCTGGATGGGGCACGCAGGGTTGACCAGTGCTGCGCAGCATTTTTCGGCGGAACGTCTCGCACGCGGTGGTATCGGCCACGCCGGGGGCGCAACAGAACCGTTTCAGGCCTGGATTGATGACTGGGAGATGACCGGCGCCTCTGATCTGTCGCACCTGGATGTTTCGGCCCGTGGGCGTGATTTTTCCTACCAGCTGTCGGCCGACACGACCCAGCCATTGGTTTTGCAAGGCGATGCGTGGTATTCGGTGAAATCTGCGGCGGGTCAGGCCAGCTATTACTACTCGCAGCCCAACTACCGTATCCGGGGCACAATCACCCTGCCCTCTGGGCCGGTAGCTGTCAGTGGCAATGGCTGGCTGGGTCGCGAATGGTCGAGCCAGCCGCTGTCGCAGGATCAAACCGGATGGGATTGGTTTTCGTTGCGGTTTGACAGTGGCGATAAACTGATGGGCTTTGTCTTGCGGGGCGAAAACGGCGTTGCGGATTTCCGCTCTGGCACCTGGATTTCCGCCTCCGGGGAGGTAACGGCGCTGCCGCCCGGTGCCTTTCAGGCCCTGCCACTGGCGCAGGTGGATGTCGCAGAACGTAAGATCCCGGTCAAATGGGAGGTTCAGCTGCCAGAAAAAGAAGTTTCAGTTATTGTCGAGGCACTTAACCCGCAAAGCTGGATGGATGTTTCGTTCTCCTATTGGGAAGGTCCCGTCACGGTAAGCGGCAGCCATACCGGCACGGGCTACCTTGAGATGACAGGTTATGAATAAGGACCGGCTATCAATAAAAAGGGACGCCAAATGGCGCCCCTTTCCAAGTCGTTATCTGGGTGCAAATCACCGCACAACAAACACCGAACAATCCGAATGCCGAATTACGCGCGCCGCGTTAGGGCCCAGCAGATAGTCCTTTAAATCGGGCGTATGCGCACCAATCACAATGAGATCACTGCCCGCAGTTTTGGCCACGGCCAGGATCTCCTGATAGGCCGTGCCCGTGGCCACGACATGACGAATGTCTGCGTTTCGCTCAGGGCCCAGAACCTCAACACAAAACTTATTGAGCCTCTCAGAGGTCTCTTCTATCGCCTTCTCATGATGATGGCGCTCAAAGAAGCCCGAAACCCAGCTCTCGCCAAAATCCGGCAGGACATTGAGCACATCAAGCTGGGCCCCATCGAGACTGGCAAGCCGTGCCGCCTGTTGCAGCACTTTTTTGTCGGTTGCCAGATCACTGAGATCAAGCGCACAGAGAACAGATTTTATCATGCCGGTACTCCTTCTTCTTTGCGGGCTTCTTTGCGGGCACGGCTTCGTTGCATCAGAGCGATCAAGGCCAGCAATATAAGGGCCGGAATAAAGACCAGCTCTTTTGGCATCTGATCCGCAGGCGCAAGAATTGTTTTAACAAAAACAGGACTATCCCCGTAGAAGTCAAAGTTACCCAAATCCTGTTCGGCAGCTGTACCAAACCCGGGGGCGTCCAGATTCATCTGTGCGCCCTCAGGCAGCAGGACCAGGCCGGCCTGCTCTGCACGCGCCGCCCCATCCAGGCCCTCAGCGGCCTCAACAACAAAGGTTGTCGAGATGATTTGAGAGGTGTCGAAATCCGGCCCCTCAATGGTGAGGCGTAACTGCTGCCCCGTACCTGCCGCATCCAGTGCCTGCACCAATTCGATTGGCGCTACGGGATTGTAGGGTGGCATGATCCGGTTCATGACAAAATCAGGCCGGAACAGCATAAAGGCCACCACGATCAACAAGACACTTTCGTACATACGACTGCGGGTGACGAAATAGCCCATGGTGCCAGCCGTAAAGACAAGGATCGCTATGGTCGCAGAAACAAATACGACAAGCCCATGCAAAATCGCAGGGTTTATGTAAAGCCAAATGCCCTGTTTTTCGACACCCCACCCAAGGTCTATCAACAACAGATCTGTGTTGAAGATAAAGACAAAGGGCAAAGCCACTGTTCTGAGTGAGTAAAAGAACGCGACAAAGCCGGTGCGAATGGCATCGCCTCCCGAGACAGCGGCCGCTGCAAAGCTGGCAAGTCCAACAGGCGGTGTCACATCGGCCATGATGCCAAAGTAAAACACAAACAGATGCACCGCGATCAAAGGCACAATCAGACCCGATTGGGCGCCCAGTTCGACAACCACCCCGGCCATCAGCGAGCTGACAACAATGTAGTTGGCTGTGGTGGGCAGGCCCATGCCAAGAACCAGCGACAACAGACCAACGCAGATCAGCACAAAGACCAGAATGGTGCCTGTCATGTCCGCGGCACGCTCGGCCACAGTGCCTTCAAAGCTGGTAATACCAAGCAGATCGGTCAGCGGGCTGATGACATGCACCGCAAGCGCGCTAAGATAGGTCAACCCATAGGCCATGGTCTCTACCAGATCCGCCATCACCTGCCCGACACCTGTCAGGGTGACCGTGCCGACAATCACGCCGGCGGTGGCGGTTGCAAGCGCGATACCAATCATGTTGCGCGAGCCGTCAATCATGCCATGCCACAGATCGCTGGCACCTTCAGCAAAGGTCTCCAACAGATTGCTCTGGCCGCGAAAAATCGCCTTTAGCGGCTTCTGCGTCAGCAGGATGATGAAGAGCAGCGCTGCTGCCCAAAAGGCCGAGAGACCCGGTGACTTTTTCTCGATCATCAGGAAGTAGACCAGGACCACAATCGGCAGCATATAGTGCAGACCGGCCTTGTAGATCTTGGCGACATCCGGAAGCTCGATCTCTTCGGCATTGGGGTCATCCGGTTCAAGATCCGGAGTTTTGGCCGCAAGGGAAATCAAGGCGACATAGATGACAAAAATGGCGCCAAACAGCAAAAGCCCGGCGACGCTGGGAGCCCAGCGAGAGGCGGCGTCCACCGGAAACTGCGTGCCATAGCAAAGGCCTGCAAAAACCGCAAAGAAACTGGCCATACCAACAATGGTGCGCGCCATGTGGACTTCACGATTGCCAAGGGTCGGCATGTTCCGCTTCACCGCCTCGAGGTGCACAATGTAGACCAAGGCAACATAAGAGATGGCCGCCGGAAGCAGCGCGTGGGTGATCACCTCGACGTAGGAAATACCAACGTATGCCACCATCAAAAAGGCCGCAGCCCCCATCACCGGTGGCATGATCTGCCCGTTGACCGAGCTGGCAACCTCAACGGCGCCGGCCTGTTCCGATGAAAAGCCAACCCGCTTCATCAGCGGAATGGTAAAGGTGCCGGTGGTGACCACATTGGCAATGGAGGATCCAGAAATCAGACCCGTCGCAGCAGAGCCAACAACTGCCGCTTTGGCCGGGCCACCACGCAGGTGACCAAGGGCACCAAAGGCCATTTTGATAAAGTAGTTGCCAGATCCGGCCTTATCAAGAAGGGCGCCGAAGAGTACGAAAAGAAACACAAATTTGGTCGAAACCCCAAGAGCGATACCAAAGACCCCCTCAGAGGTGATCCACATATGGCTCATGGCTTTTTTCAGGCTGGCGCCTTTCCAGCGGATGACTTCAGGCACCACATCAGAGGCGCCAAAAAACACATAGGCGAGAAAGATCGTGGCGATAATCGCCATGGCAGGCCCAAGCGCGCGACGGGCTGCCTCGAACAGGATCAGCAGGCCGGCCAGCGCGTAGAATTTGTCGATGTCATCGGCAAGACCACCGCTGTCGACGATCTTTTGGTAGTTCAGGAAACCATAGACCGAGACAAATACCCCTGCGGCCGCCAAAGCCCAGTCCTGCACCGGCACAAAATGACGCTCGGGCGTAGACAACTGGCGTACATAGCCGAGAACGAACAGCAAAGCCGTCACCAGACCAAGCGCCAGCACCACCATCTGTAAGCCGGTGCTCCAGCTGCCAAATAGATACTGCCCCAGCAGTGCAAAACCACTGTAAGACAGCAAAAGGATGGCAATGAAGACGCCAACCGCGCTCACGATCCGCTCAAACGGCGTAGCAACGCCTGTCCCATTCAAAAAAGTAGGCGCCACCAGCGCCAGCGCTATGAGCGCGCCAACCACGACAGCCACATTCATGGAGATCTCAGGCGACAGCGTCACCATCAGCGCCACCGTAAAGGCGCCCAGGCCAAGGACTGTGCCGAAATGCCCCAGCGCAAAAGACACCAGATTGCGGCTTTCGCGGCTCATCGCCGGATAGGCCATAAAGCCCAGCATCAGCGCAAAGGCGAGATGGATCAAACGTGAGTTGTTATTGACCGCACCGGGCAAAAGATAGTTTGCAAGGGGTGAGGCGAGAATGACTTGGAAAACCGACCAGCTTACAGCGATGATAGCGAGGGAAAGCCCAACAGCTCCAACCGGGTTACGCGCACCCGCGTCGGAGGAAGCAACCAGTTCCTGCAGTTCATCTTCGCTTAGCGGTCGATTTCCCTGAACATCGGATGTCATGGATAATCTCCCTTACAGATCGGCTCCGTCGTTAAAAGAGGATAGCCTCTGTTGCGGACCGTCTCTGTCTATTTTTGTTTTTGGGGCCAACCCTTTGGCAACTGGAGTGGGGCGGCAAACGCAGTGGGGCACGAAATCGCGCCCCACCCTTTGTTGTTTTAGGTTTTACTCAATCCAACCTTTTTCGCGGTAGTACTTGGCCGCGCCATCATGCAGCGGTGCAGAGAGGCCGTCGGCAATCATCTCTTCAGGCTTCAGATGTGCAAAGGCAGGGTGCAGCTTGCGGAAGGCGTCAAAGTTTTCAAACACCGATTTGACAACCGCATAGACCGCCTCTTCGGGAACATCCGTTGAGGATACAAACGTGGCGCAAACACCAAAGGTTTGGGTATCCGCATCAGAGCCGCGATACATACCGCCGGGAATGGTTGCCGTCCGATAAAAGGCATTGTCGTCAACAAGTTTGGTCACGGCGTCGCCATCAACAGTCACCAGAACCGAGTCACAGGCCGTGGTGGCTTCTTGAATAGATCCCGATGGGTGGCCAACAGTGTAGATCATCGCATCGATCTGGTTGTCACACAAAGCAGCAGACTGTTCGGCGGCTTTCAGCTCGGTTGCCAGAGCAAAATCTTCCATGCCCCAGCCTTTGGCGCCCATCAGCACTTCCATGGTGCCGCGCTGACCGGACCCTGGATTGCCGATATTGACGCGCTTACCCTTCAGGTCATCAAAGTTTGCGATGCCTGCATCTGCGCGCGCCACAACGGTAAAGGGTTCAGGGTGAACCGAAAATACGGCGCGCAGCCCTTCGTATGGGCCCTTTTCAGAGAATTTAGAGGTGCCATGATAGGCGTGGTGCTGCCAGTCAGACTGCGCGACGCCGAACTGCAATTCACCTTCGCGGATGGTGTTGATGTTGTAGACAGAGCCACCCGTGGATTCGACCGCGCATTTGAAACCATGCTCTTTGCGGCTCTTGTTCACCAGACGGCAGATCGCACCACCGGCTGGATAGTAGACGCCAGTAACGCCACCGGTCCCGATCGTGATGTATTCCTGCGCCTGCGCGGCCGGCGCCAAAAAGGCTGCGGTTACAAAAGCACCAATGCTTAGTTTGGAATGTTTCATATTTTGATCTCTCCCAAGATTTTTTTGGTCATGACGCAACACTGTTCATCCGTTGGAACAGCGTCAGTTTCTGCAAACCCATTCCACCAGATAGCTATGAAGCGCACCCAGGGATTGAGGGGTCGTCTGATCTCGCCCTTATAAATAGGCCTGTCATAAATAGGCCTGTCCAACACTGGACCTGTCAAGCTCTTCAAAATCAGATGATGGGGATGAAGTGGCGCTTTCTTCGCATATGACAAAAGGCCACCAAAATTCCCCGGTGGATCGCCCTCTGGATTCGCCTCACTGTGACAGAATGTCGCGCAGTGATGCAAGAGGGCTTTGTTTCTCGTTAACAAAACCGTTGTATGAGCCAGGAAATTTGAACAACCGAAAACCGCAGTCAATTTACGATCATGACACGATCTCGGTACTCTGATAATAAAAGTGTGATAAAAAGTGATACAGTCCTGAGCCTGTTGGGGTGAAGGTAGCAGGAGTTCTGAGTATTGATTTTACTAAGTGACCTGGTGGCTGACAGCGCGAAGATCGCAGACTTTTGGTCGCTGGAACGCCATGTCTCGGCGGCTGCGCGGCGTGATTCCCAATTCTGATGTACAACCGCTGCGGTTTGATGTGGAACCAGAATACCGCTGCACGCCCAAAAAGTGGCAGATGATTTTGACCGCAGCCTATGAACGGGGGCTGCGCGCCAGGGGCTAGCCCTGTGCCGGTCTTAACCTGGGCCGGTCTCAACCTTTGCTGATCTCAACCTTTGCGGATCTCAACCTGGGCCTTGCGCGACTGCTGCTTTTCCGCGAGACCTGATCTGAACGCCTTGCCCAGGTTGCTGTCATCCTGCGCAGGCCTGGCATTGGCAGACTAAATCCTATTCGCGTGAAACGACAACGCGATCAGCATTTTCGGAGGTCTTCTGTGAAAGTCGACGGCACCCCCTATCGTTCCCTGTGGTGGGACACCAACACACAAGCCCTGAAGATCCTTGCCCAAGATGGCTGCCGCATGATTTCCGCATAGAGCAGCTGGACAGTATCGAAGATTTTTGCTGCGCCATCAAAGATATGCACGTCCGCGGCGCCCCTTTGATCGGGGCAACTGCCGCCTATGGCATGGCTCTTGCGATGCGTCTTGACCCCAGCGATGCTGCTCTGAACTCTGCCTGGGAGGTTTTGAATGCAACCCGCCCCACAGCGATCAACCTCAAATGGGCATTGGACCGGTGCCGCCAGGTGCTGACGGTGCTGCCTGCAGACCAGCGCGGAGCAGCGGCACTGGTTTTGGCGCATGAAATTGCGGCGGAAGATGTCGAAATCAACCGCCGCATCGGCCTGCACGGATTGCAGCTTATCAAAGAGATCGCCGCGCAAAAATCACAGGGCAGCCCGGTGCGGATCCTGACCCATTGCAACGCCGGCTGGATCGCCACTGTTGACTGGGGCACCGCCACCAGTCCGATGTATCAGGCGCATGAGGCTGGTATTCCATTGCATGTTTGGGTGGATGAAACCCGCCCCCGCAATCAGGGCGCGCTCACCGCATGGGAGCTCGGCAGTCATGGCATCAGCCACAGCTATATTACCGACAATGCAGGCGGCCATTTGATGCAACACGGCGAGGTCGACATCGTGATTACCGGCACCGACCGCACCACGCGTCAGGGCGATGTCTGCAACAAAATTGGCACCTATCTCAAGGCATTAGCTGCCAAAGATAACGATATCCCCTTTCTATGTAGCACTGCCGTCCCCGACCATCGACTGGACCGCTACTGCGGGCCTGGCTGAGATCCCGATCGAAGACCGTGAGGCAGGTGAGGTCTCACATGTTCAGGGCACGGGTGAGAGAGGCGCTATCGCCACGGTCCGCGTGACCCCAGCCGCAACCCAGGTTGGCCAACCCTGCATTTGACGTAACCCCTGCCCGACTGGTCACAGGGCTGATCACCGAGCGCGGCATTTGTGATGCCAGTGCATCCGGTCTGGCAGGTCTGTTTCCGGATCTGGCAGGATCCGCCCGTCAGAGCGCGGGGTGAGACGCGTGACGACACCCTATTCAGATAGCACCACGGTCCGGCAATCCATCATTGATGCCTGCCTGGACATGAATGCCTCGGGTGTTAATCAGGTTGTATCCGGCAATATTTCCCTCAGGACGCAAGAGGGCATGCTGATCACGCCCTCAGGTGTCGCCTAGGAAAAAATGCGTCCCGACATGCTGGTTTTGGTGCCTCTTGATGGCAGCGCAATCGCGCGCGGCCAGATGAAGCCCTCTTCGGAATGGCAGTTCCACCGGGATATTCTACTGGCCAAGCCGCAAGAAATGGCCGTCGTGCACGCTCATCCGGTTTTCTGCACGGCCTTGGCCATGAACCATCAACTGATCCCGGCCTGTCACTATATGGTGGCGGCATTTGGTGGCGACGACGTACGGGTGGCGGAGTATGCCCTGTTTGGCACGGCAGAGCTGTCGCGCCACGTGCTTACAGCGCTACAGGACAGATCTGCCTGTCTGATGGCAAACCACGGCGCAGTTGTGACGGGCGACACGCTTGAGCGGGCGCAATGGCGAATGACAGAGCTAGAGACCCTAGCCAAGGGATATGTCACCGCGCTGAGCATCGGTCAGCCCAAGATCCTCAGCAGCAAAGACATGTTTGATGTGAAAAAGGCCTTTGCCGACTACGGTCTGAAAACCAGCTAAAAGCGCGTGGGGTGTGTGCCCTTGCCAAAACGGCAAGGGACATTCATGCAAATAATTCAGATCACTACACCCTGAAACTCATCCAGGCATAAGGGTCAGGTGAAGGACGGCTGCCGCTTTTGCATCATCGCAGCGACCACTTCGGCAAACTCTGGCGATTTTAGTTGCGCCACAAAATGTTCGGCCTCTTTTGCCATCTGCTGTGCCACCTGTTCCCTGTTGGCCCGGATAAGAGATTTAGAGAGCTTCATTGCCTGTGGGGCCGAATTTGCGACATGTGCGGCAATAATCGCAACCTCAGCCGCCAGATCCGCATCAGGGAAAACCCGCGCAATCAGGCCATAGTTATGCGCTTCCTCGGCGCTCAGGCTCCGGCCGGCCAGTAAGACATCATTGGCAACCGCCATCCCTACCGAGGCCGAGAGCAGCAGTGAAGAGGCCGCTTCGGGCACCAGACCCAGTTTGACAAAAGGCGCGGTAAAGGTGGCGCTTTCGGCCGCGTAAACCAGATCACAATGCAGCAGCATGGTGAGACCGATGCCAATTGCCGGGCCGTTCACAGCCGCAATCACCGGCTTGGGACATTCGGAAATCGCGTTTAGAAACAGAGCGACTGGCGGCAGATCACCGCTATGGGACGCCGTAGAGAAATCCTGCAGATCATTGCCGGCGGTAAAATAGTCTTCTGCCCCGGTAATGACAAAGGCGCGCTGCGCGTCAGAGCTGGCATAGTCCTGCAGCGCCGCGGCCATTTCGCCATACATATCCTGGGTGATAGCATTGCGTTTGCTTGGGCGGTTGATCGTTAAGGTGGTGACCCGATCCTGGGTCTGAATTGAGATTGTATCGCTCATTTTGGCAATCCTGACTGGTCTGGGTTGTGGTGTTTCTATCATCTGTTCAAGGTGTTGTATCATCTTGTGAAAGCCAATCCCAGCATTCTGCCCAAAGCGCCTTTCGCCCTGGGCGAAAGGCCCCCTCGTGCCCGATGCGCCGCACGCCTATGTCTTGGGGCGTTCTGAGCTGCACCGACTGTGGCGCGTTGGGATAGCAGTCCAAAAGATCGTGCGCCGCAATGGGTGTGGCAATCGGATCATCTGAGAAAATCCACGAGCGGATTGGCGCTGTCACCTCACTATAGTGCTGCGGCTTCAACAGGGTGTGGTAATCCGGCTGGAAATACGACTTGCGATGGCTCCACTTTCGCCAGGTGCGAAACAGGCGCGGCGGCAAGGCTTCTCCCTGCCAGCCACCAACGGGCTTTATATAGCCCCACCGCAACAGCGCGTAAGTCCCAAGCCCCCACCAAAAGTAGAACTCCAGCGCGCGGTTTCGAAGGTGATGACCGCCAAAATAGCCGGTGCCAACTGAGATAAAGGCATGGCGATCAATCTCTTGGTGGTTGGACATCACCCCAAGAAAATGGCCGCCAACACTATGGGCAAGATGCGTTTTGCGCAGACCTGGTGCGGCCTTGGCAAGGGACTCAACTGCTGCGACCATGTCATAGCGGCCCCAATCGGGATACTCGATTTTTGACTGCGCCAGATCTTCACTTCGGGATTGGGCAATGCCACGATAATCATAGGTCAGAACAAGCGCGCCACGTTCAGCGAGATACGTGGCCACCGGATGATAGAAATGCCGTGGAAACCCGGTGCCGGAAGAGATCAAAACGGCCAGTTTTGGGTCTTTGCCAAAGGTCAGATCACCTGTAGCGTTACACCGTCACTGGCCTTAAAACTTATCGGCTCACGTTTGGTCGCTGGCGTCATGATCACCTCCCTGATTTGGCTCTGCCGGATTGATGATCTCATCTGCATGGTCAACCAGATGACGTAAGAAACGTTGGATAACCTGTTGTTCTGGCCCGCTGAAAGGTTCAAGCAAGGCCGCGTTGAAATGACTGGTCTCCTGTTTGGCCCTTGCCAGCAGATTTGCGCCGCTGTCCTGCAGGTGGATATTGATCACCCGCCCATCGCGCAGGGACGGCATTCGGCGTACCAGACCCCGATCGACCATACGATCGACAAGACCCGTGAGGCTGGATTTCCCCATGGAAAGCCGCTTTGCGATCTCTGAGATTGGCTGCCCATCCTGTTGTGAGAGCACCAGGAGCACGGCAAACTGGCTGGTCGTCAGGCCAAGCGCGCTGCGGGTACGGCGATCCGCAGCCCGAAACAATGCGCTGTGGGCCACTTGCAGTTGGTGAAAGACGCGCAGTTTTTCTGACATGACCCTATCGCATATGGTTCCACCTAGTTCGTATGTGGACTATATTTGAAAGGCAATGCCCAACCCAAGGTCATGCCGCAAGGGAAAGCCGTGAGGATACTATACCAAAAGGACCGTAAATCAACAAAATCATAAGCTTAAGAGCTATGTTTCACCCAAGGCATCGTTTCCAAAATTTGGGGAAAAATGGCCACGCAGGTGAAAAGCCGCGACCATCAGGCCTCGATAAAGAGTGATGCGCTGTCTGCAGCTTGGTCAAACCAAGACCATATTGGCGAGGGGGCGCTTAGCCATCGGGCACTTAGTGTTCGGGCCCTTTGCGAGCCGACACTGTGAACATCATGCCCCTCCGGATTGGCCTTACGTGTGCTCCATGCTTGGGAGGTGCACGATACTGTAGCGCGCCTCCCAGACAGGTATTTACGTCAGCAGAAAGTCGCTTTCGACCAGGCCAAGGTAGCCCTCGACGATAATCGCCATATCGCCGGTGCCGTCGCCGTCGAGATCAATCAGAACCGTGGAATCGACACCATCTTCAGTCACGCGAACTTCACCAGTCCCAACACCACTAAAGGTCTCCGCGCCAATGAAATCAAGCGCCGTGCCCATCTCCAGCGCGATTAGGTCTGCGTCCCCAAACGAGTTGAAATCGGTGATAGCATCCGCGAAATCGCCTTTGCCGCTGTCTGAAGGGGCAAACATAAATTGGTCTGCGCCTGAGCCACCCGAAAGAATATCACGACCGCTGCCGCCTATAATGGTATCAGCGCCACCGTTGCCATTGATCACATCTGACCCAGCCCCACCTTGGATGAAGTCATCCAACAGACCGCCGCCAATGGTATCATTTCCAGAACCGCCGGAAAGGTTCTGAGGCGCAGCATCCCCCCCTGTCAGAACGTCATGACCGGCACCGCCATCAAGAGAACCTGAGCCGCCTGCCCCTTGAGCAAGGACATCGTTGCCTGCGCCGCCTGAGATCGCATCATCTCCCAAACCGCCTGTAATCGTATCATCTCCACCGCCACCAGACAGGGTGTTGTTCCCTTCAGAACTGGTAATCACGTCGTTGCCGCCACCGCCGATGATAGTGTCATTGCCGCTACCACCTTCCAGCGTGTCGGCGCCCGAGCCACCTTTGATCGTGTCCTGACCGGCACCGCCAGTAATGTCATCGGCGTCTTTCCGCCAATCAGTCGGTCGTCGCCGCTTCCCCCGTCAATCGTGTCCCGTCCAGCGCCGCCAACCACGCGATCATCACCGTCCTGAGCCATGATGCTATCATTGCCGCCGCGGGCAATGAGATTATCGTCAAAGTCGCCCGCCACGAAGATGTCATCAGAGTTTGTTCCGAGGAACTTTACTGCATTAGCGAAGTCGCCAATCTCACTTGTGACTCCGGGGCCACCTTTGCTTGCGACAAAGAGTTGAAGCTCAGCCTGAAACCAGCTCTGAAAAGCACTGGCATCTCCATTTAGCAGCAAAGGGTCCATGAACGCGTCCAGCTCGGCTGTTGTGGCTTCAAACCCGGAAAAGGTTGCCACCGTGGCGCCGTCGACTTTCACCACGATCTTGTCGACAATGCCGCCGACCGGATCACCTGTCTCGTCATCGTAGATCACTTCTGAGACAAAAAAGCGGGTCACTGCGAGATCATTGCCCAGATCATCAACGGTCTGTAGCTCAAACCAGTTTCGGGTAGTCCGCCCGACAGCAGCGGTTGCATTGGAAAAAGCAGTTTCAAATGGGCTGCTATCTGACCCGTTCAGCGAAAAGCGCATGATCAATATTCCTAAAAATGAAATGTAATACGGATCATGAGAGCAGAACAAAACGTGATTCTTCAATGATCATTTGAAAAATCAACATATCCCCCGCGTGCGGACCATTGCCGTCACGCGCGATTTTGGCATTTCTTCCAATGCCATAGCGGATCAACATCGCAAATCTGATCGAATGAAATTACCACGGAACTGCGCGCCCGGCACTCATAGATGCAGGCTTTGCCGGGGCGTGTCGCCAGATCAGGGAAGAGTTGCAAGACACATCCGGGGCAGAAGCGCGAACCATTCCTGATTGCGTCTCTGCCCCGGAACATTCTGCTCGAATGCCTGTTTTACATCAGCTGCAGCCAGATGTGGATCCGCAGGTGTTGCACTTCATGCAGGTGCCGTTGCGCACCAATGTGTAGTTGCCACATTCACCGCAGGCCTCTCCTTCGTAGCCCTGCATTTTGGCCTTTACCCGCGCGTCCATGCCGGTGACCGGCGCGGCGGAGGCTTCTGGAACCAGCGCTTGCAGGTCAGCAACCGGGTCGCCGCTGGTCATAAAACTCGTCGCCAGGGATTGCCCGCCCTGAAGCACCACCAGATCCTGCGGCAGACGCTTACGCAGATAGCCCGTGGATGAAATCTGCTTGAGCACTTCCAGCGAGCGGATCGCGGCGCTTTCGCTCAGCTCGGAGAGGTTGGACACCCCCTCTTGTTCGCCGCGCCCAATGTCATCAAAGGCCGGGCCTTCGGGTTTGACATGCGCCAGATCTGTCCGGTCGAGGTAGCTCACGGCCAATTCGCGGAAAATATAGTCCAGCACCGAGGTGGCATTCTTGATCGAGTCGTTGCCCTGAACCATGCCTGCGGGCTCGAACTTGGTGAAGGTAAAGGCGTCGACAAACTCCTCAAGCGGTACGCCATATTGCAGGCCGACAGAGACCGCGATGGCAAAGTTGTTCATCATGGCCCGGAACCCGGCACCCTCTTTGTGCATATCAATAAAGATCTCACCAAGCGTGCCGCTCTCGTATTCTCCGGTGCGCAGATAGACCTTGTGACCACCAACAACCGCCTTTTGCGTATAGCCTTTGCGGCGATGCGGCATCTTGGTCCGGTGCGATTTCGCCACTTCCTGAACCACGATCTTTTCGACAATCTTCTCTGCCAGAACGACGGTTTTTTCATGCTGGCTGCCTGTTTCCAGGATTTCAGCAGCCTCATCGTCATCCTCAACCAGGGCTGCGGCCAGGGGCTGGCTCGCTTTGAGCCATCCCGGTACAGCGCATTGGCTTTTACACCCAGAGACCAGCTCAGCTCATAGGCCTTCTGGCATTCCTCAATGGCCGCATCATTTGGCATGTTGATTGTTTTGGAAATGGCGCCTGAGATAAAGCTCTGAGCCGATGCCATCATTCTAATATGGCTTTCAACACTCAGATAACGCTTACCTTTCTTGCCGCAAGCATTGGCGCAATCAAAGATATGATAGTGCTCTTCTTTCAGATGTGGCGCGCCTTCCAGGGTCATGGTGCCACAGACATGGTCATTGGCCGCGTCGATATCGGCCTTGCTAAAGCCCAGATGCCGCAACAGATCAAAGGTCGGATCATTCAGCTTTTTGGCCGGGATGCCCAACACACCGGTGCAGAAATCTTCGCCAAGGGTCCACTGATTGAACACAAAACGAATATCAAAAGCGGCCTCCAAGGCACTGTCAATCTTGGACAATTCATTGGCACCAAAGCCGTGACCGGTCAGAGAGGTGTGATTGATCCCCGGCGCGTTGCCAATGGTGCCGTGGCCCACCGCATAAGAGACGATTTCCTCAATCTGCGACGAGCTATAGCCCAGCCCTTCAAGCGCCGAAGGCACCGAGCGGTTGATGATCTTGAAATAGCCGCCGCCGGCCAGTTTCTTGAACTTCACCAGGGCAAAATCTGGCTCGATCCCGGTGGTGTCGCAGTCCATCACCAGACCAATGGTGCCGTTGGCGCGATCACGGTGGTTTGCGCATTGCGTTTGCCGTGCTTTTCGCCCAGATCCAGTGCCTCGTCCCAGGCACCCATGGCAAGATCTGCCAGGCGCGCATCGGGGCAGCCGCGAATATCCAGCGGCACCGGCGGCACCGACAGACCTTCATAGCCGGTTGCCTTGCCCATGGCATCATTGCGGTGGTTGCGAATGACTTTCAGCATCGCGTCAGCGTTCTTTGCATAGCCGGCAAAGGCGCCTAGTTCCGCTGCCATCTCGGCCGATGTGGCATAGGCAACGCCGGTCATCAGCGCGCTAAGGGATCCGCAAAGCGCGCGCCCTTCTTCGCTGTCATAGCCATGGCCCATGTTCATCAGCAAGCCGCCGATATTGGCATAGCCAAGCCCCAGGGTGCGGAAGTCATAGGACCGCTGCGCGATCTCTTTGGAGGGGAACTGCGCCATGGTGACCGAGACCTCCAGCGTCAGGGTCCACAGGCGGCAGGCGTGCATGTAATCCTCTGCCATGAACTTCCCATCCTTGTAGAAGGTCAGCAGGTTCAAAGAGGCCAGATTGCAGGCGGTATCATCGAGGAACATATATTCAGAACAGGGGTTTGAACCACGGATCTCACCGTCATTCGGGCAAGTGTGCCACTCATTCACCGTGTCGTGGAACTGGATGCCGGGATCGGCGCAGGCCCAGGCGGCATGGCCGACTTTGGCCCAGAGATCGCGCGCCTTGACGGTCTTGGCGACCTTACCATCGGTGCGGTTGATCAGCTGCCAGTCGGCATCCTTTTCCACCGCATGCAGAAAGGCATTGGTGACCCGGATCGAGTTGTTGGAATTTTGTCCGGACACAGAGCTATAGGCCTCGGAATCCCAATCGGTATCGTAGGTAGGGAACTCGATACTGTCATAGCCCTGCTTGGCATAGTCCAGCACGCGCTTGATATAGGTCTCAGGGATCGCGACCTATATCGCCTCGCGGACGGCCTGTTTCAGCGCCGGGTTGCCGGAGGGCTCATAGGCGCTGTCTGCAGCACCATCCCAGGACCGGATCGCGGCAAAGATGCCATTGAGCATCTTTTCATGCATTTTTGAGCCGGCCACGATGGAGGCAACCTTTTGCTCCTCAATGACCTTCCACTGGATGAAGTCTTCGATATCAGGATGGTCGGCGTCAACGATCACCATCTTGGCGGCACGCCGTGTGGTGCCCCCTGATTTGATCGCGCCCGCTGCCCGGTCGCCGATTTTGAGAAAGCCCATCAGGCCGGAAGATTTTCCGCCGCCGGACAGGGCCTCGCCCTCGCCGCGCAGATGACTCACGTTGGTGCCGGTGCCAGAGCCGTATTTGAACAGGCGCGCCTCACGCACCCAAAGATCCATAATGCCGCCGTCATTGACCAGATCATCCGAGACAGACTGAATAAAGCAGGCATGCGGCTGTGGGTGCTCATACGAGCTGGTTGATTTGGTCAGCTTGCCGGTCTTGTAGTCAACATAGTGATGCCCCTGGGCAGGGCCATCAATGCCATAGGCCCAGTGCAGCCCGGTGTTGAACCATTGCGGGCTATTGGGGGCGGCGCGCTGCGTTGCCAGCATGTGGCGCATTTCGTCAAAATAGGCGCGCGCGTCTTCCTCAGAGGTGAAATAGCCGCCCTTCCAGCCCCAATAGGTCCAGGCGCCTGCCAGGCGGTCAAACACCTGCTTGGACGAGATCTCGCCGCCTGTGGGCACGTCCTTGCCATCGGGGACAGAGCCCAGAGAAATTCTGGCACATCTTTTTCCTTAACTTTCTTCAGACGCTGGGGAACGCCTGCCTTGCGGAAGTATTTTTGGGCAATAACATCACTGGCGACCTGGCTCCAGTTTGACGGGACTTCGATGTTCTCCAAACGAAAGACAATGGTGCCATCGGGGTTACGAATCTCGGATGTCGCCGAAATGAAATCCAGATTCGAATATGCGCCCTGACCCGCCTTGGTAAACTTCCGCTCGATCTTCATGCTCTGCCCCTTGTGTTTTTCACTGTCTCGCCGTGATCATCCGTGCCGCACTGCGCGCAGCCCTTGCCGTACTGAAACCACGAAACAACCGGCACGCCTCTTGATGGGCTTGCTTCTCTTAGGCCATTCGCCGGCCGTTCAGTCGGATGTGACGTGTGTTTTCGTCTTGTTGCTACACCGCAAAGACCTACCAGATCTTGTGGCGTCGCTACAGGTGAGCACAATTTGACGTATTCACACCAATATGGTCAACGGAAATTTTACCAATTTCAGCCCATCTTTGCTGTTGACGCGACGCGGCGCGTTGCAGTGGTTCACTGCAAGAGTGATTCATCCACACAACTTCATTTTGTTCTCAGCAAAAGCTGCAAATGGTCAGCCAAAAAAATTTGGCTAAGGGCAAAGGCTTGTCACAAGAAGCTCAAAAAAAATCAAAACGGTCTTCAGGGAGTCGCCACAAAATTGAGCGGGGCTCTGTGCCGCAGATTGATCCGGAAGGGTCGCTGCAGGTTGTGACATGGTTGCACTGAACTCCCGGCCTTCCCCACAGGAAATACAGATCCAAGTTACATATTTAGGCGCAAGTTGAAGCAGTTCCGCGTCACTTCCTTAAGGAAGCGTTAACGCAAGATTTTGTGGTCCTTGCCTAGCCAGGCCACTAGCTGAACTGATTCTAGTCAAAGCAAGCCTCACAGACACCAAACAGGTCGCGCAACAAAGCAGCCATCTGGCGAAACCACACACCAAAGTTGTTTGCCCAAAGCCTCACGCATCCAGGGCGTCACCATGCCCCGGGCAACACCGCGCAGGGAATCTCTGTCTGGTCAGAGGTGACAGTTGCGGGATGACAGGTGCGGAATGACAGGTGGGAGGCAGTAAACCATAGCCGGGCAACAACGAGTGAGGTGTGTGGCGACCTTGATGTCAGCAGGTTTAAGACCAGAAAAACCACATAAACAAAAGCAGTGCCAACACTGGCTGAAATGTTATTTCTGAGGGTATTTCTAAGCTCTCTGGCGAGGGGCAGGAAGCCTGCCCTCTCGCGAGAGTATCAAAGAAATCATTGGGTTTTCTTTGAAAGTGGTCGGGGCGGCGAGATTCGAACTCACGACCCCCTGTACCCAAAACAGGTGCGCTACCAGACTGCGCCACGCCCCGAACCGTGCGCTGTTCCTAACGCCAGTGAATGGATTTGAAAACCCCTAACAAGGCCAAATTGGTGCAGTTTTTGAAAAAACTTCATGGCGCATCTCAGAGCCTGTCGAAATCCCATAACGCGCGGCCAAACCGGCATTGATTTCAAGCACGGCAAAGACATTATCCCCGCCCGGAAGCGGTGTCAGATCGCCCGGAACGGCATTCGCCTGGATGCGGATAACCTGACCGGATTCGTTGAAGAAAATTATGTCGAGAGGGATAAGGGTGTTTTTCATCCAGAAAGCAGCGGTCTGCGGTTCTGGATAGACAAAGAGCATGCCTGCTCCGCGCGCCAAGCTCTCGCGGAACATCAGTCCCTGCGCCCGTTCTGCCTCGTCGTCAGCTATTTCTACAGTAAAAGAGGCTTGCCCCCAGTCGCCGCGCAGCTCAACGCGATCAAGGCGACAGTCACCAGTTTGGTCAGATGCCTGCGCGGGGGAAGGGTAAGGATTGGTCAGGCAATAAAGCAGGCCCAAAGCCAGAGCCGGAGCGGCGAGAAAAGATCTCAGCCGCACCATCGGGATCAATCGTCCTGGTCGCAGTCGGCCAGGGCAGCTTCCCAGGCATGAACCTCAGCGGCCATCTGACCCCGCTTGCCATCAATGACCCGCATCGCCAGGGCTTCGCCGGGTTGCAAATCGGCCAGACCAGACTGGCGCAGAACCTCAACATGCAAAAAGATGTCTTTGTCACTGCCAAAGACATTGGCAAATCCAAAGCCCTTGCCTTTGTTGAACCACTTTACGCGCGCGGCCTGCAGTGGCCTGGCTTTTACATCAGACAGATCCAAATCGGCAAAATCACTCAGAACAGGCGTGTCGTCCCGTTCCGGAGGTGAAATCGACAAGACCTCTACCGCCTGCACACCTCTGTCGGTGCGATGGGTGACGATCTCGATGCGGGTACCATCCGCGACCGAACTCTGTCCAAAATTCCGTAGTACGTTTACATGCAACAAAATGTCAGGGCCGCCCAGATCGGACACAACAAAACCAAATCCTTTGGTGGGATCAAACCATTTAACAAGGCCTTGGATTTGCTGAAGGCTGCTCAGATCTTCTGCCAATTATCTCATCCACTGCGTCTTTTTCATTTTTAGTAACGAAGTGATGCGCGATTTCATGCATGCAGTTCAAGTAAAAATCCTCCCATTTGTTAGGACAGTGCTATTTTCTTCCATAACAGCTTAAGGATTTAGCCGCAAAACCGACCAATCGTCCTGTTCGCGCTCGCGTCGCCAGAAAAACCGGTCGTGCAACCGAAAGGCCCCACCCGCCCAAAATCCAATTTCGACCGGGGAAATGCGGTAACCGCCCCAAAATGGCGGCCTTGGGGGATTCGGACCTTTGGTGGCCGTTATCTTTGCCACCTCTGCCATCAGGCTGGCACGACTATCTAAAGGACGCGACTGCTGCGAGGCCCAGGCGCCGAGACGGCTCTTGAGGGAGCGCGAGGCATAATACTCGTCTGCTTTTGGCCCCTCTTCGCGACTGATCTCTCCGCGCACCCGAATCTGGCGCCGCAGAGATTTCCAGTGAATGACAAAGGAGGCCTTTCCAGCCTGATCCAGCTCCTGCGCCTTGGCGCTTTGGTAGTTGGTGTAGAAAACAAAGGCATTTTCTTCGATTTCCTTGAGCAAAACCATCCGGACATTGGGCAGTCCATTGGCATCGACAGTCGCCAGGGCGATTGCATTGGGGTCATTGAGCTCTGATTTCTCGGCTTCTGCCAGCCAGTCACGGGCAAGAGCAAAGGGATCATCTCCGGCAAATAGTCCTGAACGTTCACTCATGGGACCCTCATCTATGATTTCTGCGCCACAGTAGGCAGAGCATTTCCCAACAGCAAGAGCCGGAAAAACACAAGCGACGAACAGGCGACGAACAGGCAAGGTCGCCCCTTGAAGCAGAGGCTGCATCATATTAAACGTCTTTAACTTCACGGATCACAGGCGGAGAACCTGAATGTCTAATCAACTGATGGCCGGCAAGCGCGGTCTGATCATGGGCCTGGCCAATGATAAATCGATTGCTTGGGGGATCGCCAAGGCCTGTGCCGACGCAGGTGCCGAACTGGCCTTTTCTTTTCAGGGCGATGCCTTGAAAAAACGCGTCCTGCCTCTGGCTGCTCAATTGGGCAGCGACATTGTGCTGCCCTGCGATGTTGGCGACGAGACCTCGATCGACGCGCTGTTTGCTGCGCTGAGCGAGAAATGGGGCAAGCTGGACTTTATTGTCCATGCCATTGGTTTCTCCGACAAGAACGAGCTGCGGGGACGCTATGTCGACACCAGCCGCGATAATTTCCAGATGACCATGGATATCTCGGTGTATTCTTTCACGGCCGTTGCGAAACGTGCGGAAAAGATGATGTCCGAAGGCGGCTCTATGCTGACCCTGACCTATTATGGCGCCGAGCAGGTCATGCCGCACTATAATGTTATGGGCGTTGCCAAGGCGGCTCTGGAAGCTTCTGTGAAGTATCTCGCCGAAGATCTTGGCAAGGACGGCATCCGCGTCAACGCGATATCTGCCGGGCCGATCAAGACCCTGGCCGCCTCGGGAATCGGTGATTTCCGCTACATTATGAAGTGGAACGAGTATAACTCGCCGCTGCGTCGCAATGTGACCACGGATGATGTTGGCAAATCGGCGCTTTATTTGCTGTCTGATCTCGCCTCTGGCGTGACCGGCGAGAACCTGCACGTAGATGCAGGCTACCATGTTGTAGGCATGAAGGCCGTCGACGCGCCTGATATAACCAAATAGCCCCTCTTAATGCGCCCGGTCTGCACTATACCGGGCGGGGGCCGCAGGGACACTACCCTGCATATAATGAGCAGCCAGGACCCTGCAGACCCAGGGTTTGCACCTGGGCCAATCAAAGCAACCTGACGCGACCATCGCCGGAGCCATAGAGATGACAGACCGCCTGCCGCACGAAAAAGGCTTTCATATCAGCTGGGACCAGATTCACCGGGACAGCCGCGCGCTGGCCTGGCGTCTGGATGGACAAGGGGGCCCAATGATGGCGCCTGGCGTGCCCTGGTCGCGATTACCCGTGGCGGTATGGCGCCTGCGATGATCATCAGCCGGGAGCTGGACATTCGCGCCGTCGACACCATTTCGGTCAAATCCTACCACCACCAGGATCAGGGCTCAGCAGAGGTCATCCAGGCCCCAAGTGCTGATCTGATGGGCGATGGCGAGGGCGTGCTGATCATCGATGATCTTGTCGACAGTGGCAAAACCCTGGAACTGGTGCGTGAGATGTACCCGAAAGCGCATTTTGCCACCGTCTATGCCAAGCCCAAGGGGCGGCCTATGGTCGATACCTTCATCACCGAAGTAAGCCAGGACACCTGGATTTTCTTTCCCTGGGACATGGCGCTGCAATATGTCGAGCCCTACCGCGGCACAGACTAAGGCCCCGACTAGGGCAGACCTGCAACCTTTGGGAAAATCAGTTGACGCGCGCCCTTTGGTGCGCGTTTTTCGTTGTGAAAACGCAAAGCCACACTCTTATGCGACAGAGTGATTGCCATAACCTCTGCAAGGCCCTACCACTTTGCTGAAACGACACCGCTAAAGGCAAACAGGAGTGGGCATGAACAAGACGCGCACAGAGGCAACCTTCCTCTCTCCCATCGTCGAATCCCGTCGCTGGCTTGAGGGCGTTACCTTTCCGCCTTCCCGCCCGCTGCTCAATGTGAGCCAGGCAGCCCCTGCTGACCCTCCGCCGCTTGGATTGCGCCAGGCCCTGGCGGAGGCCGCGCTAAATCAGGACGATGCACATCTTTATGGTGCGGTTTTGGGCCGCGAGGAGCTGCGTCAGGCGCTGGCCGCACAAATGTCGACCCATTACGCCGCGCAGATTTCCGCGGATCAGATCGCCATCACCTCGGGGTGTAATCAGGCCTTTGCGGCAACAATCGCTTCGCTCTGCGGTGAGGGCGACGAGGTGATCATCCCGGTTCCCTGGTATTTCAACCACAAAATGTGGCTCGATCTCAGTGGTGTTACCGCCTGCCCTCTTGAGGTTGGCGCTGACATGATGCCTGATCCAAAAGCCGCAGAGGCCCTGATTACGTCCCGCACAAAAGCCATTGTTTTGGTCACGCCCAATAATCCCACCGGCGTTGAATACCCGGCTGGCCTGCTGCGCGCCTACTATGAGCTTGCCAAATCCCGTGGTCTGACACTGATCGTGGACGAAACCTACCGGGACTTTGACAGCCGCTCAGGCCCGCCGCATGAGCTGTTCCAGGAACCTGACTGGGATCAGACCCTGATACATCTTTATTCCTTTTCCAAGGCCTACCGCTTGACCGGACATCGGGTCGGCGCCATCGCGGCCTCGCCGGAACACTTGTTCGAAATGGAAAAGTTTTTGGACACAGTGACAATTTGTCCTTCGCAGCTGGGACAGATTGGAGCCCATTGGGGCATTCACAATCTTCAAAACTGGCTGGGTGGTGAACGAGACGAAATTCTGGCCCGTAAACAGGCGATCATAGAGGGTTTCCCTCTTCTGAAAGCCCAGGGATGGCGGCTTTTGGGCTGTGGGGCCTATTTTGCCTATGTTGAACATCCCTTTGAACACTCTGCCGAAGAGATCGCCAAACGTCTGGTCACTCAGGCCTCTGGTTTTGATGCTGCCCGGCACCATGTTCATGCCCGCTGGCAATACATCAGCCGAACGCCAGTTCCGGATCGCCTTTGCCAATGTTGATGCCGCCGGCATTGCAGAGCTGTTTTCCCGGTTGAGCAAATTTTCCCCCTGACACAGAGGCACCACAGTGGCACCAAAGCGGCACCGCAGCGGCTCTTGGGCTGCATGACAGCGAAATTCGAACCTGCATGGGCTGTGAATCCCCCAAAGCGCCCTATTGAAACCTTTGGGCCGTCGGAGGATCTTGCTCCTCTTGGGGGGGCAGCGTATGCATAACGCGAACATCATTTAGGCAGGACGGCGCGGCGGGATCTTTTCGCCTTCACCTCCTGAACCGGCAGAAAGAGGGCAGCATGGCCACAGGCGCGAATAAACTATCCAAGACCTTTGTCTGGATCCTTATGGGTATGCTGATTGTTGGCCTTGCCGGCTTTGGCGCGGTGAACTTTAGCGGCTCGATGTCGGCCGTGGCGCTGGTGGGCGACGAAGAAGTCACCGTTGATGACTACCTGCGTGAGCTGCAACGTGAACAACGTGCACTGCAGGCGCAGAGCGGCCAATCCCTTTCGATCGCGCAAATGGCAGCCTTTGGCATGGACCGCGCGGTGCTTGGGCGTCTCATCTCATTGGCGGCCATCGACAACGAGGTGAACGCGCTGGGCATCTCTATTGGCGATGACAATCTGCGTCAGGAGCTGAGCGAAATTCCTGCCTTTCAGGACACCCGTGGGAACTTTGACCGTCAGGCCTATAGCTTTGCTCTGCAAAACGCCAATCTCAACGAGACCGATTTCGAGGCCGACCTGCGCCGCGAATCCGCTCGCACACTGGTGCAGGGGGCCATCGTGGCCGGTGCCAAGATGCCGGCTACCTCTCGAAAACGCTGACCAGCTATATCGGGGCGCGCCGCAGCTTTTCCTATGTCCACCTCAGCGCAGACCAGATTGTGCTGACGCAGGTGGTGCCCGAAGATGATACCCTGAAGGCCTTTTATGACGCCAACGCTGCCGATTTCACCCTGCCGGAAACCAAACGCATCACCTATGCGCATCTCAGCCCCGAAATGATCCTCGATACGGTCGAGGTTGATGAGGCGTCTTTGCGTGAGCTTTATGAGGCGCGTGCGGATCAGTACCAGCTCGCGGAACGCCGTCTGGTAGAGCGTCTGGTCTTTGCTGATGACGCGGCCGCAGCTGAGGCCAAAGCGCAGCTCGAGGTGGGCGGCACCACATTTGAAGCTCTGGTTGAGGGCCGTGGTCTGGCCCTGCAGGATGTGGATCTGGGGGATGTCACCGAGGCAGATCTGGGTGCGGCAGCGCAGGATATTTTTGCAGCTGAGGTCGGATCTATCGTCGGCCCCCTGCCCTCTGATCTCGGCGCTGCACTGTTTCGCGTCAACGGTCGCCTTGAGGCCCGCGTCACCACGTTTGATCAGGCCACCTCTGAGCTGCGCGATGAGCTCGCCGCTGACCGCGCCCGTCGCCAGATTGAGCAACAGGCCGAAGACATCAACGACCTGCTGGCCGGCGGCGCCACCCTCGAAGAGCTTGTAAATGAAACTGAAATGGAAGTTTCAAGCATCGACTGGACCGGTGCCGCCGACGAAGGTATCAGCGCCTATGAAGGCTTCCGTACCGCAGCCAGTGTTGTCACGCTTGAGGATTTCCCAACGGCCGAGTTCCTGGGAGACGGCAGTCTCTTTGCCATTCGTCTGGACGAAATCCTTCCCGAGCGCCCAGAGGCCTTTGAGGCTGCCAAACAAAAAGTACTGGATGCCTGGAACGCTGATCGCTTGGCAACAGCTTTGCGCGAACGCGCCGACGCAATACTTGCTGCCGCCGAGGGCACCGGCAGTTTTGCCGAGGCTGAGACTGTAAACACCGAAGTTGGCCTCACTCGCACTGCCTATCTCGATGCCACGCCTGCCGATATGATGAACCAGGTTTTCACCATGGAGCCTGGCACCTTTAAGGTCATTTCAGGCGAAGGCAGCACTGTAATTGTGCGTCTGGACGCGGTTCTGGAAGCACAGGAAAACGAAGAGATGACAATGCTCTCCGAGGCTTTGGATACACAGCTGGATCAGGCTCTCTCAGAGGCGCTGTTTGCGGCCTTTGTCAGCGATGCCCAGTTGCGCGCCGCGCCGCGTATTGATCAGCAGGCTCTTAATGCCGTTCAGGCAAACTACCAGTAAGCGAGACCAGCCCCATGGCTTTGACCCCAGATTTCAACAGTTTCGCAAAGGCCTATGAAGGCGGCGCCAACCAGGTGGTTTACACCCGGCTGGCCGCTGACCTAGACACGCCCGTCTCCCTGATGCTCAAGCTTACGGGCGCCCAAAAGGACGCCTTTATGCTGGAATCAGTCACAGGCGGTGAGGTGCGTGGCCGCTATTCCATCATCGGAATGAAACCGGATCTGGTCTGGCGCAGCCAGGGGGCAACATCGGCGCTGAACCGCTCGGCCCGCTTTGACAGTGAGGCTTTTGAGGAGCAGAGCGGCAACCCGCTGGACAATCTGCGCGCGCTGCTGGCTGAGAGCAAAATCGAGCTGCCCGAGGATATGCCCCAGGCGGCCTCTGGTCTGTTTGGCTATCTTGGCTATGACATGGTGCGCCATGTGGAGCACCTGCCGAATGTAAACCCCGACCCGCTTGGCCTGCCCGACGCGCTGATGCTGCGCCCATCGGTGATTGCGGTTCTTGACGGTGTCAAAGGCGAGGTCACCGTGGTCTCACCTGCCTGGGTCAGCGATGGGCAAACCGCCCGCGCCGCCTATGCACAGGCCGCCGAGCGCGTGATGGACGCGGTGCGCGATCTTGAACGCGCAATGCCTTCAGAGACCCGCGATCTCGGCGAGGCCCGCGATGTGGCGCCGCCGGTGTCGAACTTTACCAAAGACGGCTATATGGCTGCGGTGGAAAAGGCCAAGGACTACATCCGGGCGGGCGACATCTTTCAGGTCGTGCCTGCGCAGCGCTGGAGCCAGGAATTCCCGCTGCCGCCCTTTGCGCTCTATCGTTCGCTGCGACGCACCAACCCGTCGCCCTTTATGTTCTACTTTAATTTTGGCGGCTTTCAGGTCATTGGCGCCAGCCCCGAGATCCTGGTGCGGGTCTTTGGCAATGAGGTCACCATTCGCCCCATTGCCGGCACCCGTCCGCGTGGCGAAACCCCGGAAGAAGATAAAGCCAATGAAATCGACCTCCTGGCCGACAAAAAGGAATTGGCCGAGCACCTGATGTTGCTGGATTTGGGCCGCAATGACACCGGTCGTGTCGCCAAGATAGGCACTGTGCGCCCAACCGAGCATTCATCATCGAGCGCTACAGCCATGTGATGCATATCGTCTCAAATGTGGTCGGAGAGCTGCGTGAGGACAAAGACGCGCTGGACGCCTTTTTTGCCGGTATGCCCGCAGGCACGGTATCTGGTGCGCCCAAGGTGCGCGCGATGGAGATCATTGACGAGCTGGAACCCGAAAAGCGCGGTGTCTACGGCGGCGGTGTTGGCTATTTTTCAGCTGGCGGCGACATGGACATGTGCATCGCACTGCGCACAGCCATCGTTAAGGACCAGACACTCTATGTGCAGGCGGGCGGGGGCGTGGTCTATGACAGCGACCCCGAAGCCGAATATATGGAGACCGTCCATAAATCCAACGCGATCCGACGTGCCGCCGCAGACGCGGCCCGCTTTGTTGGCAAGGGCAACGCCTAGGCCACAGTCGCGCAAGGGCCGCCTTTAGCAAACGCAAAAAGGACCTCCGCTACGAGGTCCTTTTTTATTGCCTGAGGCGCGCGGGCGCTGCAGGCAGCCCATGATCAGTTTGCAGCCATCATTCAGCGGCTGTCAGGTTGGCCTTTAGTCCGGCGGAAACCGGTGCCAGTCCAACCTGGCTGGCGCGATCCTGCAGTCCCCAGAGCAGCAATGCCGAAATCGTCTCGGGGCGCAGACGTCCCAACATAATAACAGAGCCTTCCTGACGGGCGCGAAAGGCTGCCTGATCCAGAAAACGGCGGATAGCGCGGGGGTTTTGCCCTGCTCCGTCAAAATCGCGAAACACCACGCCTGATGGCATACCATCGCGCAGGGCCAGCTTTTGCACCGTGTTCAAGCCGCTATTCTGCGTCACCATGCCATAGCCGGAGGCCTTCATCGCGGTGACCATCTGGTCTGCCAAAGGCCTGTTGCCCTGAAATCCAGTCTCAACACCTTCGAGGAAGCCAACAGCCTGCGGCAGGCGCTCCATCCAGACCGCAAGAGAGGTTTCTGCATCCTGTGGTGCTGCCTCGCGTGGCAGATCCGCAAGAATCAAAACCTCAAACCCGGCGTCACGGCGCGCCTGCATTTTCTCTGTCGCCTTTGGGTCGTCAGGATCAATGGCAAAGGTCAGCGGATAGGGGAATTCGGCCAGGGCTTCTGCGCCAATGGCTGCCGCGTCGTCAATCAACACGATGGACATCAAAGGCCGGTCATCAAACGCAACAAACGCCTGCGCATTGGCCTCAAACGGTGCAAGATCGCTGGCCTCAAGACCTTCTTTGGGTCCGCCACCAATCAGATTTTCGGATTTGGCGCGCTCCGTCAGTGGCACAACCCGTGTGCCAATCAAAGAGCCGGCTTCTGGTCTCTCAACCACCGCAATTTCCACGGCATCGGACGCGGCAGCATCGTCCGCTACAGCATTGTTATCAGAGGCCGTATTGCTATCAGAGCCCGTAGTACTATCAGCGGCAGCGGAGTCGGGGACATCCAAATTCTGCGCCTGCAGTTCTTCGTCTTGCGAGTCGGCCGATGATGCAAGGTCCGGAGTTTTGGATATTCCGGCTATTTCCGGCAGCGACGTCGGTTCTGGAGCGCTGCCAATCTGCGGCACAGTGACACTGGGTGCAGAGGTTGCGATCTCTGGACTGGTCTCTGGCGTGATCTCTGGTCTGGCCTCTGGCGTCTCAGCCGCAAGTACCGACTGGCTTGCATCAACATCTTCGTTTGGCAACGCTTTCAGGCCAGTCCCCAGTTCCTGATCAGGCGTTGCCGCATCTGCAACATCCATAGAGCTGTCGCCCTCTGTCAGCTCTGTATTCGCAGGCTCAACCGTCTCAACCGGCTCAACGATGGGGGGAGGCAGGGCGGCAGTCTCGGTCGAAACCACAACACCGCTCTCTTGCCCTGCTTGTCCTTGCAGGTCCGGCACCACTGCCGCACCCTGATCACTGGCGACGGCCTCGGGCTGCTGCGGCAGGTTGCCGATCTGCGCCCCTGCGGAGGTATCGCCGGCACTGGCGCCATCCGCCGTGGCAATCACAGGCCGGGTGCCGGGACTGGTGTCAGGCGGGCTGAGCGGGCTCTGGTCCGAGTCGCTGCCGGTTTGCGGTGCATTCGGCGCCGCCTCGACCAGATCAGCATCACGGCGTCCTTCGGCAACGGGCGCGGTTGTGTCCGTCACCGAGGGTTGTTCAGATGGATCAGGCGTTGTTGCATCGACCTGCACCCGCGCGGGCATAGGGGATGACAGCGACCACATCGCCGCCCCCGCAACGGCCACTATCGCGCCAATACTGACACCTCCGAGAAACCCTTTCATCGCAGTCCTGCCCCTCACTCACCTGTTCCAACTCTGTCTCCCGAGTCGGTTGTCCTGCGAGGCCCGCCCGGACGCGCTGCCCGGTTTCGTGCCTCTACCTTGCCTGTCAGAACACCTGCAAAGCGCCAATTGAGCCCACTGCCCTTGACGCTGCGCTGCAAGCCTGAACATGTATACACTGATCACTATACTGCGGCGCGGCCTCGGCCCGCCACCCATAAAAGAGCCCGCCAAGATGCTGCTGCTAATCGACAACTATGACTCCTTTACCTACAATCTCGTGCACTATCTGGGTGAATTGGGGGCCGAAATGGAAGTGCATCGCAATGATGCGCTTACCGTACAGGACGCCATGGCTCTGAGGCCCAAAGGCATCCTGCTCTCGCCTGGGCCAAAAGCCCCGGAACACGCAGGTATCTGCCTCGCCCTGACTGCCGCCGCCGCTGAAACAGGCATACCCTTGCTGGGTGTTTGTTTGGGGCACCAGGCCATTGGTCAGTCCTTTGGCGGCAAAGTTGTGCGCTGCCATGAGATCGTCCATGGCAAGATGGGGCTGATGCACCACACCAACAAAGGGCTGTTCGCCGGTCTCCCCAGCCCGTTTGAGGCGACGCGCTATCATTCTCTTGTGGTTGAGCGCGAAACCCTGCCGGACTGTCTGGAGATCACCGCAGAGTTGGAAGATGGCACCATCATGGGGCTGCAGCACAAAGAGCTGCCCATCCACGGCGTGCAGTTCCACCCCGAATCCATTGCCTCGGAACATGGGCATGCACTGCTGAAAAACTTTCTAGATGACATGCAGTAGGTCGCCGCATGAGTGATCTGATCAAGCCGCTGATCAGTGCCGCTGCCGACCGCCCCCTCAGCCGCCAGGAGGCAGAACAAGCCTTTACGCTGCTGTTTGAAGGTGAAGCCACCCCAAGCCAGATTGGCGGGCTGCTCATGGCGCTGCGCACCCGCGGCGAAACCGTTGATGAATATGCCGCCACCGCCTCTGTGATGCGGGCAAAATGCAATCCGGTCAAAGCCCCGGCTGGTGCGATGGATATCGTCGGCACTGGCGGAGACGGCAAACACACGCTGAATATCTCAACCGCGACGGCCTTTGTGACCGCAGGCGCCGGTGTGGTGGTGGCAAAACACGGCAACCGAAACCTGTCCTCCCGCTCTGGCACCGCCGATGTGCAAACCCAGATGGGCATCCACGTTATGGTCACGCCGGATGTGGTTGAGCGCGCGCTGCAGGCCTGTGGCATCGCCATCATGAAGGCGCCAATGCAGATCCCCGCCACGGCGCATGTGATGCCAACCCGCCAGGAACTTGGCACAAGAACGATCTTTAACATATTGGGACCATTGACCAATCCCGCAGGAGTCAAGCGACAGCTGACCGGAGCCTTCAGCCGCGATCTCATCCGCCCCATGGCAGAAACACTGGGTCAGCTCGGCTCTGAACGGGCCTGGCTGGTTCATGGTTCTGACGGCACCGATGAGCTGACCATCACCGGCATCAGCTGGGTTTCGGCCCTGGAGGAAGACGGCACGATCCGGGATGTGGAGCTGCACCCGGAAGATGCCGGCCTGCCGGTGCATCCGTTTGAAGCGATCATTGGTGGCAGCCCCGAGGACAATGCACAGGCCTTTCGCGCCCTTTTGAACGGAGATCACAGCGCCTACCGTGACGCGGTTTTGCTGAACTCCGCCGCGGCCCTTGTGGTGGCAGATGCCGCCAGCTCTTTGAAGCAAGGCGTTGAGATGGCGCGCGAAAGCATTGATTCCGGTGCGGCAAAAACAAAGCTGGACGCGCTGGTCAAAATCACCTCGGCAGCGGCCTGATGCCAGAGCCCGATAGGCCAGAGCCCGCTATGCCAGAGCCCGATGGTCTGGGCTCTGTTGGAACCTGGGCGAACCTGCCGTTTTTTACAGAGAACTGGCCCGGCATCAAAGCACAGATCAAAGCGGATCCGCGCCTGATCCTGCCGCCCGATGCGCAACGCTTTGCCGCGCTTGATCTCACCCCGCTGGAGCAGACCCGTGTGGTCATTTTGGGACAGGATCCCTATCCAACGCCGGGCCATGCCAATGGGCTTGCCTTCTCGACCACAGCTGACGCCTCCCCTTTGCCGCGCTCTCTTTTGAATATTTTCAAAGAGTTGCGGGCGGATACTGACCTGCGCGCTGCAACCGGAGATCTGCGCGATTGGGCGCGACAGGGTGTTCTTTTGCTCAACACCTCTCTTTCGGTTCCCGCAGGTGAGGCAAACGGACATAAGGATCTCGGCTGGGATGCCCTGTTTCAACAGGTTCTGTCAGTGACCTCAGAAAGGCCAACCGCCTATGTTTTATGGGGAAAGCAGGCGCAAAGGCTTGAAAAACATATCCATCCGGGCGATCACCTGATCCTGAAGAGCGCGCACCCCTCACCGCTCTCTGCGCATCGGGGGTTCTTTGGCTCGCGGCCGTTTTCGGCCATCAACACCTGGCTTGCCGCGCGCGGATCAAATCCCGTCGACTGGTCCCTGAAGAACGACAAGAAATAACGACACTCTGACTGGAGGCAGTGATATGGCTGAAAATGTGCTGGACAAAATCAAGGCTTACAAACTTGAAGAAGTTGCCGCCGACAAGGCTGCCAAGCCGCTTACCGAGGTAGAGGCCGAGGCCCGCGAGGCCTCCCCAACCCGGGGCTTTGCAACCGCGCTCAACAGTGCCGCACGTCAGGGCTATGGGCTGATTGCTGAAATTAAAAAGGCGAGCCCTTCCAAAGGCCTGATCCGCGAAGATTTTGACCCGGCAAGCTTGGCACAGGCCTATGAGCAGGGCGGTGCGGCCTGCCTTTCGGTTCTGACTGACACGCCCAGCTTTCAGGGGGCCAAACAGTTTCTGGTTGCCGCGCGTGCGGCCTGCGCGCTGCCAGCCCTGCGCAAGGACTTTATGTATGACACCTATCAGGTCGCCGAAGCCCGCGCGCTGAATGCGGATTGCATCCTGATCATTCTTGCCTCCGTGACGGACAGTCAGGCGGCCGAACTTGAAGACTGCGCCATGGGCTGGGGAATGGATGTGCTGCTTGAGGTCCATGACGAGGCAGAGCTTGAACGCGCCTGCCTGTTGAAATCACCACTGATGGGGATAAACAACCGCAACCTCAAGACCTTCGAGACAACTCTGGACACGACACGGCACCTGTCTCGCCTGGTGCCGGCCGACCGTACCATCGTTTGCGAAAGCGGCCTTTCCACGCCACAAGACCTGAGCGATATGTCGAAATACGGTGCGCGCAGCTTCCTGATTGGCGAGTCACTGATGCGTCAGCAGGACGTGGCCCTGGCCACGCGCACCCTGCTGGCAAAACCGCTGCTGCCAGGAGCGCTGTGATATGTCTTTGACCCATTTTGACACCAAGGGCGATGCCCATATGGTGGATGTTTCCGACAAAGACTTCACTGCCCGCGTGGCTGTGGCTGAGGGCCACATCACCATGGCAGCCGAAACCTTTGAAATCATTTCACAAGGCAGGGCAAAGAAGGGCGATGTTCTGAGCGTGGCCCGGCTGGCCGGGATCATGGGAGCAAAAAAGACTCCAGAGTTGATCCCCCTGTGTCATCCACTTCCCATCACCAAGGTGGCGGTAGAGCTGTCTTTGGACCCCGACCTGCCCGGCGTGAGGATCGAGGCGACCGTCAAGACAACGGGCCAAACCGGCGTCGAGATGGAAGCCCTGACAGCGGTCTCTACGGCTGCTTTGACAGTCTATGACATGGCAAAAGCCGTGGACAAGGCCATGCAGATTGGCGGCATCCGGGTCGTCTTGAAAGATGGTGGAAAATCAGGACGCTACGAGGCCTAAATGATTTCAGTATCCGACGCTCGATCAGCCCTTTTACAGCTCACTCAACAGATGGAGGTTGAACACGTGCCGCTGGCTCAGGCTGCCGGGCGCGTTTTGGCACAAGAGGTTAGTGCGCGCCGTGACCAGCCGCCTTTCTCAGCCTCCGCCATGGACGGCTACGCTGTCAACGCGGCAGAAGTAGAGCTGCACGCCATGTTCCAGGTGATTGGAGAGGCCGCAGCCGGGCACCTCTTTGTGGGGAAACTGCAGGCGGGTCCGGCCGTTCGGAGCTTTACCGGAGCGCCCGTGCCGCAAGGCGCCGATTTTGTCGTCATCCAGGAAGACGTGGGGCGTAAAAAGGACCTGATCACAATCCTGAACCAACCCGGCACCTCTACAAAAATTCGCCCGCTGGGCGGAGATTTCAGGCAAGGCCAGGCCCTGACCGCCCCCCGGGTTCTGCGTCCCGCCGATGTCGCCCTGCTCGCCTCGATGAATATCCCCGAGGTGCCGGTGCGCCGCCGTCCTGTCGTCGCGCTGATCTCAACGGGGGATGAGTTGGTCATGCCCGGGGACACACCGGGACCAGATCAGATTATTGCCTCCAACACCTTTGGCCTCAAGGCAATGCTGGATGAGAGTGGCGCTGATACGCGGATCCTGCCCATCGCAAAAGACAAGATCTCGTCCCTGCGCATGGCCTTTTCCCTGGCCACCACTGCAGATCTGGTGGTGACGATAGGGGGTGCCTCGGTCGGCGATCATGACCTTGTGGCGCAGGTGGCTGCGGATCTTGGCATGGAGCGCTCCTTTTACAAGGTAGCCATGCGTCCGGGTAAGCCCCTGATGGCCGGACGCATGGATGGCATACCTATGGTTGGCCTGCCCGGAAACCCTGTCTCTGCAATGGTTTGTGGCCACATCTTCCTGTTGCCAATGATCCGCAACATGTTGGGTTTAGGCATTGCGCCCAAACAGATCGCAACCGCGCACCTTACGCATGCGCTGGCAGCGAATGGCCCGCGTGAACACTATATGCGCGCCGAGGTCATTGAGGATGAAATTTCCGTCTTTTACAACCAAGACAGCTCTCTGCTGACGGTACTCTCTTCGGCAAACGCCTTGCTCGTGCGTCCGCCAAATGACCCGGCACGGCAAGCTGGCGAACCCTTGGGTTACTTGCCCATTTAGCCGCTGGTAGACCTTGATAGCCCCTGACCTGCCGCGTCCAGTTCTGGCTGGGCTTATGCTCGGCCCGGCTTATGCTAGGCTGGGGCTTGGGATTGGGATTGGGCCAGCGTGTTGCAAAGCTGATCACTTCATAAGTGAAACTTTCGTAAATCACCCTAAAGGGCTCTTGCAAGGTTGACACAAAAGGGGAACATGACTAGAACAAAATAAAAATACAGATGCGGAGGAACACTCATGCTGACAAAGAAGCAGTTGGATCTATTGAATTTCATTCATCGGCGCCTGCAACAGGACGGTGTTCCACCCAGTTTTGATGAAATGAAAGTGGCGCTCGATCTGCGCTCAAAGTCCGGGATCCACCGTTTGATCACGGCGCTTGAGGAACGCGGCTTTATTCGTCGCCTGGCACATCGGGCCAGAGCAATCGAAATCCTGCGGCTTCCCGAGAACATGGCAAGCACCGTTCCTGCCACAGCTCCGCGCACAGGTTCGCGCACAGGTGCCACTCAGGCGGCTGCCTCTCAGGGTGACGCGCCAGGCTCTGACGCGCCAGATCCTGATGCGCGCCAGCACCCGCTGGCCTCAGTTGTCACCGCGATTGAGGTGCCTGTCATGGGGCGGATCGCCGCCGGCGTCCCTATCGAAGCGATCAACCAGATCACCCATCAAATCGCGATACCACAGGCCATGCTGTCCTCAAACGGCAAGCATTACGCGTTGGAGGTCCGTGGGGATTCGATGATCAACGCAGGCATCAATGACGGCGATATTGTTGTGATCCGCGAAACCGAAACTGCCGATGATGGTGATATCGTTGTTGCTCTGGTTGCAGACGAGGAAGCCACCCTGAAGCGTCTGTTCCGGCGCAATGGTGCAATCGAGCTTGAGGCCGAAAATCCAGCCTATCCAACGCGCGTCTACCCTGCAGATCAGGTAAAGGTACAAGGCCGTCTGGTCGGATTGATCCGCAGCTATTAATTCAGGCCAGACTTCACCTCTGCTGTGCGGTTTGCAGGTTTTGATCGCGGGGCGTTCGGACGCGACCAGGGGCGGTTTCCTGCAAGGTCTGCGGCAGAAATCAGTCTTCCGTCTGGAGCAATCCAAATACTGCCGGTGTGCCTCAGGCGGCTTGGTTGCAGCACCTTGCAGGACCCTGCAAGGTTTAGCGGCACATTGGACACAACCAGGTCCTGCGCGCCGCATTTGGTGAAGAGGCCTGCCTGCCGTTTGCCAATGACATGAACAAGATTGTGGCCGGAAATACGCATCTGTCGCAATTTGAGGCTACCGGTGGTGTCCGGCCAACGTTGCGCGGCCTGCACTTGGGAAACCCTCTCCCCGTCCCCAGTCAACCAGGCCTGCGCGGTATAGTTTCGCCCCGTCTCGCGGGACAGGGCCCGTCCTTCGGAGGTTATGACGCCCACCAAGCCCCCATCAGCGGCAATCAATGCCCCCGGTCTGCTGGTATTCGACCAACCGACAAGCGCCAAAACGATCAGTACTCCACCGCCCCATCGCAGCTGTCCCCGCCACAGCACAATGGTCAGTCCGCCCAGTGTTAGAACCGGCAGCACCCAAACCTCCGGAGACGGCACGCCGCTTTGGGCATTTGGAAAAGATGAGACCCAGTGAGCAACACCCAGTATCCCCCGCAGGCCCATTTCAAGAAAAAAGAAACCCGACCTCCTCTACCCCCAGAGGCGCCAGGCACAATGCCAGAACTGCAGAAGGCACAACCACCAGCCCAATAATTGGAACCGCCAGAACATTTGCCAGCAGTCCAAAATGCGCCAGGGTATTGAAATGAGCCGCCCCATAGGGTGCTGTCGCGAGACCCGCGACAGCAGAAGAGACCACAACAGTCAGAACCGGTCGCAACCAGGCAGGTCCAAGACCAAGCTGATGGTCACGTATCGCGCCAAAAACCGCAACCAGGGCGGTGGTCGCAGCAAAGCTCATCTGAAAACCGGGGCTTAGCAATGTTTCAGGGCGACGCAGTAAGACAAGGGTCGCGGCAACTGCGACCGCACGGAGCGAGAAGGCGCGGCGATCAAGCAAAACAGCCACCAGCAGAACAGAGACCATAATAAAGGCGCGTTCGGTCGCGACATTGCCACCCGATATGGCCAGGTAGGCCACGGCAGCCATCAAAGCGGCGCAGGCTGCAATTTTTTTGACATTGCAACGCAGGGCCACCGCTGGCCACAGGCAGAGGACAACCCGTATGAAACTAAAGACAAAACCTGACAGCAGCCCCATATGAAGGCCGGAAATAGCAAGCAGATGCGCCAGGTTACTGCCCCTCAGAACACGGAGTGTTTCCTGACTTACCCCCACTCTGTCACCGGCGATAATAGCTGCGGCGACCCCGCCGGTTTCTCCTGCTATCCGGTGTTGTATCATCCCTGAAAGTCTGGCGCGAAAGCGCTGGATGGCCAATGCGGATTGAGCTGGCTGCAGAACCAGAACCGGTTTGCGGGTATAGCCCACGGCGCCCAGCTCAGAGAACCAGGCAAGGCGGCGAAAATCAAACCCGCCTGGCTCGCTTGGCCCCTGCGGCGGCATCAAATGCGCGGTCGTCGCTACTGTGGCTCCAATTGAAGGGAGCGCCTGATCGGATGAAACAGAAACCCGAACCCGCTCTGGGGTTTTCTGGAAAGACGTGCGCGCCAGTCGCACCCGGTCGAGGGTCAGTCGGATCCTGCCGCTGCTGGATTGATCAATCCCGATGATACGGCCCTCGACAGGACCATAGTAGCGAAAGCTGAGCACAGGTGCCGCAACCGAATGGGTGCGCAGGGCGGCCGTCGCAAAGCCCAGGCCAAGAAAAAGCACCGCCCATGCAACCAGTCCCCGGGCGTCTTTGTGCTGGGTCTGAGGCAGAACCAGCACCATGGCCAACCCCATTAAGGCGTAGGTCACAAAACCCGGGTCCTGTGTGAGCGCAAAGAAACACCCGATCCCAAGTCCAAAACACACGGGAATCCAAGGCAATAAATGCCCCCGTTGCCTTTGCAACGCCTGATCAATTATTAGCAGCGGCAGCATGCTTGCTCCAAGCCCCCCGACTAGGTAAACAGGCGGAAACTCTAGCCCATTTATGGTTTCCAAAAGGTAAATTACCTCATGTCCAAGCCGGTCGTCACCCGTTTCGCCCCCTCTCCAACCGGGTATCTGCACATTGGCGGTGCCCGTACCGCACTGTTTAACTGGCTTTTTGCGCGCGGTCGCGGTGGCAAGTTCCTGCTGCGCATCGAAGACACTGATCGTGCCCGTTCTACGCCAGAGGCCACTGCTGCCATCTTGCAGGGCATGGCCTGGCTGGGACTTGACCATGACGGTGAGATTGTCAGCCAATTCGACGGAGCCGCCCGTCATGCCGAGGTGGCGCACCAGCTTTTGGCCGAGGGTAAGGCGTATAAGTGCTTTGCCACGCAGGAAGAAATCGCTGCGTTCCGCGATGCGGCCAAGGCAGAGGGTAAATCAACTCTCTATCGCTCGCCCTGGCGCGATGCCGATGAGGCCAGCCATCCAGATGCACCTTTTGTGATCCGAATCAAGGCGCCCACCAGTGGTGCTACGGTGATCCGGGATCAGGTGCAGGGCGATGTGACGATCCAGAACGATCAGCTTGATGACATGATTCTGCTGCGGTCTGACGGAACACCTGTCTATATGCTGGCCGTTGTTGTCGATGACCATGATATGGGCGTCACCCATGTGATCCGAGGCGATGACCACCTCAACAATGCCGCCCGCCAGATGGTGATCTATACGGCGATGGGATGGGATATCCCTGTTTGGGCCCATATCCCTCTTATTCATGGCCCCGATGGCAAGAAGCTTTCCAAACGGCATGGCGCTTTGGGCGCACAGGAATACCAGGCCATGGGCTATAGTGCGGCTGGCAGGCGCAAATACCTGGCCCGCCTGTGCTGGAGCCACGGCGATGATGAGTTCTTTAGTGACGCACAGGCCAAAGAATGGTTCGGCCTTGAGGCAATCGGTAAGAGCCCTGCCCGCTTTGACACGAAGAAACTGGAAAATCTCTCGGGGCAACATATCGCTGTTAGTGATGACGCTGCACTGCGGCAAGAAATCCAGGCCTATTTGGTCGCAGCCGGACAGCCTCCGCTGGATGACGTAGGGGCAGAAAATCTGGAACGTGCGATGTATTGCCTCAAAGATCGGGCCCGCACCTTCCCGGACCTGCTTGAAAAGGCGCATTTTATATTGATTTCGCGCCCTATCGAGCCCGATGCCAAGGCAGCCAAGGCGCTGGCCTCTGTATCCGATGGTATACTGGCTCAATTGACGCCGCAGTTGCAAAATGCTAGCTGGGCGCGTGACGATCTTGAGGCGCTTCTAAATACATTTGCAGAAGCCCATGACACCAAGTTCGGTAAACTGGCCGCCCCCTTGCGGGCCGTGTTGGCTGGTCGTGCCGTAACGCCTTCGGTGTTTGACATGATGCTGATCCTGGGCCGCGAGGAAACTTTGGCCCGGCTCAACGACGCCACAGGCTAACCCTGCCCTTAACCGGTCAGTAAGCCTGTTCCTATACCACCTCACCTGCGCGATCCGCGCGCAGGTTCTGCCTGCACCATGCCCGGGATAAAATTCCGGGTATTCGTGCCTGATACAGGAAGGGACATCTATGACCGAGACACAGAAAACCGCAAAGCTCAGCTTGAATGGGCAAGACTATGAGCTTCCTATTTTCTCGCCAACCATTGGGCCTGATGTTCTGGACATCCGCAAACTCTATGGTCAGGCCGGCGTTTTCACCTATGATCCGGGCTTCACATCGACTGCCAGCTGCGACAGCACCATCACCTTTATTGATGGCGCCAAGGGCGAGCTGCTGCATCGTGGCTACCCGATTGACCAGCTGGCCTCACAGTCACATTACCTAGAGGTTTGCTACCTTCTGCTTTATGGTGAGCTGCCAACAGCGGCCCAGCTGGAAGACTTTGAGGCCCGTGTGACCCGTCACACCATGGTTCACGAGCAGATGCACAACTTCTTCCGCGGCTTCCGTCGTGATGCGCACCCCATGGCGACCATGGTGGGTGTTGTTGGCGCGATGTCTGCCTTTTATCATGACTCGACAGATATTGCCGACCCCTGGCAGCGCGAAGTTGCCTCTATTCGTCTGATTGCAAAGCTGCCGACCATTGCGGCGATGGCCTATAAATATTCGATCGGCCAGCCCTTTGTGTATCCGCGCAACGATCTGGACTATGCCGGAACCTTTGTGCACATGTGCTTCTCGGTTCCGGCCGAAGAATACAACGTGAACCCGATCCTTAGCCGTGCCATGGACCGTATCTTTACGCTGCATGCGGATCACGAACAGAACGCGTCGACCTCGACCGTGCGTCTGGCCTCCTCCTCTGGCGCCAATCCCTTTGCCTGTATCGCTGCTGGCATTGCCTGTCTCTGGGGCCGGGCCCATGGTGGCGGCAAATCAGGCCTGCCTCGAGATGCTTAAGGAAATCGGGTCGGTTGACCGCATTCCAGAGTTCATCGCCCGCGCAAAAGACAAGAACGATCCGTTCCGTCTGATGGGCTTTGGCCACCGTGTTTACAAAAACACCGACCCACGCGCCACGGTTCTGAAACAGTCAGCCGATGAGGTGCTTGAGCTGCTGGGTGTCGAAGACAACCCACTGCTGCAGGTTGCCAAAGAGCTGGAACAGACCGCCCTGAATGATCCCTACTTCAAAGAGAAGAAACTCTTCCCCAATGTCGATTTCTATTCCGGCATTATTCTTGAAGCGATGGGTTTCCCGACCTCGATGTTCACACCGATCTTTGCACTGTCGCGCACCGTCGGTTGGATTTCACAGTGGAAAGAAATGATCGCGGATCCACAGAACAAAATTGGTCGTCCGCGTCAGCTGTACCTCGGCCAGACCGCACGCGACTATGTGGATATTGAAAACCGCTAGATCGATCCCACGCAGATGGATCCCACACAGAAAAATCAAAGCCTCGCCATCCGGCGGGGCTTTTTTGTACTGTAGGCTCCCCCACAGATCATTCCGTTTCGCACCACGGCTCGTAAAACCCAGACGGGTCTCTCTTGTGGCCGCAACCAAACAGTTTCGTTCAATTGAACGCTATTCTTCGGCCAAACTGCGCTATTGGTTCCGCTCAGAAGACAATCCTGCCCTGAATGACAGATTGTCGAAGTGGCCCACTGGTTTATAGCAACAATGTAGAACAAATTGTCTTGTTCCAGCCATTCACTCTCCGTTGACTTGTAATCAAAGGTTTATCTATTTCTGGGGGATAGAAACATGTTGTGGATGGCGCTCTTGGGGCTCGGTTTGGTTGCCGGCATTGCTTTTATTGTAGATGACGACGATGACACCGCCTCCAGTTCGGATGGCGGATCGGATACAGATACCGACACCGATACTGGCGGTGGTGAAGAGATCGATCCCTTTATCGGCGCAAGCGGCGATGACGAGATCAATGGCGACAGCGAAGACAACACGATCCTGGGCAAAAATGGCGACGATGAGCTGAACGGGCGCGCCGGTGACGACCGTGTCTTTGGCGATGGTGGTCTCGACACCGTCGATGGCGGCTTTGGCGACGACAGTGTCTTTGGTGGCCACGGCGACGATCTGGTGCTGGGTGCGAATGGAGACGATCTGAGCCGCGGCGGCCGGGATGACGATGTTGTGCTGGATACCACTGGGGCGGATGTCATTTTTGGCGACGGCGGTAATGATGTGATCGTCGCCAGCGGCACCATGGACGCCGCAGCCTCAGACGCCTTCCTGGCAAATCCCGAACCTGACACGGGGATAGCCAACCTGCTGGACCAGTTGCAGATTGATTTCTCCGAGGACAGCGACGGCAGAGGCGATGCGATTTTTGCAGGCTCTGGCGATGATACGGTTGTGTTTGGCGCCGATGATACTGTCAGCGGTGGCGACGGAGCAGACACACTGCTGACCGCCTCCTGGCTCGAAGGCGACGACGCCGCGACAGTCACCGATTTCGACCCGGCAGAGGACCGTCTGCTCTATGCCTATGACCCTGCGGATGGCGAGCCGACGCTGACGATGGAGCTGGTCGACAACGGAGACGGCACCTCTGATGCGGTGGTTTCGGCCAATGGCGCGGCTGTGATGCGCGTCGAAGATCAGGACGATACCTTCGATCTGACCGAACACCTGCTTCTGATCAAAGGTGTCCGCACCGCCTGAGCCGTGTTTTGAAGGTGTTAAACTGCAAAGCCCGCGTTGGATCTGCTTGTCCGATGCGGGCTTTTTGCATGACTACTGGCGCTGGCGTAGGCCCTTTCCTGACAGCTCTCCGCGCCAAGTATATGCTTGATCCAAAGCTCCAACCAGCTCTGGGGCGACGATGGCGGGTCAAACGGAAGCCGCATTAAAAAGACCGGCCAGGCCCTCGCCCTGCCGGTCTTTTTACCCATATCAGCGCTGCAAGGCCTGTCGCCTTAGCGACCCTCGAACCTGGCTGGACGTTTTTCCAGAAAGGCGGTCACCCCCTCATTGAAATCGCGGCTTTTACCGCATTCGCCCTGCAAACGGGCCTCTGTAGAGAGTTGTTCCGGCAGGCTGTTGCCATAACTGGCGCGAATTGCGGTCTTGATGGCGCCAAAGGCCTTGGTCGGGCCATTTGCCAGATAGGCCGCGCGCGCCCGCCATTGGCTGTCAAATTCTGCGTCCGGCACCGCTTCCCAGATCATGCCCCAATCGCTGGCCTGGGTCGCGGAAATTTTATCTGCAAAAAGAGCCGCGCCCATGGCCTTAGCCAAGCCCATCTGCCGCGGCAGGAACCAGGTGCCTCCGGCATCGGGCATCAGGCCAATGCGGGCAAAGGCCTGCAGGAAATAGGCGCTTTCGGTTGCAATAACCACGTCCGCAGCAAGCGCCAGATTGGCGCCAGCGCCGGCAACCGGTCCGTTGATCACTGACATCGTCGGCACCGGGCAGTCATAGACCGCTTCCAGCATGGGGGTATATTCGTCGCGCAGCGTGCGCTCCAGATCGAGATCAGTGTTGCCTGAGGCATCGCTCAGATCCTGGCCGGAACAAAAGGCAGCGCCTGCTCCGGTCAACACAACCGCACGTGCCTCGCTCGCGGCGCGGCGCATGGCGTGGGTGATCTCTGCCCGCATCTGGCCAGTCAGCGCATTCATTTTCGCCGGACGGTTCAGAGTGATAATCGCCAGACCATCCTCAAGCGAATACAGGATTTCTTTATAGTCCATCAAAGCCTCGTTTTTTCTGCAGGCGGGCCAGCAGGACCCAATGTCAAAACCATGGTGGCGCAAAGTCCCAGAGGCGAAAAGCCGGACCCGGCGTCACAAGATCAAGAATTACACCTGTTCAAGAATTGCGCCCGGTCAAGAACTACGACTGGTCAAGAATTTTTCTCAGCTTCGCCTGCTCTTCGTCGCTCAGCTCCTGGTCACTGCTCTTGCCAGCACGCCCGCGTCCCCGCATATAACCTGCGGCCACGCCCAAAGCCAAAAGCAGCATGAAGGGGCCAGCCGCCCAAAGCAGCCAGTTGGCGCCGTTTGTGGTGGGGCGCAGCAAAACGTATTCACCATAGCGGTCGACAACAAAATCGATCACTTCGTCGTTGCTGTCGCCAGCCACCAGTCGCTCGCGCACCAAAATGCGCAGATCACGGGCAAGATCGGCATTGGATTCGTCAATGTTTTCATTGCGACAGACCAGGCAACGCAGATCTTTCGACAAGACACGCGCACGGCCCTCCAGCACCGGGTCAGACAATACCTCATCCGGCTGCACCGCCTGCGCCGGTACTGGCACGCAGGCCAAAGCAGCGAACACAACAACCGAAAGAGCTGATAAACCCGACCTAAAAGCACTCATTCTGCAGCCACCTTTGCATCCATTGGGTGCTTGGTAGCGCCAGCAGCAACCCGGAACCTACGGTCGCTCAGACTCAGGAAGCCGCCGAACGCCATCATCAGACAGCCGCCCCAGATCCAGTTGGCCAGAGGTTTGATGTAGGTGCGAACCGTCCAGCCGCCGCTTTCCTGCTGATCACCAATCACGACATAGAGGTCGCGCAAAAACCGGTAATCAATCGCCGCCTCTGTGGGTTGGCATCTTGGCAACCGGATAGTTGCGCTTTTCCGGGTGCATCACCGCCACCGATTTCCCCGCCCGCGTCACCGTGACGGTACCCATGGTGGTGAAATAGTTTGGCCCACGCGCCCGTGCCACAGCATCCAGCCGAATCTCATAGGCGCCAGCCGTGAAAGGCGCGCCGATCTGGGCCACGCGGATGTCTTCTTGCTGCCAGGCGGTCAAACCCGCAATGGCAAACACAGTCACACCAAGCCCCGCATGGGCCGTCGCCTTGCCCCAGTCTGCCCGAGGCAGACGCATCAGGCGCGCCAGACTACCGGTACGGCCCCAAAGATCAACCAGGGCGCCAAAGACCATCCAGGAGCCCAAAAACAAACCAACAGGCCCCAAAGCAGAGCGTCCCGTTTGCACAGCCCAGGCCAGCGCACCCAGCGCAAGCGCCAGCACAAAGGCATAACGCAGCTTATGGATAACCTGTTTTAGATTGCCACGCTTCCAGGGCAGCATCGCACCGATTGGCATTATCATGCCCAACAGCACCATAAAGGGGGTGAAGGCCGAATTGAAGAACGGCGGCCCCACAGAGAGTTTGCGACCAAAGGCCATTTCAGCCACGATCGGCCAAAGGGTGCCAAAGAACACCACAAAACAGGCAACGGCGAGCAGGATATTATTGGCAACCAGAGCGCCTTCGCGCCTGACGAGGCCAAAAACCCCCCTGGCCTGCATCGACTGCGCCCGCGCGGCAAACAGCGTCAGCGCGCCGCCGGTAAAGAAGGCGAGGATCATCAGGATAAAGATGCCGCGCTCGGCGTCATTGGCAAAGGCATGCACCGAGGTCAAAAGCCCGGAGCGCACAATAAAAGTGCCAATCAGCGAAAACCCAAAGGCAAGGATCGCCAGCAGGATGGTCCAGCTTTTGAGCGATTCACGTTTTTCGACCACAATGGCGGAATGCAGCAGCGCCGCTGCCAAAAGCCAAGGCATAAAGGACGCGTTTTCAACCGGATCCCAGAACCAAAAGCCGCCCCAGCCCAGCTCGTAGTAGGCCCACCAACTTCCAAGGGCGATGCCGATTGTCAAAAATATCCAGGCCGCCAGCGGCCAGGGACGCACCCAGCGGGCCCAGGCCGCGTCAACGCGCCCCTCGATCAGGGCAGCAACCGCAAAGGAAAACGCCATCGAGAGGCCAACATAGCCCAGGTACAGAAACGGCGGATGAAAGGCGAGGCCGGGATCCTGCAGCAGCGGGTTCAGATCCTGGCCGTCAAAGGGCGGTACAGCCAGCCGCAAAAACGGGTTCGAGGTGAACAGGATAAAGGCAAAAAAGGCCACACCAATCGAGGCCTGCACCGCCAGCACCCGCGCCTTGAGGGTTTGTGGCAGACCCGCGCCAAACACCGAGGCCAAGGCTCCAAACAGGCTGACGATCAGAACCCACAGGAGCATGGACCCCTCGTGATTGCCCCAGGTGCCTGAGATTTTGTAGAGCATCGGTTTGGCGGAGTGACTGTTCAATGTCACAAGGCGCAGCGAAAAGTCCGAGGTCACAAAGGCCCAGACCAGGGCGCCAAAAGCAAAGGCAGTAAAAAAGAACTGCGCCTGCGCTGCGGGCTCTGCCACGGCCATCCAGCCGGGCCAGCGTTTATGGGCACCAATCAGCGGGACCACCGTCTGGAAGATGGCGATCATGAAGGCGAGGATGAGGGCGAAATGTCCGAGCTCTGTAATCATGCTTTCCTCTATAGTCTGAAGCAAACAAGAGGCAAAGGGCAAAGCGCGCGTCGCGCCGCCGCAGGGCGATCACTTTTGCCCCGGCTCTCACGCTGGCTGGCAGCTGAGATCACCGCCACTGAAAGAGGCCGCGCGCAGCAGGCGATGCGCTGAGAGCGCCGCAAAGAATGCCTTGTAAAACCAAAAACACCCCACAAAGCCTGGGCTCTGAAGGGTGTTTCTTTGAGAGGAAACTAAGGATGCCTTAGCTTTCAGGCTCTTGATAGACGCCCTGTGCCTTCAGCGCATCCACAACTTCTTTTGGCATATAGGTTTCATCATGTTTAGCAAGAATTTCAGAGGCTTCAAAGACGCCATTGATGAAACGGCCGGTCCCCACCATGCCCTGATTTTCTTCAAACAGGTCCGGCAGAACACCTGCAAATGTCACCGGCACGGTCGCGCCGCCATCGGTGACTGCGAAGGATACAGTCTCACCCTGATCCCGGACCAGACTGCCATCCTCAACCAGTCCGCCGATACGAAAGACTTCGCTGGGTGGCGGTGGTGTCTCCACCACCTGACTGGGCGAGCGAAAGTAGTTGATCCCATCGCGCATGGCGTAACCGATCAGTCCGGTTGCCACCACCAAAGCGATAGCTGCGAGGGCCAGTACCTGGATCCGACGTTGCTTCTTGAGGTTCTTCATCTGTGGGGCTTTCCGGTTGCAGTTACGGGAAGAGAGGCGCCATCATCAGGCCTGCGGTCTCCTCCTCACCTAACATCAGATTGGCATTCTGCAAGGCCTGGCCGCTGCTACCTTTTGTCAGGTTATCCAGAGCGGCGAAAATAATGGCCCTGCCCTCGATCCGGTCGGCAGCGACACCGATATGGCAAAAGTTGGAGCCGCGCACATGGTGCGTACTGGGAGCCTCCCCAAAGGGCAGCACCGCAATAAAGGGTTCAGCAGCATAGGCGTCCTGCAGCGCCTGATGGATGGCCTGTGCGTCGCCTTTGACATAGACGGTGGCCAAAATTCCACGGTTGGCAGGCATCAGGTGCGGCGTGAACTGTACCTTGACGGGACGCCCAGCAAGGGCCGAGAATTCCTGATCAAATTCCCCCAGATGCCGATGAGTACTGCCAATGGCATAGGCGTGATAGCCCTCGCTCAACTCTGCATGCAGCAGGTTTTCTTTCAGCGCCCGTCCGGCGCCAGAGACCGCGCATTTCAGATCCAGACTGATGTCATCCAGATCAATCAAGCCGCTGGTGATCAGGGGGCGAAGGGCGAACTGGCCGGTGGCTGCGTTGCAGCCGGTACCCGCGACCAGCCGCGCCGATTTGATCTCTTCGCGGTAAAACTCGCTGAGGCCATAGACCGCCTCTTTCTGCTGCTCCAGCGCTGTGTGGGCATTGCCGTACCATGTCTCATAGGCGTCGGGATCACGCAGCCGGAAGTCAGCAGAAAGATCCACGATCCTTAGCGTTTTGGGAAGGGCTGCAATCACCTCCTGGCTGGTTTTATGCGGCAGGGCACAAAAGCACAGATCAATCTCTGAGAAATCAATTTCACCAATTTTACAAAGTGTTGGCAGCGGTATGTGACGCAGATGCGGAAAGACTTCGGCCATGGTGAGGCCTGCCTTGCGCTCTGCCGCAAGGGCGGTGATTTCAATGTTGGGATGGTTCGCAATCAGCCGAACCAGCTCTGCACCAGTGTAGCCACTGGCGCCAAGAATTGCCACTTTATGGGTCATGTCAGACCTCGCATTGATATGTCATTTGTAAGCCTCACCTGAAGGTCGTGAAGCATTGGGGTGGTGTTGGCTGGCGCCAGTGTTCCGGATCGCATCACGGCCAGGCGGCCGTATCAGTCCAGAGCGCTGTCTGGCAGCCTGTCAGGCAGCCTGAAAGCTGATCTCTTGTCGCAGGAACTGGGTGGCGCGGTCACTGACCCGGGTTGGGTCGCCCGTGGTAAAAAATCCGCCGACGCCCGCGCCCTGCATGTCAGGGTGGCGCTGCAAATAGTCCGCAAGGCTTTCGGCGACCAGATTTCCCTGACTGAAAACCGTGACGTCAGGCCCCAGAGCCTGCTGAAAACAGGCCTCCATCAAAGGATAATGTGTACAGCCCAGAATTGCCGCCTGAGGCTCGGGCATTTTGCGCTTTAACGCCTCGACATGGCTGCGCACCAGGGCTTCGGCCAGGATCATATCGCCGTCTTCGATGGCATCCACGATACCACCACAGGCCTGGGCTTCGACATCGACGGCGATGGCGCGAAATGCCAGTTCACGCTGGAAGGCCCGGCTGGAAACCGTTGCAGGCGTTGCAAAAAGGGCCACGTGTTTTACCGCGACCTCACGCGGCGGGCTGTTGTCGCCCCATTGCCGTTCGGTCAGCGATTCAATCAGTGGCACAAATACGCCAAGAACGCGCTTGCCCGCAGGCAGCCCCTCTTCCTGCATCCGGGCGCAGGGCAGCAGCAGAGGCGGTATTGCAGGCCAGAATAACCAGATCGCTGCCTTTGGACCACATATCCTCAACCGCCGCTTTGGTCAGCTGATAGATGTCCTCGGCGTCACGCACACCGTAGGGCGCACGCGCGCTATCGGCATAGTACAGAAACTCCACATCAGGCAGACGGGATTTAGCGGCGTTCAGGACGGTAAGCCCGCCCAGGCCGGAATCGAAAATGCCAACAGCCATTGTCTCACTTTCAGGCGCGATGTTTTTCCTCAAACTCAAACCCGTAGTGCAAAGATTTGAGCGGCTTTGGAGACAGCTCATACGTGGCTTTGCGCAGGAAATCCATCATTCCTTTTGTATCGCCCACCAGGGGGTTCAATCTGTCGCGGCCAATCGGCTCACCAATCACCACGCCAACGGGGCTGTCTACCCTTGCCTTGAATTCTTTCAGCAACAAACCCATCCGCAGCGTTGCATGCAGATGGCTGGCAATCTGGAACAGGCGCGAGGTATGGCCTTCAAAATAGACCGGCACCGCCACGGCGTCGGATTTGGCCACCATACGGGCGGTAAACCCACGCCAGCCCGGATCCATCGGCATGGCAAAGGGATGCACGCCCGTTGACACGGTGCCGCCGGGAAAGATGCCAATAGCACCGCCCTGCCCGAGAAAGTCCAGCGCCCTCTTGCGGGTGGCAATGTTGCCCCGTGCGGCGGCCTTGGTTTGCGCAAAAGAGATCGGCAGAACAACCTCGTGCAAATCATTGGCCTGACAAAAGATCTGATGCGCCAGAATGCGGAAATCACCCCGGGTGTCCGCGAGGATCTTGCCCATCATCAAGCCATCCAAAATACCAAAGGGATGGTTGGCGATCAAAAGGACCGGGCGATCCTTGGGAATATTGCTCAGGGTCCCGCCAATCACATCCAGGCTTAGCCCGTAGCGTTGCGCCATCACCGACCAGAAATCGCCGCCAGACTGCAGGTCAGTCTTATAGCCCTGGGCGCGCCTTATCAGCTGCAGCCGCCCGGTGGAGTTCTCCATCAGGCGAATGACAGCCCGGCCAACCCGGCTTTCAGAGGAATGCGCATATGAGATCTGCTGCGCGATCTGGCTCTTTGTGCTTGCGCCATGCTCTGTTTGAAGGGTCATTGCGTGTCCTTAGTCCGGTCTTAAAACGACAGCCTTAAAACGACAGCCTCATAAGATTTGTCGTTCTTTTGCCGGAAGTATCGCCATCCATCGTAACAATGGAATGACAGGCGAGACGCCTCGGGCTGCCCTCAGGCCCGGACATGAAAAAGCGCCACGCAAAAGCGCGGCGCTCTCATTCTGGGTCGAAAAACAGCTCAGCTCGTCCTGAGTTATTAAGCGGCGCTATTCTGCTGCGTTTTTCACCGGTGTGCCCGCCTGCTGCAAAGCGATCAACAGCTCTTCGCGCCGCTTCGCCGCCTTGGCCTCACTCTCAAGTTTGACCGGACCAAATCCGCGGATTTGCAGTGGCAACTCCGCTAGAGCGATCAAAGGCTCAAGCGTGTCGGCGCTGGCCTTAGGCAGCCATTGCTGCATGTCGTTCTCATACTGTTTGATCAGTGCGCGCTCCATCTTGCGCTCGGCGGTGTAGCCAAAGACATCCAGCGGCGTGTTGCGCAGGGGCTTCAGCTTTGCCAGCAGGCGCAGCCAGGGCGTCAGACCGGGGCCGAATTTGCGCTTTGTTGGCCGACCATTGACCATTTTGCCACCAAAGATCGGCGGCGCAAGGTTGTACGAGACCTTAAGATCGCCCTCAAACTCTGCCGCCAGCTTTTCCTGGCTCGACAGCAACAGACGCGCGACCTCGTATTCGTCCTTATAGGCCAACAGCTTATGATAGCCTTTTGCCACGGCCTCTTTCAGCGCCGGATCTGAAATTGGCGCCAAAAGCTTGTCGTACCGTTTGGCAAGACCCTTGCCCTGATAGGCCACCAGTTGCGCCGCGCGGAAGGCGATTTTTTCGTCCAGCGATTTAGGCAGCGCAACGACGCTGGCGGGTCTTGAGATTTTTGCCGCCTCAGCAGGGGCTACACCCGCCCAACGGCCGATCTCAAAGGCGCGCAGATTGCGCTCTACCGCAGCCCCATTCAGTGTTATGGCCTCGACGATTGCGCTATGGCTGACGGGGATCAATCCCCGCTGCCAGGCAGCGCCAAACACCATCATATTGGAGAAAATCGAATCTCCCATGGTGGCACGGGCCAGCTCTGAGGCGTCAAAAAGCGACAGATCATCCCGCAACCGGGCTTGAAGAGCCACCTGCAAGCGGTCGGTTGGCAACTGAAAATTGGTATCGCGGGTAAAGTCACCCGTGATGATTTCATGACTGTTGACCACGCCACCCGTGCGCCCGGTTTTCATCAGGCCAATGGTTTTGGCGCCGGCGCTGACCACAAGATCGCCGCCGATCAGCGCATGCGCCTCACCGGTGGCGACACGAATGGCGCTGATGTCTTCGGGGCGTTTGGCAAGACGGCAATGGATATGCACCGCGCCGCCCTTTTGCGCCAGCCCAGCCATCTCCATCATGCCGGCGCCAAGCCCATCAATCTGCGCAGCCTGAGCCAGGACCGCACCAATCGTCACAACGCCAGTGCCGCCAACGCCGGTGATCACCACGTTATGGGTGCCATCAATTGTCGGCAGCTTTGGCTCTGGCAGGTCCGGCAGGTTCAGCTCTGCTGTAGCTTCTTTACGAATTTTGGCGCCCGCAACTGTGAGGAACGAGGGGCAAAACCCGTTGACGCAAGAGAAATCTTTGTTGCAAGAGCTCTGGTCGATCGCCCGCTTGCGCCCCAGCTCTGTCTCTTTTGGCACGTTCGACACGCAGTTGGACTGAACGCCACAATCGCCGCAGCCTTCGCAGACATCCGGGTTGATAAAGACCCGCTGATCGGGATCCGGGAACAGACCCCGCTTGCGACGGCGGCGCTTTTCCGCAGCGCAGGTCTGGATATAGATGATTGCAGAGACGCCCTCGACCGCTGCGAATTCCTTTTGCACCTGCATCAGCTCGGCCCGCTCATGCATGCGCATACCTGCCGGGAACAGCTTGGGGTCCACGTCCTCTTTGTCATCATAGACCACGGCAATCGTTTTCATGCCCATGGCTTTCAGCTCATGTGCGATCTGCTGCGCCGTGAGGCCGCCTTCGGCCTGCTGGCCGCCGGTCATGGCAACCGCGTCATTGAACAGGATTTTGTAGGTCATATTGGTGCCCTCAGCGAGGGCTGCCCGAATGGCCTGAACACCAGAGTGGTTATAGGTGCCGTCGCCCAGGTTCTGGAACACGTGCTTGCGATTGGAAAACGGTGCTTCGCCAATCCAGTTGGCGCCTTCAGCCCCCATATGGGTAAAGCCCGTAGTTTCGCGGTCCATCCACTGCACCATAAAGTGGCAGCCAATACCGGCATAGGCGCGGCTGCCCTCGGGGATTTTGGTCGAAGAGTTATGCGGACAGCCAGAGCAGAAATACGGCAGACGGGCCGCGATCTCTTCGGCGTTATCCGCCCGTTTGGCATCCTGCAGCGCCTCAAGCCCCGCCTTGATCGCCTCGGCGTCGCGGCCTTCCTCAATGAGAATTCCGCCGAGCTTTTCAGCAATCATAATCGGGTCTAGCGCGTATTTCGTCGGGAACAATTCTTCACGGCGGCCGCTGTCTGTCTCGCCTTTGTACCAGCCATAAACCCGGCGTCCCCGGCGGTTGTCAAAGATCGCTTCCTTGATCTGCACCTCGATCAGCTTGCGCTTTTCCTCAACAACCACAATCAAATCAAGGCCTTCAGCCCATGATTTAAAGCCCTTCATGTCCATCGGCCAGGTCTGTCCCACCTTATAGGTGGAGATCCCTAGGCGTTCGGCCATGGTCTCGTCGATATTCAAAAGCGACATCGCATGCACAAGGTCGAGCCAGTTTTTGCCAGCAGCTACAAAGCCGATTTTGGCGCCAGGTTTGCCCCAGACGCGTTTGTCCATCTTATTGGCATGGCTAAAGGCTTCGGCGGCAAAGCGCTTGTAGTCGATGATGCGGTCTTCTTGTTGGAACCGGTCATCAGACAGACGAATGTTGAGCCCATCGGCAGGCATATCGAAATCAGGTCTCACCAGTGTCATCCGGTCCGGGTCACCATCGACAACAGAGGTCACCTCGATGGTGTCCTTCATCGTCTTCAGACCTACCCAAAGGCCGGAAAAGCGGCTGAGCTCATAGCCATAGATGCCGTAGTCGAGGATCTCCTGAACGCCTGCGGGGCTGACAATCGGCAGGTAGCAATCCAGCAAAGACCACTCAGACTGGTGCAGCACGGTAGAGCTTTCGCCGGTGTGATCATCGCCCATGGCAACAAGAACGCCGCCGTTTTTGGAGGTGCCGGCCATATTTGCGTGCCGGAAGGCATCGCCAGAGCGGTCAACACCGGGGCCCTTGCCATACCAAAGGCCAAAAACACCGTCATATTTGCCTTCGCCGCGAATCTCAGCCTGTTGTGCGCCCCAAAGGGCCGTTACGGCGAGATCCTCATTCAGACCAAACTGAAAGGTGACATCAGAATTGTGCAGCTGCTTTTGCGCCCGCTGCATCTGGGTGTCGACCGCCCCAAGCGGCGAGCCGCGATAGCCGGTCACCAAGCCCGCCGTATTGAGCCCCGCTGCCGTATCACGTGCCTTTTGCATCATCATCAGGCGCACCAGCGCCTGGGTGCCATTCAACATGACGGGTGATTTGCTCAGGTCATACTTGTCATTGAGCGAGATCTTTTGCGTGCTCATCCGGTCCTCCCAACCTAAATTTGCTTGCATTGCTTGACCCAACATTAGGTCACACATACTGACCTGTATAGGTGGTTTTTTTACTTTTCCCTCGCGTCGCTTTGGGAAATTGATAAAAACCTAGGATTTCATATAGTCTACTACAAACAGATCGAAAGTGACGGTTATGGATTGGGATAAGCTGAGAATATTTCACGCAGTTGCGGATGCAGGCAGCCTGACCCATGCCGGGGATAAGCTGAACCTGTCCCAGTCTGCTGTCAGTCGCCAGGTGCGCGCCCTTGAGGAGAGCCTCAATGCGACGCTGTTTCATCGCCATGCGCGGGGATTGATTCTCACCGAGCAGGGTGAGCTGCTGTTTGACGCCACCAAATCCATGTCGGCACGGCTCGAGGCTGCCTCTGCCCGTATTCGCGACAGCGAAGAAGAGGTGTTTGGAGAATTGCGCGTCACCACCACCTTTGGCTTTGGCACCCTGTGGCTGGCGCCGCGACTGACAAAGCTATTTGAACAATATCCTTTGTTGAAAATCGATCTGATGCTGGAAGAGCGGGTTCTGGACCTGCCCATGCGAGAAGCCGATGTTGCGATCCGCATGAAAGAGCCAAGCCAGGCGGATCTGGTGCGCAAGCGCCTGATGACCGTGCAGATGCGTCTTTATGCCTCCCGTAACTATCTCGACCGCAACGGCACCCCAGAGGCCCTGTCTGACATCAAGGACCATCGCCTGATCTGTCAGAACCAGCGTTCCGCCCAGGTGGGATCCGCCTCTGTGCTGGTGCAGCGGCTTTTGACCCACAATCCCGGATCGCTGCTGACGGTGAACAACTACTTTGGCGTCTTGCAGGGCGTGTTGCACGACCTTGGCATCGGCATCCTGCCCGACTATGTCACCGAAGACTTCCCTGATCTGGTCGAAGTGCTGCCCGATGAGGTCAACAGCGGTGTGCCGGTCTACCTCGCCTACCCTGAAGAGCTGCGCCATTCACAGCGGGTTTCGGCCTTTCGGGACTTTGTCCAGACCGAGATCATGGCCCATCGCAAGCATATGAAAGAACTGGGCAAACTCTAGCTGTGACGCGCGCAACCGCAAGCCATGCAAAAACCGCATAGCGGAAATGCCGTTATTAATGCGTTAAACATCTTGATGGGTCAGCATCCAATCCCTAAATGAGGCTCATGAAGACGAGGCGCAAGCCTTTCTTCATACCTCCCTGTTGGACTTCGGCCGAGCTTAGTGCTCGGCCTTTTTTTTGCCCATAGCCTCCCACAACACAATATATTTGCCGCGCCCATGCCGGGAAATTTCAAATTTGCGCAGCATTAATGCAGCTGCACAGGTCTGTTGCTGAAACTTGATGCAAGTTGGTGTATCCAGCACCCGCTATCCACACCCGCAATCCACACCCGCACGCCGCGCGCCCTGCACACAGTCGGTCACGCAGCAGCCCCATAATCCTTGCGCGCCTGCGGCCCTGCGGCCGCCAGAGGTGTTGCCGAGCTTAGAAAGCCCCTTCCCCATCTGCCACGCATGCTCTAAAAGCCGCCTCAGTAGCACCATGGGGGGCCAAAACAGCGCCATGCAAGAACCAGCCATCACACCCGAACTGATCGCAAGCCACGGTTTGAACACCGAAGAATACGGCATGATCCTCGAGATCATCGGTCGCGAACCCAGCTTCACCGAGCTTGGCATCTTCTCGGCCATGTGGAACGAGCACTGCTCGTATAAATCCTCCAAAAAGTGGCTGCGCACCCTGCCCACCGACGGACCCCAGGTCATTTGCGGCCCCGGTGAGAACGCAGGCATCGTTGATATTGGCGATGGCGACGCGGTGGTCTTTAAGATGGAAAGCCACAACCACCCCTCTTATATTGAGCCCTATCAAGGGGCTGCCACCGGCGTTGGCGGCATTTTGCGCGATGTTTTCACCATGGGCGCCCGGCCCGTGGCCTCGATGAACTCGCTCTCCTTTGGTGAGCCCTCCCATCACAAGACCCGCCAGTTGGTCAATGGTGTGGTTGAGGGCGTTGGCGGCTACGGCAACTGCTTTGGCGTGCCCTGCGTCGGCGGCGAAGTGCGCTTCCATCCCGCCTATAACGGCAACTGCCTGGTCAATGCCTTTGCCGCTGGCCTCGCAAAGACCGACAGTATTTTCTACTCAGCGGCCTCGGGCGTTGGCATGCCGGTTTCTACCTTGGCGCCAAAACCGGCCGTGACGGCGTTGGTGGCGCCACCATGGCCTCGGCCGAGTTCGACGACACCATTGAGGAAAAACGCCCCACCGTTCAGGTTGGCGACCCTTTCACCGAAAAGCGTCTGATGGAAGCCACCCTTGAGCTGATGCAGACAGGCGCTGTGATCTCGATCCAGGATATGGGCGCTGCGGGTCTGACCTGCTCGGCCGTGGAAATGGGCGACAAAGGCAAGCTTGGCATCAAGCTGAACCTCGAAGACGTGCCACAGCGCGAAGAAATCATGACCGCCTACGAGATGATGCTCTCGGAAAGCCAGGAACGCATGTTGATGGTGCTGAAGCCAGAGCTGGAAGCCGCGGCCCGGGCGGTGTTTGACAAATGGGACCTGGATTTTGCCATCGTTGGCGAAACCATCTCTGAGGACCGCTTGTTGATCCTGCACAACGGCGAAGTTAAAGCCGATCTCGTGCTGTCAAAACTGGCATCAACTGCGCCCGAATATGACCGGCCCAGGGTGGCCACGCCTGCGGCAGAGCCGCTGACGGATGCGGATGTACCCACGATTGATCCCATCGACGGCTTGAAGGCGCTGCTAACCTCACCCAACTATGCCGGCAAACAGTGGGTCTATGAGCAATATGACACCACTGTGATGGGCGATACCGCCCGCCGCCCCGGCGTTGGCTCTGGCATTATCCGGGTGCACGGCACCGATAAACGCCTCGCCTTCACCTCGGATGTGACGCCGCGCTACGTTAAGGCGAACCCGGTTGAAGGTGGCAAACAGGCCGTGGCCGAAGCCTATCGAAACCTGACAGCTGTTGGCGCCAAGCCATTGGCAACAACAGATAACCTGAATTTTGGCAACCCTGAAAAGCCCGAGATCATGGGCCAGTTCGTGGGCGCCATCCAGGGGATCGGTGAGGCTGTGGCCGCGCTGGATATGCCCATCGTGTCCGGCAATGTGTCGCTCTACAATGAAACCGATGGTCAGGGCATCCTGCCCACACCAACCATTGGAGCCGTGGGCCTGATTGCCGCCGGCGAAGAGGCCATCACGGGGGAGGCCCGCGAAGGTCACATCGCCCTGTTGATTGGCGAAACCCTTGGCCACCTTGGGCAGTCGGCGCTGCTGGCAGAGGTGTTTAATCGCGAAGACGGCGACGCACCTGCGGTGGACCTCGCGGCCGAGAAACGCAACGGCGAGTTCATTCGCGCCAACCGCGATCTGATCAAGGCCTGCACCGATCTCAGCGATGGCGGTCTGGCACTGGCCGCCTTTGAGCTGGCCGAAGAGGCTGGCGTTGGCGTGCATATTGATGCTGGCGACACACCGACCCTGTTTGGCGAAGATCAGGCACGCTATCTGGTGGCCTGCAACTTTGATCAAGCCGAGGGTCTGATGCTGGCGGCCGGACAGGCCGGTGTTTCGTTGACCACCGTCGGCAAATTCACCGGCGACACCGTCAAAATCGGCGGCAGCGAAGCGCCACTGGCTGAGTTGCAGCAGATCTATCGCACAGGATTTGCAGCAGCCATCGCCTAAGGGCGCAACAGGCCACTGCACTTAAAGACCAAGGCGCGCATTCTCTGTGCGCCTTTTTCTTGCGGATCTGTCGCGCGCGGCGCCCTTTGGCCAAACCGCACCACACGAACAATTGGGCATGAGAGCTTGCACTGCTCCCGCGGCCATCCTAAATTCCATGCAAGACCACACCAAGGACAGCAAACATGCCTATGCAAGCCAACGAAATCGAAGATCTTCTGCGCGAGACGTTTCCTGATGCGGAAATACAGGTCGCAGGTCAGGACGGCGTGCATATGTCTGCCATGGTGGTGGACGAGAGCTTTCGCGGCAAGAACCGCGTACAGCAGCAACGCGCTGTCTATGCCGCGCTGAAGGGCAAAATGGATGGCGCCAATGGCGAGCTCCATGCCCTGGCGCTGACCACCAAAGCACCGGAGTGACCTTTTCTGATTGGATACTATGGGCTGCACTGGCCGCTTTGATCATCGCCGTTTCTATTCCGGCGATAACTAAAAAGAAACGGCACCGGCCGTTGAGCCGATTACAGCCTGGCAAGTCATCCAAATCAGAAAAAAAGGTTGAGCTTGGACAAGAAGCAACTGATTTGGAAAGCGTAGAACGCGTCCACAAAGAAAACCAGCGGATAGAATCTGCACACAGAAGCCGGGCCAATCGAAACAATAGATGAATGCACCAAAAGGTGCTGTGACCTAAGGAAAAAACTATGAGCGACGCAAAAACCCGCATCGACGAAACCGTAAAAGCCAGTGACGTGGTGCTCTTCATGAAGGGCACCAAGGACATGCCCCAATGTGGGTTTTCCTCCCGCGTGGCCGGCGTGCTGAACTACATTGGTATTGAATACACTGATGTAAATGTTCTGGCCGACGAAGAAATCCGCGCCGGCATCAAAGAGTACTCCGACTGGCCCACCATTCCGCAGCTCTATATCAAGGGCGAGTTTGTTGGCGGCTGCGACATCATCACCGAGATGACCCTGTCAGGTGAGCTGGACGGTATGTTCTCGGACAATGAGATCGCCTTTGACAAGGACGCCGCTGACAAGATCCGCGAAGCAAACGGCTGATACCACCGCTGCAATCTGATATCTGTCTGGCCTGAAAACTGTCTGGTCTGAAAACTGTCTGGCCTGATAACTGCGTGCTCTGGGTGCTATGCGTAATGCGCTGACCTTTGAAAACAAAAAAGTCCCTTCTGGAATGCACCGGAAGGGACTTTTTATTGGGCCACAGGACTATATTTCCACTGGATCTTCAATGGGTTTTCACAGGTTCTTCACAGGGCCCTCACTGGTCTGTCGCGAAAAGCCATGTGCCACATGACGCGCAGGCTTATGCGTCGGCGGCGATTTTCTCTTCCAGCTGCAGCGCCAAGGATTCTGCCTGAGCCGCCAGCTCTGCCAGGGTTTCCGGAACCTGCGGCGGCACCACCGGCACCTCGATACGCTCGGGCTCTGGTGCCGGGGTATTCTTCAGGGCTTCCAGTTCCGCGTCGCGCTCTGCCAGTGTGGCCTCAACCTCTTTGATCCGGTCCTCAACCGCGGCAGTCTTATCCGCCAGCATCAAACCCGCCATCAACAGCATGCGCGCCTCGGGCATCCGCCCGATCTGATCAGAGAGCACCTGTGCCTCGTCATCCAGCATCTTGGCTGCGGAATGCAGATAGCTTTCTTCTCCAAGCTGACAGGAAACCTCAAACCCACGACCGCCAATATGAATAGTAATTTCAGGCATCAGACTTCCTCTCCTTCTGGAAGGTTTTGCGCAGAGTCGGGCAGGTTTTGTGCAGACGCCAACAATGGCTCCAGCTTGGCAAGCACCGCATTGACCTGCGCCTGATCATTGGCCTGTGCGGCACGCAGATCTGCATTGGTGCTGCGCAATTGTTCATTGGCGAGGCGTAGCTCTTGCAGCTCTTCATTCCCTGGAGACAGATCCTGGCTTCCGTCAACCCACTGTGAAGGCCCTTCCTGCGCAGCTGCAAGCTGGGCCTTCAGAGCCGCAATCTCTGCCTCGTTGGCGGCTTGATCCACGGCTGCGCCCAGATCACCTTCGACGCCACCAGAGGCCTCCTGGATCTGCGCCAATAGCTGTTGGTTTGTCGCATCAAGTTCTGAGAGCTGGGTTTCCAGCGCTTCTTTCTCTGCGGCCAGCCCATTGCCTGCACTCTCCAGTGCTGACTTAAGGCGGCTCACTTCGAGCTTCAGCGCGTCCCGCTCATCGGTATTGCCGACCTCATTGCGCAACAACTCAAGCTCGGCCTGCAGCGCTTCCATATCGCCGTTGCCTGCGGCTGAAGAGCCTTGCTCTTCCTCTTTAAGGCGGCTGTGCAGGGTTTTCACCCGTTCTTCAAGCTGCGCATTGGCTGTCTTCTCTTCATCCAGAGCTTGCTCCAGATCCGAGGTGTCAGCGGCGACCCTGGCCTCTTCTTTGGCCTCCGCCCGGGCCTGCTCCATTTTGCCAACCCCAGCACTGATCCGCTCCATGGCGGCCAGAATGCGGCCCTGCAACTCTTCGATCTGCGTCATGCCTGTCCCTCATCCCTCATCAGTTCAGCTGCGGGTTTTTGTGCATGGTGTGCCTGCACCCGCCCTCAGCCAGCGCGAATCGCTTTTTCACATTGCTGTTAGCAACAGCTTAACGGAAGCAGGAGTAAAACACCCCCTCTTTGCTTTCAAGCACTTGCAACCCTCACTTCGTCTTACCGGCAGGGAATAGCGCAGAAAGCTTGATCTTTGGGCTGTCACTGGTATTGAGCGCCTGACCCGCCTGGTAACCCAAAGGAAAAGTTCAGTGGATCTGACAGCCCTGCGCACCGCTAATCCCGATCATTGGAACAAGGCCGCGGCCATTCGCGCCCTCGCCCTTGATGCCGTCGCCGCCGCCAACTCCGGCCATACCGGCATGCCCATCGGCATGGCCGATGTCGCCACGGTTCTATTTGAAAAGCACCTGAAGTTCGACGCCGCCGCACCTCAGTGGCCCGATCGCGACCGCTTCATTCTGTCGGCCGGCCACGGCTCTATGCTGATCTACGCGCTGTTGTACCTGTGCGGTGACAAACAGGT
>NZ_MWVJ01000021.1 GCF_002087335.1 Pseudophaeobacter leonis
CCCCACCCCCGCCATATCGGCCAGCTCTTTCGGGGTGAACGCAAGGCCGCTAAACTCTTCCATCACGGCCAGAACCCTGCCACGGGCATCGGTCATCCGCTCGGGCTCTTTTGTGCCAAGTCGCAGCACGCGGCGCATCGACGGCGGATCCGACAGGCCCGGCGCGCGGGTGGCCAGCCGCAGCATGGCGTGCATCGGTGTCAGGGGGTAGTCTGCGGCCTTGCCCAGAAACTGCCGCATCTCTTCGCGCATAGGCGCCACGTCCAGCACCCGGATGACGCTGCGCAGCTTGGCCGAATCAAACCCACCTGCGCCCGGACCCCAGATTACCCCCAGAACCTTGCGCGGGCCCAGCGGCACCTCAACAAAGGCGCCCCGGAAACAGCCCCCCTCCGGCGCACGGTAATCCAAAAGCCGATCAAGAGGTTGCGCGGTCAAAACCGCCACCCTGTCACCCTGATGGAAAAAATCCTGCGCGCTCACCTGTGCTGTCTCCAAACCTCGGGGCTTTTTAATGCCCGCGCCATGCGCTAAAGGCTAGCGCAATCAAGGCCAAACTTTCCCAAAAGGATCCCTGCCGATGAAATTCTTTGTAGATACCGCCGAAATCGACGCCATCGCCGAGCTGAATGACCTCGGGATGGTGGATGGTGTGACCACCAACCCCTCGCTGATCAAGAAATCCGGTCGCGACATCATTGAGGTCACCAAAGAGATCTGCGCCATGGTCACCGGCCCCGTTTCTGCCGAGGTCACCGCGACAGACGCCGAGACCATGATCGCCGAGGGTCGCAAGCTGGTCGAGATCGCCGAGAACATCGCCGTCAAGGTTCCGCTGACCTGGGATGGCCTCAAGGCCTGCAAAACCCTGTCTGACGACGGCCACATGGTCAATGTGACGCTGTGCTTTTCTGCCAATCAGGCGCTGATCGCCGCCAAGGCCGGCGCCACCTTCATCTCGCCCTTCATTGGCCGCCTGGACGATATCAACCTCGACGGCATGGAGCTGATCAACGATATCCGCCAGATCTACGACAACTACGGCTTTGACACCGAAATCCTGGCGGCGTCGATCCGGTCCGCCAATCATATTTCTGGACAGCGCCCTCATCGGTGCCGATGTGATCACCGCCCCCCCTGCGGTGATCAAGTCCCTGGTCAACCACCCGCTGACCGACAAGGGCCTGGCAACCTTCCTCGCCGACATCAAGGCCGCTGATATCAAGATCCTGTAATCTTGCATGGTTAAGCTCCAGCATAAGCATGTCTGGAACTGGTGGCACCAACACCTTGGGGCCACTCTCAAGCACCACGGCTACATTCCCCACCCGGTTTACGAGCCCGGGTGGGATCCCTACAGTCAGAGCTACGAGGCTGAATTCACTCTTGGGCTGCAGCCAGACGGGCTACGACAGCTCCAAGCTTACTACATCTCATCGGCACGGCAACTTGGCCTCATCGCAACCCACTATTGGTGCACAAATGCGTCCCAGCGTTTCGCCAACATCTCGGAGCCGGGCGCATGGACTACGGCCACCCAAGGCCTTCCCTGGCGCCAAATGGATATCCGCGACAATCTCCGCGGCTGGACACTTCTCAGCTACACCAACAGGGTGAAATTCACCCGCGCAGGTGAGCCCAAAAATCTAGACAAGATTTGGCGAACACATCAACAGCCGCTTGAGGACCTGCTCCTTCACGTCGAAACTCCAGTTCCCGCACCAGACAGCTTTCGACCTCCGCTAAACCCAGCCCTTTCTGACTGACAGCTGAACGACACCACAACCCCTGACTGCGGGACAAGACTGTATCACAGTGGTGGGTTCGGGATTTACGGGGTCAAGGGGCGCCTTTTGGGCGCCCGCGCCCCCCGGCGCGGCTTGCGCTTGAGGCCGTTACTCCCAGTGCAAAATCGATGCGGCGCGTTTCAGGCAGCCCTGCTCTTAAACCGCTTCTCAGCCCCTTTTCTTCCTTTTTTTGCGCCGGGCAAAGCCCGGCGCCCCGCCCAACCGAGGCAATGGATCTGTGATCCAGCCGCCCTTGGGCGGGAGCGCGCCGCTGGGCTGTATTTGGCCTTTTCCGGACCGGAATGAATTTTTAGGCCGCATCGGCAAAAACCCGTGTTATAAACCGGCTGAAAGCCCAATCAGAGGTTCAAGAATGAGCAGCAGCACGCCACACTCGACACTCCCCTTCGCGACGCGATTCTGGCAAAGCCAGACGCGGTTCTCGACGATCAGGGCCTTATGAACGCTCTGGTTTCCGCCAATGAACGCGCCATGGGCTCCAATATCGTCGACCTGCGTGGCATCGCCATGGAGCGGATGGAAGCCCGGCTGGACAAGCTCGAAGACACCCACCGCTCGGTCATTGCTGCCGCCTATGAAAACCTCGCCGGGACGAATCAGATCCACCGCGCCATCCTGCGCCTGCTGGCTCCGGCCGACTTTGACGAATTTTTGCAGACCCTGAACAGTGATCTGGCTGAAATCATGCGCGTCGACACGGTGGCCCTGGTGCTGGAAACCATCCAGAACGATGGCGATGCCGCCGCCGCCCGCATGGGCGAGATGCTCAGGGTTGCGACCCCTGGCGATGTCGACAGCTATGTTACCAACCCGCGTGGCGGCCCCGCCCGTCAGGTCACATTGCGTCAGGTGCAGGGCGGCAGCCCGATGATTTATGGCGACAAGGCCGAGTGGATCCGCTCTGAGGCCTGCCTGCGGCTGGATCTCGGCAGCGGGCGTCTGCCGGGCCTGCTGGTTCTGGGCTCGGAAGATCCGCATCAGTTCACCCCGCAGCACGGCACCGATCTTTTGACCTTCTTTGCCGGCGTCTTTGAACGCGCCATGCGTCGCTGGTTGTCATGACCTGCGGGGAGGCCCTCTGGCTCCCTGACTGGACTGAGACTGACAGGTCTGTGACTGATAAGGCTGTGACCGATAAGCCTGTGACTGACAGGACTGTGATCCTGGCCCCCCCTGATGAGGCCTTCAGCCCATGAGTGCCTCAGCTGAACAAACGCTGCTTGTCTCGCCTGCCTGCCGTGATGCGCTGCAGCTTTGGCTACAGGGCCTCAGCGCGCTCGAAGGTGCTGCGGCCAATACCCTCAGCGCCTATCAAAGCGATCTGATCGGCTTTTTGGCCTTTATGAGCGAACACAGCGGTGCCCGGCAGGGATTGGGCGCTCTGGCACAGATCTCGACCTCGGATATGCGATCCTGGATGGCGCGCGAGCGCAACGCGGGCACCGGAGCACGCTCGCTGGCCCGCAAGCTCTCAGCCGTCAAAACCTTTTATCGCTGGCTGGCCGCGCGTGAAGGGTTTGAGCCAACAGCCGTTCTGGCCGCCCGTGCGCCCAAATTTCAAAAGAAACTGCCCCGTCCTCTGGCGGTTGATGCCGCCCGCGCGGTCATCGAGACCGTCGAGCTGCAATCAAGCCGCGATTGGGTGGCGGCGCGCGATGGGGCCGTGGTGACCCTGCTCTATGGCTGCGGGCTGCGGATCTCCGAGGCCCTTGGCCTTATGGGGCGCGCCGCGCCGCTGCCTGCCAGCCTCAGGATCATCGGCAAAGGCGGCAAAGAGCGGCTGGTGCCGGTCATCGACGCCGCGCGCAGCGCCGTGGATCGCTATTTGCAGCTGTCGCCACATCCGCGTGAAAACGACCAGCCACTGTTTCGTGGTGTCCGCGGCGGCGCCCTCAGCCCGCGACAAATTCAGGGCGTGATGGCGCAGGCACGGGCGCAGCTGGGACTGCCAGCAACGGCCACGCCCCATGCCCTGCGGCACAGCTTTGCCACGCATCTTTTAGAAGCCGGAGGCGATTTGCGCGCTATTCAAGAGCTTTTGGGTCATTCCTCGCTGTCGACCACACAGGCCTACACGGCGGTGGATACGGCGCATTTGATGGCTGTCTACAACCGCAGCCATCCCAAGGCCTAGCCACAGCCCCAAGGTCTGGCCATAGCCGCAAGGTCTGGCCACAGTAACGGTAACAGTATCAGCATCTGTATCAGTAAAGAGGCGCCGCATTGGCACTGCCCCTGCACCAGGGGTTCGGCCCATGCGACGCCTCTGTTTCAACTCCCAATCAGACAAACCCAAAGGGGAGATGCAGCCGGATCAGGCGGCTTTTTTCAGCGCCTTCAGCGCAGCCTTCAGTTTCTTTGCCTGACGCGCCAGCTTGCCCTGGCGCAGCTTTACTTCTTTTTTCAGCTCTTTGATTTTGGCCTTCTTGGACATAGTGATACCCTTTGCTCAAATTTTTGACATATCAGCCTGATGGCTAGCTACGAACTCACGGATAAACCGGCGCACTTCGCGGGCTGCACTGGTATCCAGCTCCTCGCAAAGCGCCACAAAGGTGTCGCGCTCGTCCTTTTTGATGCGAAGGACCAGTTGCGCATCTTTGCGCTTTTTGCCGGATTTTTCAGACTTGTTCATGCGCCATCTACCTCGGTGAGTGATACATTGCTAATACAACGCGCATGCATTGTATATACATTTTGGAAAACTCTATCAGCCGACACAAAGCCAGCCTGCGCCTGGGTCGCACAGCAAAGCCGTCAAACCTAAAGCCGCTAAAATTCGATATAAGTTTCACCCGCCAAAACATCTTCGGTTAAGGCTTGCGCCGTTATCTCTGGAGCCACCACTCGCTCCAGAAAGGACGCCCAAAATGACCGCACATCCGCTCGCGTTTCACCCCGCCCCTGCCGCGCCTGCCCCTGCCCCCTCCCAGATCCGGTTTCCGCGCCTGCCGCGCAAAATTCGCCGCCCAGACCTTCCCACCTCGGAAAGGCACAGGGCAGAGATGGTCTTTTTACAAGCAGAGATTGCCCTCACACAGGGTGGGCTTGCAGCGCAGACCGGTCAGGAATACCCGGCTTATTACCACTGAAGCCTTGCGGGCGCGGGTGAAAATTGCCATCAGAGGCGTATGACACCTCAGATCCGCGCCCTCTCCGTTCATCTTTTCACCGCAACCGGCGCCGTTTTTGCCATGTTGTCCATGCTGGCAGCGGTTGATGCCAAGTGGAGCCTGATGTTTGTCTGGCTGGTTGTGGCCTTTGCTGTGGATGGCATTGATGGCCCGCTGGCGCGTCACTATCATGTGAAACGCTACGCGCCGCAGTTTGATGGCGTGCTGCTGGATCTGATCATCGACTATCTGACCTATGTCTTTATCCCGGCCTTTGCCCTGTTCAAATCGGGGCTGATGGCGGGGTGGACCGGTTGGGTTGCGATCATTGTCATCACCTTTGCCAGTGCGATGTATTTTGCCGACACCCGGATGAAGACCAAGGATAATTCCTTTTCCGGCTTTCCCGGCTGCTGGAACATGCTCATCCTGGTGATCTTTGCGCTGGAGCCCAGCCACTGGACCATTCTGGTACTGGTCACGCTGCTGTCGGTTGCCATGTTCCTGCCGCTAAAATTCATTCACCCGGTGCGCACCGGGTGCTGGCGCAGGGTTTCGCTGCCCGTGGCGCTGGCCTGGACCTTTTTTGCCGGGTGGGCCGCCTGGGTTGATTTCCATCCGGAGAGCTGGGCGCATTGGGGCCTGGTTGTGACCTCGATCTATCTGATTTTTGTCGGCATCGCGCAGCAGATCATTCCAGAACGCCGCTAGCCTCACGTCGCTTGCCAGATACCGGGCCAGACGCTGCAGCATGGTCGGCAGGCGGCATGGTCGGCGCATAGCGCATAGGACTGCTTCAAATCAACAAGCCGGCCGCGCCTTCATGTTTCAACAGCGTGACCTTGGTCTCAACTCCGCCTCTGCCGGAAAAGCCCCCCAGCCCATTGACCCCCAGCACCCGGTGACAGGGAATGATCACCGGAATGGGGTTGGCGCCGCAGGCATTGCCAATGGGCTGGGGCAGTGCTTTGAGATCGCGACCAATGTCGCCATAGGTGCGGGTCTCTCCAAAGGGGATAGCCAGCATGGCATCACAGACTGCGCGCTGAAACTCCGACCCTGCCACCTGAAGCGGCAGGTCAAACACCTGCAGCTCGGCGGCGAAATAGGCCCGGAGTTGTTCTATTGCCCGGCTCAGCAGCGCTGTGGTGTCGCTGTTTTCCATCGCGCCAGGCCAGCTCGCAAATGGCGCCATCCAACTCTGTCACACAGAGGCTTCCAACGATTGTCGCAATGGTGGCTGAGGGCATAGGCAGTCGAATCCAATCAGGTCAATGGGTCAGGTCAATCGGCCAGGTCAATAGGACGGCGTTTGCGGGCAGTAAATCAGCCAGGACAGAGCAGGGACAGGCAAAAGACGCTCTTTTGGATAGGTCGCTATACAAACGGGTTCAGGCTGTGACCCAAGGTGGCGACATATTTTGCTAAAATCAGGCTAAAAACGAGCTTCAACACACGTAAGTAGGTACGTTCATGATCTCTGCACTGTCTTCTGGATTCCACGCAAACAGCCTGTTTTTGTCCAGCAAGGCCGGCGTGCCGGAGACAGATGCCAGCGCCAATGAAGGCAAGACGCAGGGCATGAGCCGGGCTATTCAGCGGCAAGTGGCGCTCTCGGCTGAGACGGCCCCTGTTGTGGTGGAGCTTCCAAAGGTTGAGTACGTGGGTCCGGCGCAGGAAATGGCACACAATCAGGCGCTGCAACGCGGCAGTTATTGCGAACAAGCCATCGCAGCAAAGCTCCTTGACCAAAACTCTGACTTTGCCCCCGGCCCAAAACCGACAAACAGGCTGATTGCCGAGCTCAACTACCTGAAGGCAGTCAACCTAATCAGCTAAAAGACGCCGGCCCTGTCCCGGCGGGCCGACCGACTGAAAGCCGCCCATAACAGATCCGCTGCAGAGGATCTGGGGCCTGCACAGCGACCAGACCTCCTGCGCTCTCAGGGAAACAGCGCTTTGTCCGCCCATCGAGAGCGGCCAAAGCGCAAAAAAGGCCCCCGTTTTCGGAGGCCTTTTTTAGTGTCGCCCAGCCTATTAGTGTCGCCCGGCCTAAAGGTCGGAGACGATGTCAACCTTCCCGATCAGACGCCGTCAAGGGCGGCGTCACAGCGACCGCAGACACCCGCATGGCTGTGGCGGCCCACATCTGGCAGGATCTTCCAGCAGCGTTGGCATTTGTCGCCTTCGGCCTTTTCAAACACCACCGAGATCCCCTCGACTTCGGGCATACGGAAGGCCTCATCCGGGGCCGGGTCCCCACTGAGGGCAATGTCCGAGGTGATGCAGACATCGGCAAAATTCACCGATTTCAGCGCCGCCAGCACCTCTACATCCCGCAGATGCACCACCGGATTGGCCTCAAGCGAGGCGCCGATCACCTTGTCGATCCGCTGGATTTCCAGCGCCGCAGTCACCACGCGACGCGCCTGACGGATCTTGGTCCACTTGGCCGCCAGGGGCTCGTTCAGCCAATCTGCAGGCGTGTCCGGAATATCCGTCAGATGCACCGAGCTTTGTTCGCCCGGGAAACGCTCAAGCCAGACCTCTTCCATGGTGAACACCAGGATTGGCGCCAGCCAAGTGGTGAGCCGGTGGAACAGAATGTCGAGCACGGTCCGCGCCGCACGCGCATTGAGCGTGTCGCCATCGCAATAGAGCGCATCCTTGCGCACATCGAAATAAAAGGCCGAGAGATCAACGGTGGCAAAGGTGAAGATCGCCTGCCAGACACCATTGAAATCAAAGGCCTGATAGCCGCTGCGCACCTGATGATCCAGCTCGGCGAGACGATGCAGCACCCATTGCTCCAGCTCGGGCATATCGGCGGCATCCACCCGTTGATCCTCGCTAAAGTCATGCAGCGAGCCCAGCATATAGCGCATGGTGTTGCGCAGCCGGCGATAGCTGTCGGCGGTGCCTTTCAGGATCTCAGGGCCAATGCGCTGGTCCGAGGTATAGTCAGTCTGCGCCACCCAGAGACGCAGAATATCGGCGCCATATTGCTTGATGATCTCTTCGGGCACGATGGTATTGCCGAGCGATTTGGACATCTTGTTGCCCTTGCCGTCCAGCGTGAAGCCATGGGTGACCACATTGCGGTAGGGCGCGCGCCCCGTGGTGCCACAGGCCTGCAACAGCGACGAGTGGAACCAGCCACGGTGCTGGTCGGTGCCTTCCATATAGACATCAGCGATGCCGTCTTCGGTGCCATCCTTGCGGTCGCGCAGCACAAAGGCATGGGTCGAGCCACTGTCGAACCAGACATCAAGCACGTCAAAGACCTGCTCCCAGTCATCTGCAGTGTAGCCATCCCCCAGAAAGCGCTCTTTGGCGCCTGTCGCATACCAAGCATCGGCACCTTCGGCTTCAAACGCGGCCACGATGCGGGCATTGACCGCGTCATCGCGCAGGATAAAGCCCTCATCCGTTGGCAGCAGACCCTTTTTGACAAAACAGGTCAGTGGCACACCCCAGGCGCGCTGGCGCGACAGCACCCAGTCCGGGCGGCTTTCGATCATGGAATAGAGCCGGTTGCGGCCCTTTTGCGGTGTCCATTTCACCAGCTCGTCAATCGAGCGCAGCGCGCGTTCGCGGACCGTGGTGCCCATCTCGTCCTGACCATCGCCAACGGCGCGGTCCACCGCAGCAAACCATTGCGGCGTGGTGCGATAGATGATCGGCGCTTTTGAACGCCAGCTGTGCGGGTAGCTGTGCTTGATCTTGCCACGGGCCAGCAGCCCGCCGACCTCGACCAGCTTGTCGATCACGGTCTTGTTGGCATCGCCTTCGCCGCCCTTGCGGTTGAGGATGTATTTGCCGCCAAAGAACGGCAGGTCCGCCCGGAAGCCACCATCATCCATGACGTTATAGGTGATCACCTATTCCAGCATCCCAAGATCACGGTAGAGCTCAAATTCCTCCATACCGTGGCTTGGCGCGCAGTGGACAAAACCGGTGCCCTCTTCATCGGTCACGAAAGGCGAGGCACGGAAATCACGTGGCGCGTCCCATTCGCCATTGCTACCCTCTGCGCCAGCCAGCGGGTGCGACAATTGCAAGGTCGCCAGCTCATCCGCGGGCACGGCCCGGACGCGGCGGTACATGCCATCCTCAAGACGCGCGCGCGACATCACATCGCCTGCCAGCTTGTCGGCCAGCAAAAAGCGGTCGCCCTTGGCGGCCCAGCATTCTTCGGGCGCGTCGGTCACCTCATAGAGGCCGTAATCAAAGCTGTCGCCATAGACCACGGCCTTGTTGGACGGAATGGTCCAGGGGGTGGTGGTCCAGATCACCACATTGGCCCCGGCCAGATCATCAGCCAGATCATCAGAGCCGCCGGTAACGGCAAATTTCACCCAGATGGTGAAGCTGTCCTTGTCCTTGTATTCCACCTCAGCCTCGGCCAGGGCGGTCTTTTCAACCGGCGACCACATCACCGGTTTCGAGCCCTGATACAGCGTGCCGTTCATCAGGAACTTCTGGAATTCTGCCGCGATCACCGCCTCGGCGTGGAAATCCATCGTCAGGTAGGGATCCGCCCAGTTGCCGGTGATGCCAAGCCGTTTGAACTCTTCGCGCTGGATATCGACCCATTTGTCGGCAAAGGCGCGGCATTCCTGACGGAACTCAACCACATCAACGGCGTCTTTGTTCTTGCCCTTCTTGCGGTACTGTTCTTCGATCTTCCACTCGATCGGCAGGCCATGGCAATCCCAGCCCGGCACGTAACGTGCGTCAAACCCCATCATCTGGTGGCTGCGCACGATCATGTCCTTGATTGTCTTGTTCAGCGCGTGGCCGATGTGCAGATGACCGTTGGCATAGGGAGGACCATCATGCAGCGTAAAGGGCGTGCGGCCTTCTTTTTCGCGCAAACGGTCATAGACGCCAATCTTGGCCCAGCGGTCCAGCCAGTTGGGCTCGCGCTTGGGCAGGCCTGCGCGCATCGGGAAATCGGTTTTTGGCAGGTTCAGGGTCTGTTTATAGTCGTGGGTCTCGGGTGTGTCGGCGCACATGGGTGGCGTCCTTTGGATGATCTGGTCGAAAAACAGGGTTGCTCGGTTCGGCGCGATGGCTCAAGCGCCTTTGCCCGGCGGCTCAATCAATCAGAGCGCCGGGGATATAATTCGCATAATGTTGGCCGCACGGTGGGACATGGGGGCCTTATAGGCCGACCGGGAGCCGGGGTAAAGCACCGATGGACTGCCCGGATCACCGCAGCCTGTGACGCCTTTTGCACCACAGAGTGGCCACACCAAAAGCCCGGCAGAACCGCGTAAAAAGCCCCCGAGCCCTGCATAGTGCGCATGACTTGGCAAAGACTTCACAAGGGTCAGAAAAATTTCACACGGCTCAGCAAGAGTGGCCAGCCAGATTTGCCACTGTGCGCTTTGTATCGCACGCGAAACATCGGACCCTGCGGCTCAGAGCTGAAACAGGCTGCCAACACCGTAGGCCAGCGCAGCAGCAGCCCCCCCGATTGCCAGGGTTTCAAACCCCGAGCGCCACCAGGGCGCCAGAGACCAGCGGCTTTTTAAAGCGCCGATGCCAAAAAAGGTCGCCAGCGTCAGCCAGACCGACAGCGAAAACGCGGTCTCCAGCCCAAAGAGAAACGGCACAAGCGGCACCATGCCGGCCGCCAGAAAGGCGAGGAAGGTGGCAATGGCTGCGCGCATCGGATCAGGGTCCACCGGGCCTGCGCCATATTCGCCCTCCATCATCAAATTGATCCAGGCCTCATGGTTGGCGCAGATCGCATCGGTCGCCGCCTCAAGGACCGGACCCGACAGGCCTTTGAGACGCAGGATCTCGCGCACTTCGCCGCGCTCACCTTCGGGGTATTTGACAATATGGCGCTCCTCGACCTGGCGCAGGCGCATCAGGTTGTCCACTTCTGCCTTAGTGCCCGAATAGTTGCCGGCCGCCATCGAAAACCCATCTGCCAGAACATTGGCGAGGCCAAGGGCGACGATAATCGTCGGCGACAGCCCGGCGCCGGCCACGCCCGCGACGATGGCAAAGGTGGTGACAGATCCGTCAATGCCGCCGTAGACCACATCCCGCAGCACGCCGCGTCCTGTCGGCGCGCCAATCCGGTCGCTGATCTCCTGCGGGCTGTGGCCATGCTCTGAGGGATCAGGCTCTGTCTTGGTGGGCTCTGACATGGCGGGCGCTCCGTGTTGCTGGCTGGCATAAACCTAGCGCGGAGTGCACCGGTTGCCTTGCGCCAGATTACCGCTGCCTCTACCTATTGCCCAGCCCAGTTTCTCAGCCCAGTTTCTCAGGCCAGTTTCTCGGCCCAGCCACTGGCTCTCAACGCAGTCTCTGGCAAAGCTGTGAAACCGCAAGACAGGACGACGCAATGCCCCCCGAGACGCAGAAACTGTCACAGACGCAGACGCAAACCCAGACACAGGCCAGCGATCACCCGATGAAGCGTTTTGACATCACAGCCGATGAGATCGACCGGATTGTGCAGCTGTTTTACATGCGCATTCGCGCCCATGCGGAGCTGGGACCCGTTTTTGCGCTCTACGTGCCGGATGGTGACTGGCCCGCCCATGAGGCCAAGATCGCCCGGTTTTGGCGCAACGCAATCCTGCGCGAGAAATGCTACAACGGCAATCCGATGCGGGTGCATGTGTCGCGTCCCGAAATCCAGGCGCACCATTTTGCCCAATGGCTGAGCCTGTTCCACGAGGTTTTGCGCGCCGAGTTGCCCGAGGCGATTGCCCTGCAATGGGGTACATTGGCGGACCGGATCGGCGAAGGCTTTCGCACCGGCATTGTCGCCATGCGCCAGCCTAGGGATGCGCCACCCCGACTGTTTTAACCCACAGCAGCTGCAACGTCTGTTTCAGTCTTTGTCCGCTATTTCACGCCGGAACAAACCAGCCAAGGCACCTTTGATCACCTGACGGATCGAGGGGCGATGCGCCTTTGAGAAGGGCATCGGACGGCAGACCTCCATGGCGGCAATGCCAACGCGGGCTGACAATGCACCATTGACCACCCCCTCGCCAAAACGCCGCGACAGTTTGGACAGAACAGAGCCCCCCAGTACCGATTCAAGCAGATCATCCCCCGCCGCAACCGCGCCCGTGGCGGCAAGATGCGCCAGCACCGCGCGGGTCAGACGCCAGGAGCTGAACAGCCCCGAACGCCCACCATAAATCTGCGCCACCTGCCGGATCATCCGCACCGACGCCAGCAGCGCCACCACCACATCCGCCAGCGCCAGCGGCACCAGAGCTGTGACCGTGGCCACCTGACGCGCCGCCGCCTCAACCTCGCGCAGCGCACGGGCATCCAGCGGCACCAGCAGCTCTTCCTCGGCCAGCATCAACAGGGCATCCGCGTCCAGCACATCCGCCTTACGCTCAGCCAGGCGCGCCAGCTGCCAGCCGAGATCCGCGCGGCCAGAGTAAACCCTTCAAGCCGCGAGACATGCGCCCGTGCCGCAGCAATGTCGCGCGTCGCCGCAGGGGCGCTCTGGCGCAGATAGTCCACCCGTTTGAGCCGCGAGAGCGCGGCCAGTTCGCGCAGAACCATGATCAGTGCTAGCGCCAACGCCAGCGCAAATCCCGCACTGACAGCCCAGCCCAGAAGCGGCAGCCGCGGGATCAGCCCCATGGCAAAATCCCAGGCAGCCAGCGAGATCACAGCCCCCAGCAGCGCCAGAACCAGCCCCCAGAACCAGCGCGCCAGCCGTGAGGGTCGCCGCGCCGCGCCCAGAGCCGCCCCCGCGACATCTGATGCAGGCACAGCGCCCCTGCCCGTCTGCGCCATATCCGGCACTGGATCCGGCACTGGCGGCGCCTCGCTCACCTGCGGCTGCGGGTGCTGCTCTTCATCCAGCTCAAAAACCACCGGCCCCTGTGTGGGGCGCTCTCCTGAGTTATCTGTCATACGCTCTGTCATGTGCTGCCCTCCCCGGCAGCCTGGCTCCAGAGGTATTCTATGTCGGGCAAACCCTCGTCGTTGCGGGCACCATCACTGCGCTGTTGCTCTTTAAATCCTTCGCGCAGATAGAACCGTTGCGCGCCTGTATTGGCCTGAAAGGTCCAGAGGCTCAGGCGTGGCTTGGCGCTCTTGGCGACATCCAGCAGCAGCTTTCCTATGCCTTGCCCGCAGATTTCAGGCGTCACATAGAGCGCGCAGATCTCCTCACCGTCCCGCGCCAAAAAACCCAGCACCTGCGGCCCATCATAGGCCACGGTGACCCAGCCGCGATCAATCATCACCCCGCAAAAGGCCACGGCCTCGGCGCCGCTGTGCTGCTTTGGCATCCAGGGGGTTTCCACCTCGAACCGGTGCAGGATCTCGCCGATCTTGCCGGCATCGGTTGAGCGCGCGTTGCGCAATCGGGGTGTCATAGCTGGTCTCCAATCAGGAATTCCGCCGCCCGGTCAAGCCGGATATGCGGCGGCCCATCGCCCGGCCTCAGGCTGAGCTTCGCCGGGGCGAACTGCATGGCCTGATAGTCGCCGCCCAGCCAGCGCGTCGCCCCCTGACGTGCCGGGGCCAAGAGCTGCGCCGGATCATCCGGTAGTGCGCCGGGATAAAACGCCGCCTGCCGGCCTGTCTGCAGCAGCCAGCCACGTACGCAGGCCAGTTCGGCCCCATCATGCGGGCGCATCTCTTCTGTCGTGGCGCGCAATGAGGCCAGCGCCAGCGCGGCTGTCTCGGCGCCGGCAAACTGCGCCCGGTCGCGGGCTTCGCGGGTGAGCGCTTCGATGATGGCGCTCATTTGTGGGTGCTGCAGGTGGTGCAGATGATCTGCCTTGGTGGCGGCAAACAGGATTTTCTCCACCCGTTTTCCGCGCAACAATGAGGTGAGAAACCCGTTGTGACCGGGGCGAAAGGCCGAGAGCACATCGCCCATGGCTTGGCGCAGGTCCTCGACCGCCTGTGGTCCGGAATGAATGGCGCTGAGCGCATCCACCAGCACCACCTGCCGGTCAATCCGGGTAAAATGGTCGCGAAAAAATGGCTGCACCACCTTGGCCTTATAGGCCTCATAGCGGCGCTGCATCTCGCGCCACAGACTGCGCCGGGCTGGTGCCTCTTCAACAGGCAGTGGGCCAAAGGTCAGCACCGGCGAGCCTGCGAGATCGCCCGGCAGCAAAAAGCGCCCCGGAGAGCAGTCGTAAAACCCGGCACCGCGCGCCGCGTTCAGGTGGCGGGTGAATTCGGCCGCCAGTGCCTGCGCCTGTGGCTCGTCATGGGGTGCCGTGGCCTCGACCGTGGTCAGCATTTGCAAAAATTCAGCCGCAACTGGGCGGGCTGGCAGGCGGGCCAGCACCTCGGCCGACCACTGCGCATAGCTTTTGTCCAGCAGCGCCAGATCCAGCAGCCATTCACCCGGGTAGTCAACAATATCCAGATGCAGCCGCCGCGGCCCCTGCAGCCCAGAGAGCAGCCCCCTGGGGCGCAGTGTCAGGCTGAGGCGCAGCTCCGAGACCGCCCGCGTGCTGGCGGGCCAATGTGGCTCTGGTCCTGTCAGGGCTGCAAGGTGATCTTCATAGGCAAAACGCGGCACGGTATCGTCGGGCTGCGGCTGCAGATAGGCGCTGTCGATGCGGCCCGTACGCGCCGCCTCAAGCTGCAACATGCGGCCCCGGTTCAGCAGATTGGCCACCAGAGAGGTGATAAACACCGTCTTGCCCGCCCGCGCCAGACCGGTGACGCCCAGCCGCAGCGTCGGCTCAAACAGGCGCGACGAGACGCTGTTGCCAAGGCTGTCCAGCCCGCGAAAGGCTCCCTCGGCCATTGTCGATAATACCACGCGCCTCACCTGCCCCGTTTGTTCCCGCTCCAAGATAGGCAGCACCGGGGGTGGTTTCCAGAGCATACGGGCACTTGCCTCAACTCTGTTGCCGGGTTACTTGCCCGCCCATGCCACGTTTTGCTCTTAAAGTCGAATATCACGGAAAGCCCTTTGCCGGATGGCAGCGGCAAAAAGATCAGCCCTCGGTGCAGGGCGCGATCGAGGCGGCGCTTGCGCGGCTGGAACCCGGGCCGCACACCATTGCGGCGGCCGGCCGCACCGATACCGGCGTGCACGGGCTGGGCCAGGTGGCCCATTGTGACCTGACCAAGGACTGGAGCCCGTTTCGCCTGTCAGAGGCGCTGAACTATCACCTGAAGCCGGCGCCGGTGGCGATTGTCGACTGCGCCCTGGTACCTGACGACTGGCACGCGCGGTTTTCCGCGATCGAGCGGCAGTATCTGTTTCGCATTCTGGTCCGGCGTGCGCCCGCCACCCATGACGCGGGTCAGGTCTGGCAGGTAACGCAGGATCTTGACGTGGCAGCCATGCAGCAGGCGGCCAACCATCTGCTGGGCAATCATGATTTTACCACCTTCCGCTCGTCTATCTGTCAGGCGCAAAGCCCGCAAAAAACGCTGGATGAGTTGCGGCTTGAACAGGTGCAGGGCCTGTCTGGACCCGAGGTGCATTTCCACGTGCGCGCCCGCAGCTTTTTGCACAATCAGGTCCGCAGCTTTGTTGGCACGCTGGAACGGGTTGGCGCGGGCAGCTGGGATCCTGTGGATGTAAAGACCGCCCTTGAGGCCCGTGATCGCGCCGCCTGCGGCCCGGTCTGCCCCGGACATGGGCTGTATCTGGCACGGGTTGGCTATCCTGACGATCCGTTTGCCGTGGACCTGCAGCACGCATAAAAAGCCTCTGCGGCAAGGTCGCATATGTTGCGCGTGGCCAGCCTGACTGGCCCCCAGCGTCCTGACAGACACTGGCCGACACGGAACAGACCACGGAACAGACAATGGCCGACACGGAACAGATACTGGACAGACACGGGCCTAAAGGCCCATGCCGCTTTTTCCTGGGTCGTCAGACCTTTTCCTGGGTGTACTTTCGCAGCTCACCACGGGCGACCTGACGCCGGTGCACCGCATCGGGGCCATCGGCCAGACGCAGGCTGCGCACATGGGTCCAGGCATTTGCCAGGGGTGTATCCTGACTGATGCCCTGGGCGCCAAACATCTGCACAGCCTCGTCGATCACCTTCAGGGCGACGCGGGGCGCCACCACTTTGATCTGGCTGATCCAGGGCGCTGCCGCGCGGCCGTCGCCCTGATCCATATACCAGGCCGCCTTGAGGCAGAGCAGGCGCGCCATCTCAATCTCCATGCGGCATTCCGCAATAATGTCAAAGTTGGCCCCCAGATGCGCCAGCTTTTTGCCAAAGGCCTCACGCTGCAGCGAGCGTTTGCACATCTGCTCCAGAGCTGATTCCGCCTGACCAATCGCGCGCATGCAGTGGTGAATCCGTCCAGGTCCAAGGCGGCCTTGGGCGATTTCAAAACCGCGCCCTTCGCCGAGCAAAATGCTGTCGGCAGGCACCCGCACGTTGGTGAAGCGGATATGCATGTGGCCATGCGGCGCATCATCGTGGCCATAGACCTCCATTGGCCGCAGCACCTCGATGCCTTCGCTGGCGGCAGGCACCACAATCATCGACTGACGCTGGTGCTTAGAGTGCTCTTCGCCGCCGGTTTTCACCATGACGATATAGACCTTACAGCGCGGATCACCCGCCCCCGAGGCCCACCATTTTTCGCCGTTCAGCACATAGTCATCGCCGTCGCGCACGCAGGACATCGACACATTGGTGGCATCCGAGGAGGCCACGTCAGGCTCGGTCATCAGATAGGCCGAGCGGATCTTGCCCTCCAGCAGCGGCGCCAGCCACTCTTTCTTCATCGCCTCGGTGCCGTAGCGCTCAAACACTTCCATATTGCCGGTATCAGGCGCCGCACAGTTGAACACTTCGGCTCCCAGCGGCGTCTTGCCCATTTCCTCGGCAAAATAGGCGTATTCAACGGTCGAAAGGCCAAAGCCCTTGTCGCTGTCGGTCAGCCAGAAGTTCCACAATCCCTGCTCTTTCGCCCTGGCTTTCAGCCCTTCAAGGATCTCAGACTGCCGCGCAGTATACTGCCGGCGGTCGCCCTTGCCGAGTTCGGCCTGATATTCGGCCTCCAGTGGCATGATCTCGTCACGCACCATGGCGGCAACCCGGTCCAGCAGCTTGCGGTTCTCTGCCCGCATGCCAAAATTCATATCCATCGTAAATTCTCCTCCACTGCCGCTTTCGCTTTTGCAAAAACCATGGCTTAGTCGCCCAAGACCTGTCCAGCACAGTGACGGAACGTCACCGGGGGACAAGGGAAAAACATCGAAGGGAAACGGGCATGGCGCTACTCATCAGCATCGGTCACGATGGATGGTATACGGATACCGCACTGGCGGATGAGCTGCGCGCTCTGAGGCCCGGTGCAGATATTCGCACCCTGTCAGCTGCCGGCGATCTGTCGCAGGTGACCATGCTGGCGGTCTCGCGACTGGATCCCGACCTGCCCGCGCGTCTGCCCAACCTGGCCCTGGTGCAAAAACTGGGCGCCGGTGTCGAGACCATTGTGGCGCATCCTGCGCTGGCACCGCATGTGCAGGTGGCGCGGCTCAAACCCATGGAACCCGCCCGCGAGATTGCGCAGTATTGCCTCGCCTATGTGCTGCAGGGACAACGCAACATTGCCGCCCATGCCGCAGCACAGGCCCGCGCCGCCTGGGAGCCTCTGGCGCCAAAGCAGAACCACAAGACCCGCGTGGGTGTGCTGGGCCTGGGCCATATCGGGGGCCAGACCGCCCTGCTGATGCGCGATCTGGGGTTTGAGGTGCATGGCTGGAGCCGCTCTGCCAAAAACATTGAGGGGGTGCAGTGTCATCATGGCGAGGCGGCTCTGGAGCCAATGCTGGCGCAATGCGACTATGTCTGCGCCATCCTGCCCTCGACCCCGGAAACACGCGGTTTGATCAATAGCGAAACTCTGGCAGCAATGAAGCCCGGTGCGACCATTATCAATGCCGGGCGCGGCGATCTGGTCGACGAGCCTGCCCTGATCAAAGCGCTGGAGAGTGGTCATCTGGGCCATGCGGTGCTGGATGTGCTCTGTACTGAGCCGCTGCCAGCGACAGATCCGCTGTGGCGCCAGCCAGGCGTCACCATCACGCCGCATGGGTCGGGCTGGCATCTTGGCGATGCCCTGCAGGATGTGGTGGAAAACTACCGCCGCCTTGAGGCCGGCGAGGCTCTGCTGCACGCCGTGGACGGACAACGGGTTTACTAGCCCCGCCAGCTCATCACGCCAGGAGGCCCTGCCTAAAACAGCATATTTTTCAACGCGGTCCAGGCTGGCCCCGGACGCAGCCAGCTGCTTAGCCCGGTATGGGCAGGCTGGCCATCTTTCCAGGTGCCTGCCACCGTGAGGTCCTGCCAATCGCTGGTCAGGGGGCTGGCATTGAACAGGGTGAAATCGGCGCGTTTGCCCACCTCGATAGATCCGATCAGATCCGCCTGCCCCAATTGCCGCGCCGCATTCAGGGTCATCGCCCGCAGCGCATCGCCTCGCGACACAGCCTGCCCCAGAGCGGTTTGGGTCTGGCCCGAGACCGAGCCGCGCTCAACCGCAGTGCGCAGGCTACGCAGCGGATCAATCGGTGACGCCGGGTGATCTCCGTGCAGCGCGGTGACGGCCCCCGCCGTCATGGCCGAGCCAACCGGCATGTAGCGGTCGGCGCGGCTGCCGACGATGTCAGGCAGCGCATCGCCATAGTAGTAGATGTGATCAACAAAAAACCCGAGACTGACACCAAGCGCCGTGGCCCGCTCTATCTGCCGCTGGGTGATCAGCGCATTATGCTCCAGGCGATGATGCAGCCCATTGATTTTCCCAGCGGCCGCAAAGGCTTCCAGCACCATGTCAATGGCGCGCTCGCCCTGCGCATGCACCGCGATCTGGTGGCCCGCCGCCTGCAGCGCTGCCACTTTGGCGGCAAAATCTTCTGCCTCATGGCTCACCGGTCCCAGATGCCCATGCGGCAGATGCATCCGGTCAGAGGTGAGCTCGCTGTGCTAATAGGCCTCGGCAAAAGCGGCGCCGCCGGTAAAGGGTGACCCATCCATCCAGTACTTGGTGCCGATCACGCGAAAATCATCGGTGCCACCCAGCTCTGCACCCTGATGCGGCATCAGGTAAAGATAGGCCCGCAACGGAGCCTCAGTCGCACCGATATGGCGCAGCAATCCCACCGGGTCGGGATGTTTGCCAACCGCGCCCGTTATGCCAATGCTGGTATAGCCCGCCTTTGCGTAGTCGGCGTAGGTTTTGCGCACCAAGAGCTCGATCACTGCCGGATCAGCCGAGGGCATGGCGCCGAGCACGGCATTCACCGCTGCCAACTCACGAAAGGCGCCAGTGGCGCGGCCCTCGCCGTCGCGGATGATGCCCTCAGCCGCCTCCTGCGAGACCAGCGCAATGCCGGCCGCCTTCATCGCGGCGGAATTGGCAATAACCTCATGCAGCATCTGGGTGATCACCACCATCGGGCGTTCAGGTGCTATGGCGTCCAGCTCGGCCAGGGTCGGCGCCGACAGGTCCGCAATCGCCACCGGATCCCAGCCATAGGCGACCAGCCAGGGCGTCAGCGCAGTCTTGTCTGCAGCGGCCCGCAGGGTCTGCATCACCTCGGCCCGGCTGCCGTGGGAAAAGCCGCTGATATCCACCACAGCCCCCAGCAGAGCCGTCGCGATTGGGTGGGTATGGGGTTCAATCAGACCAGGTGTCAGCACCTTGCCTTTCAGATCATGGACCGGCGCGCCACTGGATTTCAGCGCCGCCAGAGAGCCCATTTGGGTAATGACACCACCCTCGATCAGCAAGGCCTCGACTGGCTGGCTTGCGGAGGCGCTTTGCCCCTCTGGCTCGGCCATGGTGATAATCTCGCCGCCAGTCAGTATCAGCCGGGCCGGAACGGTCTCCGGCCGCAGCAAGTACCAGGAGACACCCCCAACCAGCAGCAGCCCCACGATGAGACCCTTCAGAATTCGACCCAGCCATTTCATCTCATACGTCCCCATTGGTTTGCGCCAAAGGATTGGAGAGGTCTCATTTCTAAACAAGCATGACGTGGCGGCAGACGCTGCACTTTTTGCGCGCCACATAGCGCAACCAAACACTTACTGCGTGGTCCGGCTGTGTGCTCGGCCCAACGATCATCCCGCACCCAGGCGCGCCCGCGAGCCTGCGATACAGCCCCTCACACATACTGGCCCTTCACACATAAAAGGTCGCACAGGTAAAGGCCCCACAGATAAAGGGCGGAAAAGGTCAAAACCCCCAGACAGCCTGGCGGGGGGGGTAAAAAAACCCCGCCGAACCAGAGGCGCGGCGGGCTGCGGTTTTTAGCCGATGAATGTCTTGTAGGCGGGCTCTTCCATATAGTCGTCCATTGGCGACATATCTTCCACCTTGAGCTTGAAGAACCAGGCATCGCCCTGCGGGTCATCGTTCACTTTGCCGGGGTTCTCTGTCAGGGCCTGATTGACCTCGACAACCTCACCGTCCAGCGGGGACAGAATGTCAGACGCCGCTTTGACCGATTCAATCACCACGATCTCGTCGTCTTTGGCAAACTCATCGCCCACTTCAGGCAGCTCGATAAAGACAACATCGCCCAGCTGCTCGGCAGCATGGGCGGTAATGCCAACAGTCACTATGTCCCCGTCCACGTCGAGCCATTCGTGTTCTTCCGTAAATTTCATCGTCGTCATCCCGTTTTGCTGGTCCCGGCGTGTTGGGTCCGGTTTTGAGGTCCGGCTTTGGTGGCCGGAGATCTGTTTCTGGCGTGCATTGTCCCAAAGGCTGGGGTCGGCTCGATCAGTGAAATCTGCTCAAGACACTCCGACATCCACCGCGCGCAAATCTGCCGCACGGCGCGATGCCCCCTCTGTCCCTTTGCCTGAGATCGTTATCCCTTCGGCGGCGCAGCTTTCCTGTGCTCTCTCCAGAGTCATTCATGCATAAGGTCCCTGCTGCCTGAGAGTTTCCGGGGCGGTTGCTCCTACGGCACCGGGCTTGCACCGCCAGACACGATGGCCAGACTGCGCAGCGTCGGTTCTCCCCTATACACCGCGACAAGATACCAGCGCGCTATGTGGCGTTCAAGACGCAAATACGCCCGGACCTGTCACGCCTGCGGCAAAATATTTTCGGCCCCGGCCGGCGCGTCAGAACAGGTTGAAATACTCGGCCTGCTCCCACTCGCTGACCGTGTCCAGATAGCGCTCCCACTCGAACCGTTTCAGCTGCGACAGGTAGCTGACAAACTCAGGCCCCAATGTGGTGGCAAATAAATCAGAGCCCTCAAAAGCCTGCAGCGCCTGCCCCAATGAGCGCGGCAGCCGCGCCGCGCCCTCCTCATAGGGCGACTGGGTCGCATCGGGCGCCTGCAGCCCCGCCGCCATCCCGGCCGATCCCGCAAGGATCTGGGCCGCAATGGCAAAATAGGGGTTGGCAGAGCTGTCGGGCGCGCGGTTTTCAATGCGGCTGGCGCTGTCGCCGGGCTGCATCAGGGCGCGCAGCATGGCGCCGCGATTGTCGTGCCCCCACTGAATGCGGTCCGGGGCCAGCTGAAACGGCAGATATCGTTTGTAGCTGTTCACCGTCGGCGCAATCATCACCGAACAGGCGGCGGCATGGGCCAGCAGCCCGGCAATCCAGCCCGAAGCTTGCGGGCTCAGGCTGCCATCGCCTGCGGGCTGAAACAGATTGCGCCCGCTGCTGCACTCGACCAGCGACTGATGCAGGTGCCAGCCATTGGCCATGGCGTTGTCGAGCCGGGGTTTTGCCATAAAGCTGGCATGCAGTCCGGCGCGGGCGCAGACCTCTTTGACCATGGTGCGAAACATCACCATGGCATCGGCCTGCTGCAGCGCAGGCAGTGGCGCAAAGGTGAATTCAAACTGGCTGGGGCCCATCTCGATCTCAACCGAACGCGGCTGCAATCCCAGCCCCTGGGCCGCGCGGCGGATGTCGTCCAGCACCGCTTCGCATTCCGCGTAGCGGGTCTCGGTGAGATATTGGTAGCCCTGGTTCAGGTTGCGGGTCCTGATTGGCGCGCCGGGCATGGTGCTTTGGGAATGGCTGCGGGCGCTGTCCAGACGCTCAAAGATCTGGAATTCGACCTCCAGCCCAAACACCGCCTGCAGGCCCTGTGCCGCAAGCCCGGCCTCGGCCCGGCGCAGCACTTCGCTGGAGGAAAAGCTGATCGGCGTGCCGTCTGGCATCACCGCATCACACAGGATCCAGCCGGAATGCGGCGACCAGGGCAGGATGCGGAAGGTCTCGGGACGTGGCAGCAACAGGACATCACCCGCGCCGCGCATCGGCACAAAGCCCCCGGACGGCCCGCCATCCTGATTGGCGCCCTGGCTGCCGTCCTGGCTGCCTTCCTGGCCCCAAACCGCAAAAGCGGTCCGGTGTGATGTGTCCTTTAACAGCAGCGTTGACGGCACATTGAGCCCGGCGCGAAACAGCCCCTCAAAGGCCTCGGCCACCAGCGTTTTGCCGCGCAAAATACCATGTTGATCCCCAACCAGCACCCGCAGGGTTTCCAGCCCTGCCGCGCGTGCCTCTGCCAGAACCGCCTGCGCCTGATCCTGCGCCTCAGCGCTCAAAAGCCCCTCGCGGGCCAAACGCCCTGTTGCCAGATCTTGTGCCATTGCGCCTCACGTTATTTGCCTGTCGCAGGCGATCTTACGCCCGCAATCCCGGCCCTGTTTCTAGCTGAAATTCCCTGATGTTGCGAGAAAAACGCGTCAGGCTTTGCTATCCGCTTTCACATCCGCCCCGGTATCCACAGTGGTATCCACAGTGGCATCCACCTGTGCATTCCAGGAGCAGCTTCCCCGGCGCTGCTGGTCCGCCTCCTCAGCGGCGCGGTGCCAGTCGCCATCCTGGGCAATCGAATCATTGGAAACCGGGCCAAATACGGTCGAAAGGTCCAGCCCGCCGTGCATTGGCAAATCTGCCTCCCGACCCTCTTTTACCGCAGCGATCGCGGCGCGCAGTTGGCGGCGATAGCGGATGATGGCAATATCGGTCTTGCCGAGATGTTCCTGAGTGCGGTCCTGAATGGCGCCCAGACTTTCAACCGCCCACTGATCGTGCACATTGATGTCGAGCCCCATGCCGGTATAGGTCTCGCGCGCCTGCTCTTCCGGGTCAAAACCATAGTTGTTGTGACGCCCTTTCAGCGGTGCATAGTCCGGCAGGCTGTGTTCCTTCAGACGCTGTTCGCGCATCAGGTCTTTGTTCACGGGTTGGTCAAAACTGGTGAACATTGAATACCAATAGCAGTTTTCATCGTCGATCGGCACATGCCACTGGGTGATGGTCATCTCGCGCGACATCGGGATGCAGATCGCCCCGGGGAAGATCTGATTGGTGATGCGCACATGGGTGCGGCCGTCGCCCAGATGCCGCAGAGCGGTGATCTTGAGGCATTAGGCACCGCCTCGGCTGTGATCTCGGGGCGGGGAAAATCACGCAGCAGCTTGGCATGGGGATTTCGGTATCGCCCGCTGTGTCGCGGAACTGCTTGCCATAGGCCTCTGCCGGGTCTTCGTCCTGCAGGAACCGGTGCAGGAACGAGGCATGCGCCGGATCAATCCCCACCTCCATCGCCTGCAGCCAATTGCACTGCCACAGCCCTTTGAAGTCAAAGACATGGGTTTCGGGGGCCCGAAAACAATCCAGAGCCGGAAAGGCCGGCGGCTCACCCGGCCCCATATAGGCCCAGATGCTGCCGTTGTTTTCGACCACAGGATAGGCCGTGCTCTGGATCTGTTCGTGCATCCGGCTGCCTTCCGGCTCACCGGGTTGTTCAACACATTGGCCCGCACGGTTAAAATGCCAGCCATGGAAGGGGCAGCGCAACCCGTTGTCCTCAAGGCGGCCAAAACACATGTCAGCGCCGCGATGCGGGCAATGACGACCAATCAGGCCCAAGGCGCCCTCAGTATCGCGAAACAACACCAGATCCTCGCCCAGCAAACGCACCGGCACCACAGGTCGGGGTCCCTGCAGCTCATCCAGCAGGGCGGCGGGTTGCCAATAGCGGCGCAGCACTTCTCCGGCATCGCGGCCAGGGCCTACGCGGGTCAGGCTGTCGTTCAATTCCTGGCTGATCATGGCTAGGTCCCTCTCTTTTGCGCCTCAAACATCGGATCACGCAGTCCAACAAGATCACTTGACATTGTTCGTTTAACGTACGAACAATTCTAAATACGATCAATCCTTGTGGTGTGTATCGGCCCTTGTCAAGGCCACGACTTCGTTTTCAAACCTTACAAACGGCCGGACCCATGACCAAACCAGAACAAGATCGCAATATTTCCTCCAGTTTTGCCAAGGGACTGTCAGTCCTGGCCGTGTTTGACGCAGAGACGCCCAGCATGACGCTGGCGGAAATCGCCCGCCGAACCGGCCAGGATCGCGCCACGCCCGGCGTGGTGCTCTGACGCTGGTTCAGGCCGGCTATCTGCGTCAGCAGGGGCGTATGCTGTCGCTCACTCCGCGGGTTCTGGCGCGGGCCGGGGGCTTTTTGCAGGCCAATGAGTTCGGCCGCCGGGTGCAGCCCGTGCTGAACCGACATGCCCGCAAGCTCGACACTGAAATCAATCGGGCGATCCTGGATCAGGGCCGGGTTCTGCTGCTGGCGCAGTCCACCACAGAGCGCGGCCCCGTCACCTATGGCTTTACCGCCGGCGCCCATATTCCGCTGGTCCATACCAGCCTTGGCCGCATGCTGTTGGCCTGCCTGCCGCAGCAAGAAGCCACTGAGCTGTTGCGGTCTGCCGACATCCCACAGCACACGGAACAATCGCTTATCGCAGAAAACGCCATCCTGAAACAGATCGCGCAGGCCCGTTCGCAGGGCTATGCGGTCACCGACAGCGAATTTGAACCCGGCATTATCGGCTATGCGGTGCCCCTGTCGCGCCCCGGCCAAACGCCTGTGGTTGTCGGCAGCTCATCGCCGCGCGGTCTGGGCGGTATGGGCGATCTGGGTGAGCTGGGTGGCCAGGGCGATCCGGGTGGCACACCGGCAGGCGAACACGCCGAGCGCCTGTTGCGGGGCCTGCAGGTCTGTGCCGCGAGCTGCGCCAGACCGAGGTTGTCGCCGGCCTTTGATACCGGTCTTTTGATACGGGCCTTTGGCACGGGCCGCACGCGAGGCGTTTTCAAAAAAACGCGAAGAAAGCTATCCCCCTTGTGCCGCTTGGAGCGGCGCAAGGCGCGGCGCATAGTCCCCTTTGAACAGCCAATCATGCGGGCGCTTGATATACAGGCACCTAATGTATGAGCACCTGACAGGCGGGCAGCAGTGAACGAGGACGCAACACGATGAGCCAAGGCAGCTATTTCACCCCAAAAGGCGGCCACCCTGGCCAGGATCAACTGCTGACAGGGCGCGCGGTCTTTACCGACGCCTATGCGGTGCTGCCCCAAGGCACCATGATGGATATCACCACCTCCTGCCTGCCCGGATGGCACGGCATGCGCATGTGGGTGATTGCCCGCCCGCTGACCGGATTTGCCGAGACCTTCTCGCAGTATATCGTCGAGCTGCAGCCCGGCGGGGGCTCTGACACCCCCGAAAGCGATGCTGCGGCCCAGGGCGGCATATTTGACACCGAAGGCACACTGGAGCTGAGCCTTGACGGCACCACCCACGTGCTGACCAGCGGCAGTTTTGCCTATCTGCCCGCAGGCAGCAACTGGGCCCTGCACAACACCAGCGAGGCTACTGCCAGCTTTCACTGGATCCGCAAACGCTGGCAGGCCGCGCCGGGCGTTGCAAAGCCGCAGGCCTTTGTGCGCAATGAGCGCGACATCAGCCCCAATGTGATGCCCGACACCGAAGGCCGCTGGGCCACCACGCGCTTTATGGATCCTGACGACATGTCCCACGATATGCATGTCACCATCGTCACCTTCCTGCCTGGCGGCGTTATCCCCTTTGCCGAGACGCATGTGATGGAACACGGGCTCTATGTGCTTGAAGGTAAGGCCGTTTACCGGCTCAATCAGGATTGGGTCGAGGTCGAGGCCGGCGATTTCATGTGGCTGCGCGCCTTTTGCCCGCAGGCCTGCTATGCCGGTGGCCCGGGCCCGTTCCGCTATCTGTTGTACAAGGATGTGAACCGCCACATGCCTCTCACCTTGTGATCCGCTGCGGCCCTGGCGCGCAAAACAACAGCACGCAACGCAGGCGCGTTTGCAGCAGCTCGCATCGCAGCAGGTTTGCAGCCGCCTCGACAGCAGTTCCCCCTGAGGTCTTCACGAAAATGTTGCATCTCTGAGACGTTCCCCGCCCCTGCAGCTGGGGAACGCCATTGCAAAGCCCGCAGACCCCGCTAGGCTGTTCTGGATTTCCATTTGATTGCGGGAGCCTTTGATGATGAGACACAGCACACAGGCCGGAATGCAGGCCAGAACACAGGCCAGAACACAGGCCGAAATACAGGCCGAAATACAGGCGCAAACGCGGGCTAAAACGCGGGTGGCCGGGCTCTGCGCCGCAATGGTGCTTGCGACGTTCCCACTGGCCAGCGCCGCTCTGGAGACCGCAGAGGCAAAGCACGTTAATGTTTTGGGGCGCGCCTGGAGTGTTGAACCCGCAGAAGAGGCCCCCGGCTTTTATCGCGCAACCCGGCTTAACAACGAGATGGAACCGTTTCGCCCACCAGCAGTCCTGAGTGTGCGACAGGCCATCCGCGCCATCAAAGGCGCCACCGGCTGCAGCGCCAATCTTGACACGATCTATCGCACTATTTCAGGCTCATATTACACCACGCTGATCTGCCCTCAAAATTAACAGCGACGCGCCTTGCGCTCCGCTGTGGCGCCCGCGCACCGCAAACAATAGCCCCTTAAACAGATTCCGCTGTGCTGCCTCGCCGGCGACAAGACGGAGCGCAGGAGACCTGCTGTCATGAAGATCGCAATCAATGGGTTTGGTCGCATTGGCCGCGCCATTCTGCGCCAAATTCTCACCACCGCGCGTGGTGACGGCATCGAGGTTGTGCGGATCAATGATATCGCACCATTGGAGATGTGCGCCTATCTGTTCCAGTATGACAGCACCTTTGGCCCCTTTCCGCATCCGGTGACCCACGGCGGCGGCATGCTCTCAGTGCTGGGGCGCAGCTTTGCTATGAGCCACCAGGCCGACCTCACCCAGGTGGACCTGACGGGGGTGGATGTGGTGTTGGACTGCACCGGCATTGCCCGCAGCTCGGACGTGGCGCAACGCGGCCTGCAGGCCGGGGCGGCAAAGGTGCTGATCTCGGGGCCTTCTCCTGCGGCAGAAATCACAGTGGTTTATGGCGCCAATGAGGATCAACTGAACAGCGCGCGGATTGTCTCGAATGCGTCGTGCACCACCAATGGGCTGGCCCCGCTGGTCAAGCTTCTGGATGAGATTGGCGGCATTGAGAGCGCTCATATGACCACCATTCACTGCTATACCAACTCGCAACCCATGGTGGATGCACCACGTGGGGATTTTGCCCGCGAGCGGGCAGGGGCCCTGTCGATGGTGCCGACCCCCACCTCTGCCACGCATCTGATTGACGAGGTGTTGCCGCATCTGAAAGGCCGGATAAGTGGCGCCGCCGTAAGGGTGCCTACCGCCAGTGTCTCCGCCGTCGACCTGGTGGCGCGGCTGGCAACCCCGATGGATGAGGCAGGTTTCACTGCGGCCCTCAGGGCAGGTGTCTCAGCTGCCGAGGTTCTGGGCTGGACAGAGATGCCACTGGTCTCGTCTGATCTGCGGACACGCCCTGAATCCCTGATCATCGCGGCACCGGAAACCCGTCTCGTTGGCGCACAACAGCTACGGGTCTTTGGTTGGTATGATAACGAATGGGGGTTTTCAGCCCGGATGCTGGACGTCGCACGGCTGATGGCCACGACCTGAGCAAACAGCGGAACAATAGCCAGACAAGGAGCTGCTCCCGCCCGTCGCCCGCGCAGCACAGCAGCTTGGCTCCCGTTGGGCCCAGCGCCGCGCTTCGCGCGGCGCGGATCCAGCCGACAGGATCCAGTCCGCACATCGCTAGATTTCACCACCTACTGAGCCAGGTCCAGCCCCGGAAGCCGCGCCATGAAGGCAGCATTTCAGAAGTCTGACAACACTGAAAAACAAGCTTCCGGATGGGCTGAAAAGCCCATCCAGAAGCTATCAGTAAAATGCAAGCGCCGCGCGAAGCGCGGCGCCGGGCCCAACTGATCCGGGCCAATCTTTGATTGTCCCGGATTGGGCGGGAGCCCCGCCTCAACCAGGAAATGAGCGCCTCACTTGCCGGGCAGATTGCCCTCGCCGTTTCCAGCCATGCCACCGGAGACTTCTTCTGTGGCCTCATCCGCCAGCTCTGCAGGCAGCACCAGGTTCAGAACAATCGCAATCAGCGCCGCAGGCAAAAGCCCACTGGTCATCAGCACTTTCAGCGTATCGGGCAGGTACTGCACCGCGCCGGGTTCCAGCTGCAGACCAAGACCAACCGACAGCGAGATGGCAAAAATCACCATGTTGCGCCGGTTCCAGTCAACATCAGACAGCATCGAGATGCCAGCCGCGACCACCATCCCAAACATCACGATGACACCACCGCCCAGCACCTCAATCGGGATGGTGCGAATAATCGCCCCCACCTTGGGCACCAGACCGCACAGGATCAGGAACAACGCGCCGATGGTCACCACGTGGCGGCTCATCACGCCCGTCATCGCAATCAGGCCCACGTTCTGGCTGAACGAGGTGTTGGGCAGACCGCCAAAGATACCAGCCACAGCCGAGCCTATACCATCGGCATAAGTCGCCCCCGCGATCTCCTGATCAGTGGCCTCGCGCCCGGCGCCGCCCTTGGTGATGCCGCTGACATCCCCCACCGTCTCAACGGCCGAAACAAAGGCCATCAGGCAAAAGCCCAGAATGGCCGCAAAAGACAGCTCAAACCCATATTTAAACGGCACAGGCAAAGCAAAACTCGCCGCGCGCGACCAGCTGGTGCCAATGGCATCAAAGGTCACCATGCCCATCATCAGCGCATAGATATAGCCAAGGACAAGCCCCAGCAGCACCGCCGAGACCGACAGCATACCGCGGGCAAAGAACTTGAGCCCCAAAGTGGCAAAAATCACCACAAGTGCTGCAGACCAGTTCAGCAAAGAGCCATATTCAGGCGTGCCCATCGCAGGCACCCCGCCGGCGGCGTATTGAATGCCGACCTTGACCAGCGCCAGACCAATCATCGTCACCACCAGCCCCGTAACCAGCGGCGGCAGCGCAAAGCGGACCTTGCCTATCACCAGCCCCAGCATCCCATGAAAGAGACCACCAATCAGCACACCGCCATACAATGCAGCCAGCCCATCAACGCCCTTGCCTGCCACCAGCGGGATCATGATTGGCAAAAAGGCAAACGACGTCCCCTGCACAATCGGCAAAGCCGCGCCAACCGGCCCCAGCGTCACGGTCTGCAGCAGGGTGGCAACCCCGGCAAACAGCATCGACATCTGGATCAGATACAGCAGTTCGGGAAAATCGGGCGAGTTCGAGCCAAAGCCAAACCCGGCCGCGCCGGCTACGATGATCGCAGGCGTCACATTGGAGACAAACATCGCCAGCACATGCTGGATGCCCAGTGGCACCGCGCGCGCCAGAGGTGGAGTATAGTTCGGATCCCGCAATTGCGCGGGGCTTCCCAAGGAGCCATCGGCCATTTTCATTCCCTCATTCTGTTTACGATAGTGAAACAGCCGCCTTCTGTCGGGCGGCTGGTTTCAGATTTGCATTTGTCAGGCACGATCCACCACATAGCCCGTCTCGAACCAGTGTTCCTGCAGATTGTCGCCAGCGCCTATTCGGTCAACCACGGCAAAAAGCCCCGGTGCCTGCAGCGGCGTCAGAACCCCGTGCCAGGTGCCGCGATGGAAATTGATCGCCTGACCGGGCGCGGTCTCAAAGGCCAGCGGCTGTCCGGGCCTGCCATCTGCATCCGGCGCCACGATCACCAAAAAGCCGTGTTCGCTCATCGGGATAAAGGCCTGGCTGCCCTCGGGATGACGCTCCATCATCGCCAGCGGCAGAGGCAAATCGCGCGGCTCGGCCTTGAACAGGCTTAGCCCCGCACGTCCCGCCATGAAATCCATCTCGGCCCGATCGTGATAGCGACCGCACAATCCCTGATTGATGATTTTGTCAGGGCTCCCCGCTGTGTCCAGCAGATCGCCAAAGGGTGCAAAACCCTGCGCTGTAAGTGCCTGGATCAGGATCCCTGTCCTGCGACGTGTTCATGACGGCACCAGATCGCGCAGGCGGAATTCGGCAATGCGTTCAACCTGTTTGCAGGCCTCAGCAAACTCTGCCACCTGACCGTTACCTATGCGGCGTTCAAAGGCCGCCAGGATAGACGCCTTGTCGTGATCGCGCACCGCAATGATGAAGGGAAAGCCGTGTTTGGCAACATAATTGCTGTTCAGTTCCGTGAACCGGGCGCGCTCACCATCCGTCAACGCATCCAGCCCGGCGCTTGCCTGTTCGGATGTGCTTTCAGCCGTCAGCCGTTTGGCTGCCGCCAGCTTGCCTGCCAGATCCGGGTGCGCATTCAGCACGCCCAGACGCTCGGCCTTGCTGGCAGAACGGAACATCCGGCACAGCGCATTGTGCACCCCGCCCGCCGTGTCATGCGCCGGACCCAGCTCCAGCCCATGGGCCCGTTCGGCAATCCAGGCCGAGTGCTCAAAGATGCCGCCAAACACCTCGACAAATCGCTCGCGGCTCATCTGACTGGCGCGCTCCCGGCGCTGGTGCGGATGGGTGTTGGCCCAGTGTTCGGCTATCTCAATGCGGCGCGGGCACCAGACCGCGTCAAAGCCCTGAATGTAGTCGATGAACTTTTTCAACCCGGCGGCCTTGCCCGGCCGGCCAATCAGGCGGCAATGCAACCCGATGCTCATCATCTTGGGAGCCCCGGCGGTGCCCTCGGCATAGAGCAGATCAAAGGCGTCTTTGAGGTACTGAAAGAACTGTTCTCCGGTAATATATCCCGGCGCGGTGGCAAAGCGCATGTCATTGGCTTCCAGCGTGTAGGGAATGATCAGCTGATCGCGCGTGCCCACCTCAAGCCAATAGGGCAGATCGTCATCATAGGTGTCTGACACATAGTTAAAGCCGCCCTCTTCGGCCACCAGACGCACGGTGTTGCTACTGCAGCGCCCTGTGTACCAGCCGCGCGGACGCTCCCCGACCACCTCGGTATGCAGGCGCACGGCCTCGGTGATGGCGGCGCGCTCTTCAGTCTCGGACATATCTTTGTGCTCGACCCATTTCAGGCCATGGCTGGCGATTTCCCAGCCTGCGGCCTTCATGGCTGCCACCTGATCAGGCGAGCGCGCAAGGGCCGTTGCCACGCCATAAATCGTCAGCGGAATGCCTGCCCCGGTGAACATGTCATGCAGCCGCCAGAACCCGGCCCGCGCGCCGTATTCATAAATCGATTCCATATTCCAGTGGCGCTGCCCCACCCAGGACGCGGCTCCCGCGATATCCGACAGGAAGGCCTCAGAGCCCGCGTCGCCGTGCAGCGTGCAGTTCTCGCCGCCCTCCTCGTAGTTCAGCACAAATTGCACCGCCACCTTGGCATCGCCAGGCCAGGCCGCATTCGGTGCCTGCGCCCCGTAGCCAATCATGTTGCGCGGATATCTGTTCATGGCCTGCGTCTCTTTCTTTCCCAATGCCCGCATCGCCCTTTTAAGGCGCGCGAATATCCTATTCTATCTTGCTATTGCAAAAGATGTCGCTTCGCTTTCAAATTTTCCCGAATACACTGTCAAAACGCCGCCATTTGCGGCGATCGTCAAACTGGTGCAGGTAAAAGCAGCACAACAAAAGGATCCCCGATATGAGCGGCTATCTGACGACCCATGTTCTGGATACGGCCCGGGGCTGCCCCGCGACCGGCCTGCCCATCACCCTTTTTCGTTTTGAAGGTGCGGCACGCCACAAACTGGTCGAGATGACCACCAATGCCGATGGCCGCACCAACAGCCCGATCCTGCCCCAGGCGGATTTCAGTCCCGGCATTTACGAGCTGGTTTTTCACGCAGGCCACTACCTGCGCGCCAGCGGCCAGGCCGGTGCCGATCCGCTGTTTCTCGATGAGGTGCCCATTCGCTTTGGCATGAGCGATGCTGCGGCGCATTATCACGTCCCCCTGCTGCTCTCGCCCTTTGGCTACTCCACCTATCGCGGCAGCTGACCCCGCGCGCGCCCCTTCCGGCCAGCTCCCTTCTCACCGTCCCAGTTGTGAAAGGGTCAAGGGCGGCGCAGCCGCCGGGCTCTGCCCGGCTTGCCCTTGAGGCGATCACAACTGGATTAAACTTGTTGTGGCGCCTTCAGGGGCAAATCCCCCCTGAAGCGCTTCTCAGCAGATTTTCTTACTTTCTTTCTTACTTTCTTTTTTGCGCCGCGCAGCGGCGCTGGGCCCAACGCAGGAGCGGGCCCGTCAGGGCATGCGCCCGGGGCGGGAGCTCCCCCTTGTTTCTTTGCTCCAACACCAGTCAGCTCTCGTCCGGGGTGCCAAAGATCGAGGCCTCCGCCGCCCGCACCGAGGCTCCCATGCGCTGGGTCATAAAATCCATGAACAGACGCGTCTTTGGATCCTGATGACGGCGATGGGTATAAAGACAGGCCATCTGCACCGAAACCGGCGGCGTTTTCTCAGCCACAGCAACCAACGCTCCGGATGCCAGGTGCCCTGCCACCTCAAACACCGGCTTCAGCGCAATGCCTTCTCCGGACAGCGCCCAGTCTGTCAGCACATCACCATCGTCACACTCATAGCGCCCCGAGACAGCAAAGCGTTGTGGGCCGTCTTCACACTGCAGCATCCACTGAAACTCGCTGGCGCCGGGATAGCGCAGGTTGAGGCAATTGTGCGTCCCCCTGACCAGATCCTCGCCACTATCAGGGCTGCCATGGCGCGCAATATAGCTGGGTGCTGCGCAAAGCACCCTTTGGCAGTCGGCAATCTTGCGAATGCGCAGATTGCTATCGGCGGGCTGTCCCAGAAAGAACGCCATATCCAGCCCCTCGGTGGTCAGATCCACCGTGCGGTCAGACATCCGCAGGCGCAGATTGATCTCCGGGTACTGCGCCAAAAATTCAGGCACCTCTGGCGCCACCAAACGCCGCCCGGCCCCCAAAGGGGCTGCCACAAACAACGTGCCACGCGGCGTATCCGTCAGATGCATCACCTGCGCCTCAGCCTGATCCACCGCCTCCAGCACCGAAACCGCGCCGGAATAAAACGCCTGGCCCTGCTCGGTCGCCGTCAGATTGCGGGTGGTGCGCTGGAACAGACGCACCCCGAGATAGTCCTCCAGCTGCGAGATCCGCGCCGAGGTCACCGCCGGTGAGATCCGTAAATCCCGCCCCGCCGCCGACATAGAGCCCAGCTCATAGACCCTCACAAAGGTCCGGATATTGTCGAGATAAGACATACAGCTCCACTCTTCTTTTGCGGCATTCTTCTTGTTTTTTTGATACAGCTTGGAAGTTTACTGGAATACCGAAGAAACACGGGCTTGCCTAGGGTGGCCAAAGGGGAAACCCTTACGACAAAGACAATGAGGGCGTGGCATGTACGAGATTTTGATGATGTGGGATTGGCTGGGCTTTGCCATTCGCTGGCTGCATGTGATCACGGCAATGGCCTGGATCGGCTCATCTTTTTACTTTATTGCTCTTGATCTGGGGCTGCGCAAATCCCCGGACCTGCCCGTTGGCGCCCATGGCGAAGAGTGGCAGGTGCATGGCGGTGGATTTTATCACATCCGCAAATATCTGGTGGCCCCGGCGAGATGCCCGAGCACCTGATCTGGTTCAAATGGGAAAGCTATACCACCTGGCTCAGTGGTTTTGCCCTGCTGATGGTGGTGTATTGGGTTGGCGGTGAGCTCTACCTGATCGACCAGACCAAGGCCCAACTGGCGCTCTGGCAGGGAATCGCGATCTCTGCCGCTTCGCTGTCGGTCGGCTGGCTGATCTACGACCGGCTGTGCAAATCCGGTCTGGCCGAGCGCCCCACCCTGTTGATGGTGCTGCTGTTTGTGCTGCTGGTGGCCATGGGCTATGGGCTCAATCAGGTCTTTACCGGTCGCGCCATGATGCTGCATCTGGGCGCCTTTACCGCCACCATCATGACCGCCAATGTGTTTTTCATCATCATGCCAAACCAGCGCATTGTGGTGGCCGACCTGCAGGCGGGGCGCACACCGGACGCAAAATACGGCAAGATCGCCAATCTGCGCTCGACCCATAACAACTACCTCACCCTGCCGGTGATCTTCCTGATGCTGTCGAACCACTCCCCACTGGCCTTTGCCTCGCAGTACAACTGGTTGATTGCCGCGCTGGTGTTCCTGATGGTGACGCCCATCCGCCATTATTTCAACACCAAACACGCAGGCACAGGCAATCCGACCTGGACCTGGCTGGCCACAACACTGCTGTTTATGGGCGTGATCATCCTGTCCACCTTTGGGCTCAAGCATGACGGCGAGCCCGAGCAAGACGCCGCCCTTACCGGCACCGCCCTGGTGATGGCCAAGGCACAGGGATTTGACGAGGTGCATGAGATCGTCCTGGGCCGCTGCAGCATGTGCCACGCGCGCGAGCCCTTTTGGGATGGCATTCGCACCGCCCCAAAGGGTGTGTTGCTGGAAACCGAAGGCGATCTGGCCCGCCAGGCCGAGGCTGTCTTTATGCATGCCGGCCTCACTGACGCCATGCCCCCTGCCAATGTCACCTTTATGGAGCCCGAGGATCGCGCCGCCATCCGGCGCTGGTTCAAAAACGCCCGCATGTGACCGCCTTTGCGCGGACGAGCAGGTTCCTGCCCGTCCGCGCCCAAGTTTGTTCGCCACGCCGCTCTGATCCCTTTACCTCGCGCCGCGCTGTGCTAGGGTCGCGCTGTTGTCCCGGATGGCTCTTTTTTTCAGATCCAACCCTGCCGGGATGCCCGCGTTACGCCCCCTTTTTGCACGCTGCCCGGAGTGCCCATGTTTCTCAATTTGTCCCTCCGCACTGCACTGCGCACTGCACTGTGGACTTCACTGTGGACTTCACTGCGGACTTCACTGCGGACGACAGCCCTGAGCCTCTGTTTGACCGGGTTTACTTTGACTGGGCTGTTTGCGCCAACAGCTGGGAGGGCCGCCGAGGCTGTCTTGACCTCTCCCGGCGCATCTGAAGACCTAGCATCGCAACTGCAGGCCGCATCTTCGGTACTGGCAGCCCGTGCGGAAACAGATGTGCAAGAGCTGCTGGCCGCCGCGTTGTCGGATTACCGCACTCTGGTTCAGGTGCTCTATAACGCCGGGCATTTCTCACCGCAGGTGACCATCCAGCTGGATGGGGTCGAGGCCGCCCACATTCAACCGCTGAACCAACCGCGCCGAATAGACAAGATCCAGATCATCGTCACCCCCGGCCCCAGCTTTCGCTTCTCACGCGCCGAAATCACCCCCTGGCCTGCCGCCAGCGCGGTGGAGATCCCCACAGGCTTTAGCGCAGGCAAACCCGCCAATACCGCCGTGTTGAGCGCGGCCGGTGCCGCCGGGCTGCAGGCCTGGCAAAACGCCGGTCACCCTAAGGTCCGCATGGCCCAGCAGGACATCTCCGCCAATCATCGCGCCAATACACTGGACGCCCGGCTGCGGCTGGCCCCCGGACCACGGCTGAAATTTGGCACGCTCCGGCCCGCCAACAGCAGTACCGTGCGTCCTGAGGCCCTGCAAAGGATCGCAGGGTTTCCCACCGATGAGATTTATCATCCGAATCTTTTGGCCAAATCGGCAGCCCGTCTGCGCCGCACGGGCGCCTTTTCCTCGGTGACACTACGGGTCGATGATCAGGCCACATTCGATGACAGGTTGGACTTCGCCTTTGAGGTAGAGGACCTGCCGCCCCGCCGTCTTACCTTTGGCGCCGAACTCAGCTCGACCGACGGGCTGTAGATCACCGCCTCCTGGATGCATCGCAACCTTTTTGGCGGTGCCGAGAAACTGCGCTTTGAAACCCGCCTCAGCGGTCTGGGCAGCAGCAACGATATTGACGGGCGCATCGCGCTACGGCTGGACCGGCCTGCCACCCTGGGGCCGGATGACAACCTGTTTTACCTGCTAGAGGCAGAACGCCTGGATGAAGAACACTATACCGCGACCCAGGGGCTGGGCGCTATTGGTGTGCGCCGGGTCTATTCCGACCAGCTGTTTGGCGAAGCCAGCATTGGCTTTAACACGATCCTCGCCTCGGACGCCTTTGGCGAGCGCCGGTTCAAATACATCACCGGCTATGTGCGGGCCGAGTATGACCAACGCAACAGTCGGGTTGACGCCACCCAGGGCTATTTCCTTGATGCGCGTCTGACGCCTTTCTTTGGGCTCGATGGCACCGATAGCGGGTTGCAGGTGCAGCTGGACGGGCGGGTTTATCACGGGCTGGGTCATGATGATCGCATCGTTCTGGCCGGGCGCGCACAGCTGGGGTCGGTCATTGGCCCCTCGCTGGGCAACACCTCCCCGACGCTGTTGTTCTTTTCCGGTGGTGCCGGATCTGTACGCGGCCACGAGTACCAGTCGCTTGGCATTCCCATCGGCAGCAACACGGCCGGCGGGCGCGGCTATCTGGCTCTTTCCGGCGAAATACGCGGCAAACTGAACGACAAACTCTCGCTGGTGGGCTTTTTTGATATTGGCTATGTCGACAGCGATGCCTTTGTTTCCAGCACCTCGCAAAGCCACTCGGGCGCCGGGCTGGGCCTGCGCTATGATGTGGCGGGCAACGGGGCGTTGCGGGTCGACCTCGCCTATCCGGTGGATGGCGGCACCGACGACGGGTTGCAATTCTACATCGGTATTGGGCAGTCTTTCTGATGCGTCTTCTCTCTCCCCTGCGCGCCACGCTGCTGGCAGCAACTACGCTGTGCTTCGCGGCACTAACGCCGCTGGCGGCGCAAGACAGCCAACAAGACAGCCAAGCGGAACCCAGCTATCTCGAAACCTTTATCGAGGACACCCTGTCGAGCGACAGTCAGTTCATCTCGGTAAGCGGCCTCACGGGGGCCCTGTCGTCGCAGGCCAGCATTGAAAAGATAACCGTGGCGGATGAGGCGGGCGTCTGGCTGCAACTCATCCACGCCGGGCGGGACTGGACCCGGCTGGCCCTGCTGCGCGGAGAGTTCTCGGTCAATCGCCTCACCGCCTCTGAGATAAATGTGTTGCGCCAGCCGCAGCCCCTGCCACAAGACCCGAGCCTGCCCACCCCAGAGGCCACGCCCTTTCAGCTGCCAGAGCTGCCAGTCGCAATAGACCTTGGCGAAATCAGTGTCGGGCGCATCGAGCTTGCCAAAGAGCTCTTTGGCTTTGCCGCCAGTCTGGATCTGCAGGGGTCTTTGAGGTTTGCGGAGGCCAGCCTCGCCACCGAGCTGCAGATCAACCGCCTCGACAAGCCCGGCGACCGGCTGGCTCTGAAGGCAGGCTATGCCAATGAAAGCCGCCAAATCACCCTCGATCTGGCGCTGGACGAGGCTACAGGGGGCCTGATCTCGACCGCTCTCAAGCTGCCGGGCAGCCCCAGCCTGCGCCTCAGCATCGCGGGTGATGGCCCGGTTGAGGATTTTGCCGCCCAGATTGCATTGGCCTCCGATGGCACCGAGCGGCTTGCTGGCAATGTCGTGCTCATGGCCAACCCTGCTGCCGCAGGTTCTGACGGCCTGCCTACAGGCAGTACGGCTGCGCCCAGGGAGGGCGAGACGCAAGAGACAGCCTCCCCAGGCGGCATCCGGTTCAGCGCCGATCTGCACGGCGACATCGACGCCTTGCTGCAGGCCGACTACCGGCCCTTCTTTGGCCCGGATCTGGCGCTGAGCCTGCGCGGCGATACCGCAGCGGACCGCGGTATCACCCTCGACAGCCTCGCACTGCGCACCCGGGCGCTGGGTATATCGGGCGCACTGGCGCTCACGCCGACTGGCGTGCTCGACACGGCCAACCTGCGCGCCGCCATCACGGCCCCCGAGGGGCAGACGGCAATCCTGCTGCCTCTGCCCGGTGCGGACACCCATCTGGCGCGCGCCGAAATACTGGCCAGCAAAACCAGCGATGGGCCCTGGAGTGTCACCGCAGAGCTACGCCAGCTCAACCATCCGGAGGCTCAGGTCGCCAGCGGCGTTGTGACGGCCGAGGGGCTGCTCACACAAGAGGGTGCAGCGGCGGCTGCCCTCAACGGTCAGATCACGGCAGAGCTGCAGGGCCTGCAGCTGCGCGACCCAGCGCTGGCTGCGGCCATCGGCACCGAGATTTCCCTCTCCACCGGCCTCACCTCCGAAGGCCCCGGCGCGCTGGCGCTCAAGGAGGTCTTGCTGCAGGGCAGTGACTATCAGGCCAGCGGAGATGTGACATTTGAAGGACTGCAGGCAGGCCTGAAGATCACTGCAGATCTGCGTGCCGGGGCCGCAAATATGGCACGGTTTTCCGCCCTGGCGGGGCAACCGCTGGCCGGTGCTGTGCAGGCGCAGATAGACGGGTCGCTCACACCGCTCTCAGGCGCCTTTGAGGCAGATCTGGCGCTGCAGGGTCAGGGGCTTTCCGCAGGCATTGCCCAATTGGATCGCATAACTCAGGGCACACTGGCTCTGACCTTCAAAGGCGGACGCGGGGCCGAAGGGCTGCGGGTCGACACCTTCCATCTGGAGGCCGGCCAGTTTTCAGCCGAGGCCAGTGGTGATCTGGACAGTCGCGCAGGCGCGCTGCAATTACGCGCCGAACTCAAAGAGCTTGGCCAGTTTGTGCCGCAGATTTCGGGGCCTCTGGCCTTGGCCGGTGATGTTGTTCGCGATGGCGACAGCCTGACGGGCGCGGTGCAGCTCACGGGACCGCATGCCTCATTTGCCAGCCTGAAAGGCGCGGTGCAACTGGACGGCGATGCCGATTTCACCTTTGACGCGGCTCTGGCCGAGTTGCAGCGATTTGTGCCCGAACTGCCCGGCAAAGTGACAGCAGTTGGCCAGGCGCTGCGCCGCGATGGGCAGTGGCAAATTACAGCAGACGCCAAGGCGCCTGCAGGTGCCGAGGCCCGGCTTTCGGGAGGTTTTGATGAGGCCAGCGGTCTGGCCGACCTCAGCGCCAAAGGCGCGCTGCGGCTTGAGGGCGCCAATCCCTTTATCAGCCCCAACCTGGTGCAGGGCAGTGCCGCCTTTGATCTCACTCTGAAAGGCGCGCCCGGTCTGGACGCCCTGAGCGGCAGCGTCACCACCTCAGGCGCCTCACTGGCGCTGCCCGCGGCCGCCCTGCGCGTGGATGATATCGCAGCCTCCGTGACTCTGGCGGGTGCCCAGGCCCAGATACTGGTCTCCGCCCGCCCCCGCGATGGGGGCGCGGTACGGATTGAAGGGCCGTTGCCCGAAATTCGCCCTTTGAGGGCGCGCTGCAGATTGGCATCCGAGATGTCGTGCTAACCGATAGTCTGAGCTACGAGACGCTGCTGAACGGGGATCTGGCCTTGTCCGGCGCTCTCAGCAGCAACAGCCGCCTGAGCGGACGCATAAATGTTGGTGAGACCAATATTAATCTCAACACGGCCGGCGGCGCCATCTCAGCTGCTCCTATTCCGCCCATTCGCCACATCGCCGAGCCGCGCCACAGCCAGCTGACCCGCGCCCGCGCCGGTCTGATTCAAAGCAATGCCTCAGGCGGCTCCAGCACCAATATCGCGCTGGATGTGATGATTGATGCACCAAATCGCGTCTATGCCCGCGGCCGTGGCCTGCGCGCGGAACTGGGAGGCCAGATCCATCTGCGGGGCAGTACTGCTGCACTGGCCCCTTCTGGTCAGATCAGTCTGGTGCGCGGCACCTTTGATATTCTCGGTCGCAGGCTGGATCTGGATGAAGGCCGCATTACCCTGCTGGGCAACCTGAAGCCCTATCTTGAGTTCACCTCTTCGGCCAGTACTTCCACGGGCAGCGCCACGCTGGAGATCTCGGGACCGGTGGATGCCCCCGAGATCAAGGTCACCTCGGATCCGCCCCGCCCCAGCGAAGAGGCTCTGGCGCTGCTGCTGTTTGGCGACAACATTGCCGATCTGTCCCCGCTGGCCCTGGCCCGCCTGGCCAAATCGGCGCTGGACCTCAGCGGTCGTGGTCTTGGCACGCAACAGCGCGGGCTGCGCGACAGCACCGGCGCGGACCGGGTGGATCTGGGACTGGACAATGGCGGCTCGGGCCTCGTTGGCATTGGCGGCTATCTCGGGGCAAAGGCCTATACCGACCTAAACGTCAACACCCGCGGCGACAGCGAGTTGAGCATCAACCTGGACCTGTCGAACAACATAACGGTCAAGGGCACGGTCGACAGCCAGGGCGAAAGCGGCATTGGCCTGCTGTTCAAGCGCGATTACTGACAGCTGGCGCGCCTTAAATGCACAGTGGGGCGTCAGGCCGCCGCGCCCTGCGGATCTGACAATTTCACCCATATGCAACGCAAGCCCTTTTCCAAAACGCCGCAGGCGCCTAGTCTGCCTGCCGAACCCGCCACATCAGCCAAGAGGGCCAAACTGCATGACGGATCAGCCCAGGCGGCCCTCGATATTGGCCCGCATCGTAAAGCGCATGAAACATTGGCTGCATCTGCAGAAGTTTCACGCCTCTTTGCGGCATCTTCATGGGCCCAGGCACCGTGTCGCCGCGCCGGATGAGGTGGTTCTGGTCGCGCTGGTCCGGGACGGCGCCTATTATCTCGACGCGTTTTTTGACCATTATCGCAGCCTTGGCCTGTCGCATTTTGTCTTTTTCGACAATGGCTCCAGTGACACAACGCTGGCCCGGCTGCGGCAGGAACCGGGCGTCGTCATCCTGCAATCCACCCTGCACTGGGGCGATTTTGAAAACGATTTCCGCAACTACGCGGCCCAGCGCTATGCCGCAGATCGCTGGTGTTTGATTGTCGACATGGACGAGATCTTTGATTTTGAAGGACGTGCCGAGATTGGGCTCAGCGGCTTGACCCGCTACCTGACCGAACAGGGCTACACCGGGCTGATGGCGCAAATGCTTGAGATGTTCCCCAAAGCCCCTTTGAGCGCGGTCGCAAACCTGCCCTACCCACAGGTCTTGGAGCAGTTTACCCATTTTGATATCAGCACAATTACCACGCATGACTACAGTAGCGCCGCGACGGGGCTTGCGTATTTTCTGCGTCAGAATAGCGGCCCTGCCCCTGTGCCGCCTGTTCTCTTTGGCGGCATCCGCGGCAAGGTCTTTGGCGAGACCTGCTGTCTCAGCAAACATCCCCTGATTTTTGTCGGCCCCGGCGTGCAGGCGGCCCTGCATCCGCATGCCTCAACCGGGTTGCGCTTGGCCCCGATGAGTGCACTTCTGAAGCACTACAAATTTGCCAATGACGCCCTTGCGCGCGACAAGGCCTCGCAGGCCCGGGCCTCAATCTCCCATGGCGAGGACCGCTTGCGCCTCTCGGTGCTGACACAGGAGCCGGACCTCAGCCTCTGGTCGCCGCAGGCGCAGTGTTTTGACGGTATTGCCACCTTGCAACAGCAGGGGTTTTTACAGGCAGATCCCGCCTATTCCGCCGTCCTGAGCCAAAGCGTAGCCGCGTCACAGAGCAAAGCAGCCCCGTCACAGACCAACGAGGCCTCGCATGGCTGAGATACCCCTCGCAAAGCAGCCCACGCTCAGCGCCGTTGTGATTGGCCGCAACGAGGGCGCAAGCCTTCTGGCCTGCCTCGCCTCACTGAAACCACAGGTACAGCGGCTGATCTATGTCGACAGCGGCTCCAGTGACGGCTCTGTTGCTGCCGCCAGACGCCTCGGCGCCGAGGTTGTTGCCCTGGATATGTCGCAGCCTTTTACCGCCGCCCGCGCCCGCAATGCCGGGCTGGCCCAGCTGGCCGATGAGGAGGGTTTTGTGCAGCTGGTTGATGGCGACTGCACGGTTGACCCGACCTGGGTTGCGCTGGCCTGCGCCTTTTTGCAACAGCACCCAAAGGTGGCGGTGACCTGCGGCCGGCGGCGCGAACGCTTCCCCGAGGCCTCCATTTACAACCACCTCTGCGACAGAGAGTGGGACACCCCGATCGGAGAGACCAAGGCCTGCGGTGGCGACGCCCTGATGCGACTGGACGCGCTGCGCGCGGTGACAGGCTACCGTGCTGATCTCATTGCCGGAGAAGAGCCCGAGATGTGCCTGCGCCTGCGTCAGGCCGGCTGGAAAATCTGGCGCCTCGATGCCGAAAGGAGTTTGCATGACGCTCAGATCCTACGATTTGACCAATGGTGGAAGCGCAGCCGCAGGGCCGGCCATGCCTTTGCAGAGGGTGCCGCGTTGCATGGGGCCCCGCCCGAACGGCACTGGGTCCGCGAAACAGGGCGCGCTGTGATCTGGGGCGGTTTGCTGCCGCTTTTTGTCATCATTGCCGCAGTGTTTTTCTCACCCTGGGCCCTGATAGCAGGGCTGATCTACCCGCTGCAATGGCTCCGTCTGTCGCGCCGGATAGGGGTTTTACCAGGGTTTTTCTCGGTGCTGGGAAAATTTGCCGAATGCGCAGGCGTTGCCGAATACTGGTGGAACCGGCTGCGGGGTAAAAACCGCGCGATACTGGAATATAAATAGCCCAGGCGGCTCGCATTTGTGCAGCCCTCGCCCCTCACTCCAATCCATTCTACTCCACAGAGACCAGAACAGGGGCCAGATATATCCACACCCGCGCCGCCTCAAAAGAGGCGGCGCCGGGCCCAAGGCCGCCAAGGTGGGGGCGCAGCCGCCATCTGCGGGCGCGGGAGCCACTCCTTTGCCTGTCCTGCAGCCCGCAGGTTTCGTCTCGCCAGCCTTTGTCTCACCAGCCTTTGTGTCTAGCGCTTTCGCAGACGCAGCGCTTTGACGATCTGCCCCGGCAAAATAGCAAAACACTTGGCATAGCGCGGCATCATCCGCACCGGGCTGCTCAGGGCCCGCCACAGCCATTCCATTGCAATTTTGCGCACCCAAAGCGGCGCCCGGGTCTGATGTCCGCCCAGAAAATCAAGCCCGGCTCCAATCGAGGCAAAGCCAACCGCCGGTGCCTCACCCCGGCCCCGATGCGCCAGACTCTCTTGTTTCGGCGCGCCCAGCGCCAGAAAGCACAGCCGGATGCTTTGCTTTTCAGCGCCTCTAAAATCGCCCCCGCCTCGGCGCTTTCGGGGTCGAACAACACCCGAGGGCGCATGACACCAGGCCACATCCAGCCCCGGCACCTGCGCCTGCAGCGATGCTGCCGCATCCCCCAGTGATTCATCCGTGCTTCCGACCAGGGCAACAGGCACCCCCGCTGCCGCTGCCAGACGGCAGAGCGGCAAAACCAGGTCAGAGCCTGGCAGCAATTCCACCGGGCGCCCCGCAAGACGCGACAGCCAGACAATGGGGCGCCCATCCGCAACCACCAGATCCTGGCCGCAATAGGCCGCAAGGAAGCTCTCTGACTGGGCCAGCTTCACCAGATGATCCAGATTTATAGTGGCAAGCGCAAAGCCTTCGCCCGTAGAAAAACGCCGCAGAACCTCGCTCTCAAGCGCGGCCTGATCTGGCAGGTTCACTGTGATACGCTGGTCTTGAAATTCAAAAAACAATTGCTTACCCCTGCTGCAAAATCCGGAACGGATGCGGCCTGTCCTGTGCAGCTTAGCGTAATAGCCTGCCTCTGACCCCCGCTCAAGTCTCGCGAACAAGGTTGGTTTTCATAGCCTTTTGTATCGCCCGGCTTCGCCTTTGGAATATGGGCTACGCGCAAGAACACAGGACAATGGATAGGGAAATGTTTTAACTTTGAGATGAAATGGTCCGATCCGGGTCATTAAAATCCCATCGACCTGCCGCAATTGGACCCTAGCTAACACCCATGCCCAACGCTCTCGCCTATCTGGATGTTGCTGATCTGGCCCGTGGTCAGTGTGGTGCTGTTCCGGCGTCTTTCGCCAGAACGGGCGATTTTGTGGTGCATTCTGGCCGGCTATATGCTGTTGCCGCCGGTGGCCGAATTTGACCTGCCACTGGTGCCTGACATGGACAAATTCACCATTCCGTCGATCATGGCCTTTGTTCTGTGCGTCGGTCTGCTGCGCAAAAAAGTGCCTCTGTTGCCGCGCCACCCGCTGGCTAAGGTGCTGACCCTGCTGTTTGCCTTTGCCGTTGTGCCCACCGTGATGACCAATGGGGATCCGATCATCTTTGAGGTGCTGGCCGGCTCCGACCCGATTGTGTTCATTGTTGATATGCTGCCGGGGCTCAGGTGGCGTGATCTGGGATCGGTTATGATCAATCAGATCATCATTCTGATGCCGTTTCTGCTGGCGCGGCGGTATCTGTCTTCTGAGATGGGGCAAAAAGAGCTGCTGCTGGCCTTTTGTATTGCCGGCCTTGCCTACTCTATTCCCTCGCTGATCGAGATCCGTCTCAGCCCGCAGATCAACATCAATGTCTATGGTTTTTTTCAGCACAATTTTTCGCAAACCATGCGCCAGGGCGGCTTTCGTCCTATCGTGTTCATGCCCCACTCGCTGTGGCTGGCCCTGTTCATGTTTTCGGCTGTGCTGGCGGCGGCAGCTTTGGCGCGGGCGGCGCAGGGACGCGAGCGGATTCGGCTGGCAATGGCTGCGGCCTATCTGTTTTGGGTTCTGATCTTGTGCAAAAGCTTTGCCTCACTGGCCTACGGCCTGAGTTTTGTGCCGATGGTGGCGCTGGCCTCGGCGCGCTGGCAGATCCGGGCGGCGCTGCTGCTGGCGGCCATCGCCATCACCTACCCGATGCTGCGCAACCTTGGCCTGATCCCAACCGAAGCCATCCTGGCCCAGGCCGAAGCGCTCAGCGCCGAGCGGGCCCAGTCGCTGGGCTACAGGTTCGACAACGAGGCCATGATGTTGCAACGCGCTGCAGAAAAGCCCTGGTTTGGCTGGGGAGGCTGGGGCCGCAATCTGGTACGCGACTCGGAAACCGGCTCCATCATCTCGATCCCTGATGGCCATTGGATCCTGGTCTTTGGCTCGTTTGGCTGGCTTGGGTATCTGGCTGAGATGGGACTGTTGTGCCTGCCGCTGGCCCTGCAGGGCCGTGAAATCCGGCGGCGTGGCAAAGAGGGGATTTCTCCCTTTGCCACCCCTATCGCGCTGATCCTCGCGGCAACCATGGTGGATATGATGCTGAATGACACATTGGTGCCAATGACCTGGCTCTGTGCCGGCTCAATCCTGGGCTATGCGGAACGATTGCGCTATCCGGGCCTGTTTGAAAAACGACGACCGCTCTTTGAGGGGGCGCAGGCGCTGGTGCCTCAGCCCCCTGCCGCCCATGCCCGTAGCTTGCTATAATGCCCTATTATTTTCACGATAACCTGCGATTTGATCACCTGGTCTTCACAGCTTGGCCGCATAGATGAACCAGTGTCTTCCTGGTGTAAAAGATTCGCAATGGCGACAAAATCGGCGGGCCATCCCCCCTGATTGCCGCCGCTGCACAACAGGTGCCCAGCGCACCATCGCCTCCTTTGGCCTCGCCAATATCCCCCGTCGGCAGGGTGGTATCTGCACCAAGGAGAGTTATGTAACAGTCGCCGAGCTTAGAGGTCTGTGATTTTCGTGGCAAAGACAGCTGATCAATCCGCTCCCGCCCAGCAGTATTGCGGGGATATCGCCATCGTTGGCATGTCGGTCAATGTGCCCGGTGCCGACGGGGTTGAGACCTATTGGCACAACCTGCGCGCAGGCATTGAATCGATTTGCCCACTGGCGAAAGAAGACCTGCTGGCCGCAGGGGTCTCTGAGACCACGCTGAGCGACCCCAACTACGTGCCGCACGCGGCCCTGCTCGACGGTTTTGCGGATTTCGACGCTGAGTTCTTTGGCTTCAGCCCCAAAGAGGCCGCCATCCTCGACCCGCAGCACCGTAAGTTTCTTGAGGTGGCCTGGGGTGCGATGGAAAACGCCGCCCACCCACCAGAAAGCCTGAAAGAGCCGATTGGCGTCTATGCCGGCTGCGGCATGGGCAGCTATTTCTACTTCAACATCTGCTCGAACCCCGCGCTGGTGGACGAGGTCGGCATGTTCCTGCTGCGCCACACCGGCAACGACAAGGATTTCCTCACCACCCGTGTCAGCCATGCCTTTGATCTCAAAGGGCCCTCGGTCAATATTCAGACCGCCTGCTCGACCTCGCTGGTGGCGGTGCATTACGCCTGCAAAGCCCTGCGCGAGGGCGAATGTGGCATGGCGCTGGCGGGCGGTGTTACCATCGATATGCCGCAGGGGCGTGGCTATCTCTATAAAGAAAACGAAATTCTGTCCCCCGACGGCCATTGTCATGCCTTTGATCACCGTGCCCGGGGCACCGTCTTTGGCTCTGGCGCCGGGGCCGTCGCCCTGCGCCGCCTTGAGGACGCCCAGGCCGATGGCGACCATATCTGGGCCGTGATCAAATCCACCGCAATCAACAACGATGGCGCCGACAAGGCCGGCTATCTGGCGCCCTCGGTCGGCGGTCAGGCAGGCGCCATCCGCCAAGCGCTTGATGCGGCAGATATTTCGGCTGAGACCATCGACTATGTCGAATGCCACGGCACCGGCACCTATCTGGGCGACCCCATTGAGGTCTCAGCCCTCAACCGAGGCCTTTCGCGACAGCACCGATGCGACGGGCTATTGCCGTATCGGTTCGGTCAAAACCAATATTGGCCACCTGGACACCGCCGCAGGCATTGCCGGGCTGGTCAAGACCTCGCTGGGTCTGAAACACGGCGAGATCCCCCCCTCGCTGGGCTATGAAGCGCCCAATCCGGCGATTGATTTTGACAGCTCTCCCTTCCGGGTGAATGCCGTGCTCAGCCCCTTGGGTCTCGCATCAGGGGCCGCGCCGGGCCGGCATCAACGCGCTTGGGGTTGGCGGCACCAATGCCCATGCCATTCTGGAAGAGGCCCCCGTACGTGCCCCCTCCGAGGAAAGCGATTTCCCCTTTCACATTCTGTGCCTGTCGGGTCAGTCCAAATCGGCGCTCGACGGCAACAGCGCCGCCCTTGCCAGCTATCTTGAGGCCAACCCGGATGTGGATCTGGCGGATGTGGCCTATACCCTGAAACAGGGGCGGCGCGGCTTTGCCAAACGCCGGGTGCTGGTGGCCGAAACCGCGCTCCAAGCAGCCGCTTTGCTGCGCGACAGTGATCCGCGCCAGGTCTTTAGTCATGATCGTCTGGGCGATGCCCCCGAGGTGGTGTTTTCCTTCCCCGGCGGTGGGGCGCAATATGCCGGCATGGGGCGCGACCTCTACGAGACCGAGCCCGCCTTTGCCGACTGGATGGACCGGGGGCTGGATCATTTGCAGGCGCAGCTCGACTATGACATCCGCGCGCTCTGGCTGCCGCCAGAGGGCGATGAGGCGGCCGCAAATGCCCAGCTGCAAAAGCCTTCGGTGCAATTGCCGCTGATCATGATTTTGGAATACGCGCTGGCACAGCTCTGGATCAGCTGGGGAGTGCGCCCCACGGCCCTGGTGGGCCACTCGATGGGCGAAAACACCGCCGCCTGTCTGGCCGGGGTGATGTCTTTTGAGGACTGCATTGATCTGGTGCTGCTGCGGGGCCGTCTGTTTGACACAGTGCCTGCTGGTGGCATGCTGTCCATTGCTCTGCCGCTGGAGGAAGTCAAAGCGCTGATCGGGCCCGATCTCGACATTGCCAGCGTCAACGCCCCCAGCCTGACCGCTGTGTCCGGCCCGCAGGCCGCACTGGACGCGCTGGCGGCGCAGCTGACGCTGCAAGAGGTCGATTTCCAGCGCATCCAGATCGACATCGCAGCGCATTCCCGCATGCTGGTCGGTATCTTGCAAGACTACGGCGACTTTTTGCGCGGGCTCAGCCTTGCGGCGCCTCAGATCCCGGTGATCTCAAACCGCACAGGTCAGCCATTGACAACTGCGCAGGCTACAGACCCCGACTACTGGGTTGGTCAGCTGCGCAATACCGTGCTCTTTTCCAGCTGTATCGAAAGCCTCGCCGCCACACCGGGGCGGGTGTTTCTTGAGGTCGGCCCCGGCAAAGCCCTCAGCGCCCTGACCCAGATGTCACCCGCTGTTCAGCCTGCTCAGGTGCTCAGCGCGCTGCGCCACCCGGATCAGCAGATCGCGGATGATGCCTATTTCTTTGGCATCATTGGCCGCCTCTGGGCCTGCGGCGTTGAGGCCGACTGGGACCAGATCTGGGGTGAGGCCACGCGCCATCGCCTCGCGCTGCCCGGCTACGCCTTCCAAAGGAATCGCTATTTCATCGCGCCGGGCACGCAACAACAGCCAGAAGACGTAGCCTTGCCCCGGCGCCATGACGCGATCGCGGACTGGGGCTACCGCCCGGCCTGGCGGCAGCGACTGGCCGACTGCGCTGTGGATATAGTGACAGAGCTGGGTGAGGCCCCACAAAACTGGCTGCTCTTTGCAGATGACTGTGGTCATGCAGCCGCCGCCGCCACACAGCTGCGCACCGCTGGCCATCGCGTCAGCCTGGTGCACCCTGGCGACACCTATGCAAAGCTGGACGATGACAGCTATATTCTGGCGCCTGAGCAGGGGCGTTTTGGCTATGGCGCGCTCTGGCAGATCTGACCGAGGCCGCAGCGCTGCCAAGCCGCATTGCCCATTTCTGGCTGGTCACCGAGACCGAGACATTCCGTCCCGGCTCCTCCTTCTTTGATCGCAATCTGGAGATGGGGTTCTCATCGCTCACCGCGCTGGCACAAGAGCTGGGCGCGCTTGAGATGGCAGAGCCTGTGCATCTGAGCGTCTTTACTACCGGCGCCGCACAGGTGAGATCCGAAGCCCTGCCTTACCCGGAGAAATCGACGGTTGCCGGACCTTGCGGGGTGATTCCGCGTGAGTTCCCCATGCTCACCTGCGCCACGATCGACATCGAACTGCCCCCCCCTCCCAGCTTTCTGGCATCCCTGCGTGGCGATCAGGCCCCGGAAATCACCTCGCGCCTGCTGAAAGAGATGCTGGCCGAGCCTGGCAATACAATCGCCGCCTGGCGGGGAGACATGCGTTTTGAAAAGAGCTGGCGCAGTCTGGCAGTGCCCGCGGCAAGCCCTGAAACGAGTTCTGCGGCCAGCACGGGCACCAGCACAGGAGCCAACACAGGCGCCAGTTCTGCGGCCAAACCTGATCTTGCCGGTTTCAAACACGGCGGCACCTATCTGATCACCGGCGGTTATGGCGGCATCGGGCTAAGCACAGCGGCGCCTTTTATGCAGCATTTCAATGCCAATGTGGTGCTGCTGTCGCGCGAAGGCCTGCCCGCACGCGACAGCTGGGAGCGCTATGTCGCCAGCCACAGTCCCGCCAACCGCATCGCCCAGCGCATCCGCGCCGTGCGGGCACTTGAGGCGCTGGGATGCGGAAAAATCCTGCCACTTACCGGTGATGTCTGCAACAGCGCCGAGATGCGCGCCGCTGTGGATCAGGCCGAGACCACGTTTGGCGCGCTCAGCGGTGTGATCCATGGCGCTGGCGTGATTGAGGACGGGCCAATTCTGGCCCAAACCAGAGGTGCAGATTGCCCGGGTTCTCGCCCCCAAAGTCACCGGGTTGCGGGTGCTGGACGCGCTGTTCCCGGATGGCACGCTGGATCTCATGCTGCTGTTCTCATCTTCCTCGACTGTTACCCGGCCCGCCGGACAGATCGACTATGTCGCAGCCAATGAATACCTCAACGCCTACGCCGCCCATCGGCAGGGCGGCAAGACCCGCGTTGTGGCAGTTGACTGGGGCATATGGGCCGACACCGGCATGGCGGCCGAAGCCATGGTAGCACGCCAGGGGGGCGCTGGCCCCTCGGCGCGCCAGACCTGCGCCCAGCCCCTGCTGGACGAGACCGGCTTTGACGGCTTTGGCAATCCAATCTTTCTCAGCCAGCTTGAGGCCAAAAAGAGCTGGCTTGTTGATGAGCACCGCACCAAAGCTGGCACAGCACTGGTGCCCGGCACTGGCTATATCGAATGGATCTCTGAGGCCCTGACAGCCCTGGATCTTGCCGCCCCCTTTGAGATCAGTGATCTGTATTTCCTGCGGCCACTGGTGGTCGAAGAGACTGCCCCGCGCCAGATCGTGTTGCGCTTAGAGGGCCAGGAGGCGGGCTATGATATAGCCCTACACAGCGCCCTCAATGCTGGCGGCTATGCCCTCAACAGTGAGGCCAGGGTTGCCCTGCTGCCCGCGACGCAGGCGCCGCAACCGATTGATCTGGCGGCAATCTACAGCCGCTGCCCCGAGGTTCAGACAGCAAGTGCCGCAGCCCCTCTGCGCTCGCCACAAGAGGCGCATCTGAATTTTGGCCCCCGCTGGCGTGTCCTGCAGCAGATGGCATTGGGCGCCGGCGAAGGCCTGGCCCGCCTGGAGCTGCCACAGGCGGCGGCGCAGGATCACTGCCAGTTGCATCCCGGACTGATGGATCTGGCCACCGGCTGGGCGATCTCGCTGGTCCCCGGCTATGACGACGCAACGCTCTGGGTGCCGTTAGCCTATCGCAGCATTCGCATCTTTGCGCCTTTGGGCGCTGAAGTTTACAGCCATATGCGGCTTGCTGACGGCGCCACCGCCCAAAGCGCCAGTTTTGACGTGACCCTCACCGATGCCACGGGCGCGGTTCTGGTCGAGATCACAGGCTTTCAGATGACACGGCTTGACGCCGGGTTTGACGCCTCCCCGGCACAGGACAGTGCCGATGCAACCGCGCAGGCGCTGGGTCTGGTGGCAGGGGCTACACCACAGCCGCTCTCCGAGGAGGAACGCCGCTTCCAGCGCAATCTTGCCAATGGCATCCGCGCCGATGAGGGCCCCAAAGCGCTGAGCCGCGCGCTGGCGACGGGGCGCAGTCAGGTGGTGGTCTCGTCGCTTGATCTGCCCGCGCTGATTACCCAAGCGGATCAGATCAGCAGCGACACCAGTTCCGCCGACAGTTCCGCCGGTGGTCAAAGTTTTGAGCGGCCTGATCTGGACACCGCGTATCTCGCGCCGTCAAATCCCGTTGAGGAACATCTTGCCGGATTGTTCCAGAGCCTGCTTGGCGTATCGCAGGTCGGGGTTGCGGACAGTTTCTTTGATCTGGGTGGCCACTCGCTGATTGCGGTGCGCCTTTTTGCCCAGATCAAACGCCAGTTTGAGGTCGACCTGCCGCTATCAATCCTGTTTGAGGCCCCCAGCGTTGCCAAACTTGCGGCGCTGGTCGTGCAACAGGGCGGTCCGGGACTGGATCAGGGCGGCCCGCAGGGCAGCGGCGACAGCTCTGCCTCTCCCAGCTCAGACCAGACTGACCAGAGCAGCCCTGCCAGCTATACCCATCTGGTGCAGTTGCATCCCGGCCCAGGTGGCGGGGCCACGCCGGTCTTTTTGGTGGCTGGCATGTTTGGCAATGTGCTGAACCTGCGTCAACTGGCGCAAGAGCTGGGCGGCGACCGCCCGGTTTATGGTCTGCAGGCGCGCGGCCTGATGGGCAGTGACACGCCGCACCGAGACATCGCACAGGCCGCCGCAGACTATCTGGCCGAGGTGATACAGATCCAGCCCACGGGGCCCTATCTCTTTGGGGGCTTCTCCGGCGGTGGCATCACCGCCTATGAGATGGCGCAGCAGGTCCGGGTGCTGGGCGACACAACTGCGGCGCTGATCCTGCTCGACACGCCTTTACCGGTGCGCCCCGGCCTGACGCCTGTGGACAAGGCACTGATCAAACTGCAGGAGCTGCGCAAAAAAGGCGCGGGCTATCTTTTGCAATGGGCCAAGGCCCGTATCCTGTGGGAAATCAGCAAGCGGCGCCGAACTCCGGTGCCGACCAACCAGGCCCCGGCCTTTAACAACCGCGAGATCGAGATGGGTTTCCGCCACGCGGTGGAAACCTATGCTCTGCAGCCCTGGAGCGGGCCGCTGACGCTGTTGCGCCCACCGCTGGACCGGCACTGGAAGGTCTCGCGCGGCAATTGGGTAAGCCCTGAGCGCGAATATGTTTTTGACGACAATGACTGGACGCGCTGGGCCCCCGGCCTTGAGGTGATCGAGGTTCCGGGCAATCATGACAGCATGGTTCTGGTGCCAAATGTGAGCACTCTGGCGGCAGCTGTGAAACCCCGGCTGGAACAGGGGCTCGCCTCTGCGGATGCGGCCGCACAGGACGCCCAGTCACCGCCCTCCCGCGGGGCATCCTCCTTCTCGCAGGCAGCGGAGTAGCCATCACAATGACCGGTAGTATCCTCACAATCATCCTGAATTACCGCACGCCCGAGATGACGCTGCAGGCGGCCGAGGCGGCCCTGGCTGAGATGGAAGATCTCCCCGGTGAAGTGCTGGTGATTGATAACGGCTCAGAAGATGGCTCCTGGGAGGCGTTGCAGGCGGGGATGGCGATACGCGGCTGGCAAGACAGCGGCAAAATCAGGCTGATGCGCTCTATGGTCAACGGCGGCTTTGGCGCGGGCATGAATATCGGCTTTGCCGCTGGGCTGTCAGATGGATCCGGGCCGGACTATTACTACCTGCTGAATTCAGACGCCTTTGTGCAGGGCCAGACCATTCGCACCCTGCGCGACTTTCTTGCCGCCCATCCCCGCGCCGGGCTGGCGGGCTCATACGTGCAGGGCACAGATGGCACACCGCACCGCACCGCCTTTCGCTTTCCGTCGATTGCCGGCGAGTTTGAGATGGGCGCGCGCACCGGGATCTTTACCCGGCTGCTGGCGCCCTGGGTCGTCGCAATGGAGATCCCAAAGACCGGAACCCAGGTGGCCTGGACAGCCGGTGCCAGCCTGATGATCCGCCGCGCGGTCATTGAACAGACCGGCGGCTTTGACGAGACTTTCTTTTTGTATTTTGAAGAAACAGATCTGTGTCGCCGCGCCCTGCATGCAGGATGGCAGACGCATTACGTACCGGACAGTCAGGTGGCGCATGTGGGCTCTGCCTCAACCGGGATGCAACAATGGGCCCGCACGCCGACCTATTGGTTTCAGTCCCGCCAGCACTATTTCACCACATCTCACGGCAGGCTCTATGCTGCGCTGGCGACGCTGGCGCGCATTGCAGGCTGCGGCGTTTACGAACTCCGTCGGCTGGTGCAGGGTAAACCGCAGGCCGACCCCAACCATTTTCTCGGTGACCTCATCGCGAATGCGCTGCGTCCCATCAGCCGCACGCCTGCTGCATCGAGTGAAACGCGCCTTCACGCCCCGGTTTCGGAGGACCTCAAATGAGCAATTTTTCCTGTGTCGTTATCGGCAATGAATCCCTGTTGATCGGCTGCGCCGAAGCAGTCCTGGCCGAGGGCCACACAATTGCGGCTGTGGTCTCGACCAATGGCGACATTCGCGCCTGGGCCCGGGACAAAGACCTGCCCGTTCTGGATGCCCCAAGTGAGATCCCGGCGGAAATCACGGCCCCCTTTGACTGGCTGCTTTCGATTGCCAACCTGCGGGTGATCCCGGATCAGGTGCTGGCGCAGGCCTCCAAAGGGGCGGTGAACTTTCACGATGGCCCCCTGCCGCGCTATGCCGGCCTCAACACGCCCAACTGGGCCATTATGGCAGGAGAGGTGCAGCACGGCATTACCTGGCATATGATGGAGGGCGGCATTGACGAGGGCGGTATCCTTGCCCAGCGCCTGTTTGACATTGCCGCGGATGAGACCGCCTTTAGCCTCAACTCCAAATGCTACGCCGCCGCCATGGACAGCTTTGGCGAGGTGCTGCAACAACTGGCCGCAAATGAGCTGCAGCGCCAGCCGCAGGACCTGAGTGCACGCAGTTATTTCGGCAAGGGTCATCGCCCGGCAGCGGGCGCCATTCTGGATTTCAACACTTCAGCTCAGGCGCTGTGCCAGCTGGTGCGCGCTCTTGATTTTGGCCCCTACTGGAATCCGCTGTGCTGCGCCAAACTGCTGCTGGCTGACCAGATCCTGCGCGTTGGCAAAGCCAGCCCCGCTGAGGGCGCTGGTTCCGATGGCTCTGATTCAGCCGGAACAGTGCTCTCGGTCACGGGCGCTGTGGTGACGGTTGCCACCTCTGATGGCGCCATTGCGCTGCAAGATGTCACCACCCTTGCGGGGACGGCGCTGGATTTTCCTGCTCTGGTCACGCCCGGTGAACAGTTGCCGGGGTTAAGCCCTGAGCTGGCACAGACTCAGGCCGAATTACTGGCCAAATCGCAGGCCGGAGAAAGCCACTGGCGCCGCGCGCTGGGTGCCATGCAGCCCGTTGCCGTGCCACTGGCGCACCAGACCGGTGCCAGTACCGGCAGCAGCCGCCATGTCCTGTCTCTGCCGTCAGATCTGAGCGAGGAACAAATCCTTGCCGCCTGCCTCGCCTGGGCGCTGCTGAGCACCGGTGAAGAGCAGGCAGATGTTGCCTTTGCCACTCCAGTAGCAGCGGCTACCGGGGCGACTATCGCATTGCGTGCAAAGGCGCTGATCTCAGACTGGATTCCGCTGCAGGTGACGCGAGATCTCACTGTTACCGCTTTGACGACTCGGATAAGAACAGACATCCATAAGGCCCGCAAGTATGGCGGTTTTTCCCTGGATCTGGTGGGCCGTGCCCCAGAGCTGGGTCCGCAGAGCCAGCCTGCAATCGGGATATCAGCGGATCGCGATGCCGCCCTGCCAGGCTGCATGCTAACCGTTTCGCTGAGTGAGGGCGCCTTGGCGCTGCATGTAGATGACGCCCAGCTGGACAGCACGGCCGCGGAGCTGCTCGCCGCGCGGCTTGAGCTGGTGCTGGGTGTCATCGCATCTCACAACGACACGCCCCTCCCGGATCTGCCCATCCTGCCCGAGGCCGAGGGCAAAACCCTGCTGCAGGACTGGAACCAGACCGCCTGCGCTCTGCCCGCCGAGACCACTATTCAGCAGGCCTTTGAGGCCCAGGTCGCCCGCACCCCCGAGGCCACAGCCCTGGTGTTTGAAGGTGAAAACTACAGTTATGCTGCCCTCAATGCCCGCGCCAATGCGCTGGCCGCCAGGCTGCAACAGCTGGGCGTCGCGCCTGGCAGCCATGTGGGCGTCTATATCAAACGCTCGGCTGATCTGCTGGTGGGCGCCCTTGCGGTGTTAAAAGCAGGCGGTGCCTATGTGCCGCTGGACCCCGCCTACCCGCCCGCGCGCATCGCCCATTATCTGTCTGACAGCCAGGCCAGCGTTGTGGTCACACAAGAGGCCCTGCGCCCAGAGCTGCCAGCCACCGAGGCGCAGATTGTTACGGTGGATTCTGTACCTGCCGCCGATATCAGCGCGGCAAATGTGACCAGCGCAGCAGCCAGCACCGATCTGGCCTATCTGATCTATACTTCCGGCTCGACCGGCACGCCCAAGGGCGTCATGGTGCGGCAGGACAATGTGGCGAACTTCTTTGCCGCCATGGATGCCCGCATCCCCCATAAGGCGGGCGATGCCTGGCTGGCGGTGACCTCGCTGTCCTTTGACATCTCGGTGCTTGAGCTGTTCTGGACCCTGTCGCGTGGCTTTAAACTGGTGCTGTCCAGCGATGAAAGCCGCCTTGAGCTGTCCAATGGCCCCATTGCGATCTCGGACCGGCGGATGGATTTCAATCTGTTTTACTGGGGCAATGACGACGGCCCCGGGCCGCGTAAATACCATTTACTGCTGGAAGGCGCGAAATTTGCCGATGCCAATGGCTTTAATGCGGTCTGGACGCCGGAACGCCATTTTCACGCCTTTGGTGGCCCCTACCCGAACCCTGCGGTGACAGGCGCGGCCGTTGCGGCTGTGACCAGCAATCTCAGCGTGCGGGCGGGTTCTTGCGTGGCGCCATTGCACCACCCGGCCCGCATCGCCGAGGAATGGTCGGTGATTGATAACCTCACCAATGGTCGCGCCGGGGTTGGTATTGCCTCGGGCTGGCAGCCGGATGATTTTGTGCTGCGCCCGGAAAACACGCCCCCCGCCAACAAGCCCGCAATGTTTGAAACAATCGAAACCCTGCGCAAACTCTGGCGCGGCGAAGAGGTCGCCTTTCCCCGTCAGGATGGCTCTATGCACGCCGTTGTGACGCAGCCGCGCCCGGTCAGCGCAGAGCTGCCGGTCTGGGTCACCACCGCTGGCAACCCCGACACCTGGCGCGAGGCCGGTGAGATTGGCGCCAATGTGCTGACGCATCTGTTGGGCCAAAGCATTGAAGAGGTCGGCGGCAAGATCCGCATCTATCACGATGCCCTGCGCGCCTCGGGGCGCGATCCTGCCGACTATAAGGTTACGCTGATGCTGCACAGCTATCTCGCCGAGAGCCGCGAAGACGCCCGCCGCATTGCCCGCGAGCCGATGAAGGATTACCTGCGCGCCGCCGCTGGCCTGATCAAGCAATATGCCTGGGCCTTTCCCGCCTTCAAACGTCCCAAGGGCGTCAACAATGCCTTTGAGATGCAGCTGGATATGCTGGGCGAAGATGAGCTGGAAGCCATTCTGGACTTTGCCTTTGAGCGCTATTTTGAAGAGTCCGGTCTGTTTGGCACCGTTGAGGACGCTCTGGCGCGCACCGAGCAGCTGAAGCGCATTGGCGTCGATGAAATCGCCTGCCTCATCGACTATGGCATTGCGCCGGAGGTGGTGCTGGAAGGGCTAAAACCGCTGGCCGAGGTGCTGCGCCGCGCCAATACGGCGCAGGAGCTGGCAGCAGATGACTATTCCCTGTCGGCCCAGATGATGCGGCACGGCGTCACCCATATGCAATGCACCCCCTCGATGGCACGCATGCTGGTGCAGGACGACGAGGCCCGCATGGTTATGCACCGCCTGCAGCATCTGCTGGTTGGCGGCGAAGCCCTGCCCGGCGATCTGGTTGGCGCCCTGCGCGAAGCAACGCCTGCGCAGATCCACAACATGTATGGCCCGACCGAAACCACAATCTGGTCCAGCTCTGCGACCCTTGCAGAGGTGCCCAACGGCGTGACCTCTATTGGCAGCCCCGTGGCCAATACCGCGCTCTATGTGCTGGACGCGGCCCAGCGCCCGGTGGCCATGGGCGCTGCAGGTGAGCTGTATATTGCAGGCGCTGGGGTGACGGACGGCTACTGGCAGCGCGCCGATCTGACCGCAGAGCGGTTTGTTCCCGATCCAAACACGGCTGGCCCTGTTGCGGCGGGCAAGATGTATCGCACCGGCGATCTGGTGCGCTGGCGCGCAGATGGCCAGCTCGCCTTTTTGGGCCGCACCGATCATCAGGTCAAGATCCGTGGTCAGCGCATTGAGCTGGGCGGGATTGAGGCCGCCCTCGCCGCCCAGCCCCATGTCACCGGCGCTGTGGTGGTGGAACGCCAGCTTGGCGCGGATGTGCAGCTAGTCGGATATATCACCCAGGAGAGTAGCCTGGAAAGTGGCAAGCAGGTAGATCTTGCTGCCGCAAAAGCCGAACTGGCGCGCAGCCTTGCGGCTGTCATGGTTCCGGCGCATATCGTTGTTCTGGACGCCTTTCCGCTGACACCCAACAAAAAAATCGACCGTAAGGCGCTGCCCGCGCCAGTCCCCGGCAAGGTCGCAGGTGCACAGATCACAGGTGGGCAGACTGCTTCAACACAGGTTGCAACAGGACAGGCCAAAGAAGGTCAGGCGCATGACGCCGGTGCAGTGTCTCCTCTCAGCGCCGGGGTTCAGGACGAGATCGCCAAGGTCTGGTCCCGGATCCTCGGGGTTGAGGGCATCGGAGCACAGGACAATTTCTTTGCCCTTGGGGGGCATTCCCTGTTGGCCGTGCAGTCCCACCGCGATATTCGCGCCGCCCTCAACCTCAGCAAGCTTTCGATCACGGATATCTTTCGCTTTCCAACCCTTGCCGGTCTCGCCAGCCATATTGAGACCCTTGCAGGCGGCGGCGCAAAGCCCGATGATCCGGTGACAGATGACGCCACACAGGCCGCCAAATCCGACACCATGTCGAAACGACGCGCCATGCGGGCAAATCGCAAAGCACGGGCAGGATGACAGCAGAGATTTAACCGCAAGAGCCAGACCCGGCAGAGCTTTTGGCGAGCAGTCTTGAGACAGAGCGCTACAGCCTGGTGCGGCCGCTCTTTGCCAACGATATCGCACTGGCGCTGTCAAATCCGCTGGGGCAGCCTGCGGTACCTTTTGCCGAAGAGGCCGCCTGCCTGTCGCCTAATGCGGTGGCGAAACGACGCCAGGAATTTGCCGCCGGACGCGACGCGGCGCATCAGGCAATGGCGCTGCTGGGCGCACCTGTGCAGGCCATTCCAGTGGCTGAAAACCGCGCGCCGATCTGGCCCGCAGGACTGGTGGGATCGATCAGTCATACCCGCAGCTGCGCCATGGCTGTTGTTGCCCATGCCGGAAATATGGCGGCAGGTGACATCCGAGGCCTGGGCCTTGATGTGGAAGAGGACAAACCGCTGGCGGATGAGCTGTGGCCTGCGATCTGCTCGGTCAGCGAACAGGACTGGCTGCGCCAACAGGCCAAGCCCGGCCAAATGGCAAAGCTGGTGTTTTCCGCCAAAGAAGCCGCCTATAAGTGCCAGTTCACCCTGAGTGCGCGCTACTATGGGTTTGACGGTATGGAGTTGAACATTGATGTCGAAAACCAGAGATTTACCGCGCGGTATTGTGCTGACCAGCCGCCCTTTTCCTGTGGCGACTGCATCTCCGGCCGGTTTGCCATTGGCGCGGGTCTCATGGTGACCACAGACGAGCTGCGAGTGTAAAAGATGATGACCCGCCGTGGATTGTTCGCATTGCCCGCACTTGTTGCCCTGTGGCCCCTGAGCCGCTGGCTCTGGCCCGCACCGCTGCCGCCTGTCGCCCAGCTTGCGCCCCCCAGCGGCGCGCTCAATGTCTTTCATCTGGGGCATTCGCTGGTGGGGCCAGACATGCCACATATGCTGATGCAGCTGGCCCCAAAGGGGCATCGCTGGAACAGTCAGCTCGGCTCGGGTACCTCGCTCAAGGAACACTGGGAGCCGGACCTGCCCATTCGCGACTTTGACACCACCAACCGCCCCCCCGCCTTTCGCGCCGCGCATGAGGCGATAGGGTCGGGAGACTACGATGCTGTGGTGCTCACCGAGATGGTCGAGCTGCGCGATGCCATTCGCTATTTCGACAGTGCCGACTATTTTCATCGCTGGGCTGATCTGGCCCGTGCCGGCGCCCCCGAAACCCGGATTTATCTCTATGAAACCTGGCATCATCTGAATGACCCCCAGGGCTGGGGCACACGCATAGCGCAGGATCTGGACGCTCTTTGGCTGAGAAAACTCTCGGGCAAGGACATCCGGGAGGCCCCGGATCGTCCCGCCTATCTGATCCCGGCAGGTCAGGCCATGGCCGCCGTCGCACGCGCCATCACAGCCGGTGATATCGACGGGCTGCGCGCCCCCGACGCGCTGTTTGCCCGCAATGCCCAAGGTGACATTGACACCATTCACATCAATGACCTTGGCGCCTATCTGGTGGCGCTGACCCATTTTGCAGTGCTTTATCAACGCAGCCCGCGGGGCTTGCCACACCAACTCATGCGCGCAGATGGCAGCGCGGCAGACAGCTTCTCCCCCCAGGCGGCCGCCCAAGTACAGCGGATCGTCTGGGAGACCGTTCAGGCCCATCCCCGCACGGGAATTGCCCCCGATGCAGCCCCACCCGCCCCGCGCAGCACAACGGAGGGCAGCGAATGAACCTTGAGACGCTGATCACATCGGTAGTGATGGTGGGACATTCGCTGTTTGGCCGCGACAGCCCGGAGATGCTGGAACAATTGCTGGCCGCGCAGCCTGCGCTCTCGGTTGACGTCACGCCCCGCGTCGAGGCCCAGATCATCAATGGCGCGCCCCTCAGCTATAACTGGCAACATGCCGCCAAGGCAGAGGGCATCAATGCACGCCACCGGCTGACGTCTTCGGTGGATGCCGTGATCGTCACCGAGGCAATCCCGCTGGCGACGCATCGGAAATGGAGCAATTCCGAAGACGCCATCACCCAGTTCTACGAGCTGGCCCGCGCCGCCAACCCGCAGGTGCGCTTTTATCTGCAGGAAGCCTGGCACAGCCTCAAAAGCGGCACCGGCGTTGGGGTGCCCTTTGATGACCGCGCAGACACCCCCTGGCGCGACCGCCTGGAACAGGACCTGCCGCGCTGGCAGGGGCTGGTGGACAAGGTCAATGGGAGCACCGAAGGCGAGATCCTCTTGCTGCCTGCCGGTCAGGCTCTGGCGCGGCTGGATGATGCCATACAGGCCGGAACCGTGCCCGGCCTCAGCGCGATATCCGATATTTTTTCCGATGACATCCACCCAAATGCGATTGGGTTTTACTACCTTGGTCTGGTGCAATACGCGGTTTTAACCGGGCAAAACCCGATCGGCCTGCCGCATCAGCTGCAGGACCGCTGGGGCAAGAACCTTAAAGCGCCCAGCCCGGCGCTGGCCAAACGGCTGCAACAGATCGCCTGGGCTGCGACCGGGGGGGATGCAACGTCCCTAACAGTGCTGCCGCCCGATCCCCCCGCGCCGCCACGCGACCCCAGAGTGGCCGCTCTGAATGGTCCCGTCCCCGAACGGCCGCCAGAGCAAAGCCCTGCCGGGTTGCCTCAGGTGCGCCCGCCTATTGCCATGAACCTGATGCCGGTGGCCGACTGGAGCCCGCAGGCGCCTTTTCTGGACCATTTCAAAACCGCCCGCCCCTGGATAGGCCATCTGCCGGGGCGCTGGGGCGGCGTCGAGGAAGCCGATCTGGCGGCAGCCGGCTATCTCGACCCCAATGGCTGGCCCACTGCCATTCCGCCCGAGCTCGGCTCGATCGGCCCCGTGCTCCTGACAGATTTGCCCCAAACCGCGCAGTCCCTCGCAGGTCGCTATGTGCTGCGCTTTGAGGGCCAGGGCATTGTTGAGGTCTCGGGACGGGCGCGCAACCAACGCTATGGCAAGGGTGAGGTGTCGTTTGACTATACCCCCGGCCCCGGCCCGGTGGAGATCCGCCTGCAGCGCATCACCAGTGATGCCGACTATCCGCGCAATATCACCGTGGTGAAACAAGAGCATCTGGCGGCGTTTGAGGCAGGCGAGATCTTCAACCCGCGCTGGCTGGCGCTACTGGACGGCTTTGGCGCGCTGCGGTTCATGGACTGGATGGAGACCAATGATTCCCTGCAGGTCGGCTGGGAAGACCGCCCGCAGCTTGCCGACTACTCCTGGGCCCGCAAAGGGGTGCCTGCCGAGGTGATGCTGGCGCTGGCCAATCAACTGGGAGCCGCCGCCTGGTTCAACATGCCCCACAGCGCCGATGACAGCTATGTGCGCAATTTTGCCAGTCTCACAGAGACCGGCCTCGACTTTGATCTCAAGGCCTATGTGGAATACTCCAACGAGGTCTGGAACTGGCAGTTCGATCAGGCCAGCTGGGCCGACACCCAGGCCCGGGCACGGTGGGGCGGCAAGGACCTTTGGATGCAGTTTTATGGCGCCCGCGCCGCCGAGGTTTCACAAATCTGGACCAGCGTTTTTGGCGACACCGCCTCAGAACGCCTCGTGCGGGTTATCTCAACCCAGACAGGCTGGCTCGGGCTTGAGGAACAGGTGCTTTCGGCCCCCCTCTGGGTGGCGGAAACCGCAGACCGGCAAGCGCCCGCCAGCTATTTTGACGCCTATGCTGTCACCGGCTATTTTGGCGGCATCCTTGGTATCAAAGAGCGGGCGCCAATTCTGCGGGCCTGGATCGCCGACAGCCAGCTGCGCGCCCGTGAAAGCGCGGCTGCTCAGGGCCTGACGGGCGCGCAGGCACAGCAATTTATCGAAGATCACCAATATGATGTCGCCAGCGCGCAGGCCGCAACCGAGCTGACGGACGGGCTGGTCACCGGCGACACCACCGATACGCTCAGCGATCTGTTGGGCCGCGTGCTGCCCTATCACCGGGCCGTGGCAGATCAACACGGGCTTGCGCTGATCATGTATGAGGGCGGCAGCCATGTTGTTGGCATTGGCCCCATGGCCGAGGACGAGCTGCTCAGCGACTTTTTCATCCATTTCAACTACACGCCTGAGATGGGAGCGCTCTATGCGCGACTGCTGCGCGGCTGGCAGGATCTGGGCGGCACCCTGTTCACCGCCTACGCCGATGTGGCCGTTCCGGGCAAATGGGGCAGTTGGGGCGCCCTGCGGAGTTTGAGCGACCAGAACCCCCGCTGGTCGGCTCTGGAGGCGGTGAAATGAGCGCGCCCCCCCACAGCGGCCCACGCCCGCACGCTGCGCCCGCAGATCCCCCTTTGGTCTCGGTGCTGATCCCGGCCCATAACGAGGCCGACTATATCGGCGCCTGTCTGAAGGCGCTGTTTGCCTCGGATCCCCTGCCCGGTGGGCAACGCGTTGAAGTGCTGGTGCTGGCCAATGGCTGCACCGATGCCACCGGCGCCATTGCAACAGCGCAGCCTGTCCCCCAAGGCTGGGACCTCAGGCTGGTTGAGTTGCCCGAGGGCGGCAAACTGAACGCGCTGAACGCAGGCGACGCACAGGCCCGCGGAGAAGTGCTGATCTATCTTGATGCCGATGTCACGGTAGAGCGCGCCTTGGTCGCGCAGCTGGCAGAGGCCCTGCAAGGCCCTGCCCCACGCTATGCCAGCGGCACGCCCCAGATCGCACCGGCACCCTCTGCGCTGACCCGCGCCTATGGCCGGTCTGGATGCAGCTGCCCTTTGTGCAAACGGGTGTGCCCGGCTTTGGCCTCTTTGCGATGAATAGCGCCGGGCGCGCGCGCTGGCAGCACTGGCCGGATATCATTGCCGATGATACCTTTGCCCGCCTCTCGTTTGCGCCTGCCGAACGGGTCAGGCTCGCTGCCCGTTACACTTGGCCCATGGTCGAAGGTTTTCGCAATCTCACCCGCGTGCGTCGCCGCCAGAATGCCGGGGTGGCAGAACTTTCTGCGACATTCCCGGCGCTTCAGGCGAACGACGACAAGATCGCCATATCACCGGGGCAGCTGTTGCGGCTAATCTGGCGCGACCCCATTGGTTTTGCGGCTTATGCGCTGGTCTCTCTTGCTGTGAAGTCGCCGCTGTTTCGCTCAACCCAACGCTGGGCGCGCGGACGCTAGCACCGCTCAAGTAGACCAGCATTTCCATGTCCCGCGACGACCGCCGCGGGCGCTGATCGCCGCGCCTCAGCGCGGCGCCCGGCCCAAGGGCTTTGGTGGTTTCGTCAGAAACAAACACAGCGCGCGGGAGCGCTACCTCTAAGGCTCAAAACACTGCCAGGAATGTCGTGGTCTGTTTGCTGAGCTTCGCCACGCTAGGTGTCGCAGGCGTCATGAAACAGGGCGGCCAGCTTGCCAGCTTCTTGATCGCTATCATGGCGCTGCAACACCCGGGCGCGCCCCGCCTGCCCCATGGCCTGCAACCGCGCCTGCGGTGTTTCAGCCAGCTCAACAATCGCCGTCGCCATGATCGCAACATCTCCCGCAGGCACCAGCCAGCCGGTTTCACCGGGCAGCACCAGTTCCGGCGTGCCCGCAATATAAGTGGCCAAAACAGGCCGCGCGCAGGCCATGGCCTCCATCACCACCATCGGTAATCCCTCGGCAAACGAGGGCATGACCAGCGCATGCGCCGTGGCCAGTTGCTGCCGCACCCCCGCCTCGGACAGCCAGCCTGTCAGGGTCACATTATTTTGCAATCCTGCGGCGGCAATCGCCGCCTCCAGATCCTGGCGCATCTCGCCATCGCCGATCAGCGCCAGATGCACTTTGGGGTGCGTTTTCACCACCTCCGCCATCGCCCGGACCAGGATCATCTGGCCTTTTTGCTCAACAAAGCGGCCAATGGCGGCCAGTCGCAGCGGCCCCTCGGGCAGAGATGCCGGGTTTTCGAACCGTGCCGGCTCAATGCCGCAATGCACCACCTTCAGTCGCTCCCAGGCGGCAAAATCTGCCCAGCGGCTCAGCTGGCTTTTGCCAAAACTGCTGATCGCCACGGCAAAACGCGCCCGATTGATTTTCTCCCCCAGCGACAGGCTGAGAGGCGCATCAAACTCTTCCGGGCCATGGGTGGTAAAACTGTAGCCGGGGCCGCCCAGAACCTGCGCCAGCAGGGCAACCGCTGTGGCATTGGTGCCAAAATGCGCATGCATATGGTCAACCCCCTCCTGGCGACAGCGCGCCGCGACATAGGCGGCCTCGGCCAGATAAATCAGATGCCGCAGCCGTCCCGCCTGAGAGACCCGCCCCAGACGCAAAGCCAGCCCCAGCCCCTGCATCATAGCCTTCGGCGCGCGCGCAGCCTGCAGCAGCAGCGCCTGCATCAGCCGAAGAGGTCCCGCCTGCAGGACATACTGCGTTCTGTCCGCCTCGGCCTGATCGCCGGGGTCCACCAAGGGCGCTGATCCAGGCCGCATTGCCAGCCGCAAAACCGATATGCCCTGCCGCTCCAGAGCCTGGATCTCGCGGCGAATAAAACTATGGGAGGGCTGCGGGTAACTGTTCAGAACATAAGCAATTTTCAAAGGCTCAGTCTCCAGTCAGCCGGTGATCTGATCGTTAGCGTAGCGGCTCTATGTCGGCTTGCCTAGAGGCCGTTGCCAGCTGGCGCTCAAACCTGTGCAATACCGGAGCAATACTGTGCATCAAAGGCAATTCCCTGTCGCTCCCAAAGGCAATTCGCTGTAGGTACGCCCGCAGGTGATGCGGCAATTGACGCGCCTGTCACCGCTCCCTAGCCTGCCATGAGCAGCTTCTCAACACAGGCCGCATGGTCTGGTCAAACCGGATAGCGGGAGATCGAATGAAACAGCCGACAAGCCAGGTATCGGGCAAGCTATCCAGCCGAATTTCAGGTTTGTTTTCGGGCTCGGGACTGATGGCGCGGGTGCTGCGCTCGGCCTCCTGGATGATGATCAGCTATGGCGGCAGCCAGCCGCAGCGCCTGGCGGCCAATCTGGTGCTGGCGCGCCTGCTTTTCCCCGAGGCCTTTGGCCTGATGGCGCTGGTCACCCTGGTGACTGTTGGCCTGGCGCTGTTTTCCGACGTCGGCATCGGGCCTTCGATTGCCCAGAACCCCCGTGGCGATGACCCGGATTTTCTGAATACCGCCTGGAGCATACAGGCGCTGCGCGGGTTTGGTCTCTGGGGTATGACGCTGGCTCTGGCCTGGCCGATGGCCTGGTTCTACGGCGCCTCTGAGCTGCTGTACTATTTGCCAATCGCGGGCATTGGTCTGGCGATTGCCGGGTTTAATCCAACCCGGATCGAGACCGCACATCGCCATCTGCTGGTTGGGCGTGTCACCCTGCTGGATCTCTGTGCGCAGGCCATTGGCATTGGCGCGATGGTGCTACTGGCCTGGCTCAGTGGCTCGGTGATGGCGCTGGTTCTGGGGGGCGTCATTCAGGCCGCCGCCAAGCTCATGCTCACGCATTTAGGCCTTCCCGGCGGGCGCAACCGGTTCCTCTGGGAGCCCGCAGCAGCAAAAGAGCTGATCCGGTTTGGCAAATGGATCTTCCTGTCGACAGCCTTTTGGTTTTTGACCTCGCAGGGCGACCGCGCCATTTTTGGCAAGTTTGTCTCGCTCGAGGTGCTTGGCGTCTACAATATCGGTTTTTTCCTCGCCAGTTTTCCCATGCTGCTGGGCCATGCGGTGACCCAGCGGCTGATGATACCGGTGTATCGCGACAAACCAGTTGCGGCGGATCCGGCCAATCGGCGCAAACAGCAACTGCTGCGCGCAGGCCTCACCACATGCATCCTGTCGATGCTGCTTGCCATGGCCTGGATCGGCCCCTGGCTGGTCGATCTGCTCTATGATGTGCGCTATGAGCAGGCCGGGGCGATGATGGTAATGATCGCGCTGACGCTGGTACCTGCGGTGATTACCATGACCTATGATCAGGCGGCGCTGGCGGCCGGCGACAGCCGCTCGTTTTTCCTGTTCACCGCAACGCGCGCTTTGCTGCAGACCACATTTTTCCTGCTGGCCACCATGTGGTACGGCCTGCCCGGTGGTATCATCGCTATGGGCCTATCAATGCTGGCGGCCTATCCCGTGCTGATTTGGCTGGCGCAAAAGCACCAGGCCTGGGATCCGCGTCACGATCTGGTCTTTGCACTGAGTGCTTTACTCATCGGGGGCGGCGCGGCCTATTGGCACCTGGACAGCATCATGGCTTTGATCAACGTAAACCCTGGCTGAGCCACGCGCCGCCGGATCAGCGGCGCGCCGCTTTTTGCGGCCTCAGCGACAGCCAGCCGCGCAGAGTAGCCGCAACCCCGCGACCTGGCTGTCTGGTGTCCAGAACAGGGATCGCGGCCCCCGGAGCCAGACCGGTTTCACGCTCCATCTGCACCGCCGAACGCAGTACCGGGGCGCGCAGTCCCAGCAAAAAGGCAACGACCAGACCCGCCAGAACACTGGCAACCCCGCCCATCAGAGCCTTGTTTTTCCGCGCCGAGGACGAGGGATAATCCGCCAGCTCTGCCGGCTCAAGTATTGTCAGGCGCTCGCCCTGGCGTGATGTTTCCAGACGAAACCCCACTTCGGCCTCGTTGCGGCGGGGCGAGATAATCTCCATCTCACCCTGCAACGCCTCCATCTGACGCGTGTAGGCGCCGAGTTGGCGCTGGACCTCAGGCGTGGTTTGCAGCGCGGCCTCCAGTTCGGATTTTCGCTGCGACAGCAGATCGCGTTGCGCATCCAGGGTTGCGAGCTGTTCGTTGAATACCTCCAGCATGCGTTCCGCCGTGGCAGGACGCTCTGTGGCGCTGGCCTGATCGGCGGCGCGCCGGATCAGAATGCGCTCGCGCGCAATATCCAGCAGGCCTTCGTTGATGGTGGCGACTTCGTTGCGGCGGAACTCTACCGTGCCGGGAAGTGCCACATCGTTGGCGGCGCGAAAGGCGGCAATCTCAACCTCAAGGGTCGAAATCTGCCCCGCCAGAGCCGACTCTTTGTCTGCAAAGAAGCTCAGCGGCTCTCGGACCTGCTCAATCCGGCTGCTCACGCTCAACTCGATGGTGCGGCGGCCAAACTCACTGGCCACCTGCTGGGCCTGCAGGGCGGTTGGCAGCAGGGCGGTGATGGTCAAAACCGAAATGGTGCCATCGTCGGAAAACCCTTCGCGGGCTGCCGCAACGCCGGTGATGCTGACAGCCTGGCGCAGCATCACTACCTTTTTCGTCGGGGTGAGGTCCGGCAGGTCAGCAAAAAGCGCAAATTTCTCGATGATCTCAAGCAGTGTTCCGCGCGCCATCAAACGTTGTTCGATCAGCTGCATCCGGCGCGCCGACGAGCCCTCGACGGTGGAGCGGGCCAGATCATCCGCAATCACCGGCCGGGTGACCTGGATCACCTCAACGCTTGGGTAGACATGCTGCTGATTCAGCGCCACCCAGATTGACAGGATCGAGCCCAACACGGTGACATACAAAATGACAGCCGCGCGACGGCGCAGCATGTCAAACAAATCTGCCAGCGAAAAAATTGGCCCCATATCTCTGCTCTCTTTGTCATCTTGTCCCTGATCCCGCCTCGCCCTGGCACCGGCACAGGAACAGGCCACCAGAGCAAATTTGGACATCCACCGCCCGTTACAGCACAGCAACCGGGCAAAACTGTGGCTCCGGCCGCACAACTGTGCCGACAGAAAGGAATTTCAGGGTGTGACCTGCGTCTTATCGGTCTGCTGCGCCCGGTTCAAGCCCACGCCCAGCAGGGGCGCATGCCCCGCCAGCATCTTTTCACAGGCGGCCAGTTCAGCAGCGGTGGTCCGGTCGCCATCCGAAATCAGCAACACGCCATCCACCTGCGGCAGAAAGGCCGTGACATCATCATGCTCCAGCACCGGCGGCAAATCAAACAAGACGGTGTCGGCCCTGGTGTCGTTGATCAGGGCCGAGATCACATCAGCAGTGCGGGGATCGTGCAAAATTTCCGAGGCGTTTTGATCAGGCGCGCAATTGCTCCCCACCACCAATGTGTCAGACAGGCGCTGCAGATGCTGCCCAATGGGGACCTCTCCTGTGAGGAACTCAGCCATGTTTCCATGCGGCGCGATCCCAAGCGCGGCGGCCACGCCGGGAGCGCGGAAATTCAGATCCATCAGCACGGTCCGGCTCGCCGGAATGCGGGCCAGGCTCAGCGCCAGATTGACGGCGCAAAAGGTCGTCCCCCCGCCCGCAGAGGGGCTGGTGACGGCCACGCGTTTCCAGCCATGTGTCTTCAGGCTGTGCAGCAGGCGGGTGCGCAACAGATCAAAAGCCCGTGCGGTGGGCGAGGCGCGAAAGGCGCTGACCAAAGGCAGGCGCGAGGGTGTTTGGCCGAGGAAATCAAACGGCACTTCCGGGAATTGCACCCAGGGATCAAACCTGGTGGGCAAGGAGACCGGCGCCTGGCTTGCGACCTTAACGCGGGGCTGGATGTCACGGTCCAACACCACGTCAGGCTGTGGCACTGGCGGCACTGGGCGCGTCTCGTCTATCCGCTCGCTTTGCGAAAGGTATCGTGCCATGCCAGTGTCGAGGCCAGTGTCGAGGCCAGTGTCGACCTCTGGCATTGTGATGTCATCAGTGGCCCCAGACTCGGAGGTACCAGTCTCAGAGGCACCAGATAAAGGCTCTCCCTCTTGCTGCAGGATGCTGGCCGCGTCATCCTGGGGCTCCGGCAGGCGCTCAGGCAGTCGCTCGGGCAGGCGGTCCTGCTGCGTGCGGCGGCGTTGGAACCTCTTGAAGCCCTTTTGCGTCATCTGGTCCTCATCATTGCGTTCAAAGGCTTGTGAGCGCGGGGCGCTAACAGGGGCTGATACAGCAAAATGCTTCATGCGTCATCTCCTGACAAATTTCCTGGTGCGCTCCAGCGCAGTGTTTCGCCCAGCACCCTCAATTGCGCGGACCCATTTGCGCTGGAGCTGGTGGTCCTTCCGGGCTGCAATCCCGGCCAACAATCCCGGCCAGCAGTCCCGGCCAGCAGTCCCGGCCAGCAATCCCAGCCCGTATTCAATGGCAAAGTGAGGCAAAGTGATTAATATCCAGTGCCCTTGGCCACAACGCCAACCGTCCGCCAGATCAGCCTCAAATCCATCTGCAATCCCATCACGCGCAGATAGTCAGCATCGGCCTGAGCGCGAGAGGCAAAACTGCTCTCGTTGCGGTCTGACACTTGCCAAAGGCCTGTAATCCCCGGCTTCACCGCGAAATAGGCCGAAGCTTCCCCATAGAGCGGCAACTGCTCCGGCATCATGGGACGTGGGCCAACCAGGCTCATCTCGCCGGTAAAGACATTCCAAAGCTGTGGCAGCTCGTCCAGAGAGGTCACCCGAAGGATCCGGCCAATCCGGGTGATACGCGGATCTTTTTTCAGCTTTTGCGTCTCATCCCATTCCCGGCGCAAGGCGGGGTTCTGCTGCAGGCAGTCCTGAAGCCGGGCATCGGCATCCCGCACCATTGTGCGCAGTTTGAAAATCCGAAACCGTTTGCCATTTTGTCCCAGACGGTCCTGACTGTAAAACGGCAGACCGCTTTCGACCCAGAGCAGCAGGGCCGACAGCGCAATGATTGGCAGGGCCACAGGCAAGGCCATCAGGACCAGAGCCAGCTCCAGGGCCCGCTTGCCGCGCGCCGCATAGCTGCCCCCACGGCTCTTGTCGCCGGGGGTCTGGTCGACTGGAGGGGTCTGGACCAAGGCGCAGCTCTGCTGCGGCAGCCCTCCGGTAAAGAGTGAAGAGCAATCACGCGGTATGGCCCCGCTGATCCTGTCTGCAGTGGATGGCGCGACTGTCAAAAGAGCTGCGCCGCTGGGGGTCTTGGAAAACTGCTGCGGGAATTGCCGCGCCGGTCTGGATCCCGGCAACACCATCCCCGTCCTAACTGATACGAAATCTTTCATCGTCACCCCATGCGCTCAAAGCTTCCTCACCCGGGGGCCAGCCCCGCTTGTGTCAGCTCTCAATTGTTTCAAAGCCCGTCGCGGCAGCGGATCGGGCAATGCCATCACAGATTGGGTTTTTCCCGAAACATGCCCCCACATGTTTCGCCCCTGCGAATGCCTGGTCAGATGACCCTGCGGCCCGTTGAACCTACGACATTCTGTGACCAGAATATATCTAGTCAATTTGAGAAGAATTATAACTAAAGGTTAGGTATTCAGATGAAATAAATACTGGAGGCGCTCAAAAGTGGAAACAATTGGCGCCCTGAACTGCCAACTGTCCCCCGCGCTACACGAAAGTATGGAATCATTATCCTTTTTTGCACCCGCCCAAAGACCTGATTCTGGCGGCGCCACCAACGGCGGTGCATCCTTTTCTCCCTCAGGGTCGCGGGACAATCTGACGATTTGAAACCTGTCGCCTTCAGGGGTATGAAACACGCTGTGCCGGGTGCAGTCGGCAAAAGCCCGCAATCCAAAGCCCGGTAATCCAAAGCCAACAAAGGTCGCAGGACAATGAGTGCCACGCAAAACCCGTCGAACTGGACCGCAGCAGTGATAGGCGCAAGCGAGATCATCCTTTGGGTGATGTCGGCACGTGAAGTCCTGCATCGCCACAGCTCCCCCCGCACCGCCCTGCCGCCGCTGCAGGATCTTATCGCAGCGCTCAAACAGACGGATGCGGCAAAATCCAGCCCGGTTCTGGTTGCCGCCCCGGTTCTGGTTGCCGAATTGGGCCCGGCCGCCGCCGCGCAGGTGCCGGCCAAGCCTGCGGATTTGGTGCCGGAGCTGCAAGAACAAGACGGATGGCAGCTGCACATCCTTCCCAACCTCGTGCAAAAAAGCCCCCTTGCCCTGATGCAGGGCTGCGGCACGCAGATCGCCGGCTTTCTGGCGCTCAACCCAAAATGGGACGGGGTGATTTGCCTGCCCGGCCCTGTGACGCATTGGGTGCAGGTCAGTGCCGCCGAAGTTGTCAGTTTTCAAAGCACCCTGACAACTGGTCTGCAGGCCACCTTATGCGACTCGCTGGATCTGGGCACCAGCTGGGCCGGAAAGTGCGCTGCAGGAGGCCGTTGCCGATACCATATCCAGACCCGAGCGCCTTGCCTCCCGACTGGCAGAGCTGCAGGCGACTGTTCAGCTGCAATCAGGTGACAATACTGAGATGGCTGGCAAACTCTGGGGCTATTTGCTGGGGGCAGAACTGGCGGCTGCACGGCCCTACTGGCTGGGGCAGAACCTGGCACTGATCGCAGAGGATGCGCTGGCATCTCCCTATCTGGCCGCCCTGAGTGCACAGGGGTTGCCTGTCACGCGCGCGCAACCAGATCGTATGGCTCTTGAAGGGCTGGTTCAGGCCTGGCGTCACATGCAGGGTGAGGCGACATCCCTGTAGCCAGGGCTGACTTAAACAAGACTGGCTTAAACAAGACGGGCCTTAAGGATACGGGCCTGAAGTACCGGTCGGAGCTTTGCAGCCCTCAGTCAGAGCGCAGGCCATCGCCCCAGGACAGTCCCTTTGGCAACTGACGCGACCGCGCCGCCCATTTGGGGCGGCGCCCGGCCCAAGGGGATCTGACCTCCTTCAGGAGGTCAGATCTGCGCGGGAGAGCTCCCTTGGCGCGTTTGCCTTTTGTGCGCGAACACACGCCCAACTGTCCCGCAGCTGTCCCGTAGCCGACAGGCCCACTATCAGGCCCACTATCAAGCCCACTGAAACAAGCCCTGTGAATCACGCCCTGTGACGCGCGCCCGGTGCAGGCGGTGTTTCAGCCGGGCCCGCAAAGCACTGGGCAATCTCCATCCAGCGCCTGGCCCCAGGCCCCTTTGTCTCAAGATTGGTATCGGCAATATTGCGCACCTGCGTCACCACCTGGGCGAACTCAACTGCGGCCCCGCGCACCACATTGTCGTCCTGAGGCGTATTCCAGCTCCAGACCACCCCCGAAGGGCCGACCAGTTCAACAAAGGGCGCAGGCTCTGGCGCGGCTTCTTTCCGGTTCGCAAAGGTCCAGCCATAGGTCGAGACCCCGAGATGGGCGATATTGCGGATCCGGTCCGCCTCGACGCGCTCAATCCCCAAAAGATCAAAGACCTCCTGCCCGTGGGCCCAGGTTTCCATCTGGCGGGCGGTGATAGAGCTCAGCGCGCTCATGTCCGGTCCAACCCATTTCACCCGCCCCTTGGGACCCGCCTTGGCAAAAGCATCCGCGCAGCTTTCAGCCCCCGCCCGCCAGGCCTCAAACAGCGCCCGCCCCGAGAGCCCTTTTAGCCAGCCAAACTGACTTTGCAGGATCGTTTTGCCCGACTGCATTTCCGCCACGATGGGTCCGATAAAGGCGCCAAATTCCGCAGCCCCCTTAAGCGATGTCTCTGCAGCCACGTTAAAAAGATGCAGGTGGCCCAGCACGTGATCTATCGTCCAGTCCTTGAACTGCGTCACCCGGTGCAGATCCGCCTCTGGCAAATCCTCCAACACCCTAGCCAAGGCCTGGCTCTCCGCGCGGAAATCTTCCGATTGTTGCATGTCTCACTCCCTGTTTCGAACAAATGCCGCTGCGTCGGCCTGAATTCACATGATTGAACAGACTGACTGTTCTGTTTTACGATTCGTGCAAAGGATAGGCTGATGCGCACACGAACCGAAGACCAACCGAACGTCACCGGCAAAAGCCCCGCTGCAGCCTCTGACGCACCGGCACGCGGCAACTCTGCCCGCGTTGCCCGCACCCGTGGGCGCATCCTGGATGCGGTGATCACCAGCCTTGATGAGGTGGGCTATTCCGAATGTTCGATCAATCGGGTGCAGACCCTGGCTGGGGTGTCTCGTGGTGCGCTCACGCATCACTTCCCCAACAAGGAAGAGATCATGGTGCAAACCCTTGAGCATCTTCTGGCGCCGGTGCGTGGCCCCTCTGCCCCCGGAGATGAGGCGAGGCTTTTGCACCCGTCACCGGACAGCCTCGACCTTCAGGATCAGCTGCATCAGCTGTGGCGGCGGGTGTTGATCCACCCGCGAAGGCCGCGCCCTGATGGAAATCCTGGTGGCCGCCCGCACCGACACCGCCCTCAGCGCCCGCATCACCCCCCCGCTTTGGGCCTATAATGACTATTTCAATCGCAATATCGCCCACCTCTATGAGGCCTGCGCGGGTCATGAGGATGAGCTGTCGCTGCTCTGGTCGATCTGCCGCAGCTTCATGCGCGGGCTGCACACCCAGACCCCCTATGAGCGCGACCCCGAAATCATTAACCAAGATGGTCGACCTCTTTGGCCGCATCATGGCGCCGCATCTGCTGTTGCGCCCCCCCTCAGACCCGCAGGAAGAGACCCCGGAATGATCAATCCCTTCGAGACCGAAGAGCGCCGCGCCTTTCGCTCCAGTCTCAGATCCTTTGTTGCACAGGAAATCCAACCCTATTGCGACGCCTGGGACGAGGCCGGGGCAGTGCCCTGGGAGCTGCATCAAAAAGCCGGAGCCCTTGGGGTCTGGGGCTTTGGTATCGATGAGAAATATGGCGGCCTTGGCTTTGACGACGCCTTTATGCGCGCGGCCTACTACGAAGAGATGGCCCGCTGCGGCACTGGCGGTGTATCGGCGGCGCTGAATGGCCGGACGATCTCGATCGACCCCATCGCCCGCCTGGCCAGCGACGCGATCAAGGACCGGGTGCTGGCGGATATCGTCGCCGGGCGCAGCGGCTCATCTCTGGGGGGGACAGAGCCCAGCGGGGGCTCTGATGTGGCCAATATCCGCACCTCGGCCCGGCGCGCGGGCGAGCACTGGGTTCTGAATGGGTCAAACACCTTCATCACCGGCGGCACGACCTCGGACTACTTTGTGATCCCGGCCCGCACCGGTGGCCCCGGTCTGGGCGGCATCTCTCTGTTCTTTGTTGAGGCCGAAATGGCCGGATTTTCGCGCAGTGCGCTGGACCGCAAGATGGGCTGGTGGTGTTCGGATCAGGCAACGCTGTTTTTTGATGACGTCAAGCTGCCTGCCAGCCACATGATGGGGCCTGAGAACACCGGCTTCCTTGCGGTGATGGAAAACTTCAACTTTGAGCGCGTCACGCTGATTGCCGGAATGCTGGGCATGATGAAGACCTGTCTGGAGGACAGCATCGCCTGGGCCCAGACCCGTGAGACCTTTGGCAAACCCCTGATCCGCCATCAGGTCATCCGCCACAAGATCGCAGATATGTCAGCACGTATTGATGCCGTAGAGGCGTTGCAGAACCAGATCTGCTGGAACATCAACCAGGGCACAATGCCGGTGGCCGAAATCTGCAAGGCAAAGGTCTTTACCTCCAAGGCCTGCGAGTTCTGCGCCTCTGAGGCCATGCAGATCATGGGCGGCGCGGGCTATCTGCGCGGCAACCGGATCGAGCGGATCTACCGGGAGGTCAAAGTCATGGCCATTGGCGGCGGCTCTGAAGAGATCATGCGCGACCTTGCCGTGCGCCAGATGGGGCTATGAGCGCGCCCTCAGACCGGAATAATCAGACTGGCATAATCAGACTGGCGTAATCAGACTGGCGTAATCAGCCCAGTGTAATCAGACCGGGGCACTCAGCCCTCGGAGATCGCTTTGAAGGCGCGGCCGGCGGCCTCGAAATTGCGCGACAACGGTGCTGTCAGTTTTGATTGCGCCGAATACCATCGGTCAGAGATTTAAGCGTCTGGCATCTAGGCGTCTGGCATCTAGGCACCTGATTCAGCCCCGACGGATCCCCAGGCTTGCCCCCAATTGACTGGGCCGGGGCAACGGTGCGTGATCGGCCAGCAGCCGCGCCAGACGCCGTTGCAGCCAGGCAGGAAAGGCAACGCTGCGGGCGCTCTTGTGGTGAACATGCATCGCCAGAACCTCCTGCGTCGCGCAGACCTGACCCTCCACCGATAGTTCGCTCCAGAAATGCACCCTTTTGTGATCATGATCAATAAGCAGAAAAGACACCTCAAAGGCCTGCCCGACCTTCAGTTCCCGCAGGAACTGGAATTGGGATTGCAACACATATAGCCCCTGCCCCGAGGCCCGCACATGGCGCTCACCATTGCCGATATGGGCGACAAATATCTGTTCAATCGCCCGACCAAAAGCCACGCCATAATAGCCGACATTCATGTGCCCGTTGTAGTCGATCCACTCGGGCAGAACCTGCTGCGCGTCGACTGCAATTGGGGCCGGATAGGGGCCGTCATGCCCATCAATAGGAGTTGTGGTCATCTGAGCGCCGTCCTCTTTTGCCGTGCCGTAGCTGCCCCCAACAAAAGCACGGCGCCCTGGCCCAGGGCAAAGAGAATCGTCGCGTCACTTTTTGCACGCAGCACAGTCGTAACAACAGCTTAGGCGGCAGCGGGCAAGAGTAAGTGATCAGCGCAGTCGGGCGGTCTTGAACAGCCGGATCTTCAGGCCGCCATGCGCCACAGGAGCGCCCTGTGGCAAAAACGTAAGGCCTGTTGCCTTGGCCAGCCCGGCCTCGCTGGTGACAATGCCAACGCGCCAGCCGGAAAAGCGCTCCATCAGGGTTTTGCCCAGCGCGCCGTAAAGGGCAAACAGCAGTTTTTTGTTGCCGATCCGTGCGCCATAAGGCGGGTTGACAATAACCAGCCCCGGCGGGCCTTCCGGGGGCATCAGATCGCTGATCGCCTGCACCTTGAAACGGGTGCAGCCCGCCACGCCAGCCCGCTCGGCGTTGTTTGTTGCCATGTCCACAGCACCCGCATTGCGGTCCGAGCCAAAGAAGCTGAGGCCCTGCATATCGATGTGCTGCGGCGTAAGTTCTGCCTTCAGCGCCTCATAGGCGGCGGCGTCAAAACTGGCCATCTGTTCAAAGGCAAAACTGCGGCTGCGCCCCGGCACCAGCCCAAGCGCGATCTCGGCCGCCTCGATCACAAAAGTGCCCGAGCCACACATTGGGTCCACCACCGGCTCTACCCCGTCAAAGCCACAGTCACGCAGGAACAGCGCTGCGAGGTTTTCGCGCATCGGCGCCTTGCCAACGGCCGATTTATGGCCCCGCTTGTGCAGCCCCTCACCCGAGGTGTCGATACTGAACTGACAGTTGTTGTCGTCGATCCGCAGCTTGAGCGTCAGCGCCGCGTCTTTAGAGATCGTGGCGCCAAATGTCTCTACCAGAGCCGTCTCGATACGCTGCGCGGCAGCCCCGGCATGGTAGATCTTGGATTTCTTGTTGGTGGAGACCTCGACCTTCAACGGCACGTCGCGGCGCAGCACATCTCCCCAGGGAAATTTGCGCGCCCGCTTGCCCAGCTGCGCCAGATGGAAGGCACGGAACTCACCGATCCGGGCCAGCACCCGGGCAGCACCGCGCAGGGAGAGATTGGCCCGCCAGACCTCGCGCCAGTCGCCCTTACGGTGACACCGCCGGGCACGGATTTGGCTGCAGCAAAACCGGCCTCGCGGGCCTCGGCCAGCAGGGCGGCCTCCAGTCCGGGGGCTGCGGTCAGGAAGATCTCAAATGTGTCTAAATCGCTCATGACGTCTCATACCCGGCTTTGCGCCCCCCGGCGATGGTTATTTTGCGCCCCGGCTCAGCCTGGGCACAAAACAGTGATGCCGCATTGCGGCAAAGGTTTTGCCCCAAAAGGAGTCGCTCTCGCGGCCCCGAAGGCCGAAAAACAAGGCAGAAATAATACCTTTATTTCACCAGGTTAGATTCAAACTAAATTTTTAGTTTGACAACTGTGACGCCAATATGAAACCTAAATGCCAGTCAGGTGCGAGAGAGCGTAGCTGGCTTTACAGACTTTTAGGGAGGGAAAAGATGCGCAGGTATCTTTTGTCCGCAGCAGCGGTATGCGCCGTGACTGCGGGACAGGCGGCTTTTGCTGATGAGGCAGCCGCAGTTAAGTGGATCGATGAGGAATTTCAGCCTTCGGTCCTGACCAAAGACGAACAGATGAGCGAAATGCAGTGGTTCATTACCGCAGCTGAGCCCTTCAAAGGCATGGAGATCAACGTGCTCTCCGAGGGCATTCCGACGCATTCCTATGAATCGGAAGTTCTGACCAAAGCCTTTGAGGAAATCACCGGTATCAAGGTGAACCACCAGATCCTCGGCGAGGGCGAAGTGGTACAGGCGGTTCAGACCCAGATGCAGACGCAGCGCAATCTTTATGATGCTATGTCAATGACTCGGACCTGATCGGCACCCACTCGCGGCTGCAGCTGGCGCATAACCTGACGGATATGATAGCAGGTGATTTCAAGGCGCAGACCAACCCCGGTCTTGATCTTGACGATTTCATGGGCACCCAGTTTACCACCGGTCCCGATGGCGATCTGTACCAGCTGCCCGATCAGCAGTTTGCCAACCTCTACTGGTTCCGCAAAGACTGGTTTGACCGGGCGGACCTGCAGGAGGCCTTTAAGGCAAAATACGGCTATGACCTAGGCGTTCCGGTCAACTGGTCGGCCTATGAGGACATCGCCGAATTCTTTAGCGAAGACGTCAAAGAAATCGACGGCACCACAATCTACGGCCACATGGATTACGGCAAACGCGCGCCTGACCTTGGCTGGCGGATGACCGATGCCTGGCTGTCAATGGCCGGTGCCGGCTCCAAAGGTGAGCCAAACGGCGTGCCCATCGATGAGTGGGGCATCCGTATGGAAGCCGGCTCTTGTAACCCTGCGGGCGCAAGTGTCACCCGTGGTGGTGCTGCAAACGGCCCGGCGGCGGTCTATGCGATCCGCAAATGGGACGAATGGCTGCGTAAATACGCACCTCCCGGTGCCGCCTCTTATGACTTCTACCAGTCGCTGCCAGCTCTGGCGCAGGGCAATGTTGCCCAGCAGATCTTCTGGTACACGGCCTTTACCGCCGATATGGTAAAGCCAAAGTCCGAAGGCAACAACACCGTGGATGACGCCGGTGCACCGCTGTGGCGGATGGCGCCCAGCCCGCATGGCCCCTACTGGGAAGAAGGCCAGAAGGTTGGCTATCAGGACGTTGGCTCCTGGACCTTCCTCAAATCCACGCCTCTGGAGCGCTCGCAGGCGGCCTGGCTCTATGCCCAGTTTGTGGTCTCCAAAACTGTCGACGTGAAAAAGTCCCACGTGGGTCTGACCTTCATTCGTGACAGCTCGGTCAACCACGAGAGCTTCTCGGAGCGCGCGGCGAACCTGGGTGGTCTGGTAGAATTCTACCGCTCGCCGGATCGTGTGGCCTGGTCGCCAACCGGTGTGAACGTGCCGGATTATCCAAAGCTGGCCCAGATCTGGTGGCAGCAGATTGGGGACGTGAACTCGGGTGCCTTTACCCCGCAGGAAGCGATGAACCGTCTGGCCGAGGAAATGGACATCACCATGGCCCGGATGCAGCGTGCAGATGAGCAGGCTGAAATCTATGGCGGCTGTGGTCCACGTCTGAACGAGGAAAAAGACGCCGAGTGGTGGTATGCCAATGGCGGCGCCAAGCCACCGCTGGAGAACGAGAAACCTGCAGGTCAGACCGTCAACTATGACGAGCTGGTCGCCCGCTGGGCCTCGCAGTAACCCCTCCTCCCCGTCGGGCCTGATCCCCAATTGGTGTCTGGCCCGACACCTGCCCCGAGATAGTGCCATAGCAGTGTTTCGGGGCTCTTTCTCCCCTACGGAACTACAGACCTGAGGCCCGGCAACACGCGTTTTGACAGCATGTGGTGCGGGCCCAGTTGCCGGAAAGTCAAATAACGATGGCACTTGAATTAAGAAACGTGACCAAGCGCGTCGGCGCGATCGAGCATATCAAGGACACCTCCCTGGTGCTGGAACCCGGTCACTTTAACGTCCTGTTGGGCGCCACCGGGTCGGGCAAGACCTCATTGATCAAACTGATGGCCGGGCTGGACCCCATGGCCAGCGGTCAGGTGCTGATGGAGGGCGAGGATGTCTCGCGGCTCAGCACGCAGAAGCGCAATATCAGTCTGGTGCACCAGTTTTTCATCAACTACCCCCATATGACGGTCTACGAGAACATCGCCTCGCCGCTAAAAGTGGCTGGAATGGCGAAGTCCGAGATCGAAGATCGCGTCGCCGAGGCGGCCGAGATCCTGCAGCTGAAACCCATGTTGCACCGTCGCCCGCATGAGCTGTCTGGCGGCCAGCAGCAACGCTGTGCCCTGGCCCGCGCCATTGCCAAGGAAAGCCGCGCTGTGTTTCTGGACGAGCCGCTTGCCAACCTGGACTACAAGCTGCGCGAAGAGCTGCGCGACCAGCTGCCCGAGCTGTTTGCCGGACGGGGCGCCGTGGTGGTCTATGCCACATCAGAGCCCGAAGAGGCCCTGCTGCTCGGCGGCAAAACCGCCTTGATGCGCGATGGCCGCGTCACCCAGTTTGGCCCCACCGCCGAAATCTACCGCGACCCCGGCAATCTGGATGCGGCGCGGGTGTTTTCGGATCCGCCCATCAACACCGCAACCGTGACCAAACAGGGCAGCACCGCCCGCATGAGCGCCACTGTGCAGTGGCAGCTGGACGGCGCCGCGGCTGGCCTGAGCGATGGCACCTATGCGATCGCCATCCGCCCCTATCACGTCCTGCCCAGAGCCAGCGACAAGGCCTCGGTGCGCCTTGATGGCCGGGTACAGGTCACAGAGCTGTCCGGCTCTGAAAGTTCGCGCATTTCGCCCTTGGACTGGCGGGTACCGCCGGCGGGGGACAGCACCCCAACTGGGTGTCTCTGTCGGCCGGGGTTCACCCCTACGAGATTGGTGAGATGCATGATTTCTACATGGACCCTTCGGCGTGCTACTTCTTTGCACCCGACGGCTCCCGCGCAGCCTGAGGCCCCCATCAATGGCAAAAATTACACTCTCCAAGCTGCGGCACAGCTATTTCCCCACGCCCAAATCGCCATCAGACTATGCGCTGAAGGAGATTGATCTCGACTGGAGCGACGGCGGTGCCTATGCGCTGCTCGGCCCCTCTGGCTGTGGTAAATCCACCCTGCTGAATATCATCTCGGGGCTACTGGGGCCCTCCGAGCGCCAGATCCTGTTTGACGGTCAAGACGTCACTGACCTGCCGCCGGATCAGCGCAATATTGCGCAGGTGTTTCAGTTCCCGGTGATCTACGACACCATGACGGTCTACGACAATCTGGCCTTCCCGCTGCGCAATCGTGGCCGCGATGAAGACACGGTTCGCGCCCGTGTCATGGACATCGCTGAGATGCTCGAAGTCACCGAGATGCTGGACCAAAAGGCCGCTGGCCTCACGCCTGATAACAAGCAAAAGATCTCGATGGGGCGCGGATTGGTGCGCGAAGACGTCAATGTGGTGATGTTTGACGAGCCGCTGACGGTGATTGACCCGCATCTGAAATGGAAGCTGCGTTCAAAACTGAAAGAGCTGCACCAGCGCGTCAAAGCCACCATGATCTTCGTCACACACGACCAAACAGAGGCGCTGACCTTTGCCGATCAGGTGGTGGTGATGCAGGACGGCGAAGTGGTGCAGATCGGCACCCCGGTCGAGCTGTTCGAGCGTCCGGCGCATACGTTTGTCGGCCACTTCATCGGCTCCCCTGGGATGAACATCCTGCCCTGTACCCTGCAGGACGGCTCGGCCCGGTTTGGCGATCATGCCATCGCCCTCGAAGGGCCCATTCGGGGTGAGGCAATTGGCAAAACCGAGATCGGCATCCGCCCCGAGTTTGTCTCGCTTGCGGACAGCGGCCTGGCGGCGACCGTCACCAAAGTCTCGGATGTGGGGCGTCATACCGTGGTGGAATGCCATGCCAATGGCAGCCGCATCAATGCCGTGGTTGAGGGCGCAGGCTCTGAAACCACACCTGAAAAAGGGGCTTCGGTTCATCTTGATTTCCGCCGGGATCAAACCCGGCTTTATGTGGACGGCTGGCTGGCCAGTGATCCCGAAACGGCTGTGGAGGCGGTGCAATGAAAACCGAAAACCCAAAAAGACTGGTTCTTTGTGCTGCCGGTGCTGATCCGGTGGCCTTTAACGCGCTGATCCCAATGATGACAGTGGTGAACTACTCGGTGCAGGAAACCTTTGGCGACAATGTGTTTTTCTGGCAGGGTCTGGACTGGTTCGAGCAGATCCTGCGCTCTGAACGCTTTCATGCCGCCCTTGGCCGTCAGTTCCTGTTCACCTTTTTGATCCTGATCATCGAAGTGCCGCTGGGCATTGCCATTGCGCTGTCGATGCCGCGCAAGGGGTTCTGGGTGCCGGTTTGCCTCGTCACTATGGCGCTGCCCATGCTAATCCCCTGGAACGTTGTCGGCGCGATGTGGAACATCTTTACCCTGCCTGACATTGGCCTGCTGGGCTATTTCCTCAACCACGTGCTGGGCGTCTCTTATGACATGACGCAGAACCCCTTTGCGGCCTGGGTCACCATCATCACCATGGATGTATGGCACTGGACCTCACTGGTGGTGCTGCTGGCCTATGCCGGTCTCGTGTCGATCCCCGACGCCTATTATCAGGCCGCGAAAATCGACGGTGCCTCAAACTGGGCGGTGTTCCGGTTCATTCAGCTGCCAAAGATGAAGACCGTGCTGACCATCGCTATCCTGTTGCGGTTTATGGACAGTTTCAACATCTACACCGAGCCCTTTGTGCTCACCGGTGGCGGCCCTGGCAACTCGACAACCCTGCTGTCGATTGATCTGGTTAAAATCGCTCTGGGTCAGTTCGACCTTGGTCCTGCCGCCGCTATGTCGCTCATCTACTTTGCAATCACGCTTTTGGTCTCCTGGCTGTTTTACACGCTGATGACCAAAGACGACCTGAATTAAGGAGGGGTTTGCCATGCAAAAACGATCCATCGTCCCCGTGGTCTATATCCTGTTCCTGATGCTGCCAATCTACTGGCTGGTGGCCATGAGCTTTAAGACCACAAACGAGATCCTCTCGGGGTTCTCGCTGTTCCCGCAGACCTTTACGCTTGAGAACTATGCCACCATCTTTACCGATCCGACCTGGTACTGGGGCTATATCAACTCGATCCTCTACGTGAGCATCAACACGGTGATCTCGGTCGCGGTAGCCCTGCCAGCCGCTTATGCCTTCTCGCGCTATCGTTTCTTAGGCGACAAGCAGCTGTTTTTCTGGCTGCTGACCAACCGGATGGCGCCGGCTGCGGTCTTTGCCCTGCCGTTCTTTCAGCTCTATTCGGCTGTGGGGATCTTTGATACCCATCTGGCGGTGGCCCTGGCCCATTGCCTCTTTAACATCCCCCTCGCCGTCTGGATCCTTGAGGGCTTTATGGGCGGCATTCCAAAAGAGCTGGATGAGACCGCCTTTGTCGACGGCTATTCCTTCCCGCGTTTCTTTGGCACCATCTTTATCCCGTCAATCAAAGCAGGCGTCGGCGTTGCCGCCTTCTTTTGCTTTATGTTTTCCTGGGTTGAGCTGCTGCTGGCAAAAACGCTGACGGCCGTCGCCGCAAACCCCATCGCCGCCACCATGACCAAAACCGCCTCCAGCGCGGGCTATGAGCTGGGCCTGCTGGCGGCAGCGGGTACATTGACTATCATTCCGGGCGCCATCGTCATCTGGTTCGTCCGAAACTATATCGCAAAAGGTTTTGCGATGGGGAGGGTGTAATGCTGACCTGGATGGCCTGGACCTGGCCCACAGCACTGGTCTTTATCGGTATTTTCTCCGCCATTGGCGTGCTTGTCCTGCTTGAGATCCGCACTCCGGGGGGCGACACGCGGCGCGGCGTGCTTGGCCTCACCACCACGCGTGGCGACCGGCTGTTTATCACCCTGCTGGGCACCAGCTATATCTTTCTGGCCTGGCTGGGGCTGGTTGGCATGCCGCTTTGGTGGCCTTTGGGGCTGGCTTTTCTCTGGGGGATTTTCACCTTCTGGAAGGGTCTGAAACGGGTTTTGCCCCCGGCTCACGCGCGGGTCAAGGGGGCCAGAGGCCCCGCGCCAGCGGCCTGCCCTTGACGCGCAAACCTTGATAAAATTGCAAAAGGCCTGAATGGCAGACCTGCCCATTCAGGCCCTCTCAGCCAAAACCTCTACAATTGCCCCATCCGCCCGGCTGGGGTTGCGCGTCGCCTCTCAACAGGCTGAGTAGAGCGCGCGCAAGCGCACAATGTGGCAACGACCAGCCCTGCGCTGCACATCTGCTAAAGAAATAGTTTCAATACCTCAGCCCTTCGACTAGCATCACGCAAAGACCAAAATGGACCGGACACCAGACCCTATGCGAAAAAAACAGGACAATTCGCTGCTGACCGAGGTCGAGCTTGAATTTATGACCGTCGTCTGGGCAACCGGTGGCGGCACCGTCCGCGATATTCTGGCCGTGCTGAACAAGGCTCAGGAACGCGCCTATACCTCGGTTGCCACCGTGTTGAAGATCATGGAACAAAAGGGCTTTTTGACCAGCGAGAGGGAAGACCGCTCGCTGATCTACCCCCCCGCCATTCCCAAAACAGAGTATCAAAAAACCTCTCTGAAAAACCTTTCGAGCAAGCTTTTCAACGGAGCACCTGCGGCCCTGGTCGCACGCCTTGTTGAGGATGAGGAAGTTACCGACGACATGCTCGTTGAGATGCGGGCTCTGCTGAACGAAAGGTTGGGGGACAATGAAAACTGACGCGCTGATCAATGGCTATCTGGATCTGAATCTTCTGGTGCTCGCGGGCACCCTGCTTTGGCTTTTGGCGCGAAAAATCCTGTCCCACACCCGACTTGCCCATGCCTTTCAGGCCCAGTTGCGCCTGATGAATGCGCTCACGCTGCTGCTGGCGCTTTCGCCGTTTTTGATGTTTGCCTTTACCCGCCTGGTGATGGCGCATCCGCCCAATATTTCTGACCTGCTGGTGGCGCAGTTCCTGCAGGGCCACGTCAGCATGCGCCCCTCCAGTTTCGAGAGCCTCATCGGGCTGCGCGAAGACACCGTGCGGGTGCTTACCTCGCAGCAACTGCTCTGGACCCGCCTGCTGGCGGCAGCGATCGCCCTCGGTGGGCTGATCTGTGCCGGGCATATTGCCCTGTCGGTTCTGCGCCTGCGGCGCGCGCTCCGCCGGTCCTATACGTGGAAAAACATCGGCGGCACCCGGATCCTGGTCTCGGATGAAACCCCTGTTGCCTTCTCCACCCGTGGTCTGACCAGTCGCTACGTGGTTCTGCCAACTGCCCTTTTGAGCCACCCACAGGACCTTCGGCTGACCCTGGCGCATGAGCTGCAGCATTTTCGCCAGCGCGATATCGAATGCGAATTCCTGCTGGAAATGCTGCGCCCTCTGTTGTTCTGGAATCCAGCCTTTTACCTGTGGCGCCGTGAAGTCCGTCATCTGCGCGAATTTGCCTGCGATCAGGCCCTGATGGCGCGCGCCGGGCTGAACATCCGGGCCTATTGCGAATGCCTGATCCGCGCCTGCAGCCAGGCCGCCCAGGAGCGGGTCTTCTTTACCCGCCGCAGCCCCACGGTGGCGCTGGTGGACCGCCGTGAAACCCGGCGCAACTCGACCCTGCAGCAACGCATCATTGCAGTGACAGCCCAGGCGCCACATGGCGAAACCGGTATTGGCTGGGCTCTGATCTCGGGGCTGATGATGGCTTCGGTTCTGGCCACGGCCATGTTGATGCAGCGTCCCGGTGACTGGAGCCATGACAGGTTGATGCTTTCGACCATCGTCAACCTCGAACGCATGGCGTCACGCAATGCCACCCCGGCCATTGGTGCGCAGGCCACTGCAAATGCCATTTTGCAGGGCAGCTTCATGCCCGCCGCATCGCGCTAGCCCTCCCCCTGCTTGACCGCCCCAACTTTGGATCCCAAATTCCTTAATCCTGTGACACAGCTTTCCCCGCCACCGAAACCGCGTTAATGAGGGTACAGGAGGAGCCCCTTATGAAGTTGAATTCCGTCGATATATCAAAGACCGCATCGGCGTCATCCATCGTCTTTGAGGCCCTGCGCAAAGCGATTATTGAAGGCGATGTGAAAGAGGGAGAGCCCCTGCGCCAGGACGAAATTGCCCGGCAGTTCAACACCAGCCGTATCCCAGTCCGCGAGGCAATCTCACGGCTTGAAGAACAGGGTCTGGTCAAGACGCAACGCTACAAGGGTGCCGTGGTGTCGGGGTTATCTGCGGATGAGGCTGAAGAAATCTTCGACTTTCGAGCTCTTATCGAGCCGGAGGTGATCCGTCGTGCCGTTCCGTTGATGTCACAAGAGACGCTGGAAACAGCGCGCCGCTCCTGGGCCGCCTTTTCCGCCTCGGCAGACCCGATGAGCTGGGGAGATCTGAACCGCGACTTCCACGCGACGCTCTACCGGGCCAGTGGATTGCAGTATCATCTTGATTTGATCGACAACGCGATGGACCGGGTTGACCGCTATCTGCGTGCTCAGCTGGTTTTGTCGAACGGCATGCAGCGGGCCAATGAAGAGCATATCGCCATTTGGGAAGCCTGCGTTGATGGCAATGCCACACGCGCAGCAGAGCTGACCCGCCTGCATATTTCCGGCGCGCGTGAGTCTTTGATCCAGAACATCAACAGTCTGCGCTAGCAGAGCTGGTCCCGGGATTTCGGACCAAGCCCAGCCTGATGCTCTTTCAATATTCCTATGATCTGTTCTTCGCTGAAACGGCTTCTCTTCATCGTCTGTCTCCTTGTTGGAGAACAGGCTAACTCAAAGCACCGGACTTTTTAGGGGAGCAGGTCAAAGCCTTCCGCGTTTGAGCTTCGTGGCAAG
>NZ_MWVJ01000022.1 GCF_002087335.1 Pseudophaeobacter leonis
TGGTGCCCGGGGGCGGAATCGAACCACCGACACGAGGATTTTCAATCCACTGCTCTACCCCTGAGCTACCCGGGCACGGGAAAGGCTGTTCGCCTTGGGTGTGGGCCTTCTATGACGTCCATGCGACGGTGTCCAGAGGCTTTTTTAAAGAAACACACTAATGCCTGGTTGATGTCGGACTGGCTGCTTTTGCCGCCGCCTGCTCAGCTTCTTCCAATGCGTTTTCAATGTCTTCCGGGTCACTGCTCGGAACTGCGTAGCTGCCGTTCATCCATTTTGCCAAATCAATATCCGCGCAGCGCTTTGAGCAAAAAGGCCGGTGGGTGTGCTCTGTTGCGGCACCACAGATCGGGCAGCTCATGACAGCAGCTCCGACAGCACAACCCGGCCCCGTTTGCGTTGCAGCTCGAAATTGCCAAGGTTGGTCCAGCCCACCATAGTTGTCTCCTCACTGTCGGCGCGCAGGGCGGCGCGCAGCGCACTTTCAAAGGTGCTGCGATCCTTTTTTGGCATCGGAGCCAGGTCCAGAACCACCTGACCCGCAAGACCGCGCAGGCGCAGGGCGCGGGGCAAAAGCCTGGCACAGGCAATATTTGCCTTGGTTCCTGCCGCCAGAGAGGTGTCATTGCCAGTGTTTACATCCACCGCAATCAAGGCCCGCGTGGGCTCGATATACAGATAGCCGCCGCCAGGCAGGGGCTCCCGGATGCTCAGCCCCGTATCAAGCGCCTCGAGCACACCGTGGTGTTCGAAATCCCCGGGCGCGCGCAGCACCTCTGCGGGCTCGGACCACTCGCGCCAGGCCCGCAGATGCGGGTCATCGCCTTCGGTCAGAACCTCGGCGTCACCATCGGTGTCCGCCAGCACCTGAGCCGCCAGATCCGCCATGGCTTCGATATCTGCGGCCACATCATCAGCGTCGGCTCCGGCACAGGCAGAGCGCAGGATCATGCCATAGTCGGCGCCTTCCAGCACCCCATGCGCAACCTCCAGAAGGCGTTCGCGTTCTTCCTCGTCGCGGATCGTACGCGATATATTCAGACCGGGTGCGCCGGGCGTGGCAATGGCATAGCGGCTTTTGAACAGCAGTTTTTGCGTCACGGGGATGGCTTTGCCGGGCTCGGCGTAGCCGGTGACCTGCACCAAAAGCATCTGGCCGGGCGCCAGCCCCTTGACCTGCCGTAAAAAGGCGGGGCCGTCGGGAGTTGTGAGGAACATGCCGCCCTGACCTTTGTCGGGGCGGTCGGCGCGGGCGCGATAGATGGTGCCCGGCAGGGGGGCATCGCCATCGATAAGAAAGTCTTCAAGCTTGCCATCCACCATCAGGGCGGCGGCTTCACGGCCCTGGATGTGGTCCAGAATGATTGAGCGGCCCTTCATGCGGCAGCCTCCTTATAAAGCGTGCAGCCGGCGGCTTGCAGCATATTTGCGGTCTCAGCCAGGGGCAGGCCAACGATGCCGGTAAAGGAGCCGCTGATCCAGGGAATAAAGGCCCCGGCCGGACCCTGAATGGCATAGCCACCGGCCTTGCCCTGCCAGTCATTGCTGGCGAGATAGGCGTTGAGCTCTGCGTCTGACAGGCGTTTCATCTTGACCTGGCTCACCACCGAGCGCTCCCAAAGCCGGTCGCCGCGACGCACCGCAACCGCAGTGATCACCTGATGGCGGCGCCCTGCGAGAGCCAGCAAAAACTCAGCGGCCTGCCCGGCATCTGCAGGTTTTCCCAATATGCGACGGCCCAGCGCCACGGTGGTGTCGGCGCAAAGCACCACGTCCTCGGCATTGGCCGGAACGGCGGCGACTTTCTCGCGGGTCACCCGGACGCAGTAGGCGCGGGGCAGTTCATTTTTGAGAGGAGTCTCATCAATATCGGGGGGGCGTACAGCATCCGGGGTGATCCCCAGTTGCGCCAAAAGCTCCAGCCGTCGCGGGCTGCCTGATCCCAGAATGAACGCCATCTTTGGCTCTCCCCTTATGCATCCGCCCGGTCATAAGCGCCGTGCAGAAAAAACAAAAGCCCGGCACAAGAGCCGGGCTTTGGTTCAATTGGCGAATCAACTGCTTACTTAAAGCGATAGTTGATCCGGCCCTTGGTCAGGTCATAAGGTGTCATTTCCACCTGTACCCGGTCGCCAGCCAGAACACGGATGCGGTTTTTGCGCATCTTTCCTGCCGTATGTGCTATGATTTCATGGCCGTTTTCAAGCTCGACCCGAAACGTCGCATTCGGCAGGAGTTCCTTCACGACACCGGGAAATTCGAGCGTATCTTCCTTGGCCATGTTCTCTCCATCTTTGGACTACCCCGCCAGTCTGCGGGAACTGGCACTAAATGAGCCTATTTCCCCAATATTTCAAGGGCGCAATCACCGCTTGAGGCGAATTGTGGAGGTTTTTGTCCTCAGCTCCTGCTCTGCCCAATGGCTGCGGTTGCGCACCACACCATCTGCCCGAACATCGGCGATGGTTTGCAGGTCAACCTCGGCCAGGGTCCAGCCGGGCTGGTTGAGCGTGCCTTCGGCCAAAACCCCCGTTGCCGGAAACCCTGTGTCAGGTGGACCAAAGATTCCCCCGGTCCCAACATTGAGTTCCACCGACGTTGACCAGGGGGCGGCACCCACAATAGAGGACTGCACCGTCACACATTGGGTTTCCAGCGCGCGTGACATCGCACCAATCCGCACCCGCCAGTATCCGGCCAGGGCTCGGTACAAGAGGGCACCAGGATCACATCCGCCTCGGCAAGGGCGCGCCCCAACAGTGGAAACTCGCTGTCATAGCAGATCAGCACGGCAATCTTGCCAAGGGCCGTATCAAACAGTTTCAGCGGCCCGCCTGCGCCAATCTGCCAGGGGGAGCGCTCAAACATGGTCATGATCTGCTTGTCCTGATGATCCCGTGCCCCGCAAGGACTGTAGAATTCCGCACGGTTCACGGGCAGCTCATAGCCGGCCTCAACCGGGGCAGAGGCCCCTAAAATATGGACATTATGGGTGGCAGCAAGGCTTTGGTGCAGGGCCGCCACCTCTTCCATCCGCTCTGAGACGGCCCGGATTGAGGCCTGCAGGTCAGCGGCAACAGCCGCACCATCCAGGGTCGACAGCTCCATGGCGGCATATTCCGGAAAGACCAGCAGATCGGCGCCCTGGGCTGCGGCATCGCCAACCCAGGAGGCCAGCTTATCCTCATACTGCGCCCAGCTGTCGAGCCAATCGAGCGGATAGGCGGCGGTGGCAATTTTCATGACGGAACTCCTGAAGTGATAGTGATCCCAGTCTGACAAAGCCAGACTGACAAAGCCAGGCTGACAAAACCAGACTGCATACTAATAGGCGAATACTCCGGTGCCGCGCCTGCGCCGCGTCCTACTACAAATCGCGGATCCAGAATTGCAAAGGCTTGCGGCTTTCGAGTTGCGCGCCAAGATCTCTCCAAGAGAACTCCGCGATGGCATCTGTCAGGGGCGCATAGCCGCGTTTGCGCCAAAAGGGATCCAGCGGCGTATAGTCTTTTGGCCGCATGGGATGATCCGCCGGGCGCTGCACGCTGCAAAAGGCCGATTTTGTAAAACCACCGGCACGGGCATGCGATTCGCGGGCATCAAAAAATGCATGCCCCAGCCCCTGGCCCCGGTAGGCGGGCAACAGCACCGATTCGGCACAGTAAAACACCCTGTCTAGCGGGATATCCCGCCCCTGAAACGCCGCGGCAAAGTCGCTGGCGTGCTCTGCCAGCGGCGCGCCGGTTGAGGCTCCGACCAATTTGTCGCCGTCAAAGGCGCCCACCACAATGGCGCGGGCACTGTCGCGGTAGCGTTGCAGATAGCTGCTCTCATAGGCGAGATCGCCATCATAGAGATAGGGCCAGGCGCGAAAGACCTCTATCCGCAACCGCGCCACATCCTCCAGCTGCGCTGCGAGGGCGGCGCCGGTCAGGACCTCAACGCGCATCAGGCCGCGCCTGTTGCCCCGGCAACCTGCGCCATCCAGTCGGAGAGATTGTAGTATGTGGTGACACGGGTAATCTTGCCGTCCTGCAGCTCAAAGAACGAGCCTCCGGGCAGCTGGTAGGTCTGGCCATTGGCCTCGGGCAGTCCCTCGTCTGTCGTGAGATACTGGCCGTTGACGATGAACTCTGCCGCCGCGCGACTGCCATCTTCGCTCTCAAAGAGCACAAGTTCCGTCAGCTCTTCTTTGTAGCAGCGGCTCATATGGGCGCAGAACGCGGCGAACTGCCCCTTGCCGCGGCGGATTTTACCCTCGTTGACGTGATGGGCTACCTCATCAGCGAGGCAGTCCAGCATGGCCTGGGTGTCGCCAGCATTAAAGGCGGTAAAATAGCGGGCAATGGTGTCGATCTGGGTCATGTGATCTCCGTAGGCTCTCCCCAGCGGCTGGTCAGTTGCTGGATGATCTGGTCGCGGGTCTGGCGGTAGCTGTCCAGTTTGGCCTCACGGGTCTCACCCAACCCGGTGGGATCCATAATGGGCCAAATTCGACGTCTAGATGAAACACCCGCGTCAGCTCTAACGCGCGGCGCTGGCTGGCAGGTGACAGGGCAATAACCAGATCAAAGGACGACAGATCATCGCCCCATTGCTCCATCTCATCAAAAGAGCGGGACCGGTGGCGGGACAGCTCAACGTCGACCTCCTGACAGACCGCAATGCAAAAGCCGTCGATCTCGAGATCGTTCTTGACGCCCACAGATTGTACATAGGTGCCGGTACCATAGAATTTCTTCATGATCCCCTCGGCCATGGGCGAGCGGACCGCGTTATGGTCACAGCAGAACAATATGGACTGCGGCAACGGGGTCACGCATCAGCCTCCGAAATGCAGCACACAGATGAGCGTGAAGAGGCGGCGGGCTGTGTCGGTATCGACCTCCGCTTTGCCTTCAAGACGCTCTTGCAGCACCCGGCTGCCCTCGTTGTGAATGCCGCGCCGGGCCATGTCGATGGTTTCGATCTGGCTGGGCGGCAGGGTTTTTACGGCCGAGAAATAGCTCTCGCAGATCTGGTAGTAATCCTTCACCACCTGGCGAAACGGCGAGAGCGACAGGTGGAATTCCGCAGCCTTTTGCCCGGCTTCGGTTTCCAGATCAAACACCAGGCGTTTGTCGCGGATGGCCAGACCCAGATGATAGGGGCCCTCAACGGCTGCACGGTCCGGGCGGGACGGCAGGGAAAACGAGTTTTCCTCGATCAGATCAAAGATCGCCACCTTGCGCTCCTGCTCGATCTCCGCGGTAGGCGGCGGCAGGTTACGGTCGTCCAACTCGATTTGGCTGATGCGGCTCATGGGTTTTGATCTCTGTCGGCAAAAGGAACTTCCCCTGACTAGCGGATCAAGCCAGAGGCGGCAAGAAACACTGCTCAAATGTTTCTCAGATTAGCAAAGGCGCCCACATTTTTATCGCTCTATGGGCAAGCCCTCATGGCGTGACGCAAGGCCAGACCCTAGGCGTCAGAGTCGTTCAATCCCTCAAGACGGGCCGTGACTGACAGGCCATGCGCCTGCAGGCTTTCGCTTTTTGCCAGCACTTCGGCGGCAGGACCAATGGCGCGCAGGGCGGCTGGAGTCATCTGGCTCAGGGTGGTGCGTTTGACAAAATCCATCACCGACAGGCCTGATGAAAACCGGGCAGAGCGCGCGGTTGGCAGCACGTGGTTGGGGCCACCGACATAGTCGCCAATGGCCTCAGGCGTGTATTGCCCCAAAAAGATGGCGCCCGCGTGAATGGTTTTTGCGCTCAGGGCCACAGGATCCGCAACACAAAGCTCAAGATGCTCAGGTGCGATGCGGTTCGAAAGCTCCGCGGCCTCATCGAGGGAGTCTACGGTGATGATGGCACCAAAGTCACGCCAGCTGACGCCCGCAATGGTGCGCCGCTCCAGCGTTTGCAGCCGGGCCTCTACGGCGGCAGCGACCGCGCGGCCAAAATCGGCATCATCGGTGATCAGCAGCGACTGTGCACTTTCGTCATGCTCGGCCTGGCTCATCAGATCGAGAGCGATCCAGTCGGGGTTGTTGTCCTTGTCGGCAATCACCAGAATTTCAGAAGGCCCGGCGATCATGTCGATGCCAACCTTACCAAAGACCCGGCGTTTGGCTGCGGCCACAAAGGCATTGCCGGGGCCGGTGATCTTATCCACCGGCGCGATGCTCTCGGTGCCATAGGCCAGGGCGGCAATCGCCTGCGCGCCGCCGATGCGGTAGATCTCGGTGACACCAGACAGGCGCGCCGCCAGCAGCACCAGCGGGTTGATCACCCCATCCGGCGTCGGCACGGTGATTGCCAGACGCGCCACCCCCGCAACCTGGGCCGGAATCGCATTCATCAGCACCGAAGAGGGATAAGAGGCCAGCCCGCCCGGCACATAGAGCCCCGCTGCTGATACCGCAGACCAGCGCCAGCCCAATGTGGCGCCTGAGGCGTCCACCCACTGGGCATCCTCGGGCATCTGGCGGGCGTGATAGGCGCGGATGCGGTCTGCCGCCAGCGCAAGCGCTGCGCGCTCTTCAACCGAGACCATGGCAATGGCCGCATCGACCTCGGCCTCGGAAATCGCCAGCTGGTCAGCTGTCAGCTCAAGCCGGTCAAATTTGGCGGTCAGCTCGATCACCGCCGCATCGCCGCGCGCGCGCACATCGGCAATGATGGCGGCGACGGTTGCATCGACATCCGGGCTGTCCTCGCGTTTGGCGCTCAACAGGGCGGCAAAGGCAGTTTCAAAATCTGCGTCAGATGTATCAAGGAAAACGGGCATATCGGCTCTCTCCGGCTGTTAGTGCGGACATATCGCCCCCAGGGCGCTGCGACAAGCGCTAGCGCTCCGCCTGCAACACTTTGCGCATCACATGGCCCTGAAGACCAAAATGCGCGCTCAGGCCTTGGCCACCAGATTTCCAACCCTGTGCCTGATGAAAGCCAAGCGCGGCCCCGGTCGAAACCAGAAAAATGCCGGTGAAAAGACCCGAAACATGCTGGGACAAAGCCTGCGCAAGACCACGCTTGTTCTGTATGCTTTGGATCAGCCCTCTATCTGCCTCCTAGTCGCCGTGTGCCGGTGATTGTTTAGCGGCGGCCACATAGGGGCGGGTCACATCGCGCAGACTGACCTCCAGTGCCTCCGCCTTCAGACGAAGACTGCCGTCGCCCGCCAGCGTCAGCAGCAGATGGCCCGCGCCATCCTCTGAGGGCTCAAAACTGATTGAGAGCAAGGACATAATGAGCTCTTTATCATGGCGATCAATGCCCTGTGAGGCCACGCCCAGCACCATATCGATCACCAGCAGAGACTGCACGCGCTCAAAGGGGCGTCCGCGCTTTTCGGCACTGGGTTTGTCCTCCCAGCGAAACCGGTTAAGCAACAGCGCAAAGCGGCGTTCCTTTGGTCGCCAGCTCATCTCGCTGACGGGAAACACCGCATCCTGCACCAGGGTTGAGATCACCTCCAAATCCTCGGAGCTAAAAGCGCCGAGGTTCAAAGGGGCCTCGCGGCCATCGTGAAAACTGGCGTCAGACATGATCACCCTCCCCTTACACGCTCGATCTGGGCGCCAACGCCAGAGAATTTGCGCACCACCTGTTCGTAGCCACGATCCAGATGATACACCCGGCTGACCAGAGTTTCGCCTTCTGCCGCAAGACCTGCAAGGATCAAAGACACCGAAGCACGCAGATCCGTGGCCATAACGGGGGCGCCTTTCAGGCGGCTCACGCCGGTCACGGTCGCATGACCGCCGTGCACGTCAACCTTGGCTCCCATGCGGATCAGCTCAGGCGCGTGCATAAAGCGGTTCTCAAAGATCTTTTCTTCCAGCACACTGGTGCCATCAGCGGTGCACATCAGGGCCATCATCTGCGCCTGCAGATCGGTGGGAAAGCCGGGGAAGGGCTCGGTGGTGACATTGACCGCTTTTACACGATCGCCGCGCCGCTTTACCAGCAGCCCCGCCTTGGTCTCGGTGACCTCAACACCCGCCTCATCCAGCTTTTCGACAAAGGCACCGATCAGATCAAGGCGACCACCCAGCAGTTCGACCTCGCCGCCGCAGATCGCCGGGGCCAGCATATAGGTGCCCAGTTCAATCCGGTCTGTGACCACCGGATGGGTGGCGCCATGCAGCCGGTCAACGCCCTCGATGGTGATGGCATGGGTGCCCGCGCCCTCGATATGAGCGCCCATTTTTGTCAGGCAGTCTGCCAGATCAACGATCTCGGGCTCGCGCGCGGCGTTTTTGATCACCGTGGTGCCTTTGGCCAAGGTGGCGGCCATCATGATGTTTTCGGTAGCGCCCACCGAGGCAAAGCTCAGCTCGATCACCGCGCCTTTCAGGCCCCGCGGCGCTTTGGCGTGCAGATAGCCCTCTTTCAGCTCAATCTCGGCACCAAGCGCTTGCAACCCATGAATGTGCAGATCCATTGGCCGGGCGCCAATGGCACACCCGCCCGGCAGCGAGACCACCGCCTGCCCCAGACGCGCCAGCATTGCCCCAAGCACCAGATTGGAGCCCGCATCTTGCGCACGATCGCATAGTCGGCCACGTGGTTGTCGATGTTATGGCTCGAAAGCGCCTGGACCTGACCGTCCTGCAGGCTTGAGACCTCGGCCCCGAGAGACTGCAGCAGTTCGGTCATGGTCTTGATGTCGCTCAGGCGCGGCGCATTGGTCAGCGTCAGCGGCTCTTCGCTGAGCAGGGTTGCCGGCATCAGGGTGAGGCAGGCGTTTTTTGCACCCGCAATTGGGATCTGCCCCTTAAGCGGACCGCCGCCTTTTACCAAAATCGAATCCATGTGCCTCTACCTTTCCGACTCTTCGGTCGTTGTGTCCTGTTTCACTGCGCGCGCCTTTGCCTGCGCCTTGCGACGCGCCATATTGGCTTTCAACGAGGCTTTGAGCCGGTCTTCTCGATGAGAGGAGATTTGGCCCGATTTCTGTGGTTTTTTTTCTGCCATGAACCTTCTGTAACTTAGTGTGAAAAAACCGTCCAGAAGCTCTTGCGCCCTTCAGCGTTTATCCCTAAAAGCCCCTTCACCGGCGCTGCTGTAGCTCAGAGGTAGAGCACTCCCTTGGTAAGGGAGAGGTCGAGAGTTCGATTCTCTCCAGCAGCACCAGTAAATACCCCCTTATCTTATTGAAATAACATCACTTTTATAGGGCGGTATTTGGGTAAAAACGCAAAACCTTTAAAATTCATATTCATACTTTTAATGTTTATTCCCTGTGATTTCCCAACGTTTCTGTGAAAAATCCGTGAACCCCTCCGGCCACATGACCAAAATATAAAAACCGATTCGTCAAACCTTACCCGTGGCGGGCGCAGGCATCGGTCAAAACCCAATCATCAGTGATCCGGGCAACCAACTTGCCAACCTCGCCCGGCAGATCCTCTTGCGCGCCGTTGTTGTTGATCACCCAACCGGCATCAAGAGCGCTCAATTCCATTGAACCACCGGGCTCAGGCGGCAGGCGGCGCGAGGCATCAACCCAAACGACCAAATCAAAGACGTGCCGGGATTTCTCAAACTCAGCCCGCGAGCGCATCCCGGTATAGATGTCATTCGCCTCAAGAATTTGCTCTGCAAGCATCTTGCCAGGGCGCAAATTGTAAGCCCGGATTGCATGAAACCAAAGCTCACGGTGCGCGTGCCTATCCGCATAGGCCGCGCGCCAGTCGGGATAGAGATCAGCCACCAGCGGGAACACCGCCTTTTGAGCAGCAAACTCAGAGCTGGAAACGCTGCGCATCCCGTATTGATCGCGCAGGATGTCGCCAACGCTATCCTTGCCGTGTTCCCCGTGCCCGATAATCAAAAGCCGCATTGAGCCGCCAAGATCGAACACGTAAGGCGAGACTCCAGAGCCATCACAAACCTTGCCCTCATCAATCCCAAGGTGCGCCCAATCCAGCACGCCGAAACCCTTGCAGCGCGAGCATTTAGAATTTCCCATCGCAAACCCCCTCAACAATCTCATTGAATTTCCAGCGCACCCCAAGCGCATCAGCGCGGGATTGCAGCCCGGCAAACATGTCGCGCCAATCGGCGCGGGCGCGCACATAGTCAGGGCGATGCGTCACCGCCCAAAGATAAGCGTCAAGACCATCGCAGAGGTGCAAAAACGCCCTGTCACGCGCGCTCAAGACGTGCGCCGGGATGTCAAAGCCCATCGCGCTCAACGCATCACCCTCAAGCCCCTCAACAGCGGCATAAAGATCCGGGTTTTTCCGCTTGACCGGCGAGGCGAGATCACCAACCGCATTCGCACCCAAGTCATGCGTGATGGCAGCGCGTAAAAGCTCAACCGTGGCATCGGGGATGAATTGCAGGATCAGGATTGCGACCCGGCAAGAATGCCCATCAACACGATCCCCAGCCGCGCAGAAAGCCGGATTTGTATGCCAGCGGTGCGTTGAGCCCGCGAGCCAGGGCGATGGCTGGCGCTGCGCTGAGGTCGGGGCGCGCCCGGTGAGCCGCAACAGGCGCGCCGTGACCCGCGATAGGATGCCCGCAAGCCAATTTGCGCGCGCCCCGGCGAAAATCGCGGACATCATGCCCGCCACCGCGCGCAGGGCGTTTGCGTTATCAGGGTGCGCTTGCCATTGGCATAGGTGACAACGTGCGAGCGCTGCCAGCTTGACGGGCTGTTATTGTATCCCTGATCAAGATCACCAGACATCCCGGCGATATAGACGCCATCAAGGATTTGCGGCGAATGCTTGTCAGCAATCGTGAGCCGCGTGCCCATCTTAGCGAGACCAACAGCCGTGCCGCGCGACCCATTGGGGCCTTGATGCCCGTGCATCCCGCATTCAATGCCCCCGCTATCTTGGCAGATCACGAATGAGCCGCCCATTGGCACGAAATCAATGCCCTCAAGCTCACGTGCATCCTCATTTTTGAGAGCCCAACGGCAGAGGTTGAACCCCTCAACGCCCTCACGGCTCGACCGGAAAGAGGGAAAGGTTGCAC
>NZ_MWVJ01000023.1 GCF_002087335.1 Pseudophaeobacter leonis
CGAGGTGGAGGAAACTTGGGGCTCAGGTCAACACCTCTCCACACCAAGCAAACGCGGGAGGCTTGGCCTTTGAGGCGAGGGTGAATGAACACACCCTGACCTTGTAGCCGGTGTTGGTCTTGTTGCGGGACGAAGTGCCATAGGCGCGTTCGCCGAACTTGCTGCCGTTCAGATCGAAGTCATCGAGCACGAGGCAGGGGCGCCGTTTGGGTGGTTCTGCCGGACCGTCGGCATTCATGTTTACCGCAAAACTTTCGCCTCTCATTCTCAGTTCACCATAAACGTGTCGATGATTTGGCGTAACTCCTCGCCCGAGCGACCCAGGGCATCCTGATGCGATAGCGTCCCGACAAGATTGTCGATACCGTCACTCTGTGCTGTGCGTACAACGTCATACCCACAGGTGAGGCCCTCCTGCTGATTTCCCGTTTCTGACACGTCCTTCGCGGCCGTGGTAGGGCTTTTGAACCGGTCCTCTAGGCTAGGGCTGCACATGATACCATTCAAGCCAATATGGAGCACGGAGGTCTTTCATTGGGCATCTGTGAAAACTGGAATGCCATGGAGCTGAAGCTTTTGGAAAAATTTGCGTTGGGGACCTGATTTCTGCCAACGCGATTCAAACCCTCCGCCACGACAGTATCGAAGGCGTTGTGATGGGCCGCCTCCTTTTGAGGTTGATATGAGGGGCCTGGCTGGGATGCACCGCTATTGCTCCAGTTTAGATAGGTCTCTCTAACCCGCCAATCTTTTCGGCTGCCAGGCGCGGGTATAGGCGTTGTTGACCATCAATGGGGGAGCCATGGAGGTCTGTCGGATTACGCGCGCAGATAGTTGCCTGCATACGGAACCTTAACGGGATTGAGGTGCGTTAAGAGGTTGGAAAGCAAAAACGAGGCGGGGTCGCTCGCAAAACGTGACTGATTCTCGCCTCAATCAGGGGGAGGGGCGCGCGAAAACACAGAAACCTTACCAAAGTATTATGCCTTGATGCGCTTTTTTGTGTCTTAACGGTGCTAATAAAATCTATTTTTTACAGATATTTGCTTGAAAGGTTAACGAAAGTGTTAATGTCGGGTGGCCTTTTGGGCTGTTTTAGCACCACTCTGGGCATCAATAACCTGGGGGTTAAGGAATTGTTAACCGCGTCACATTCTGTCCATCATCTCGTCCATCAAGCGCAAAATTGCGCCCCATTCCAGCCGCACCACTGAACAACGATGTAGGTGTGGGAAATTGGAGTGGAACATGAAACATCTTAGCGCTGCGGCACTTGCAGCAGCCGCTTTGACAGTCGGTATGCCAGACGACGCAGAGGCGGCTGATCCGCAGCGTAGCGTAAGGTCGTTACCTGGATGGGAGGCGGTAGGACGTCTGAATATCCTGGGGCGCAATATGTGTACGGGCTCTTTGATTGCGCCAAATCTGGTTCTGACTGCTGCGCATTGCCTGTTTGACCCCAGATCCGGGCGTGCGGTTGATCCGACAAAAATTGTTTTTGAGGCTGGCCTCATGGGCAAACGCTCTAAGGCGTCCCGCAGCGTCGACAAGGCGGTTGTACACCCAAGGTATAAGCATCGCAAAGCCGGGGATACGCTGATGGGCAGTGATATTGCCGTGCTGCGTTTGGAAAACCCGATCAGCTCGACCAAGATCCGTCCACTGGTGATGTCATGGGAGGCGGGCCTCGGCGATGCGGTAGGGGTTCTGTCCTATAACCATACCCATGCCACCAGACCGAGACTGGAGCGCAGTTGCCAGGTGCTGGCCAAGAAGAGCACGACATTGGTGATGTCCTGCCGGGTTGATTTCGGCGCGTCTGGTGCTCCGGTTCTGATGGTTAGTCCGGGCCATGACCCCAAACTGGTCTCTGTGATTTCTGCCAAGGGGGCGATGGGGAGCAAAGCGGTGTCGATCGGGACCGCGCTGGATTCCTCTTTGTGGAGACTGATGCTGCAGGCCGGCTAAATTGACCTGCCGTTTCAGCGATGTTGCCAAGGCATCCTGCTGCCCTAGGGTTCCCGGAACGCCTCTTTAGATTTGTACAGCGGCTTTAGAATGTAGTTCAGGACAGTTTTTGATCCGGTTTGCAATTCTGCGGTGGCGCGCATGCCCGGGCGGATTTCGATGTTTTTCTGCCGCTCTGTCAAATGCGACCGGTCCACCCGCACCGTGACGCGGTAATAGGGCTCGACGCGGGGATTGCGCTCATCCTCAAAGGTGTCGGCGGAAACAAAGTCCACTTCGCCCTGTAGTGCCCCGTAAATGGTGTAGTCATAGGCCGAAAGCTTGATCGTCGCACTCTGGCCGGTCTGCACACTGGCGATATCTTTGGGATTGACCCGGGCCTCAACAAAAAGCTCTTCGCCCATGGGAATGATTCAAAGATCTCTTCGCCCGGACGCACAACACCGCCAATGGTGGTCACACCCAGACTGTTGACGATGCCGGACATCGGTGAGGTGATCACCGTCCGGTTCAGCTGATCCAGCGCCAGACGCTGGTCTTGCCGCAGCGAGGCCAGCTCACGCAGGGCCTCAGAATATTCTTCTGCCAGTTTCAGCTCGTTCTGGGTGCCGATTTCATTGAATTTGGCCTGCGCATCGGTGGCCGATTTCTGCGAGCGGTTCACTTCGATCAGCGCGACGATGTTCTGCTTATACAGCCGTTCCATATTCGCCAGCTCGTCGTTGAGCTGATCAAGGATCTTGCGCGCACTTGACTGCCGGCTGTGGAAATCGCTTTGCCGCGCGTTGAGCAGGGCGCGCTCAGAGGCCAGGATCTCGGCGGACCGGGTCGCCAGCTCATTTGGAACGGCAAACTCATAGGCGCCGTCCATTTCGGCCTCGAGCCGGAACTGTTTGATTTCCAGCGTGTCGATCTGGTCCAGCAGCTCATCCGCAATGGTGCGGAATTTGGTATCCTGCAGCTTGGCCAGCACCTGTCCGGCCTTTACCTCATCGCCCTGGCGCACCAGAAGTTCGGCCATGATGCCGCCTTCAAGGTTCTGTACAATCTGCGCCCGTGAGGATGAGACAACCTCACCTTCGCCGCGCACGATTTCATCCACCGAGGCAAAGGCGGCCCAGGTGACAAAGATCACCAGCGCGGCGCCCACCAGATAGACGATGCGGCTGGCGCCCCGGGCGCTTTCGGCAAGATCATAGTGCTCGGCTGAGCTCATTTGCCCTCTCCTGCTGCGAGGTGGGCCAGAACCTTGTCACGGGGGCCATCCACAACCATGCGCCCGTCCTGCAGGATCAGCGTCCGGTTGGTCAGGGCCAGGATTGGCATGCGATGGGTGGCAATGATCGCGGTGCGGCCCTGCAGCCATGTTTCCAGGCGGCTCACCAGAGTGCGTTCCAGAGTTTGGTCCAGCGCCGCCGTCGGCTCATCCAGCAGCACGACAGAGGGGTTCTGCAGCCACAGACGCGCCCAGCCGATAGACTGGCGCTGACCGATTGACAGGCCGCCACCGCCATCGCCGATGTCCAGATCCAGCCCTTTGTGGTGGCCGCGCACATAGGCGCCAAGCCCGGAGAAGTCTAAAGCGGCCATCAGGCGGGCGTCGTCGCGCTCAAGCTGGTTGAGGTTGAGGTTGTCGCGCAGCGAGCCGGCAAACAGCCGAACGTCCTGGCTGAGATAGCCGATATTGCGCCGCAGATCGCGCGGGTCGATCTGGCCCATGTCGGTGCCGTCGATCATGATGCGGCCGGAATCGGGCGAATAGAGCCCCGAGAGCAGCTTGATCAGGGTGGATTTACCAGAGCCGTTGACGCCCAAAATGGCCACCCGCTGGCCCGGTGTGATGGCGACGGCCTGAACATCCAGCGTGGGGGCCGCGTCTTCGTCGTAGCGAAACACAACGTCGCGCAGCTCAAAGCGGCCCTGAAGGTGCTCACGGCGCAGATAGCTGCGTTCGGCCTCCATCTCCTGTGGCGCCGTGGCGATGGCCTCCAGCCCTTCGAGAGCGCCTTTGACGTTGCTCCAGCGCGCCATGGTGGCGGCAAACTGGGTGAGGGGGGCGAGGGTGCGGCTGGTCAGGATGCCGGTGGCGATGATTGTCCCCACGGTGAACTCGCCGGCAAAGACCAAAAGGGTGCCCAGAACGACCGCGATGATATAGGTGCCCTGCTGGATCCCCTGCGACCAGAAGGTCAGCGCGCTGGCCAGGCGGCGCTGCTCGGTCGAGGAATGCGACGACAGCACGTTCAGCTCATCCCAGTTCCGCATCACCCGGTCTTCGCCACGCTGGGTCTTGACGGTATCAAGCTCGGTGATCACCTCATGCAGCAGGCGACCGGCCTTGGCGTTGGCCCCCTGGGTCTGGCGGGTCAGGGCGATCATCTTGCGCTGCATAAAATAGGCCGGCAGCAGCATCAGGATGCCGCCAGCCACGATCACCCACACAACGGGACCAGCAATAGAGGCAACCAGCAGCAGGAACACGGCGATAAAGGGAATATCGGCCAGGGTGGAGATGGTCGAAGAGGTAAAGAACTCCCGCACGGCGCCAAAATCCCGCATCGCGGCAAACAGCCCCGAGGGTGGCAGGGGTTTTTTGTCCGACCGCATGCCGATCAGGCGGCGCATCAGGTTGTGCTGTACCGACAGCTCGATCTGGCGCCCTGCGGCATCTGTCAGCCGGGCGCGGGCCACTTTCAGCAGGGCTTCGAGCATGATCGCAAGGAACGCGCCAATGCCAAGCACCCAGAGCGTAGCGTGTGACTGGTGGGGCACCACCCGGTCATAGACCTGCAACGAGAACAGCGCCACCGAGACCGCGAGAATATTGGCCACCAGTGAGCCCAGCATGATTTCGCCAACCTGACGGCGGTATTTGGGGAATTCGCCCCAGAACCAGTGATCGCTGTCCAGCTGAGGTGTATGGCGCGCTGCCATCTGTTTTAATGAGGGGCGCGCTGTGAGCAATACACCGGTGTAAAACGGGGTGAACTCGGCCAGCGGGACCTGGGCGCGGTTGTCCGGGCAGGTGGTCAAAAATGCTCAGCTCATCAAGGTCCTGCCCCAGAACCAGTACACATTGGCCGCCCTTCATCATGGCCAGCGCAGGCCAGTCGCTCTGGCTGAGTTCCTGACGGTTCTGCAGTTTGACCAGCAAACCGGGGAGCTCAGCGCCTGTGCGAGGCTTTCGGCGGAAGAGCCCCCTGAATTGGTGCTCCACATATAGGTGGCGATATCGCTGGCATGGGCCTCGGTGCCTTTCAGCGAGGCCAGCGTGGCAATCAGGGTCGCACGGTGCTGAATGCGGGCCGAGGCCCCTTCGATCAGAGTGCCAACTTCGCGCTGCTCGCCATTGGAAGGATTTGTGGAAGGATCTGTGGGAAGATCGGTGGCAACATTGGTGCTCTGACGTGCAGGGGGGGCTTTGGAGCCAGTTGCACTGGGGACTGAACTGGGAGGAGAGCTGGCAGAATTGGTGGCTTTGAGCACAAGACCTGATGCGGCGTTACCGCGTGCCACTTCCGGAGCGCGGTCTTCAGGACTCTGGCCAGAAACGCCAGAAACAATGGGCGGCGGGCTTGGCGGCACGGCCCGCAGCCGGGCTGGGCCGCCTGTGGGCGATGGACTGCCTGCTGCGGGTATAGAGCCGTTTTGGCTCTCGGGCCTTTTGCCGGAAACCGGTCCTCTGGGCGGGCGTGTCGTTGTATCGGTCAAATCTTGTCCCCATCCGCCAGCAGGCCCATGTCCCGTGCCAGCTTCAGCTGGATCAGGACAACTTCGTATTTCGCATCAATATGGTCCTGCTCGCGCTGTACAGGTCTTCGTAGATTTTGACGACATCCATCACCGGACGCTGACCGGCCTCAAACTGCGCTTTGAAAAGTTTGTAGGTTTCACGACTGGCCCGCGCCAGTGAGGCGGCCTCAACGGTTTGACGCTGAAAAGAGGCCAGGCGCTGGATCTGTCGCGAGTAGCTGCGCCGCGCATCCTCTTCGGCCTCGCCGACCTGACGGCGGGCGGCCTCTTCCGAGGCTTCGATGGCTTTCAGCGCGGCTGGCGTGCCAAGGCCAAGGGGCTCCGCCATATCAAGGGTGAGCCCGGCGCCGGAGCCATCAGAGGTCAGATTGCCTGCTGCGGCAATCTGCGGGAGCAGCCCGGCGCGCCCGACTTTTGCCTGGGCCACGCTGCGATGGGCCAGAGACTGCGATTTCAGCACCGAAAGATACTGCCCGTTTGAAGGCGGCGTGCCGAGATCCAGTTTGCCTGGTTTTTGCGAAAAGCTTTGCGCTGTCATGGCGGTCAGTTCGGCGCGCGCGGTTGTGGCGGCGTCCTGTGCGGTGGTGCGGGCCTTGCGCATACCGCTGATCTTGCTGTTGACCACATTGAGATCAGACCGGTCAGACAGGCCGCCTTCGACCCGGCCGGAAACAACGCGGTGGAATTCCTGCATCTGCTGCAAGGCACGGCTGCTATAGGCGGCTTTTTCATCGCCACGCAGCCCGGCCACATAGAGCCCCACGGCGTTCTCAACCCGCTCATTCATATCAACCGACAGGTTGACGGCGGCCACTTCGACATCGGCAGCAGCAAAGGCGCGTTCGGCTTTGCGGCGGCCATTGTCAAAGAGAACCTGCTGGATCAGCATGCCCGCCACCAACTCGCCAAGATCAGTCAGACTGACCGAGGGGCCAATGGTGGGCAGCCAGTTTTTGGATTCTGCCTCGGCCCGCAGTTTGGCGCTGGTCAGCTCTGCTTCAGAGGCGCGCGCAGAGGCGGCGACCGCAGCTTCTGCGACCTGGTCATAGATGGTATCCTTGGGCAGCATTGAGCGGCGCTCTAGCAGGGTGGAAATCACATCAGAGCTGGTTTCGCCTTCAGTCTGCTCAAAATTGCCGCCGCGCCGGGAGACCTCGGTCTCCTGGTCCGCCTTGCCACCCAGCAAAGGCAGGCCGTCTGCACAGCCAGACAGGCTGCACAAGAGTGCCAATGCGCCAATGGGTCGTGCCAGTTGCATGCTGCCTTCACCTTTTTCATATAGACCTGAGTTTGACACCGGCGGGGGAGGCTAACAGTGCCCGCGCCGGTTCCATGGATCAGATGATGGGGACGCCTATGTCTTGATCGATGACCAGTGTCGTGCCGTCGTCGCCAACGGTGTAGACGTTATAGGCTTCGCCGCCGACGTTGCGGGTGCCCGCAAGCGTCGCATCCGTAACAGTACTGCGTCATCACTGTCACCACTATGAATGGTGAGCGTGTTGGAGTTCTCGGAAAGGGCGTTGATCGTGGCCTCGTCCAGTTGCAGATGCACATTGGCCGTGCTGGCCAGATCCAACTCGTCGATATTGAAACCGCCCAGAGCCGCATGGTTCAGGGTGCTGGCAGTGGTTGCGTTGTCTTCCAGAACCACCAGAGTGCTGGAGGTGTTGTTGAGGCTGTCAAAATCGGTGATCACCAGATCAGTTCCGTCCGGCACCGGAGCGTCCAGGAAGGCCCAGGTCGAACCACCAACGTCTGATTGTGTGGCTGACAGGGTCGGTGCAGTGCCGTCTCCCTCAAGAGAGGAGACGGTGAAGGTGCTGCCAGTCCCTTCGATGGAAAGGGCGGTCACATCATCAGTGCTGACATCGTGGGTGATCTGATCAATCACCGGCGCGTCAAAGACGGTATCGACTTCGAAGGTTTCTGTCAGAGTGGCGCTGTTGCCCACGGCATCGGTAGCAACGATTGTCGCCTCGACTTCGTATTCACCAGAGGGCAGGTCCGAGGCGTCATAGGCGACGCTCCAGTTGCCGGCCGCATCGACCGTCGCGGTTGCTGCAACATTGTTGATTGTAACAACCACCGTAGAGCCCGGCTCGACCGTTCCCTCCAGCGTAAAGCCGGCGTCCAGCTCATCCTGGTTTACAATGTCGTTGCTGGTCTGGTCGGCCTCAACAGTGAAAGGATCAACTACGGTGTCAATCGCTAGGCTGTGGTCGGTCATCGCGGTGTTGCCAGCAGCGTCGGTGGCATGGACTTCGACGTCAACGTTTGTGGTGCCAGTGGGGATATCAGCCGCAGGAATGTCAACGCTCCAGGTGCCGTTTGCCGCGACTGTTGCAGTATGCGGGCCAGATGCGCCAAAATTGACGGTCACGTCGGAGCCGGGCTCAACTGTGCCGGTCAGGGTGACGCCATCGAGGCGCTCGGCGGCGTTGATGATGTCATCGCCCTCGATGCTGCCTTTGTCGTCCAGGGTCAGCGGATTGACTTCGGTATCCAGCCCGACAGTGCCTGTGGCCGTTGTAGTATTGCCGAGCGTGTCGGTAATCGAGGCTGTGATGTCCAGAGTATCGGTGCCCTGAGGGATGTCAGCGCTGGCAAATGTGGTGCTCCAGTTGCCATTGGAATCTGCGACCACCTGGGTGCTTGCTGTACCCAGAGTGTCATTGCCCAGGGTCACGGTCACTGTCATGCCCGGCGTCGCCGTACCATTGATATCGACGCCATCGGCGCTTTCTACGGCGTTGATTACATTGTCGATTTCGATTGGATCAGGCGAGATCGTGACGGTCCCGGCGACGGTATCAACCTCCATACTGGTGGAGGTGCTGTCCGTATTACCGGCCGGATCGGTAGAGGTCACATTGACCGTTGTTGTGTATTCACCGCCAGCGATGGATCCGGCGCCAAAGGTGGCTTCCCAGGTGCCGTTGTCACTCGCGATCACAGTGCGGCTGGCACCGCCAGCAATTTCCACCACAACGGTGGCACCGGCTTCGGCATTCCCCGTGAGGGTCACGCCTGCATCGGCTTCGCCGGAGGCAATGATATTGTCAGCGCCGGCAAAGCCACTGTCGATGGTGACTGTGGTCTCGGTGTCGACAAGAATGTCGTGGCTGCTGATGGTTGTGTTGCCCACCAGATCTGTCGAGGTGACCTCAAAGCTGCTGTCGTAGGTGCCGGAGGCGATTTCGCCTGCGCTATAGTCCACCGACCAGCTGCCATCGTCAGCCACGGTTGTTGTTCTTGTAACGCCCTGGAACACAACAGAGATCGAGGCTCCGGCTTCGCCGGTCCCGCTCAGGGTGACGCCATCCGATGCCTCGGCGGCATTGACCATGTCATCGCCTTCAACAGTATCGAAGTTCACGATGGCGACGGTGTCGACAACCAGGACCTCGCTGTAGGTGGCGCTGTTGTCAAAGTCATCCGTTGTGGTGATGGTCACGCCGGTAGAGTATTCTCCGGTTGTGATCTCGCTTGAGGTAAAGGTCACGGACCAGCTGCCATCACTGCCCACGGTTGTGGAATGCGAAGAGCCGTCGATTTCGACCAGAACCGTCGCGCCCACTTCGCCGGTGCCTGTGATGACTGTGCCGCTGGCCTGTTCTGAGCCGCTCACGATATCGCCTGTGGACTCGGTGCCGCTGGTGACTTCAATTTCTGGTGGGGTGGTATCGATGATGACCGTCGGGCCATCCAGATCATGGGTGGTATCGTCGGGATCAATGACGTGCACTGTGGTTTCGTAGTTGCCGTCATCAGGCAGATCGGTCACGGGGAAGGTGACTTCCCAGGTGCCATCGTCGCCAATAATGGTTGTTTGTGTGACACCGCCAAGATCGACCTCAACTTCGGCGCCAGGGGTGCCGGTTCCGGAGATCACCACAGGTGCGGTTGTTGAGCCGCCAATCGGGTAGCTTGCGTCGGGGTCGTTAACCGTTGGAAAGATTACACTGGAGTCAACGCCACCGCCGTCACCGCCGCCGCCGCCACCTACCAGCACAGCGGCACCTGCAACACCGGCTGCAGCTGCACCTGCACCAAGACCACCAAAGAGCGGTGCCGCCACCAGAGGAGCAATCACCGGCTCGATGCGGTCCACATCCAAAAAGACCATGTCGTCATAGGCTGACCACTTGCCGGAAACATCCAGAGGCTCGTAGCTGGCGAAAAGAGCGCCTTCTGCTTTGTTTTCAAGCACCACCTCGACGAACTGGCCATCGTCGCTGAGGAACAGGTTTTTCCCACCTGCAGCGCCCGGGCTGTAATAGTTCTGCAAAACAAGGATTTGGCCATCCGCCAGCACGAGGTGGAGATCAGAGCCACGCCTGACATAGCTGTCAATGTCCGCAGCGCTGAGGTTCAGCGAAATATCCTTGGACTCGGTGACGTTAAGGAGTGAGGGAGAGCCCTCAGAGAAAGTGCTTTGACGCGTGGTCCCCGAAAGATCACGGGTGATAAATCCAACAGTGCTCATGTTTTTGCCGCTCGCTTCTAGACCGCACGACCCCTCTAAATGAAAGGATCGCGAGTGTCCGGTGCCTGTATGTTTCTGCCGAAGGCCGTTCTTTGCGGCCATATTGAGAGCATAATGAGACGAATTTAAATCAAATGTCTAGTCGGCTGTTACATCCGCTCGGGATGAATTGCGGTCTATAGTGGCTTGTTTGCCGCAGGTTTTCTGCCCTTTTATGGGCGCGCGGGATGGGTTCTGGCGGATGGTTAACAATAGGTTAACCAAAGGGGAAACTTTTTAAATAAAATGCGGCTGTGCAGGGCTGTGATGAATGCAAGTGCGAAACCTGCGGTTTCGGGCGCTGCTTTGGGGCATGGCTGCACTTCGCCTGCTGGGGAATAGCGCCTGTGCAGCGGGTCAATGACGTCGGGATGCTGATGGGCCAGGGGGCTTGGGAGGGCTTGGGGGTGCCAGGTCAGGGTGCCAGGTCAGAGTGGCTGTCGGGCAGAGTTTCGGGGTCATGGGCAGGCCACTGACGCCGCGCATAGATCAGGCCTAAAATGGCAATGGCCGTCAGCAGCAGCCCGGACGGCACCATGCCAAGGCGGCTCATGCTCCAGCCCGCCAGCGGGTATGTCAGCAGCCAGCAGCCATGCGACAGGGTGAACTGGGCGGCAAACACGGCGGGGCGATCTTCGGGCCGGGCCGAACGTTTCAGCAAACGACCGACGGGGTGAGGATGGTGGAATAGCCCAGCCCCGACAAAAAACAGGTGATCAGCACGGATGTAAGAGACGCGCCGCCGATCAGCGTTATCGCCGCCAACCCGAGCTGGGCAAGGATGGCAATCCCCGCCCCACAGCTCATGACGCTCCGGTCCGGCATCTGGCTGAGCAGTCTTGGCAGTGCCATGGCGGCAAGCATCGAGCCCGCCCCAAAGCAGGCCAGCGCCAGCGCCACTCTGTTTTCTGCAAGTCCCAACTCGGACCGGATGATCACCACCGTATTGATGATCACAATCGAGCTGATGGCGGCGGCTGTCGCGGAGAGCCCCAAAAGCCCCCGCAGGCGTGGCGTCCTGAGGCAGATGCGGATCCCCAGCGTGGTGCGCTCATACATTCCGCGACTGGCGCCGGGTCTGGAGGAGGGCAGGGCGACCGACACCACCAGAAGGGCCGAGGCGAGAAAGCCCGCGGCAGTGCCAAAGAACAGCGCGTCGGCGGCCACCAGTGTCAGCAAGAGAGCGGCCAGCGCCGGGGACAGCAGGCTTTCGATATCAAAGGCCAGCCGCGACAGTGACAGCGCGTTGGTATAGTCGTCATCATCGCTCAGCACATCTGGGAGGGTGGGCTGAAACGCAGGCGTAAACCCGGCCGATGCGGCCTGCATCACAAAGATCAACACATAGATCTGCCAGATCTCGCTGACAAAGGGCAGGGCACAAGCCACCAGCGCGCGCAGGATATCAAGACTGACCAGCCATTTGCGGCGTGGAAATTGCGAGGCCAGGGCAGCCGCGATAGGGGCCAGTGTCACATAGCTCAGCATCTTTATGGTGAGGGCGACGCCCAACACCATGGAGGCATCCGCTCCGGCCAGATCATAGGCGATCAGCCCCAGCGCCACAGTCGCAAGCCCGGTGCCGGTGATGGCAATGACCTGGGCTGCAAACATATGGCGGAAGGTGCGGTTTTTGAGCACTGAGAGCATGGCCTCAAGATCCCTCACGATGTCTGTGACTGTTCTGATGATCACCCTGCAATTTGTAGCGCTGTTTGCGCGGCTTTGATACGGCAAGCTTGCAGTTGGCACACTTTAGGGGGCGGGAGAGCGCGGGCATTGACTTTGCTGCCGCTCAATTGGATACAATATTCAACGACCGCTGGAGGCGCCCTATGACTCTTTCTTTTGCCGACTATCAACAGCTGGCCAAATCCCTTGCCGTTGACGCGCTGGCACTGGTGCCGGGGCCGAATTTCACCCGCGCTCTGGGACATAGTTTCATGAGCCACGAACGCCCCTTTGTTCTGGTGATCCCGGCCGAGGGGGATCCGGCGGCTATCGTGCCCAATCTTGAGCTCGGCTCCTGGGAGCAGGTCGGATTTTCGGGCGCGGTTTTTGACTGGCGCGATCAGGATGGCTATCAGGCCGCCTTTGCAGCACTTGCTTCGCATATGCCCCTGAGGCGGCTCGCGGTTGAGGGGCAGGTCATGCGGGTCTTTGTGCATCACGCGCTGAAACAGGCGCTCCCTGCGTTGGATATCGTGGATGCCGAAAAAGACATCTCCGGCCTCAGGATGATCAAGACCGGGGGGGATGTGGCTGCCATGCAGGCGGCGATTGATCTGTCCGAGCGGGCGCTGGAACCGGGTGCTGGCGACGGTAGAGATTGGCCAGACTCGAAAAGCAGATCGAAAGCCGCCTCATTCAGGCGCTCTTTGCCGAAGGCGCCGATGATCTCGCCTTTACGCCCATCGTGGCGGCAGGCGACAACTCGGCCCGGCCGCATGCCCATGCCCGCGACGACTATCAGATCCAGTCCGGCGACGCGCTGCTGTTTGATTTTGGCGGTCGCAAAAACGGATTTTGCGCCGATATCACCCGCACCGTCTTTGTGGGCGAGGTGAGCGACGAGGGCCGCGCGGTCTATGAAACCGTGCTGGCGGCCAATATGGCCGGGCTGGCAGTGACCCGCGCCGGGGTCACAGCCCACGAGATTGATGACGTGGTGACCGGGGTGCTTGAGGCCTCGCCTTTTGCCGATCGCATCCGCACCAAGACGGGTCATGGGCTGGGGCGTGACGTGCACGAGGCGCCCTATATCATGCGCGGCAACCCGCAGGTTCTGCCTGCAGGCACCGTCTATACCAACGAGCCGGGGCTGTATCAGCTGGGCAAATTTGGCGTGCGCATCGAGGATGATGTGCTGGTGACCGCTGAGGGCTGCCGCGCCTTGACCCGGTTCCCTAAAGAATTGCTGATTATCTGAAGGCTGAGACGCAGGTCTTTTCCTTTAGATATGTGACACTCCTTTAGATGTGGCAAGCCTGGTATCAGCTGTTGCGTTTGAGCTGCGCCTGTAGTGCGTCTTTGGCGTCGTGAATGTGGTCATAGGTCAGGCGGGCGGCCAGGTCGGCATCGCCTGCTTCGCAGGCCTCAAGGATCTTGAGATGTTCATCGTTGCTGCGCGCGATGCCGCTCATCACCAGCTGCGCCCGGATGTAGCGGTCAATCCGGTCGATTGAGCTCTCGATGACCGAGAGGTGATAGGGCAGCCCGCTGACGCTATAGGGGCTGGCATGGAATTGTCGGTTGAGGACCCCATAGTCCATAGGATTGCGGGCGCAGGCAAAGCGTTCCAGAAAGCCGCGCGCCTCGTTGAGGGTTTCGGGCGAGAGCTTGGGCACCGCCGCCCGGATCACATCTGCTTCCAGCTTGGCGCGAAAGTCAAAGATCTCGCTGGCCTCCTGCATCGAAAGCGTGGCGACAACAGCGCCTTTGTAGCGCTGGGTCTTTACCAATCCCTGTTGTTCCAGCAGGGTCAGGGCTTCGCGCACCGGAAAGCGTGAGGTGTGAAAGGCCTTGGCGATTTCATCCTGCCGCAGCGGCTCGCCATCCTGCAGATCCCCGTCAAGGATTGCCCGGCGCAACGACGCAAAAATGACCTGCGCCGCCGTGGCTGTTTTTGATATGTCAACGGCCTGAAATTTCAAGCGTCCTGTCCCGTCATCAATTTGGTTGCCGGACTATACAGCGCCGGCAGGGCAATGCCAAAGAAAGCCTTTTGCTGGTGACATGACATGTGCACGACGCGGGGGCGACATGAGCACTTTTTTCTGAGCTGCCGAAACCAGATAGCCCTAAGACCAGATAGCCCAAAGATAAGGCGCAACCCCCACTGGCGCTGCGCCTTGTCAAATCTTCTGACCTCGCGGCGGATTTAGTACTCCACGACGGCGCGGATGGATTTGC
>NZ_MWVJ01000024.1 GCF_002087335.1 Pseudophaeobacter leonis
GGCACAATATTGCGCAGCTGGCCGCGGATGCCATTGCGCTTAAGGCCGATCTTGCTGTTACCGCTTTTGAGGACCGCCTTGCAGACCTGCGCGCCGCTCTTGCTGGCAGCTCGGTTCAGGCGGCTGCAGGCGAGACTGCGCTGATCGAGGCGGCAAGTCGGCCTTGCGATTGGGTGATGTCTGCCATTGTTGGGGTTGCCGGGCTTGCGCCGGGCCTAAAGGCGCTGGAGCAGGGCACAACGCTGGCTCTGGCCAATAAAGAATCCCTCGTCTGGGCCGGCAAACTGTTGCTGCAAACGGCCCAACAGCATGGGGCGCGACTGCTGCCCGTCGACAGCGAACATTCCGCCATCTTTCAGGGTCTGGTTGGCGAAGAGATCTCGGCTGTTGAGCGCATTGTTAACACCGCCTCGGGAGGCGCCTTTCGCGACTGGCCTTTGGCAGATCTGCAAGGCGCCAGCCTAGCGCAGGCCTCGTCGCATCCCAACTGGGATATGGGGCAACGGATCACCATTGACAGTGCCTCAATGTTCAATAAGGCGCTGGAAGTCATTGAAACGCGTGAATACTTTGGCGTGGACCCCGATCAGATCGAAGTGCTGGTGCATCCTGAATCGCTGGTGCATGCACTGGTTGGGTTTAAGGATGGCGCCCTGATGGCGCATCTTGGCGCCCCGGACATGCGCCATGCTATCGGCTATGCGCTGCACTGGCCCGTGCGGCGCGATCTACCTGTGGCGCGACTGGATCTTGCAGCCATTGGGCAACTCAACTTTTTGGCGCCTGATCTGGCCCGCTATCCGGCGCTGGCGCAGGCGAGGGCCGTGATGCAGCGCAGGGGCCTGATGGGGGCCGTGTTTAACGCCGCCAAAGAGCGCGCGCTGGACCATTTCATAGCCGGCCGCATCAGATTTACCGATATGGCCGAGGTCACAGCACGGGTTTTGGACCGGATCGAGACGCAAAGCAGCCTCATTGATTCCGCAATGACCCTTGATAATGTCACACAGATTGACCACATCGCCCGCAAGGCAGCTGATGTGGCCGCAGCTCAAAGCATAGGGTAAAGTTTTGGATCTACTCTCTTTTCTCCCGCAGTTTGGCGGGCTTTTCTACACGATTGTCAGTTTCGTTGTCGCCCTTTCAGTGATCGTGGCCGTTCACGAATATGGCCATTACATCGTCGGGCGCTGGTCCGGTATTCACGCCGATGTGTTCTCGCTGGGGTTTGGACCTGTGCTCTGGAGCCGACATGACAAGCGCGGAACCAAGTGGCAGATTGCCGCGTTGCCCTTTGGCGGATACGTCAAATTCCTTGGGGATGCAGATGCGGCCTCAGGCAAGGACGCGGATGTGATTGCGGCTGCCGCCGCCGATCCTGTTCAGTTGCGCCGCACTATGCATGGCGCGCCGCTTTGGGCGCGTGCGGCTACCGTTGTAGCAGGGCCTGTCTTCAATTTTGTCATGTCGATAGCCGTTTTTGCCTCCCTGGCGCTGTATTTTGGAATGGTGCGCGACCCTTTGACTGTCGGGTCTTTGGTCCCTGTGCCTGGCGTCGAAAACACTCTGCGCTCGGGGGATGAGCTGCTGGAGGTTGGTGGCCAACCTGTACCTGCACTGAGCGATACAGCGGCCTGGACGGAATTTCGCGATGCACTACCGCTTACACCGAGCCTTGATTATTTAGTCCGCCGCGATGGGGTAGAGCTCAGCGTCACGGATACTCATTTTGCCCCGGCTTATGTCGCCTCTGTGACGCCGCGTAGCGCTGCTGCGGATGCAGGGCTACGTACGGGGGATTTCATCACTGCGGTGGACGGCGAGCCGGTTTTTGCCTTTGGCCAACTGGTCGACAAAGTCGCAGAGAAATAAGGGGGCGGAGCTGTCTCTTGAAATCTGGCGCGATGGAGCAACACTGGAGATGTCGCTGTCGCCGCGCCAAATGGACCTGCCGACAGCGGATGGGGGGTTCACCAGCCGCTGGCTGATCGGCGTAAGCGGCGGCAACCTCATTGAATATGAGACCGTGCCAACCACTATTGGCCGGGCGCTTTCGACAGGCGTTGGCCAGGTCTGGACCGTGATCAGCTCTTCTATTTCTGGCCTTGGACATATGATCACCGGTGCGATCAGCACCTGTAACCTGTCTGGGCCAATTGGAATCGCCCAGGCCTCTGGCGATACTGCAAGTCAGGGCGCGGCCAGCTTTATTCGCTTTATCGCTGTTTTGTCGACCGCAGTTGGGCTGTTGAATTTGTTTCCCATCCCGGCTCTGGATGGCGGGCATCTGGTCTTTTATGCCTATGAGGCCGTGGCGGGACGCCCCCCAAATGAGCGCGCTGTGCAGGTTCTCATGACTTTTGGCATCGCCATGATCTTGTCGCTGATGGTCTTTGCCCTGGCCAATGACATCTTCTGCTAGAGATATGTCTGGTGAAAAAAACTAGAATTTGGCGGCGGGATCCGTTTCGCCAAATTCACGCCACATTCCTGCGTTAATGCTTTGCTAATCTGCATTAACACGCGGTGATGGGCGTAAAACAGCTGATCTGCCCCACCGTTCAAATCTGGCCACACTGGCCAAAGCCGGGGATACACTGTCATGCAAACCTATATGATGCCCAACGCCGAAACCGAAAATGGCTTGTCGCTTTTGCTGCGCCTCTATTGGGATCGTGCGGTTTCAGCAACGCTGATCTTTGTATCGTTGAGCATCGGCACCTGGCTGGTTTCGCTGTAACAGCGCCCCTCATTTAAGTTTTTCGACACAAGGCGTGTGGGATCCTGCCCTCGCGCCTTTTTGTTGGTTTTGACAAGCGCCTTCAAACCCGGTACGCACGTTTAAAGCTGCTATTAATTTCGGGTAAATACTGATGGTTCGGGGCAAGAGCGTGGGCATATCCTGCGGTAAGCGCGTAGAGCGCACCAATATTTTGTATCGGGGCGTATCCATTGTCGCCCTGACTGTGACCCTTGGTTTTGGGCTGTCACCCAATTCTGCCGAGGCGCAAAACTACCGTTTCAATTCTGTTCAGGTTGAAGGCAATCAACGTATTCAAAGCGCCACAATCATTGCCTACACAGGCATCGAACGCGGCAAAACGATCACTGCCGGTAAACTGAATGACGCCTATCAGGCGATCCTGGACAGTGGCGTTTTTGAGAGCGTCGATCTGGTGCCAAAAGGCAATACGCTGGTCATCAAGGTGACGTAATTCCCGACCATCAACAAAATCAACTTTGAGGGCAATCGCCGCAAAAGACGAACCTCTTGCGGGAATCATCGAATCCTCATCCGTCGTGTGTTCAGCCCGGCGCAGGCTGAGCAGGATGCGGCGGCGATTGCCGCGGCTTATGGCTCTCAGGGCCGTCTGGCCTCTCGCGTGCGCCCCGGATCATCCGCCGCAGCGACAACCGTGACGATCTGGCGTTTGAAATCTCCGAAGGCGACACCACAGAAGTCGAGCGGGTCTCGTTTCTGGGCAATCAGGTTTACTCGGATCGCAGGCTGCGCCGGGTTCTCGAAACCAAACAGGCTGGCTTTCTGCGGACGTTTATCAACAAAGATACGCTGATTGATGACCGGATCGAATTTGATAAGCAGGTACTGCGAGATTTCTATCTGTCGCGCGGCTATGTCGATTTCCGGGTCAACAGCGCCAATGCAGAAGTCACCCGCGAACGCGATGCTGTCTTTCTGGTTGTTGACGTCTCCGAAGGGCAACAATTCAACTTTGGTGAAATCTCGGTTACGAGCGAAGTGACGCAAGCGGATTCCGAAGAGTTTTTTGCGGCTCTCAAAGTGAAACCCGGTGTGACCTATTCGCCGCTTCTGGTCGAGAGTTCTATTGAGCGACTAGAGAATTTGGCGCTGCGCAAGGGCATTGATTTCCTGCGGGTTGAGCCGCGGGTGACGCGCAATGATCGTGATCTGACCCTTGATATCGAATTTGCTTTGACACGCGGCCCCCGGGTTTTTGTTGAGCGTATCGATATCGAAGGCAACACCACCACGCTGGACCGGGTTATCCGTCAGAAGTTCCGCACGGTTGAGGGCGACCCCTTTAACCCGCGCGAAATTCGTCGCACGGCTGAACGCATCAAGGCGCTTGGGTTCTTCTCAAAGTCTGATGTCGATGTGCGCGAGGGCAGCTCCCCCAGCCTTGTGGTGGTTGATGTTGACGTCGAAGAGCAGCCAACGGGCTCTTTGAACCTGGGTGGCTCATATTCTGTCAATGATGGTTTTGGGCTCTCGGTTGGTTTGACCGAAAACAACTTCCTGGGTCGGGGCCAGCGGCTTTCCTTTGCTATCGCGACAGCGACGGAATCGGATGAGTATATTCTGGGCTTTTCAGAGCCGCATCTGCTGGGACGTGACCTGAAATTTGACCTCGACTTTGGTCTGTCCGAGTCGGATTCAAGCTTTTCTGAATATGATACCAAACGGGTATTCCTGAGCCCGGCTTTGACCTTCAAGTCCGGCGAGAGCTCAAAGGTGAAACTGAGCTATACCTGGGCAAACTCGGAAATGATTGCGCGTGCGGATCAGTCCTACTCGATTGTCGGGCCACCTGCGAGCACTGGAACCTACCCTGTCGCCGCGCCCACTGTGCAAAACGAAATCGCACAGGGTGAGCTGAGCAGCAGCGTTTTTGGCGTGACCTATAGCTACGACAGTCGTTTGACCGGTCTGGACCCAAATGCAGGGTTCTTGTTTGAGATTGGCGCCAACTACGCCGGATTGGGTGGCGATTCAGAGTATCTGAAAGCCACCCCAAATTTGTTGCGCAAAGACAGGTGTTTAACGAAGAGGTGACACTGCGCGCCACCTTTGAAGGCGGTGCGCTGAACTGGCTCGGCGATAACAGCAGCCGGTCACTGGATCGTTTTGTTCTGTCCCCTTCCGTGATGCGTGGCTTTGAGCCAGGCGGGATCGGGCCGCGCGACCGGTCGGCGCGGGCAGATGGTGGCACCTATGATGACTTCCTCGGGGGTAACCTCTTTGCGGTGGCCCGGTTTGATGCAGGAATTCCCCCACGGCGTGCCCGAAGAGCTGGGCCTGCGTGGCGGGGTGTTTTATGACGTTGGCAACCTCTGGGGGCTGAACAATGTCGATACATCCGGCAGCTCAAACATTGTCGGCAGCTCTGGCTCTTTCCGTCATGTGGTTGGTTTCTCGGTGCTCTGGACCACAAGCCTGGGGCCGCTGCGGTTTAACTTCAGCAAAGCGCTCAAGAAAGAAGACTACGACCAGGAACAGAGCTTCGATCTTACATTGCAAGCGCGGTTCTGAACCGGTGACGGGTCTTTTGGCGACATATTTGCCATGCCTGAACAACAAAGCGCTGGCCATCTGGCTGGCGCTTTTTACCCTTTTGGGCAGCGGCGTGCCCGTTTATGCACAGCAAAACGCCGCCCCCGGTGGCTTTGATCTTGGCCGCGAGGTTCAGCTGGGCACCCCACAAAGCGGCATACTGACCATTCAGCCAGACCGTTTGTTTTCTGAAAGCGCATTTGGCAAGCGGGTGGCGCAGGAGATCGAGGCAGAAGGGGCCGTGCTGACTGCGGAAAACCGCAATATCGAAGCCGAGCTGCGGGCCGAAGAGCAGGACCTCACCCAACGTCGCAGCGCGATGGAAGTCACGGCCTTCCGGACGCTGGCAGATGCCTTTGACACCGTAAGGTTCAGGAAACCCGCTCGACGCAGGATCTGAAATTGCGCGAGATCAGCCGGATCGGTGAAGTCGCCCGGCGCGAATTCTTTGCCGCCTCACTGCCGGTTCTGGAGCAAATCATGCGCGAAACCGGGGCAGGGGCCATTCTTGATCACTCGACCGTCTTTCTCAGCGCTGATGTGGTCGATATCACCGAATTGGCCATTTCCCGTCTCGATAAGGTGCTTGGCGATGGCCGTGGGGTCTCGCAGGCACCAGACGAGCAATAGCGAGCCGAAAGCTTGCTCAAAATGCGTCCAGTTGATACTGACAGCGCAAACCTCTCAATCACAGGATATCCGCCATGACCGCTGAGCTGAAGAGCGCCGACATTCACCTGATCCAGCGGATCCTGCCGCACCGCTACCCGTTTTTGCTGGTCGACAAAGTGCTGGATATCAACGGCATTAGCTCGGCGCGTGGCATCAAGAACGTGACCATGAACGAGCCGCATTTCCAGGGTCATTTCCCGGGGGCGCCCATCATGCCTGGTGTTACCATAATCGAGGCGATGGCGCAGACTGCTGGCGTCATGCTGGGTGTTGGCATGGATATGATCGATACCGATTTGCTGATCTATTTCATGAACATCGACAAATGCAAATTCCGTCGCAAGGTTATTCCTGGCGATGTGCTGGAAATGAACGTCGAGATCCTGCGCGGCAAGGCCGGTGGCAAGATCTTCAAGTTCAAAGGCGTCGCCACGGTCGAGGGTGACGTTGACGCCGAGGCTGAGTTTACAGCCATGGTCGACGTGCAAAAGGATTGAGAGAGATGAGCCAGAGTCATCCCAGTGCTGTGATTCATCCTAGCGCGGTGATCGAAGAGGGCGCCAAGATCGGCAAGGGCTGTCAGATTGGCCCCTTTTGCCACATTGGCCCCGAGGTGGTGCTGGGAGAGCGGGTGACGCTAAAGTCGCATGTGGTTGTGACCGGTGACTGCGAAATTGGCGATGACACCGTGGTGTTTTCCTTTGCTGTGATCGGCGAGATCCCACAGGATCTCAAATTTCAGGGTGAGAAAAGCCGCACGGTGATTGGTCAGCGCAACCGCATTCGCGAACATGTCACGGTTAATGCCGGCACCGAGGGCGGTGGTGGTGTGACGCGCATTGGCGACGACGGGCTCTTTATGGCGGGATGCCATATTGCCCATGATGCCATTGTTGGCGACCGGGGAATCGTGGGGAACTCTGCAGCTGTGGCCGGCCACTGCGTGCTGGAGGACGATGTGATTATTGGCGGCCTGTCTGGCATTCACCAATGGGTGCGTATCGGTCGCGGTGCCATCATCGGTGCAGTCACCATGGTGACCAATGATGTCATCCCCTATGGTCTGGTGCAGGCGCCACGGGGCGGGCTCGACGGGCTTAATCTGGTTGGATTGAAACGTCGCGGTGTGACCCGGTCTGACATCACGGCCCTGCGCGCCGCCTTTCAGATGCTGGCGCAGGGCGATGGCACCTTTCAGGAAAGGGCGCGTCGCCTGGGCGATGAGACCGAAAGCCCCTATGTGGCAGAGATTGTTGCCTTTATCACCGGTGAGACAGACCGGTCTTTCCTGACGCCAGGAGCGTAACGACATGCTTGCTGTGATTGCCGGGACAGGTCTGTTGCCAAAAGAGGTGGCAGACCGGCTGTCCAAACGCCCGCTGATCTGCGCCATGGAAGGCTCTGAGCCCGACTGCGTTGATGCTGAAATTTCCTTTCGCCTTGAGCACCTGGGCAGTTTTTTCACCAGGTTGAAATCGGCTGGTGTGACAGAGGTTTGCCTCGCAGGGGCTGTGACGCGCCCCCCGATTGACCCATCTGCTATTGACGCGGCAACTCTGCCGCTGGTTCCCGTCATACAAGCCGCACTGGGAGCGGGCGATGATGGCGCCTTGCGGGCCGTGATGGAGCTGATCGAGCAGGCCGGGTTTTCTCTGCGCGCCGCCCATGAGGTGGCACCGGATCTGTTGATGTCCGAAGGCATCACGACTCAGGTGCATCCGGGAGAGCTGGACAAAGCCGATGTCCTGCGCGGGGCCGAAGTGGTCGCCGCCATGAGTGCGGCAGACATCGGTCAGGCCTGCGCAATCCGGGCGCGCCAGGCCATTGCCGTTGAGAATATTTTTGGCACCAACTGGATGCTCCAGAGCCTTGCGGCGCGTCCCGATGGCCAGGGTGGTCTGCTGTTCAAGGCCCCGAACCCGGGCCAGGATCGGCGTGCGGATCTGCCCCGCTATTGGGCCGCATACCGTTGAGCTGGCCGCAGCGGCCGGACTTTCCGGGATTGTGCTTGAGGCGGGTGGGGTCCTCGTGCTGGAGCGGGAAAAGGTGATTTCGGCCTGTGACCGCTTGGGCCTGTTCCTATGGTTGCGGGCTTCGTGAGCCTCTCCTCGGATCCTGCTGCAGAGGCCGCCGAGACAGCTCGCCCGGGCCTCAAGGTGTTTGTTCTGGCGGGAGAGCCCTCGGGGGACAGGCTGGGCGGGGCCCTGATGCAGGGGCTGAAAACGCTGCGCCCTGATGTGATCGTTCAGGGGGTTGGCGGTGCGTGCATGCAGGCCGAGGGGCTGCAGTCGCTCTTTGCGATGCAAGAGCTGTCGATTATGGGCATTGCTGAGGTGCTGCCAAAGTACCGCCATCTGAAACGTCGCATTCAACAGACTGCTGATGCCGTCCTTGCCATGCGCCCGGATGTTGTGATCACCATCGACAGCCCGGATTTCTCATTGCGGGTTGCCGCACTGGTCAAAGCCTCCAGCGATATTCGCACCGTCCATTATGTTGCACCCTCCGTTGGGGCCTGGCGTCCCAAGCGGGCGGCGAAAATGGCCCAAAGCGGCGATCATGTTCTGGCTCTGTTGCCGTTTGAGCCGCCATATATGGAAGCCGCAGGCATGGAGTGTGATTTTGTCGGCCATCCGGTGGTGGCCGAGCCGCAGGCGACTGCTGCTGAGATCGCGGCTTTCCGTGCCAAATTTGACCTAGGAGACGCACCGCTGGTGCTGGCCTTGCCGGGCTCAAGACGATCAGAAGTGGCCCGGCTTGCTCCGGTCTTTGGCGCGGCGCTGCAGGCGTTTCAACATAAATATCGCGAACATCGCGTTGTTGTGCCCTGCGCCGGGCCGGTGGCAGAACAGGTGCGCTCCACTGAGGCAGACTGGCCTGAAAACACCCTGTTTCTGGATCCCGCAGCGCATGAGGCTGAGGTCTTTGCCTGCTACAAACGCGCCGCCTTTGCTGCCTCTGATCTGGCGCTTGCGGCCTCTGGAACGGTCTCACTAGAGCTGGCAGCCGCCGCAACGCCTATGGTAATTGCCTATCGGTTTCAGTGGCTGACCTGGCAGATCATGAAACACATGGCGCTGGTCGACACGGTCACATTGGTCAATCTGGTCAGTGAGACACGCGTGGTACCAGAATGCCTTTGGTCCCGACTGCACGGCAGAAAACATAGCCCGCCAGCTGATAGAGGTCGCAGCGGCGCCGGATTTGCAAAAGGCGGCAATGGCTGTGACGATGCAGCGGCTGGGCCAAAGCGGCGAGGCCCCGGGCCTGCGCGCCGCCAGGGCGGTTCTTGCCCGCCTCTGACGTTCATTTTTCGAATCGTTTCGTCGCGCTGAGCCTTAGTAGCCGCGCCAGATCCAGCCGCCACCAAAGATTCGGCTGTTGCCCGCCTCATAGAAAACGCAGGCCTGTCCCGGTGAGACGCCTTCCTCTGGTGTCAAAAGTTCAACCTCAGCTGTGGTGGCGGACAGCGGCCGAATAATGGCTTCGCGCGGCGGACGGGTTGAGCGCACTTTGACCATGACATGCCATTCCTCTCGGCTGTCAAACGGCTCATCCCCCAGCCAGTTGATTTCGCGCACTGGAATGGTCCGCGTGGCCAGCAGCTCTTTTGGGCCAACGATGACCTGCTTTTTATCGACGTCCAGCCGCACCACATAAAGAGGGTCAGTAAGCCCGCCAATGCCAAGGCCACGACGCTGGCCGATGGTGTAATGGATGACACCGGTATGGGTTCCCAAGACCCGTCCGTCCGCATGCACGATCTCGCCGGGTTCGGCCGCACCTGGACGCAATTTCTCGATTACGCTGGTATAGTTTCCATTTGGGACAAAACAGATATCCTGGCTGTCAGGTTTGTCTGCAACCGAAAGACCATATTGCGCCGCCATCTCTCGCGTTGCGTCCTTTGACGGAAGATGCCCGAGGGGAAAACGCAGAAAATCCAACTGATCTGGTTTTGTCGAAAACAGAAAGTAAGATTGGTCGCGGTTGGCGTCTTCTGCGCTGTGCAGCTCGGCGCCATTGGGGCCCATTTTGCGCTGAATATAGTGTCCGGTTGCCATACAATCGGCTTCCAGATCGCGGGCTGTTTCCAGCAAATCCTTGAATTTCACACGTTCGTTGCAGCGAATACAGGGCACAGGCGTGGCGCCTGCCAGATAACTGTCGGCAAACTCGTCAATCACGGCGTCCTTAAATATGTTTTCATAATCAAGCACATAGTGGGGGAAGCCGCGCTCTTCGGCGACCCGGCGGGCGTCGTGAATATCAATACCGGCGCAGCAGGCCCCCTTTTTCGCCAGGGCAGCCCCATGGTCATAGAGCTGCAGGGTCACACCAACCACATCATAGCCCTGATCCGACAGGTATGCGGCGACGACGGAGCTGTCGACGCCTCCGGACATGGCCACCACCACACGGGTTTCCGAGGGAGGTTTGGCAAAGCCAAGTGAGTTGAGCGAAGTGTCGATATCCAGCGCCATAAGGCAAATCCTCAGATCAAGGGGGCAAGCTTCGCAGAATATATGAAAATCCTACAGACTCTCAAGGGGCAGGTTCACGCGTCTTTAATTAGACTGGGTAAATGCTGTTGCAGACCAGCAAAATAATTGTCGAACAAGGGTAAAGGCATGTTTCTGAAAAAAGTTGAAGGGCCACGCGCAGTGACCTTGCCGGATGGCTCGACGATGACCCGGGCAGATCTGCCGCCCGAGACCACCCGAAGGTGGGTTGCCTCACGCAAAGCTGCAGTTGTGCGTGGCGTGCTCTATGGGCTGCTGCCGCAGACCGAGGCGCTGCGGCGTTATGGGCTCAGCGAAGAGGAGTTCAGAAGCTGGATTGCGGCTGTCGCGGATCACGGTGAAGAGGCGCTGAAGACCACGAGACTGAAAAAGAATACCGGTAAAACGGAGGGCCAATACTGGACAAGACTTGAGTCAAAGTTGATAATTAACGATTATGGTAACGGGCCATTAACCTTTTTCCATCAGGGTTAACGCAACCTAAGGGAAACAGTTACAGGCGGAGACATACCCATGCGCATTCTTCTGGTCGAGGATGATCCTACTACAGCAAAAAGCATTGAGCTGATGCTGACCCATGCGAACCTGAACGTCTATTCGACGGATCTGGGCGAGGAAGGGATCGATCTCGCGAAACTCTACGACTATGACCTGATCCTGCTGGATCTTGGACTGCCCGACATGAATGGACATGAAGTCCTGCGTCAATTGCGTATGGCACGCATTGAGACGCCGATCCTCATCCTGTCCGGTGCCGACGATACCGAGAACAAAATCAAAGGCTTCGGTTTTGGTGCTGATGACTATCTCACCAAACCGTTCCATCGTGAAGAGCTGGTGGCCCGGATCCACGCGATCATCCGGCGCTCCAAAGGACACTCTCAGTCGATCATCAAAACCGGCAAGATTGCTGTTAACCTGGATGCCAAGACTGTCGAAGTGGACAGCAAGACTGTGCACCTCACCGGCAAAGAATATCAAATGCTTGAGCTGCTGAGCCTGCGTAAGGGCACAACTCTGACCAAAGAGATGTTCCTGAACCATCTTTATGGCGGTATGGATGAGCCTGAGCTGAAAATTATTGACGTGTTCATCTGTAAACTACGCAAAAAGCTGAGCACAGCCACCGGTGGTGACAACTACATCGAAACCGTTTGGGGCCGGGCTATGTTCTGCGGGACCCGCAGGATGATCAGATGTCCGGTGGTCACCGTCTGGCTGTAGGAGCCTGAGGCGATAACTTCTGATCATTGCGACTTAAACCGTAAATGACTGTGAGCGAACCCTTACCGGGTTCGCTACTTTCAAGTCGATGTTCAAATAGTGACATTTTGGTTAACTCGTGCCCACTGTTCTAACAAGAAGAACCCCGCTCTGGCGGGTTTTTTTTATGTTTTTCCGACCAGTTCTTCCGTTTCGTGATTGCCTCTCTCTGGACCTGAGGCAAGCTGCAGCCTATCACCTGAAGTCAGATCAGGACGGGGGCTGCGCGTGCAACAATCTCAGACACAAAATCCGAATGACCTCTCATTGGACCAGGCGCGAGCGGAGTTTCTATCGCTGCAAACCCAGTTGGCTGCTGCGGATCAGGCCTATCATCAGGATGACGCACCGGTTCTGAGCGATGCCGCCTATGATGCCGCAAAGCAGCGCTATCGCGCCCTGGCGGACGCTTTTCCCGCGCTGCAGGACGAGGCGACGCAATTGGAGGTCATTGGGGCGCCGGTTACCTCTGGGTTTGGCAAGATCCAGCACGCGCATCGCATGCTGTCTTTGGGCAATGCCTTTCAGGATTCGGATGTTTCCGATTTTGTGCGCAGCATATGCACCTATCTGGGGCGGCCAAAAAGCGAACCACTCGCCTTTACGGCTGAGCCGAAAATTGATGGTCTGTCCCTGTCTTTGCGATATGAAAAGGGCCGCCTGATCCAGGCTGCCACACGGGGAGATGGCTCAACCGGCGAAAATGTAACGGAAAATGCCCGTACCATTGCCGATATTCCGCAACAGCTGGTGGGCGCACCCGCTGTTTTAGAGGTGCGTGGCGAAGTCTACATGGCGCATGTGGATTTTGCCGCGTTGAACGCGCGTCATGGTGAACGTGGCGGCAAGATCTTTGCCAATCCGCGCAATGCCGCTGCAGGGTCACTCCGGCAGCTGGATGCTGAAATCACCCGCGCGCGCCCTTTACGCTTTTTCGCCTACAGCTGGGGAGAGCTGTCAGAGCCGCTGGCAGAAACACAGACCGCGGCCATTCATCGGCTTAAGGATCTGGGATTTCAGACCAACCCTTTGACGCGGCTTTGCGCCTCGGTCACCGAGATGATCGCACAGTACCGCATGATTGAAGAGCAGCGCGCGACCCTGGGCTATGACATTGATGGCGTTGTGTACAAAGTGGATGACATGGCGCTGCAAGAGCGGCTTGGCTTTCGCTCCACCACGCCGCGTTGGGCCATTGCGCATAAGTTTCCGGCAGAGCTGGCCTGGACCCGTCTTGAGGGCATCGACATTCAGGTTGGCCGCACCGGAGCGCTCAGCCCGGTGGCGCGGCTCGCTCCGGTCACTGTGGGGGGGGTCGTGGTGTCAAATGCCACGCTGCACAATGAGGACTACATGGCCGGCCTGGATTCCAAAGGGCAGGTTATTCGCGGCGGCAAGGACATCCGCATTGGCGACTGGGTGCAGATCTACCGCGCCGGGGATGTGATCCCCAAGGTCGCCGATGTTGACCTTGCCAAACGTCCCGAAGATGCCGTTGAATTTGTGTTTCCTGATCTGTGCCCCGAATGTGGCAGCGCGGCTGTACGCGAAGAGGGCGACGCAGCGCGTCGCTGCACAGGTGGTGTGATATGTCCGGCGCAAGCCATTGAAAAAATAAAACACTTTGTGTCCCGTAAGGCCTTTGATATTGAAGGGCTTGGGGCGAAACAGCTGGAGATGTTTTACGAGGATCCGGATCTGGCGATCCGTACGCCTGTGGATATCTACCGCTTGGCTGAACGTGACGCCGGCCAATTTTGTGAAGCTTAAAAACCGTCCCGGGTGGGGCGATCAAAGCGCCGCTAACCTGTTTGCCGCGATCGAGGAAAAGCGCAGCATCCCGCTTGGGCGCATGATTTTTGCGCTTGGGATTCGCCATGTGGGCGAGGTCGCAGCCAAGGATCTGGCGCTGCACTATGGCACCTGGCCCGATCTGACCACGGCACTGGACACCGCCCGGCCAGCCGCGCTTGCCTATAGGGCCGCGGATATTGCCGAAGATCGCGAACGGCAAGCCGCCGCGAGTGAAGGCCGCCGCGGCCGTATCAAAGAACAGCGCGATGCCGCGATTGCGCTGTGCGAGGTGCCGACAGAGGCCCGCGATTCCTGGGAGGATCTGATTGGTATAGATGGCATTGGCGCCACCGTGGGCCTGTCGCTGAGCGATGCGCTGGCCAACGCACAGGAGCGCGCGGTGCTGGATGATTTGGTGCACCACCTCAGGATCGAGGCCCCGGCCGCTCCGGCGCAGCAAAGCCCGGTTGCAGGCCTGACGGTTGTTTTCACCGGCAAGCTTGAGAAAATGACCCGCGATGAGGCCAAGGCCCGCGCCGAGGCCCTGGGGGCTAAGGTTTCCGGGTCTGTGTCCAAAAAGACCGACATTCTGGTGGCTGGCCCCGGAGCCGGGTCAAAGGAGAAAAAGGCGCAGGATCTAGGGGTTCGGATTTTGGATGAGGACGGCTGGCTGGCTGAGATTGCGGCCCTATGAGCGGGCGCCCGGAAATCCTGTTCCCGCTGTTTGCCGATGCAGAGACCCTGAAAGGCGTGGGGCCAAAAACGGCGCAGAGCCTGGCCCAGATCGGGGCTGGAGACCCCCCGGGATCTGGCGTTTTCACTGCCGCATTCGGTGCTGGATCGCCGGCGGCGCGACAGTATTCAGGGGCTGGATCTGCCTGCAATTGCCACGGTTGAGGTCACCATCGGCAGCCATCAGCCAGCCCGCAACCGAGGCGGCGCATACAGGATTAACGTCAGCGACCAAGAGGTTGAATTTCAACTGGTATTCTTTCACGGCCGCAGCCGCTATCTCGAGGCACAATGCCCTGAAGGCGCGCGGCGTCTGGTTTCGGGCAAGGTCGAGCTGTTTGATGGTCTGGCCCAGATGGTGCACCCGGACCATATGCTTCCTTTGGCCGAGGCAGATGACATTCCAGACTATGAGCCGGTCTATCCCCTGACCCATGGGGTGACGCAGAAGACCATGACCAAAGCTGTTCACAGCGCTCTTGAAAAACTGCCAGACCTTGCCGAGTGGATCGACGCCGCACAAGTGACGCGCGAGGGCTGGCCGGGCTGGCACGCGGCCTTGATGGCGGCCCATAGCCCGCAGGGGCTGGACGAGGTGTCGCCAGATGCGCCGGCGCGCATTCGTCTGGCCTATGATGAGCTGTTTGCGCATCAGCTGACGCTGGCGCTGGCACGGCAGGCCGAACGCAAATCACGCGGCATTGTCAGCCAGGCAACGGGCCGGTTGCAGTCGCGTGTTTTGGCCACACTGCCGTATCGCCCCACCAATGCCCAGACCAGAGCGATCGGGGAGATTTCTGCCGATATGGCCGCTGACAAGCGGATGAACAGATTGCTGCAAGGCGATGTCGGGTCAGGAAAAACACTGGTTGCCTTTATGGCGCTGCTGGTTGCGGTCGAGGCGGGCGGGCAAGGCGTGATGATGGCCCCAACGGGGATCCTGGCGCAGCAACACCTGGAAGGTCTGCGCCCCCTGGCCGAGGAGGCCGGTGTTGTTCTTGAGCTGCTCACCGGACGTGACAAAGGGGCAGAACGCCGGGCAAAACTGGCCGCTCTTGCAGCGGGCGACATACAGATCCTGGTTGGTACCCATGCGGTGTTCCAGAGGATGTTGTCTTTAAAGAATTACGTCTGGCTATTGTTGATGAGCAGCATCGCTTTGGGGTGCGACAGCGGATGGAGCTGGCGAAAAAGGGCAAAGGCGCTGATGTGCTGGTGATGACCGCCACCCCGATCCCGCGCTCGCTGGCGCTGGCGCAATATGCGATATGGACGTCCCGGTGCTGGATGAGAAACCCCCGGGGCGAAAGCCCATCAAAACCGCCGTTCTCAGCACCGAGCGCATGGATGAGGTGGTAGACCATCTGCGCCGGGCGATTGCGGAGGGCAGGCAATGCTATTGGGTCTGCCCGCTGGTTGGTGAATCTGAGGTGATGGATCTGATTGCGGCAGAGGAGCGGTTTAAACATCTGCGGGCTACTCTGGGCGAGGATGTTGTTGGTCTGGTCCATGGTCAGATGCCTCATGTAGAAAAAGATGCGGCAATGGCGGCTTTTCAACGGGGGCAAACCAAGGTTCTGGTGGCGAAACGGTGATCGAGGTTGGTGTGAACGTGCCAAATGCCTCTATTATGGTGATCGAGCGGGCCGAAATATTTGGTCTGGCGCAGCTGCATCAGTTGCGCGGCCGGGTGGGGCGCGGCAGTGCTGAATCTACCTGTCTGCTGATGTATCAAGCGCCGCTGTCTGAGGGCGGTCGCCGCCGCCTTGAGGTGCTGCGCGAAAGCGAAGATGGCTTTAAGATCTCGGAGACCGATTTACAGATGCGCGGCGCAGGGGATGTGATTGGGACTGCGCAGTCGGGCCTGCCGAGGTTTCATATTGCCGATCTTGAGCGTCAGGCGCCATTGATGGCGGTGGCACAGAGTGATGCGCGGGCTTTGTTGACCACTGACCCGGGACTGACCTCTGCGCGGGGCCGGGCTGCGCGTGTTCTTCTTTGGTTGATGAAACAGGATCAGGCTATTCGTTTGATTTCAGTGGGTTGACGCCTTTTCTCTCTCTTGCTCCTCTTGGGTGTTCCAAAAAGTTCGCAAATGTTCTCAAAAAGTTCTTTACAGGCCGGGCGTAAAATGAGAACAAAGGTGCAACAAAACTGACAAAGAGCAGTGCGTTAAGATCAAAACAACCGACAGAGAGTAGTGGAGGCCCAAGCCATGATTATCCAACTGAAGACAACCCTGCAGAATGCCCAATCCACCCTTTTGCAGGATGCTCTTGGAGCAGCCTCGCTGATCGTCATGCTGGTTGTCGCGCTGCATCTGCCGGTCTTTTTATAGGCTACGGCCCATACCCCGAGATTTTTTTGAACCATCTGCCTGCTGTCGTTGTGCCGGGTGCGCTTACATCCTGTCCCGACCTGATGAGGAATTCCCGCCTGTACTCTTTCCTCCCGGTTTCGCCTAAAAACCGGGAAGCGTAGCTGGACCCACATAACGACGCATTGCCTGCCGCCACCATTTGCCCGGATGTGTGGCGGCCTTTTTTTGCCCAGGCTGTTGTGCCCGAAATACTTGAGGCTTTTGTCGCCAGAAATAATGTCTGGTTCTTTGGTATTGCCGTGGGTCAGGATTTTATGCCCATACGCATGCCGCCCCAATGACGTGAGGCGACGTAAATGGGGACCGAGAGATCTTTCATCATAACAAAATTTCCCCCGCCCATATCCCGACGATAGACCTGCATCAGAAAGGCTTCGGAGTTACGGCCAGCCTTCAGCCCCACCCGGTCATCAAAGATGCGTCTGTTGCGGCAATTGGCAGTATTCCATTCAGGATCAGGGCCTTGGGGGTGAGAAAAGATCTTGTTGTGGGTCGGAAGGAAGCCGTTGGTATCAATCGCTGCGCAAAAGGCCACCCGGGGATCAAAGTCGAGCGCCGCTTCCAGAATGGGGGGCAGCATCGCATCCGTGAGGGATAAGAAGCCGGTGGTAAATTGCTCCGGATTGGTGCCGGGAATGGGGCGGTAATTCTTGTCAAACAATGCCTCAGAGCTGATTTTCCCACTGGCCAAAGCGTCTTCAAAGATGCCTCCGACCTGTTCACTTATTGTGGTGACATATGAGATGAATTTCTTGTCGGTTGACTGCCCGCCCAATGCGACGGTGCCCTGAACCAGTTGTTCAGAAGAGGCAATGAGGTTCTCAACACGGGTGTGGGTGTCGTGAATACCTGTGGTGGTTTCCTTTACCGATTTACCAATGCGGTTGATATTGGGCGCAAAGCTGCTAACTGCGTCTTTGACCTCTGCGGCTTCGCTCAGGATACGTCCGGTCTGGGCATTCACTTCGGTGGCTTTTTCTTCGATGTTTGCCAGAGAGTTGTCGGTTTCGCGCGCTTGACCCAGGATTTGGTCGGCTGAGCGCGAAACCTCAACAGTTTCATCATGCAGGCTGGTCACCCAGTTTGAAAGGTTTTTGATATTTTGGTCAATTTCCTTTGCAGCGGTCTGGGTGCGTTTCGCCAGATCATTGATTGCTTCGGCCACTACCGCAAAGCCGCGGCCGGCATCTCCGGCTCGGCTGGCTTCCATTTTGGCGTTGATCGCCAGGATATTGACCTGGTGCCGCGATATTGGTAATGTTGTCGTTGTTTTTGCCGTGCGCCTCCACGGTCTCACCGATCTGTTCGGTGCGATTTTCCAGATCGTTTACCCATTCGGCCACTTCCTGGCTTCGTCCGCTGCTGTCGCGCACGAATTGGACAGAGGTTTGCACCGAGTGCAGCGTCTCTTGCGTCGCGACCGAGACGGCCTGAATGGTGTTGAGCACCTGACCGTTGGAGGCTGTCACCCGATCTGCCTGGGTGGTCAGAGACTGAAGGGCCGAAAGCTGATTTTGTGATTTCTGGTCAATCACATCAAGAAAGCCGGCAATGTCTACAATCTCAAAGCCAAGCTGAGAGGAAACCTGGGCGAGCTGATCCAGTTTCTGACTGTTTGCCTTTTGCAACTGGTCAGACTGAGGAGGCGCGATAGCGTCGGTCGCTGGTGCGTCCTGGTGGGAGGGATGTGACTGCATTTTTGAACCCGTTCACTTACAACGGGTCTGTTATATTTGATTAAGATAAAAGTGAGGTTAAGCGCAATTTTACTGCAATGCGGCCTTAAACGCTTCCAGAGTTGCCTCCAGGCAAAGCAGGATCGAGGCATGGCGGTTCTTGAATTCCCGTGCGGGGATAAGAACTTCCAAATCCTCCAAGGGCGCTTTGGGCGCGGGCTGGTTGGCTGTCAGCATGGCTTTCAACGCATCGCGCGCTGTTTCGACCTCTTCCAGAGAGCGGCCCAGGATGTTGTGAGCAACCACCGAAGCCGCAGCCTGTCCCAGGGCGCAGGCTTTTACATCCTGACCAAAGGCGGTGATGCGTCCCTCGTGAATTTTGAGGTCGACAGTCACGGTCGACCCACAAAGCGGCGCGCGCTTTTTTGCGGTGGCGTCCGGGTTTTCCAGCCGTTCAAGATGGGGAATGTCCGCAGCCAGCGCCAAAATGCGCGAGGAATAGAGTTTGATCAGATCAGTTTCGCTGGACATAGGCTACCTCGGGCTTTCCCTTGGGATATCTTCCCCATACATAGGACGCAGATGCCAGATGCAAAAGGGTTTTCCTATGTCTTTTTCTCCCGATAGCCTGAAATACGATGCCGCCGGTCTGATCCCGTGTATTGCGCAGGATGAGGCAAGTGGCGAGGTTTTGATGATGGCGTGGATGAATGCTGCAAGCGTTGCAAAGACGCTGGAGACTGGCAAGGTGACCTATTGGTCCCGCTCACGTCAGTCTTTTTGGGTCAAGGGCGAGAGCTCTGGCCACGTGCAAACTCTGGTCGATCTGCGCCTGGACTGTGACCGCGATTGCCTGCTGGCCGTGGTGCAGCAGGTGGGCCCGGCCTGCCACACCAACCGGCGCAGCTGTTTTTATACCGCTGTTCGTGAGGGGGAAGAGGCGGAATTGATGGCGCCCATGGTCTGATGGAGGGTCTGACGGCGGGGGGCTGACAGCCGCTTAGCCAAGGCCAACCATACGGCGGGTGTCCTGCGGCGTTGCCCCGTCTGCGCGATACTTTGCGATGGCGCGGGCTCGTCCCGCTTGGCCAGGCGCTTGCCCGCCTCATCCCGGATCAGTCTGTGGTGATGGTAAACCGGCACGGGGAAATCCAACAGCGTCAGGAGCAGAACCTGGATTGGGGTGAAGTCAAAGAGATCCTCGCCCCGCACCACATGAGTGATGCCCTGGCGCACATCATCCAGTGCGGAGGCAAGGAAATAGGCGATGATGTCTTCTCCCTTGCGCGAAAGCACCACATCGCCGATCTCGCGCAGGCACCGGTCGGGATCCAGACGATGCAGGCCTTTGTGGCTGTCGCCGGTTTCTTCAAAGACCACGTCAAATCCATCTGGTGAGGCCTCTGCAAATGCATCTGTGCGGCCAGACAACCGCGCCAGAGCACGATCCAGATGCAGACGCAGGGCGTCGCCTTGTTTTCGATCTGCCATCGGCCGTTTCTTGCAGGTGCCGGGGTAGACCTCGTGGGATACGCCCTCTTGCGGGGCAGAGACCGCTGCGCGGATATCGGCGCGGCTGCAGGAGCACGGATATAATAACCCCATGTTTTCAAGTGTTTTCAGGTGAGTGTTGTAGCTGGTGAGATGTTCAGACTGGCGCAGGATCGGTGCGTCCCAGGTGAGGCCGAGCCAGGTCAGATCCTCGACAATTGCGGCATCCCATTCTGGTTTGGAGCGCTGCAGGTCGGTGTCTTCCATGCGTAAGAGAAAGACCCCACCAGCGGCGCGCGCCATGTCATGCGCCACAATCGCGGAATAAGCGTGGCCCAGGTGTAACGGGCCTGTGGGCGAGGGGGCAAAGCGGGTGATAAAGGTCACGTGTTTTGCCCTCTCAGTGGGGTCAGAAGAACAGTGCTCTCAGAAAAAGTTTTCCAGCCAGCTGGTCCAGGCCTGTTTGGCGCGATCGGTGTAAGCCTTGTAGCGATCTTTGCGGCCACGCCGTCCGCCTTTTAGACCGTCCACCGGTTGGAACAGGCCAAAGTTCACATTCATCGGCTGAAAGGTCTTGGCCTCGGCACCGCCGGTGATGTGGTGGATCAAGGCCCCCATGGCGCTGTCCTGTGGCACCTGCGGCAACTCTTGCCCCAGAATCTCTGCCGCCGCCATCCGGCCCGCCAGCAGCCCCATGGCGGCAGCTTTCGACATAGCCCTCAACACCGGTGATCTGCCCGGCAAAGCGCAGATGTGGCTTTGATTTAAGGCGCATCTCTGCGTCGAGCAATGTAGGAGAGTTCAGAAAGGTGTTGCGATGGATGCCGCCAAGTCGGGCAAAGCTGGCATTCTCCAACCCGGGGATCATCTTTAACACTTCGGTTTGGGCGCCGTATTTCATTTTGGTCTGAAAGCCGACGATGTTGAACAGGGTGCCAAGCGCGTTGTCGCGCCGCAGCTGGACCACGGCGTAGGCTTTGACGTTCGGCTGATGTGGATTGGTCAGGCCAACCGGCTTCATCGGGCCAAAGCGCAGGGTTTCGCGCCCGCGTTCGGCCATGACTTCGATCGGCAGGCAGCCGTCAAAATAGCCTGCGGTCTCGCCTTCGTGGAATTCGGTTTTCTCCGCCGCCAGCAACGCGTCGATGAAGTTCTCGTATTGCTCTGCGGTCATCGGGCAGTTGAGATAGGCGGTGCGCTCTTCTTCGGTCTCGCCCTTGTCATAGCGCGACTGCATCCAGGCCTGCGACATATCAATGCTTTCGGCATAGATGATTGGCGCAATCGCATCAAAAAACGCCAGCGCCTCAGAGCCGGTCTCTGCCTGTATGGCCTGGCCAAGTGTGCCCGAGGTCAAAGGGCCGGTGGCAAAGATCCAGTGGCCCTCTTCTGGCAGAGCGGTGATCTCTTCATAAGAGACCGAGATATTGGGATGGGCCTTTAGCCTGGCGGTTACCGTTTCGGCAAAAGGCTCGCGGTCCACCGCGAGTGCGCCACCTGCGGGCAGGCGGTGGGTTTCCGCCGCGGCCATAATCAGGCCATTTGCGGCCCGCATTTCCCAATGCAGCAACCCGACGGCGTTTTGCTCGTCATCATCCGATCGGAAGGAATTGGAGCAGACCATCTCGCCGAGATTGCCGGTCTGATGGGCAAAGGTTTCCACCTTTGGCCGCATCTCGTGGATAACCACTTTTACGCCCATGTGCGCAGCCTGCCAGGCTGCTTCGGACCCGGCCATGCCGCCGCCCACGATATGTAATGTCTCTGTCATGAGGGGCAAATAGGGCAGAGCGCGCGCTTAGGCAATATTGCAGGGGCCGGATTGTGGCAACAATTGGGCGAAAGAGGGCACAGTCAGCTTGCGCAGGTGTCCAAGTCAGGCTTTGCGGCCCAATCGCGGTAAGAGAAACAATCGTGCGGCCAGGCAAGCATTGTTTCCGGATGTAAATCAATGCGCCAAAGTCAGCGGATTTTGAGCCCAGGTTAAGCCCAGATTGAGGTCTGATTTGCGCGTGGGAGGGGCATTTGGGGCCGCTGAGCGGGAATGTCACCCGGGGAGAGAGATTCCCGGTTGGAGGGACCTTCCGCTTCAGCGGCCCAAATTGTGTCCGAGTCAGGACCTGTGTCGAAACCCGTGCCCAATCTTTGCCATTATCTTGCCTCGATTAAAAGGCCTGATAGAGAAACAATACGTGTCAAATAGTAAACAAAGCCTAAAATTTTCGACAAATTCAGGATTTTTTCCAATCGGGGGGACGTTTTTCGACAAAAGCCGCCATGCCTTCGATCGTGTCACGCTGCATCAGGTTCTCGACGATGACCGTACTGGTATAGGCATAGGCCTCCTCAATGGGCATTTGCAGCTGGGCGTAATAGGCCTCTTTTCCGACCTTGACCGCGGCACACAGTTTGGACGCGATCTTGTCTGCCAGCGCGCGGGTCTCACCCTCTAGCTGGTCTGCGGGCACGGCGCGGTTGATCAGGCCCAGATCAGCCGCCCGCGCGGCTGTCATGAAATCACCGGTGGTCAGCAGCTCAAAGGCATGGTTTGCGGGGGATATTGCGCGACAGGGCCACCATGGGGGTTGAGCAAAACAGGCCGATGTTGACGCCATTGACGCCAAAGCGGCAGTCATCAGAGGCAACGGCCAGATCACAGGAGGCCACAAGCTGACAGCCCGCAGCTGTTGCGATGCCATGAACCTGCGCGATCACCGGTTGCGGCAGGCGTTGCAGTCCCAGCATCACGGCGGTGCAGCGCGAAAACAGACCCTCGAAATAGGACTGTCCCTTGTCCCCGGCTGCGCGACCCGCAGTCATCTGTCGAATATCGTGCCCGGCGCAAAAGGCCTTACCATTGCCAGAAAGGATCACCGCCTTGATTTTGGTGTCGTCTTTCAGACTGTCAATCTGCGCTTGCAGGGCTGCCAGCATCTCGTCCGACAGCGCATTCAGCCGTTCGGGGGCATTCATCCGCAGATGTGCCACGGCGCCTGTGTCGTCACGTTCCAGAATTGCCATCTTGCTCTCCTCCAGGGTTCTGGGTGAACACTAGGCTGCAAGTGAGGAGAGGAAAAGCATGGGTTTGGCATTCGACGTGACGGGTCTTGAGACCTATATGGCCGAAATTTTCCCGCAGGTGGCAGATGATTTTGCCGTGGACGCCCTGTCGGACGCGGGCATCACCATGCGGCTGAAGGTGGCAGAGCGGCATCTGCGCCCTGGTGGTACGGTTTCGGGGCCGTCGATGTTTGCCCTGGCGGATGTCACCGTCTATGCGCTGGTTTTGTCACGCCTTGGGCGCGAGGCGCTGGCGGTCACCACCAATTGCTCGCTCGATTTTATGCGCAAACCAGAGGCGGGCAGGGACCTTGTCGCCAAGGGCCAGCTCTTGAAACTGGGGCGCAGCCTGGCCGTGGGGGACGTGCATATGTTCTCGGCCGGCTCTGACAAATTGGTGGCGCGCTCCACCATGACCTATTCGATCCCGCCAAAGGGCTAGCTGACGGCTTTTGCCAGGGGTTGTCCGACCCTCACAAGGGTTTCGCAGCCCCTGGCGCTGTTGGTGACGAGATCTGCGCTGAATTCGACCTGACCTGGCTCAAATACAACCACGACAGTGGAGCCGCCGAATTTAAAGTAGCCTTTCTCCTCCATCTTTTTTACAGCCCCAGTCGTTTTGGTGTTGATGATAGAGCCTACCCCAAAGGCCCCCACTTCGCTAAAGCAGTAGGTGCCTATTTTGTTGCTTTTTATCAGCGTATTGCAGCGCTTGTTTTCACCAAAAACATCGGGACCTGCCCCCAGTGCAATGGGGTTTACCGAATGCAGCGCTCCGGCGATCTCCTGGCACTGCTGGATCGTGCCATCTGCGGGGAAATGGTATCGGTGGTAGTCGGCCGGGCACAGCCGTACGATTGCTAAAGCCCCGCCAAGAAAACGCTCTGACAGCCCAGGCAACATCGAGGTGATCGACATGGGGTGGCCTTTTACGGGCACAAAGACATCCTCGGCCAGCTTTGGAAACACCAGCACCCGGCCATCTGCAGGTGCGACGATCTCTGCCGGATCATCCCTATAGGGACGGGCCTCCGGCTTTAGGTGCCGCGCAAAAAAGTCGTTAAAGGACCGGTAGTCTTGCGCGGGCCGCTCGGCCTCCTCCATATCGATAGAGAGCTCCTTGATAACCGAGGAGATTTTGCCGCGTGACAGCGGGCTGTCGAGCCAGAGGCCCATGAGGCGGCTCACCAGGCTGGAGCGAAACAAAAGACGCTCGATCAGGCTGGCGCTTTTGTCCTGATAGGCCCAGCGGATCAGTTTTTCACCCAGGATCACCTCGTCAAACACCACACCGGTTTCGCGATCCACCACCTGAATTGGGGTTTTTGTCATTTGATCTGCCTCGCCTGGACTACCTCTGTGTCGCCTAACAGATGGGGTCAGGCTGGCTCAAGTGCGATTTGTCGCAGCGCGGCATGTTGTGCCATATTGTGGGGCAAAATCGAAAAAAGGCGCTGCAAAGGGCCGTGTTGGGCTGAATTCCAGCCAAAACCTCAGGGATTTGTGCAAAAGGGCATCTGCACTATCGGGTATAGATCACATCAATAATTTTCATTCCTGCTATCTATTTGCCCAATGGGTTGGGCTATGCCAGCTTCGGCGCACAAATGCCGAGGGCCGGGGCTGATGCGCTGGAAATCCCTATCAGAGCAGAGTTGAACCGACAAAGGAGATCACCATGACCACGCGTAGAACACTTTTGAGAACCGCTCTTGCGGCAGGTTTTGCAATGACTGCCAGCCTCACCACCGCGAGCTTTGCGATGGCAGAGGAAATGGACACCATCAAGGAAAATGGCGTGATCCGCATTGCCATGAGCGGTGCCTACCCTCCGTTCAACTTTGTGAACGATTCCAACGAGGTTGTTGGCTTTGACCCTGCAGTTGGGGCTGAAATTGCCAAACGCATGGGGATTGAGGTCGAAATCGTGACCACCGCTTGGGATGGTATCATCGGTGGCCTTTTGGCCAATAAATATGACGCCATTGTCGGGTCGATGTCGATCACCGAAGAGCGCAAGGAAGTGGTTGATTTTGTTGGTCCCTACTATACCACCAAGCGGGCGATCTTTGCCAAACCCGGTGGCATCACATCGGCTGCCGGGCTGTCTGAGGCCAAGGTTGGTCTGACGCTGGGCGAAACCCATGAGGCCTGGGCGCGTGAGCAGGGCTATGATGTGCGGACCTACAAAGGCCTGCCAGAGCTTCTTTTGGAGCTGGAACATGGCCGGGTTGACGTGATCGTCAATGACTCGATTGCCGCAATTCTGGCGATGAAAGAAACCGGCCAGGACTATGTCATGATCACCGACTTTGAGACCGAAGAGTTCGGCGCCGGCATTGCCATCCGCAAAGGCAACCCCGAGCTGGCCGCCGCGATGCAGACCGCGCTGGACGCGATGATGGCGGATGGGACATATCTGGAGATCGCCAACAAATGGGTTGGTGGTGACATTCGCTAAACCCTTGTAAATGCAGCCTCGCCCAGTACTCCCCCTGGGCGGGGCATGTTTTTGGACGGCTCATGGCAGGCCACTGCCTGAATGCAGAGTGCTGCAGATCACAGCAATGCCGAGGAGGCAGACCACCGTGGATTATGGATTGATGCAACGGGTCTTTCCGTTCTTTCTGGAAGCGGCCTGGACCACCATAACACTATCGGTCCTGACGGCCGCATTGGGACTGGCCTGCGCCATTCTGGGCACCTCGGCGCGGCTGTCACGTTTTGCCCTGTTTCGGTTTCTGGGTGCGACTTATGTCAGCCTGTTTCGCGGCACCCCGGCACTTATCCAGCTGTTTATCCTCTACTTTGGCGGCCCGCAGATTGGCATTCAGCTGGATGCCTTTGCTGCCGGTGTCATCGGTCTGGGTGTCAATGTCGGGGCCTATATGACCGAGACCATGCGCGGAGCCATCATCGCGGTTGACCGTGGACAGGGCGAGGCCGCCCGCACCCTTGGCATGAGCCGCTGGCAAGCCATGTGCAATGTGATCCTGCCGCAGGCGATGCGCCTGATGATCCGGCCTCTTGGGGTGAACATCAATGCGCTGATAAAAAGCACTGCCCTGGTGGCCGCGATTTCAGTGGTTGAGCTGACCTACACAGCGCAGCGCTATATTGGCTCCACCTATAAACCCTTCGAGATGTTCCTGATCGCAGGTCTTCTTTACATGATCATCATTTACGTCGTCGGGCAGGGCATTTCCTGGGCCGACCGTAAAGCGCGCCTCAACTGAGCGGCGAAAGGATACCTCATGGGACTCGATTTTAGCGTCATTCCAAAATACCTCGATATCGTGTTGCTTGGCGCGCTCTGGACCATTGCGATCACTGTTTGCGCCGCCGTCGTCAGCTTCTTTGGTGGAATTTTACTGGCTGTTATCGCTCTGTTTGCCCCGGCGCTGGTCCGCTGGCCGTTTCGGGTGTTTTCCTTCCTGTTCCTGGGCACGCCCTTGCTGCTGCAGCTGTTTTTGATCTATTTTGGCCTGGTGCAGATTGGTGTCGATGTGCCGGCTTTTGTTGCCGGGGTTGTTGGGCTTGGACTGCATTTTGTGGTTTATAATTCAGACCTGTTCCAGACCAGTATCCTGGCCGTCGATAAGGGTCAGATCGAAGCTGCCCGGACGCTGGGATTGAGCCGCTGGCAGGCGCTGCGCAAGGTTGTGGTGCCGCAGGCGGTCCGCGATGTGATCCCGCCGATTGGCAACAACATGATCGCCCTGCTCAAGGATTCAGCCCTGGTGTCGGTGATTGGTGTTTCCGAGCTGACCCTGTCGGCGCAGCGCGCAATCGGCAGCACCTATCGCCCCTTTGAGTTCTATGTGCTCGTCGCCGCCATCTATTACATCATCAATCTCGTCATGGAGGCCGTTTTGCGCCGCGTCGAACGCCGCATTCAGGCCTCAAAATGACCGCGCAGGAGAACACTATGAGCCAGCAAAAGCCATTCATCGACATCCGCCATGCCAAGAAGAGTTTTGGCACGCTGGAGGTTTTGAAGGATATCAGCCTGCAGGTCGAGCGCGGCCAGATCGTGGCCATCATCGGCCCGTCCGGATCAGGCAAAAGCACGCTGTTGCGGGCGATCAATGATCTTGATCCGCTGACCGGGGGGGAGATCTGGCTGGAAGACAAACAGATCAACAAAAGCCTGCCCCATCGTCAGTATGAGAAACATATCAATGAGGTGCGGCAGGAAATTGGCATGGTGTTCCAGCACTTTAACCTGTTTCCGCATCTCAGGGTCCGTGAAAACGTTACCCTTGCGCCCAAAATGCTGAAAGGACTGTCGGATGCGGAGGCAAATGCCCTGGCCGAAGAGCAGCTGACCAAGGTCGGCATGATCGAGCGGATCGACTATTACCCCTCGCAGCTGTCGGGCGGCCAAAAGCAACGGGTTGCGATCGCGCGGGCTCTCGCGATGAAGCCCAAGGTGATGTTGTTTGACGAGGCGACCTCGGCGCTGGATCCTGAACTGGTCGAGGAGGTGAACCTGGTCATGAAGAGGCTTGCCGAAGAGCATATGACGATGATCATCGTGACCCACGAGATGGGATTTGCCGAAAGCGTGTGTGACAGGGTGCTGTTTATGGATCAGGGCGTGGTGGTCGAGGAAGGCCCACCCGAGGTGATCTTTCGCAACCCCAAAAATGAGCGCACCCAGAATTTCCTGCGCAAACATCTTGCCGGGCACAAAGCCTAACCCACCCAGCACAGTGAAGTGCAGCGCAGCACAGGGCGGGGCGCGGTTTAGACGTCGTCTATTGGTAGCTGCGCTCCTCAATCGGTGTGGCATCAATCGCCTCGATCAGCCGGTCGAGCAGGATTTGTTCGGCCCGGTTCTTTGTCGCCCGCTCACTCCAGACCAGATAGACGTCAATGGGTGGCAGATCCTCATAGGGCGGCACCTGCCACAGCTGTCCGTCGCGCACATCGCGGGCCGCCACATGAACGGGCAGGGGGCCGATGCCAAGCCCTGAGACGATCATGCGCCTGACCTCTTCCAGGTGACTGGACACGCCAGTGATTTTTTGCCCCAAAGAGGCCTGCGCGCGCATCACGGTGATCGGTTTCAGCACATCCTGCAGCCGGTCTGTTTCAAAACTCACCGAGGAATGCCCCTCCAGATCGGCAATCGTCCGGTCATCGCGGCCAAACAGAGGATGAGGCGGGCCGCAGAACAGACCAAAATACTCGCGAAAAACCCGACGGTATTCAAAGGCGGGATTGTGATCTCCCACCAGACAGATCGCAAATGACGCGCGTTTTGCGGCAACTTCTGCTATGGCTTTTGAGCTGGAAAGCACCTCTATTTTCAGGGTCGCAAGCGGGTGCGCGCTGTGAAAATCCGTCAGGGCCTGATCAATCAGCGGGCTGACCACATGGCTGGCCATGGCGATGCGGACATGCCCGCGGACATCATCCGTCATCTCGCGCATCAGGGTCGACAGGCGCAGCACCGATCCGTTGATCTCCACCGCCTCACGGTACAACAGCCGCCCCGCTTCGGTCAGCGCATAATGGCCCGGGGAGCGATTGATCAGCTTGCGCCCAACACGGTCTTCAAGCCGTTTGAGAGCGGTCGACACCGAGGGCTGCTTGAGGCGCAACTGGCTGGCGGCATCGGTGATTGAATGGCTTTCCGCCAGCACCACAAAGGTGCGCAACAGATTCCAGTCCAGCTCGCGTGCAATCCGCTCCAGGGCATAGTGGCGGTTATTCTCTCGCATAGATGCTCGCTATATCAAAAATTCCAATTATCTATTTGAACAATACTAGCCGCTCTCGCATGGTTTCCACAAGGCCGCATCCCGGCCGCCAGGATGTTTGCAACAGCGTTTGCAGGCGGGCGCCGGGGCCGCAAAGCCGGGCGTCTCAGAACTAGAAAGCCGACAATTAGCGACCTTTTTTATCAGGCGCATGGGCGCAAACCTGTTCTGGATCAGGCGCTTGGCGTCTATATGTGGGACAAGGAGGGCAAGCGCTATCTGGATGGCTCTTCGGGTGCAATGGTCTGCAATATCGGCCACTCCAATGACGGGGTTCTGACAGCGATGCGGCGGCAGATGGAGAAATCCACCTTTGGCTACCGGCTGCATTTTGAGACCGAAGCCTCGGAGCTTTTGGCGCAGAAACTGGCTGATCTAATGCCGGGGGATCTGAACAGGGTGTTCTTTGTCTCTGGTGGATCCGAGGCGGTTGAAAGCGGCCTGAAACTGGCGCGGCAATATGCACTGGCCACGGGGCAGGGAACACGCTGGAAGGTCATATCGCGCAGCCCCAGCTATCATGGCTGCCCCCTGGGGGCGCTGGCCGTGACGGGCTATACCCCGCTCAGCGCGCCGTTTGCGCCGATGATGCAGCAGATGCCAAAAGTCCCGGCGCCGCGCGCCTATCTTGACGGGCTGGACCCAGAGGCGCTGGCCACAGGCCACCACTATGCGGATATGTTAGAGGCCAAAATTCAGGCCGAAGGCCCCGACAGCGTGCTGGCCTTTATAGTCGAGCCCATTGGCGGCGCCTCAACCGGGGCTCTGGTGCCGCCGCCCGGCTATATGGAGCGGATCCGGGAGATTTGTGACCGCCATGGCATCTTGTTGATCATGGATGAGGTGATGACGGGCGCGGGCCGCACCGGCACGTTTTTAGGCTCGGATCACTGGCAGGCGCAGCCAGATATCGTGGTGATGTCCAAAGGTCTGGGTGCTGGCTATATGCCTCTGGGCGCTGTGATCGCGGATGAACGCCTGGTTGCGCCGGTGCTGGAACAAGGCGGCTTTGCCCATGGATTTACCTATGCAGGGAACCCGCTGGCCTGTGCGGCGGGGCTTGCCGTGGTCAACGAGATAGAGCTGGGCGGGTTGTGTGACAATGCCGCCGCCATGGGAGATCTGCTGTTGGCGCGTCTCAGGGCCTTGATGCAAAAATATGAGCTGATTGGTGATGTGCGGGGCATGGGACTGTTGACGGCCTTTGAGTTTATGGCCGACCGCGACAGCAAAGCGCCACTGCCCGCCGCATTGAATGCGCATCAGCGCTTTGTCGATCTCGCCTATGCGCGCGGACTGATTGTCTATTCCCGCCGCACGCGCGATGGCTCTGAGGGCGATCACATCCTGGTCTGTCCGCCGCTCATCGTGAACACCTCGCATATTGACGAGATCATTGATGGCCTTGATGCCAGTCTTGCGGCGTTCAGCCAGGACATCCACTTTGCCCTGAAAGCAGGCTGACCCATGACCAAAGTTCTGATTACCTGCGCCATTACCGGCTCTATTCACACGCCCTCGATGTCGCCCTATTTGCCAGTCACACCGGATGAGATTGCCGAACAGGCGCTGGGAGCCGCCGAGGCAGGAGCGGCAATCCTGCATCTGCATGCACGCAACCCCACGACCGGCCAGCCCTCCTGTCGCGAAGAAGATTTCATGAGCTACCTGCCCCGTTCAAAACAGGCCACAGATGCCGTTTTGAACCTCACAACCGGGGGCAGTGCCGTGATGACACTGGAGGAGCGTCTGGCCGCACCAAAGCGGGTTGAGCCTGAGATGTGCAGTCTGAATATGGGGTCTTTGAATTTTGCCCTTTATCCTGCGGCCCAAAGAGTGAGCGCGTGGAAATTCGACTGGGAAAAGCCCTTTCTGGAAGGCTCGGATGATCTGATCTTTAAGAACACGCCGCGTGACATCGCCTATATTCTGCGGGAAATGGGCGAGACGCGCGGTGCCCGGTTTGAGTTTGAGTGCTACGATGTCGGGCATCTCTATATGCTGAAGCATTTTGTCGACCGTGGCTTGGTACAGGGGCCGCTGTTTATTCAGTTTGTCTTTGGTGTTTTGGGCGGGATCGGAGCTGATCCTGAAAACCTGATGCATATGAAGGTGATCGCGGACAAGCTGTTTGGTGAGGGTTACATGTTCTCGGTTTTGGCCGCCGGGCGGCATCAGATGCCATTGGTGAGCATCGCAGCGGCCATGGGCGGCCATGTGCGTGTCGGACTGGAAGACAGTTTGATGATTTCGCGTGGCACCCTGGCAAAGAATAATGCCGAACAGGTCAGCAAAATTCGCCGCATCGTTGAGGATCTGGGGCGCGAGGTGGCGACACCCGCCGAGGCACGCGACATGCTGGGTCTCAAAGGCGGTGATCGCACCGCGATTTAGCCAGATCCGGCTGCAATAACGAAAAACAGGACAGGCACAATGAAAGCAATATTTGACAACCAGCAGGGCCAGCACGACCCCAAGCATTTTATGGCCAATGGCAAGCTTTTGCCAAATCCGGAACAGCCACAGCGCATAGACGTTCTGAAAGCAGGGGCGCTGGCTGCAGGCTGCAGCTTTGAGGCCCCTGCGGATGCAGGGCTTGGCCCGATTGCAGCGGTGCACACCGCTGAATATCTGACGTTTCTCAAAAACATCTACCGGCGCTGGCAGTATATTGAGGGGGCTGGGGATGAGGTGATCCCAAATATTCATCCCGCGCACCGCACTGATAGCTATCCAAAATCCGCCACAGGCCAGTCTGGCTACCATCAGGCGGATACCGCCTGCCCAATTGCT